>NZ_JAHVOC010000001.1:0-1052957 GCF_025696525.1 Bacillus sp. XT-2
TTCCGCAAGGAAGTAAGATCCCTGAAAGATGATCAGGTTGATAGGTCTGAGGTGGAAGTGTGGCGACACATGGAGCTGACAGATACTAATCGATCGAGGACTTAACCTAATTTCTAATGATGTCACACCTGTTATCTAGTTTTGAGAGAACACTCTCAATTGTTTGGTGGCGATAGCGAAGAGGTCACACCCGTTCCCATGCCGAACACGGAAGTTAAGCTCTTCAGCGCCGATGGTAGTCGGGGGTTTCCCCCTGTGAGAGTAGGACGCCGCCAAGCAATTGCACGTTAGTGCAATTATGGAGGATTAGCTCAGCTGGGAGAGCATCTGCCTTACAAGCAGAGGGTCGGCGGTTCGAGCCCGTCATCCTCCACCATTCTTACTATACATAATATGTTTACATATGAGCCGGTGTAGCTCAATTGGTAGAGCAACTGACTTGTAATCAGTAGGTTGGGGGTTCAAGTCCTCTTGCCGGCACCACTTTTATATGATATAATATTCAAGTCTCTTGTAAGAAGAGCCATTAGCTCAGTTGGTAGAGCATCTGACTTTTAATCAGAGGGTCGAAGGTTCGAGTCCTTCATGGCTCACCATTTATATGTTGCGGATGTGGCGGAATTGGCAGACGCGCTAGAATCAGGCTCTAGTGTCTTTACAGACGTGGGGGTTCAAGTCCCTTCATCCGCACCATTTCTGCGGAAGTAGTTCAGTGGTAGAACACCACCTTGCCAAGGTGGGGGTCGCGGGTTCGAATCCCGTCTTCCGCTCCAACTATACCATCCACGCCGGGGTGGTGGAATTGGCAGACACACAGGACTTAAAATCCTGCGGTAGGTGACTACCGTGCCGGTTCAAGTCCGGCCCTCGGCATTATAATTTGCGCCCGTAGCTCAATTGGATAGAGCGTTTGACTACGGATCAAAAGGTTAGGGGTTCGACTCCTCTCGGGCGCGCCATGATCTACATGAAATCGGGAAGTAGCTCAGCTTGGTAGAGCACATGGTTTGGGACCATGGGGTCGCAGGTTCGAATCCTGTCTTCCCGACCATTCTTGGGGCCTTAGCTCAGCTGGGAGAGCGCCTGCTTTGCACGCAGGAGGTCAGCGGTTCGATCCCGCTAGGCTCCACTTGATTTCAATATATGATTTGGCGGTGTAGCTCAGCTGGCTAGAGCGTACGGTTCATACCCGTGAGGTCGGGGGTTCGATCCCCTCCGCCGCTACCAAAGGACCTTTAGCTCAGTTGGTTAGAGCAGACGGCTCATAACCGTCCGGTCGTAGGTTCGAGTCCTACAAGGTCCACCACAATACGGAGGAATACCCAAGTCTGGCTGAAGGGATCGGTCTTGAAAACCGACAGGGGTGTCAAAGCCCGCGGGGGTTCGAATCCCTCTTCCTCCGCCATATATATTCTTGCATTTTTATCATCGCGGGGTGGAGCAGTTCGGTAGCTCGTCGGGCTCATAACCCGAAGGTCGCAGGTTCAAATCCTGCCCCCGCAACCAAACAAATATATCCTTTTAAATAAGGAGCGCCCGATGGGTGCAACTAATTAAAATGGTCCGGTAGTTCAGTTGGTTAGAATGCCTGCCTGTCACGCAGGAGGTCGCGGGTTCGAGTCCCGTCCGGACCGCCATTTAAATAATAAGGCTCGGTAGCTCAGTTGGTAGAGCAACGGACTGAAAATCCGTGTGTCGGCGGTTCGATTCCGTCCCGAGCCACCATTTACAAATATATATATTTTGGCGGTTGTGGCGAAGTGGTTAACGCACCAGATTGTGGCTCTGGCATTCGTGGGTTCGATTCCCATCAATCGCCCCAAAAAATTGCGGGTGTAGTTTAGTGGTAAAACCTCAGCCTTCCAAGCTGATGTCGTGGGTTCGATTCCCATCACCCGCTCCATTTCTATATCGTCATGGGCCTGTAGCTCAGCTGGTTAGAGCGCACGCCTGATAAGCGTGAGGTCGATGGTTCGAGTCCATTCAGGCCCACCATACCATGACTTTTACGTTCCACAGTAGCTCAGTGGTAGAGCTATCGGCTGTTAACCGATCGGTCGCAGGTTCGAATCCTGCCTGTGGAGCCATATGGAGAAGTACTCAAGTGGCTGAAGAGGCGCCCCTGCTAAGGGTGTAGGTCGTGTAAGCGGCGCGAGGGTTCAAATCCCTCCTTCTCCGCCATGACGGCCCGTTGGTCAAGCGGTTAAGACACCGCCCTTTCACGGCGGTAACACGGGTTCGAATCCCGTACGGGTCATCCTGAAACCTTGCATATCCTGCAAGGTTTTTTTGTTTTCTAAAACTATATGATATGCGTCTGATTTTGTTTTTTATTCTATATCAAATTTACAACAAAAAACTCCATATCTTTTGTTTTTCTTCAGAAAATGAAGTTTTATGTCAATAAATATAAGCGCTTTCTAGAAAGGGCTTTTTTTTATTTCTACGAATAAATAATATAAATGAAAACTATGATGTCAGAAAGGATGATTACATGGCCGCTGCCAGCCCAACAGCACATGATGTTTATCTTTTTCACGAAGGCAGTCTGTTTAAAAGCTATCAGCTGTTTGGCTCGCATTATCGCGAGCTGAATGGCCAAAGCGGGTATGAATTTTGTGTGTGGGCGCCTCATGCGTCAGAAGTTCGAGTGGCTGGAGATTTTAACAGCTGGTCAGGTGAGCTTCATGTTATGCAGAAAGTTAATGATCATGGCATTTGGACGTTATTTGTTCCAGGTTTGAAAGAAAAGGAACGATATAAGTATGAAATCGTGACAAATAGCGGAGAGACCATGCTGAAGGCAGACCCGTATGCTTTTTATTCAGAAGTAAGACCGAATACGGCGTCTCTTACTTACGATCTTGCAGGGTACAGCTGGAATGATCAAAAGTGGCAGAAGAAGCAAAAAGCTAAAACGATATATGAAAAGCCGGTTTTTATTTATGAGCTTCATCTTGGTTCATGGAAGAAGCATCCCGATGGCACGCTTTACTCCTATGAAGAATTAGGCCAGTTTCTTATTCCTTATATCAAAGAGCAGGGATTTACCCATATCGAGCTGCTGCCCGTTTATGAACATCCTTATGATCGCTCTTGGGGTTATCAAGCAACGGGGTATTACAGCCCGACAAGCCGATTTGGCACGCCTCATGATTTGATGAGGTTTGTTGATGAATGCCATCAGGCAAACATCGGCGTCATACTTGATTGGGTCCCCGGACATTTTTGTAAAGATTCGCATGGGCTTTATATGTTTGATGGAGCGCCGCTTTACGAATATCAAAAAGAGCGTGACAGGGAGAACTGGCTGTGGGGCACCGCTAACTTTGATTTAGGAAAACCGGAAGTTCATAGTTTTTTAATTTCTAATGCGTTGTACTGGGCGGAATTCTATCATATAGATGGTTTTAGGGTCGATGCCGTGGCTAATATGCTGTATTGGCCAAATCAGGATGAACGCCATACGAATCTCTATGCAGTTGAATTTTTAAAAAAGCTAAATCAAACAATGCGGGAGGCATATCCGCATGTCATGATGATAGCGGAAGATTCCACCGAATGGCCTCAAGTAACAGGTTCTGTTGAGGAAGGGGGACTCGGCTTTCATTTTAAATGGAATATGGGCTGGATGAATGATGTGCTGAAATATATGGAGACGCCTGCTGAACAAAGGCGGCACTGCCATCAGCTTGTGTCTTTTTCCTTGCTTTATGCGTTTAGTGAACATTTTGTATTGCCATTTTCTCATGACGAAGTCGTCTATGGAAAAAAATCACTTCTTCATAAAATGTCTGGCGACTATTGGCAGAAATTTGCCCAATATCGGCTTTTACTCGGTTATATGACGGCTCATCCCGGAAAAAAACTCATTTTTATGGGATCAGAATTTGCCCAATTCGATGAATGGAAAGATACAGAGCAGCTTGATTGGTTTTTGAACTCCTTCCCCATGCATCAAAAAGCAAGTGTTTTTACTCAAGATCTTCTCCGCCTTTATCAAAAAAGCAAAATCCTTTATGAAAATGACCATCGTGCTCAATCATTTGAATGGATTGATGTCCACAATGAGGAGCAATCAATCTTTTCTTTTATTCGGTATGGCAGAAGGCACGGTGAGGCGCTTATCATCTTATGTAATTTTACACCCTCGGTCTATCATCAATACGATGTTGGCGTTCCCTTTCTTACCCAATATATCGAAGTGTTGAACAGTGATAATGAAAAATATGGGGGCTCAGGTCAATTGAATAAAAAGCCGTTGGCAGCCAAAGCTGGAGCTGTTCATCACAAACCGTGCTATATCACAATGACAATCCCCCCTTATGGCATTTCGATTATGCGGGCGGTGAAAAAAAGAGGAGAGATAAATGAATGAAAAAACAATGTGTGGCTATGCTCCTTGCCGGCGGGAAGGGCAGCCGTCTCAGCGGATTAACAAAAAACATGGCAAAACCGGCCGTATCTTTTGGGGGAAAATACAGGATTATTGATTTTACGCTCAGCAACTGTTCGAATTCAGGCATAGACACAGTAGGCATCTTAACGCAATATCAGCCGCTGGAGCTGAATTCCTATATTGGCATTGGCAGTGCATGGGATCTTGACAGGCACAATGGCGGCGTTACGGTATTGCCTCCTTATGCCGAGTCATCCGAAGTGAAATGGTATAAAGGGACGGCAAGCGCAATTTATGAAAATCTCAATTACCTGAACCAGTACGATCCTGAGTATGTGCTGATCTTATCAGGCGATCACATTTATAAAATGGACTACGGCAAAATGCTTGATTTTCATATTGAAAAGAAAGCGGATGTGACCATCTCCGTGATTGAAGTAGGATGGGAAGAAGCGAGCCGATTCGGCATCATGAAGACAAATGAAGACGGGATAATCACACATTTTGATGAAAAGCCTAAATTTCCAAAGAGCAATTTGGCATCCATGGGTATTTATATTTTCAATTGGCCGCTCTTGAAGCAATACCTTGAGATGGATGACCGGAATCCGTATTCAAGCCATGACTTCGGCAAAGACATCATTCCTTTGCTTTTGGAGGAGAAAAAGAAGCTTTCCGCTTATCCGTTTAAAGGATATTGGAAGGATGTCGGCACGGTGCAGAGCTTATGGGAAGCCAATATGGATTTGCTGAAAGACCAGTCTGAGCTAAGGCTGTTTGAACGCAATTGGAAGATTTACTCTGTCAATCCGAATCAGCCTCCGCAATTTATTTCGCCTGAGGCGCAGGTTCATGACTCACTTGTGAATGAGGGGTGTGTTGTTTATGGGAATGTGTCTCACTCCGTTCTATTTCAAGGTGTCACCGTCGGTAAGCACGCAACGGTCAAGCGTTCAGTGATTATGCCGGATGTGACAATCGGTGAGCATGTCGTGATTGAGAATGCTATCGTGCCCAAGGGCTTAGTGCTTCCGGATGGCGCAGTGATTAAATCTGAAAAAGACATTCAGGAGGTACTGCTTGTTTCGGAGGAATTTGTAGAGAAAGAATTGATTTAATGACTGAAGAGGAGGCAGAATCAGTTGATCAATAATCAAATGTTAGGTGTTATAGATGAAACCACATATAAGCATTCTCTTCAGGATTTAACCGCACAGCGGTCGCTTGGTGCGATTCCTTTTGCTGGCAGATACCGTTTGATAGATTTTATGCTGTCCAATATGGTGAATGCGGACATTAGGAGTGTGGCGATTTTTCCGAAATATCGCTACCGGTCTCTTATGGATCATCTTGGAGCAGGGAAGGAATGGGATTTGCACCGAAAAAAGGACGGCCTCTTTTTTTTTCCGTCACCGCATTTGCATGATGAGTATAATGAATTCGGTTCATTTCGCCAGTTTTCTGATCATCTTGATTACTTTCATAGAAGCACACAGCAATATGCCGTCATCACCAACAGCCATACTGTGTGCAACATTCAATTTCAATACGTGCTGAAAAGACATCAGGAGGCGGGCTGTGACATTACCGAGGTCTTTCAGGACGGTCAGTCGCTGCAAATCTATATCATGTCTTCTAAACTCTTGAAGGATCTGATCTACGGACATATTGAAAAAGGATACAGAACCATTCAGGAGGTTGTTGAAAAGGAAGCCTCCGCATTGACCATCTGCCCATATGAATATTCGGGGTATACAGCTGTTATTGATTCTGTAGAAAAGTATTATACCCACAGTATGGAGCTTATTCAGCCGCGTTTTTGGCAGCAGGTGTTTTTGCCTCAGCAGCCGATTTATACAAAAGTGAAGGATGAGCCCCCCACGAAATACGGGAAGAACAGCACTGTTAGAAATTCTTTAGTGGCAAACGGCTGTGTGCTTGAGGGAGAGATCGAAAACTGCATTTTGTTCAGGGCGGTGCATGTCGGGAAAGGCACAAAACTGAAAAACTGCATTATTATGCAAAAAACGCAGATTGGTGAGGATTGTTTGCTGGAGCAGGTGATTGCTGATAAAGATGTCAAAATCGGCAATACAACTGAAGCTGCGGGAACGGAGGAGCAGCCGCTCGTATTAAAAAAAGGTTTGGTGCAAGGAGAGCTGATGAATTCTTGAAGGTGTTATTTGCTGTCTCAGAATGTATCCCGTTTGTAAAATCAGGAGGCCTGGCCGATGTGGCCGGCGCGCTGCCCAAAGTGCTTTCTCGTCTTGGGAACGACGTAGCGGTGATCATGCCGAAATACAGTCAAATTCCTGATCCTTGGAAAAAGCGTATGAAGAAAACAGCTGAATGTACGGTTGCTGTTGGCTGGCGTCAGCAATATTGCGGGATTGAACATTTGGCTGAAGATGGTGTGAATTATTATTTTATCGACAATAAATATTATTTCTCAAGGGATTCCCTGTACGGGCATTTTGACGATGGGGAGCGGTTTGCTTATTTTTCAAGAGCTGCGCTGGAAGCGGCAGAAGCAGTGAGTTTTCAAGCCGATATCATTCATACTCATGACTGGCATACAGCGATGGTCAATTACTTGTTGAAAGAGGAATACAGCAAGCGCCCTTTTTATAAGCAGATGAAAAGTGTGCTCACGATCCATAACTTGCAGTTTCAAGGTATATTCCCGCCTGAGGTGACACATGACTTGCTCGGTCTGGACATGAGTCATTTTCATTATGAGAGATTAGAATGCAATGGATTTGTTAATTTTATGAAAGCAGGGATTCTCGCTGCTGATCATGTAACAACGGTGAGCCCGACTTATAGAAATGAAATCTTAACGCCGTATTACGGCGAGCAGCTTGAGCCAGTTTTGCAGCATAGAGAAAAAGATTTAACAGGGATCTTAAACGGTATTGATGACTCTTTCTATCAGACAGAGAGCGATCCGTATATTGAGATGCATTACGATCCTGAACGTCTTGATTTAAAGGAAGAAAATAAAACGAAGCTCCAGCGGCGGATGGGCCTTCCGGAACGAAAAGATATTCCGCTGATCAGTATGGTAACAAGGCTGACCAAACAGAAGGGGCTTGATCTTGTTAAGAGAATGATGCACGAGCTGCTGGAGGAGAGAGACATACAGCTGATTGTGCTCGGTACGGGGGAACGGGAATTTGAGGACTACTTCCGGTACATTGAATTTGCATTTCACGATAAATGCAGGGCGTATATTGGGTTTGATGAGCCGCTTGCCCATCAGATTTATGCGGGCTCGGATTTGTTTCTGATGCCGTCGAAATTTGAGCCGTGCGGCCTGGGGCAGATGATCGCGCTTCAATATGGCGCTATTCCGATTGTCAGAGAAACAGGCGGGCTCTATGACACTGTCCGTTCCTACCGGGAGGAAGAGGGCACAGGCAACGGTTTTACGTTCTCAGCCTTTAATGCTCACGATCTGAAATTTACGATCGAGAGGGCGCTGTCGTTTTATCGCCAAAAGGATGTATGGAAGAGCATCATGAAGACCGCAATGAATGCAGATTACAGCTGGAAACAATCAGCCAAACAGTATCAGCGCATTTTCGAGCATGTGACAAGGAGTGGACGGGATGTTCTCGAGTAAAGAACGCTTTGTAGCCTTATTTTTAAAGCGTCTGGAAATGACGTGCGGGAAAAGCTTTAAGGACTCTTCCAGGCTTGATCAATATAAAACCTTAGGCAATATGATCAGAGAGTACATCAGCGCTGATTGGATCCAGACAAATGAAAGAAGCAGGTCCAATTCCGGAAAGCAGACATACTATTTGTCGATTGAATTTCTTCTCGGACAGCTCCTTGAACAAAATTTAATGAATCTCGGTATTCGGGATGTAGTGGAAGCGGGTCTGAAAGAGATCGGCATCAGTTTAGACGAGATCCTTTATATGGAGAGTGATGCAGGGCTTGGGAATGGAGGTCTGGGGCGATTGGCAGCTTGTTTCTTAGATTCTCTGGCTTCGTTAAACTTGCCTGGGCATGGGATGGGGATTCGCTATAAGCATGGTTTATTTGAACAAAAAATTGTTGACGGGCATCAGGTTGAGCTGCCTGAGCAATGGCTGAAAAACGGAAATGTGTGGGAAGTAAGAAATGCTGATCAAGCGGTTGACGTGCCGTTTTGGGGCGAGGTGCATATGACTGAAAAAAACGGCCGTCTGCATTTTCGTCATGAGCAAGCAACAATCATTACCGCCGTTCCTTATGATATCCCGATCATCGGATACGATACGGGCACAGTCAACACATTAAGACTTTGGAACGCCGAACCTTATGCGCATTATCATGGCGGCAATATTTTGTCTTATAAACGGGAAACAGAAGCTGTATCTGAATTTTTATACCCTGATGACACGCATGACGAGGGTAAGATATTACGGCTGAAGCAGCAGTATTTTTTAGTATGTGCAAGTTTAAAAAGCATTGTGAACAATTACCGCAAAACGAATCAATCATTATATGGTCTGCATAAAAAAGTAAGCATTCATATTAATGACACCCATCCTGCACTTGCTGTGCCTGAACTGATGCGGATTTTGCTTGATGAAGAAAACATGAGCTGGGAAGATGCCTGGCATATCACGGTACATACAATTTCCTATACGAATCATACGACACTGTCAGAAGCGCTTGAAAAATGGCCGATTCATTTATTTAAGCCGTTGCTCCCACGAATGTATATGATTATTGAAGAGATTAATGAGAGGTTTTGCAGAGCGGTTTGGGAGAAGTATCCCGGTGACTGGAAAAGGATAGAGGATATGGCGATTACGGCGCACGGAGTTGTCAAAATGGCTCATCTCGCAATAGTGGGAAGCTACAGTGTAAACGGAGTTGCCAAAATTCATTCCGACATTCTAAAGGAACGAGAGATGCGTCATTTTCATTTGATGTTTCCGAATCGGTTTAACAATAAAACAAATGGAATTGCCCATAGGCGCTGGCTGTTAAAAGCCAATCCCGGCTTGTCTGCGATGATAACGGATGCGATAGGCGATGAATGGATAAAACAGCCTGAATCCTTGATTCGGCTGGAACCATACGCTACTGATCCCGCTTTTATTGAGCAGTTCCAAAACAACAAAAGCAGAAAAAAGCAAGAGCTTGCTGATCTGATTTTTTGCACGGCCGGAGTGGCTGTAAATCCGGACAGCATATTTGACGTACAGGTGAAACGGCTTCATGCGTATAAACGGCAGCTGCTGAATGTTCTTCATATTATGTATTTGTATAACCGCCTGAAGGAGGATTCGGGATTTTCTATTTATCCGCAAACCTTTATTTTCGGAGCAAAGGCTTCACCAAGCTATCATTACGCGAAGAAAATTATTAAACTGATTCATTCCGTTGCGGAGAAAGTAAATTATGACCCGGCGGTGAGGCAGCTGCTCAAGGTCGTTTTTTTAGAAAATTACAGGGTCTCTATGGCGGAGCAGATTTTTCCGGCATCAGATGTAAGTGAACAAATTTCGACTGCAAGCAAGGAAGCGTCCGGTACAGGAAATATGAAGTTTATGATGAATGGCGCGCTGACAATCGGCACGCATGACGGGGCGAATATTGAAATGCTGCAACGGGTCGGAGCTGATTGTGTTTACACTTTTGGTTTGAAAGCGGATGACGTTCTTTCCTACCAGGAAAACGGAGGCTACAGATCAAGGGAGTATTATCAGCATGACCGCAGAATCAGGCAGGTAGCAGATCAGCTGATCAACGGTTTTTTTGAAGGTGAAGCCGATGAATTTGAATCCATCTATGATTCGCTGCTGCCGCATAATGACGAGTATTTTGTATTGAAGGATTTCAGTTCATACGCGGATGCCCAGGAGCGTATTCAAGCCGATTATCAAGATCGGCGAAAGTGGTCAAAGCGTTCGATTTTAAACATTGCCCATTCAGGTTATTTTTCAAGCGACCGGACGATTCACGAATATGCGAAACACATTTGGAGAATTAAGCCGATGATGTAAAAAAGCCGCTGTTTGAGCGGCTTTTTTTGTTCAAAGATTCATTGAATAGATCGTAAAGGATAAGACAGTTGCAAAGGCACTCCATAAAAAATAAGGCACAAGAAGCCAGCTTGCGGCCCTGCTGTATACTTTTGCAATGATGATTACAACCAGCGCTGTTATGGCGACAAGCAGGCAGTCAATGGATGCGGCAAGGAGATTCTTTTGCGTAAACTGAAAATAACTGAATGCCTGATTAAGCACATAATTGATCAAAAACGCCAGCCAAAAGCTTTTGGCTTTTTTAAATGAACATTTGGCAAAAACAATGGCAGCTGAAAGAGAAATCAGTGCAAACAGGACGGCCCAGATGATGCCGATCGTTGACCCGCTTGGCGTCCAGTCTGGCTTTTTCAGTGAATGATACCAACTTTGGTCGATCGGAAATAGAAAGTCTGCGGCTGAAAACAGTGCGTATGTAATGATAAAAACTACGATTGCGCCGAACATCTTTTTCATATATTTCCCTCCGGTATGTATTTATTTTACATGTAGGTTTACCCTTTATCTTGGATAGATCAAACCCCTGATATGCGGGAGAGATAATGTAGAGAGCCGCTGTAATGCGGTCATTTATGAAAACACAAAAGAGAACCCCCTTTGCCTGGGGGTTCAATCTGCATGGAGATCGCCAAACGTCGTCATGATGCCTTCTTCATCCAGCTCTTCCTCATAACGTTCATGTGCCCTGCTTGGATACACTGTAATTTCTTTGCCTGTAATATCTGTGGCAATGAAATTCTCATATGATTCTGTATTGCCGATATTTTCTTCGGCATTCATCGTCATATCATCATAGCTGAGCGGCGGATTTTCCATGTCTTGCGGTGTTTCTGAGTTTCCGTATTTTTCAACGTCCTGGTAGGAATCTTCACTGTCGTAAGGCGCTCTGATTTCTTCATCATCGTCAAATTCAAATTGCCCGAAGGGTGTTTCTTCTTCGATCGGACGGTCTTTGGAAACAACATCCTGTGATGAATATTCCGCGAGCGTTGTAGCAGTCGGAAGCGCTTCTAGGCGTTCATAAGGAATTTCCTTTCCGCTGACCTCACAAATCCCGTACGTGCCGTTTTCTATCGCCTTCAATGAATGCTCAATGTCACGGAGATGCTCCCGTTCATGCAAATCAAGAGCAATGTCTTTTTCGCGCTCATAAAGCTCTGTCGCCTGATCGCCTGGGTGATTGTCATAAGCAGAAAGCTCACCCCACGAATCATATGGAAAAGCGGAATTGAGCTGAAAATGGTCATTGTCTTTGAAGCGGTTCAATATATCTTCTTTCGTTTGTTCAAGTTCCTTTTTTAAATGCTGAAGCTGTTCGTTTGTAAGCAATATGATCGCCTCGTTTCTCTGTAATGCATACCTTTAGTATGGACAGATCGCCTGAGAACTTTCATAAATCCCTTGTGGAGGAATATAGGAGATTTTCCTTATATGGTAAGCGGATACAAGCTTTGCTATCAGTGGAGAAAGAAATTTAAGGTTTGTTTCTTTTTCATTTCTGCAATTAGGTTTATAATAGGTAAGGCAGGCCATTTGGACTGCATGATCTGTGTATTTGACACAATGTAGACACAGGTGTATGGTATTAAAAGCATTTTAAGAATTATGGAGGAATGTCTCATGGTGACAACGGTGCAGCGTACGTTCCGAAAGGAAGTTCTACATGCATTACATAAAGCCAAAGAAGTCAACCATGCTGTCTTAATAAGCTATTCGAGACAAATTGAGTCTCTTGACCCTCTATCATTTTTCAATTACGGAGCAAAAAAATATACAGGCAATCGATTTTTTTGGTCAGAACCTGAAAGTGAATTGACAATAGTCGGTCTTGGCAAAGAAGCTGTTTTCCAGACGAATCAAAAAAACGACGAGCGGTATCGCGAGGTTTTTGAACAATGGGAGCGCTTTAAAAAGACGGCTTTTCATATTTATGAAGAAGAAAAGCTGCAGCATCCTGCAGTGGGACCTGTCTTATTCGGAGGCTTTTCCTTTGACCCTTACGAAGAAAGAGGTACTCAATGGGACCATTTCTCGGAAGGGGATTTCTTTGTGCCTTCGCTTATGCTGACAATGTCTGCTGACAGTTCGTTTTTAACAGTCAACAGATGGGTCAGCGGAGAAGATGATGCAGAAGCTGTTTTGGAAGGCTTAAAAGCTTTTGCAGCGGAATTTATGGTCCCCGATTTAAATCAAGAAGATCAGGCTGTGATGACAGCATCTCAGGAGCTGGATAAGTCTGATTGGCTGAAAGCAATCGAAACGGCAACAAGCCAAATTAAAGAGAATCAATATGATAAAGTGGTTCTTGCCAGAGAGCTGCTGCTCACGTTTGACGGTCCGGTCAAAATGGAACCGGTGCTTAAAACGCTTTTGACCGATCAGCAGACAAGCTATGTTTTTGCAATCGAACAAGAAGGCAAAACCTTTGTCGGCGCATCCCCGGAAAGACTGATCAAAAGAGACGGCAACACTGTCATGTCTACTTGTCTGGCAGGTTCCGTAAAGCGCGGCTCCGATGAAGAAGAAGACCGCCGCATCGGCCTTGAATTATTAAACGATGAGAAAAATCTGCTGGAGCATGACATTGTTGTAGGCATGATTCATAACGCTTTTGTATCAAGCTGTTCTGACGTTGAAAAGCCTGACGAACCTGTATTGTACAAAACGAAAAGCGTCCAGCACTTATTTACGCCGATTGTCGGACAGCTTCACGCGTCTGCTTCGCTTTTTGACTTAATTGAGAAACTGCATCCCACACCGGCGCTTGGGGGAGCACCTCAGAAAAAAGCTGTAGAAGTGATCAGAGAGATCGAACCGATGTCCCGCGGCTGGTATGCGGCTCCTGTCGGCTGGATTGACAGTCAGGATAACGGAGAATTTGCTGTTGCCATCCGTTCAGGGCTGATTGAAGGCAGCACAGCACGCCTGTTTGCCGGGTGCGGCATTGTGGAAGACTCTGAACCGCAATCGGAATACGAAGAAACACAGATTAAGTTAAAGCCGATGATCTCTGCACTGGGAGGTGAGAGACGTTGACAGTGAACCCGATTACTCATTACATCGGAAGCTTTATTGATGAATTCGCCCTTTCCGGAATTACGGACGCTGTCGTTTGTCCGGGCTCAAGATCTACACCGCTGGCAATTCTTGCTGCCGCGCATCCGGATATCAACGTCCATATCCAAATTGATGAAAGATCTGCCGGATTTTTTGCATTAGGGCTGGCAAAAGCACAGCAGCGTCCCGTGCTTCTGATTTGCACATCAGGAACAGCCGCGGCCAACTTTTATCCGGCTGTGATTGAAGCCCATTATTCAAGAGTACCGATTATAGTGTTAACTGCTGATCGGCCGCACGAGCTGCGTGAAGTAGGCGCACCGCAGGCCATTAATCAGCACTTCTTATTCGGTAACTTTGTTAAGTTTTTCACAGACTCTGCTCTTCCCGAAGAGTCGCCGCATATGCTGAGATATATCCGAACGCTGGCAGGCCGTGCCGCCGGGGAAGCGCAAAAGCGTCCAATGGGGCCTGTGCACGTGAATGTACCTCTTCGTGAGCCGCTGATGCCTGACCTTTCTGATCAGCCGTTTGAAAGAATGAGAACTGGGCGTCACGTGTCAGTGAAAACGGGTACGCAATCCGTGGACCGGGACTCTCTGTCTGACGTGGCTATGATGTTGAAAGAGGCCGAAAAAGGCATGATTGTCTGCGGGGAACTCCACAGTGATGCTGATCAGCAAAAAATTGTGGAGCTGTCAAAAGCGCTGCATTATCCAATTTTAGCTGACCCGCTGTCTAACCTGCGGAACGGCGTCCATGATAAAAGCACCGTTATAGATGCTTATGACTCATTTTTGAAAGATGATGAGCTGAAGTCAGTACTGCGGCCTGATGTCGTGATCCGTTTCGGACCGATGCCTGTTTCAAAGCCGGTTTTTTTGTGGCTGAAGGATGACCCGGCCATTCAGCAGATTGTGATTGATGAGGATGGCGGCTGGAGAGAGCCGACACAGGCAAGCGCACATATGATTCACTGCAGCCCGTCTAGTTTTGCCGACGCGATCATGGCTGAACATACTGGAATGGATCGAACATCGGAATGGCTGGAAAAATGGCAGATCGTGAATCAGCGTTTCCGTGAATATCTGCAAACGGTCAGCAGTGAAGAGGTTTCATTTGAGGGCAACCTCTATCGAATCCTCCAGCATCTTGTGCCTGAAAATAGCTCGCTGTTTGTCGGAAACAGCATGCCAATCAGGGATGTCGATACGTTTTTCGAAAATCAGGACCGCAATTTCCGTATCTATTCAAACCGTGGCGCAAATGGGATTGATGGTGTTGTCTCTTCTGCCATGGGTGTTTGTGAAGGAACAAAAGCACCTGTGACACTCGTGATCGGGGATTTGTCTTTTTATCATGATTTAAACGGGCTGCTGGCGGCTAAAAAACTGGGTATTCCGCTTACTGTGATCCTCGTGAACAATGACGGCGGAGGGATTTTTTCATTTTTGCCGCAGGCATCTGAAAAGACACACTTTGAAGATTTGTTCGGCACGCCGACCGGGCTTGATTTCAAGCATGCGGCTGAGCTTTACGGGGGCACGTATTCATGCCCGGCTTCGTGGGATGAATTTAAAGCATCATACGCACCGCAGGCTGACAAGCCCGGCCTTCACATTATAGAAATCAAGACTGATCGCCAATCAAGAGTTCAGCTTCATCGTGATATGCTGAATGAGGCTGTGCGGGAAGTGAAAAAACAATGGGAACTGTAAGCATAACTGTTGCAGACGGCGTCCGCTATGCTGTGACAGATGATCGGCCGAATGCTTCTGATACCATAGTCTGTCTGCACGGGTTTACCGGCAGCAAACAATCCTGGGCCTTTCTGGACCAGTTGCTGCCTGATTCCCGTGTCATCAAAATTGATTGCTTAGGACACGGAGAAAGTGATGCCCCGCTGAATGGAAAAAGGTATAGCACGAGCCGGCAAGTTTCAGACCTTGCCGAAATATTTGATCATTTAAAACTTCACAAAGTGAAACTTATTGGTTATTCTATGGGGGGAAGGCTTGCATATTCCTTTGCCATGACATACCCCGAACGGATATCAGCGCTTGTGCTCGAAAGCACGACACCCGGCCTTAAAACCCTCGGGGAACGGAAAGAACGAATCTTGCGGGATCGGAAGCTTGCCGATTTTATTTTGCGTGACGGGATCAAAGCCTTTGTGGACTATTGGGAAGGCATCCCTTTGTTTTCGACGCAGCAGCGGCTTGCTGAAGACGTTCGGCAAAGGATACGGTCGGGCCGTCTGAGAAATAATAACATTGGACTGGCCAACAGTTTAATCGGTATGGGCACCGGTTCTCAGCCTTCCTGGTGGAGCCGGTTAAAAGATATTGCGGCGCCTGTGCTTCTCATCTGCGGAGAATGGGACGAAAAGTTTTGCGCCATTAATCAAGAGGTGCATAAGAAGCTTCCATCTAGTAGAATAGAGATTGTTCCTGAAGCAGGCCATACAGTGCATGTGGAACAGCCGCGTTTTTTTGGTAAAATAGTGAGTGGGTTTTTAACAAACTTATAACTCGTTCATATGGAAAAATAGAGGAGGTCATATCATGGCTGTAGAATGGAAAACTGAACGTACATACGATGAAATACTGTATGAATCGTATAATGGTATTGCAAAAATAACTATCAACCGCCCTGAGGTACATAATGCGTTTACCCCTAAGACGGTTGCTGAAATGATTGATGCATTTGCTCGCGCGAGAGATGATCAAAACATCGGCGTTATCGTGCTTGCCGGTGCCGGAGACAAAGCGTTTTGTTCTGGCGGAGACCAAAAAGTGCGCGGACACGGCGGTTATGTAGGCGACGACCAAATTCCGCGTTTAAACGTATTGGATCTTCAGCGTTTAATCCGCGTCATCCCGAAACCTGTTGTTGCGATGGTATCCGGATATGCGATCGGCGGAGGACACGTGCTTCATATCGTATGTGATTTGACAATCGCTGCCGACAATGCGATTTTTGGACAAACCGGCCCTAAAGTGGGAAGCTTTGACGCAGGTTACGGTTCAGGCTACCTGGCTCGAATCGTAGGACATAAAAAAGCCCGTGAAATCTGGTACCTGTGCCGTCAGTACAACGCGCAGGAAGCGCTGGATATGGGACTTGTCAACACAGTTGTTCCTTTGGAACAGCTTGAAGAAGAAACGATTAAATGGTGTGAAGAAATGCTTGAGAAAAGCCCGACCGCACTTCGTTTTCTTAAAGCTGCGTTTAACGCGGACACAGACGGACTTGCTGGAATTCAGCAGTTTGCAGGGGATGCAACCCTTCTTTACTACACAACTGATGAAGCAAAAGAAGGCCGTGATTCCTTTAAGGAAAAACGCAAACCGGATTTCGGTCAATTCCCGCGTTTTCCGTGATCAGCAGATACGTATGAAACGAACAGCTTGAGCCATTGCGGTCCAAGCTGTTTTCTTTTCAATAAAGTAATTTTACCTCGGAGATGATGACATGCTGACAGAACAGCCCAACTGGCTCCTGCAACGGGCACAGCTAACACCTGAGAGAATCGCTCTCATTTATGGAGATCAAACCGTGACATTTGCTGCATTATTTGCCGCATCCAAACGAATGGCGTCCCAGCTTTCCGCTCATTCTTTTCGAAAAGGGGACACCGCGGCTCTTCTGCTCGGAAACCGGGCGGAGATGGTATATGCCGTACACGCGTGCTTTTTGCTCGGCGTAAAAGCGGTGCTGCTCAATACAAAGCTGTCTAAACATGAAAGGCTGTTCCAGCTGGAGGATTCCGGCGCCCGCTTTTTACTGACGGATGAAAGTTTTGACATGCAGGATTATGAGCATATGGTTGAAACCGTTAATGTGGATGAACTGGTAAAAGAAGATGCACAGGATATTGAAATTGAGCCATACATGCAAATGGACGCAACGGCGACTCTCATGTATACCTCCGGGACAACCGGCAAGCCCAAGGGAGTTCAGCAAACGTTTGGAAATCATTATTTCAGTGCGGTGTCTTCTGCTCTTAATTTGGGTATAACAGAACAAGACCGCTGGCTTATCACGCTGCCGCTCTTTCATATCAGCGGACTGTCCGCATTATTTAAATCTGTGATTTACGGAATGACGGTCGTGCTTCACCAGCGTTTTTCCGTAAGTGATGTATTGGATTCTATCGACAGGCATCAAGTTACGATTATTTCTGCGGTGCAGACAATGCTGGCAAGTCTTTTAGCAGAAATAAGCTACTGCCCGTCATCCCTCAGATGCATCCTGCTCGGCGGAGGTCCTGCGCCGCTTCCTTTGCTGGAAGAATGCCGAGAGAAAGGCTTCCCCGTCTTTCAATCATACGGAATGACGGAGACGTGCTCACAAATCGTTACTCTCTCGCCGGAATTCAGTATGGAAAAGCTCGGATCAGCAGGAAAACCGCTGTTTTCATGCGAAATCAAAATTGAGCGGGACGGAAAAGCGTGTGAGCCGTTTGAACACGGTGAAATTATGGTGAAAGGCCCGAATGTCATGAAAAGCTATTTCAACCGGGAAAGCGCAAATAAAGCATCCTTTCAAAATGGCTGGCTGAAAACAGGCGATCTCGGTTATTTGGACAGTGAAGGGTTTTTATATGTATTAGACAGGCGATCAGATCTTATCATTTCAGGCGGAGAAAATATTTATCCCGCTGAAGTGGAGTCTGTGCTGCTTTCTCATCCGGCTGTTGCAGAAGCCGGCGTTTCAGGCGCGGAGGACACAAAATGGGGAAAAGTGCCTCATGCTTATCTTGTGCTCCATCAGCCTGTCAGCGCTGAAGAACTGACCGTTTTTTGCAAAGAACGTTTGGCGAAATATAAAGTTCCGGCAAAATTCTTTGTATTAGACCGCCTGCCGCGCAATGCGTCGAATAAGCTATTGCGAAATCAGCTGAAGGATGCGCGTAAAGGAGAACTGTTATGATCGAAATAGAAAAAATTACGCTTTATCATTTGAGCATGAATCTAAAAAAACCGTTCAAAAACAGTATTGAGACGCTTCAGGAGCGCAAATTTTTGATTGTAGAAGCCATCGATATATCCGGAGTTACAGGATGGGGAGAAGTGTCTGCATTCTCCTCACCATGGTACACCGAGGAAACGATTGGTACTTGTCTGCATATGCTGAAGGATTTTTTTATTCCTAATGTCGTCGGACGTGAATTCAGCCACCCTTCTGAAGTGCCGGACAGCTTGGCGCGCTATAAAGGTAACAGGATGGCAAAAGCGGGGCTTGAATCGGCTGTTTGGGATATTTATGCAAAAAAGATGGGGATTTCTCTTGCGGATGCATTAGGAGGGACAAGAGACAAAGTCCCTGCCGGAGTCGTTGTCAGCTTAGCGCCTCTTGAGGATATGCTGAAAGAAATTGAAGCTTATCAAAAAGAAGGCTATCAAAGAATAAAAATTAAAATTCAGCCAGGACAAGATGTGGAACTGGTAAAAGCCATCCGCAGCCGATTCCCTGGCATCCCGCTTATGGCTGATGCGAATTCCTCTTATGAACTCAAGGATATCAGCCGCTTAAAGGAGCTTGATGAATATCATTTAATGATGATTGAACAGCCGCTCCAAGCTGATGATATTGTTGATCACCGCCACTTGCAAAAGCATATGAAAACGGCGATTTGCCTTGACGAAAGCATTTGCTCAGCTGATGACGCGAGACGGGCGATTGAGCTGGGAAGCTGCAAAGTAATTAATATCAAGCCTTCTCGTGTCGGCGGATTGACGGAAGCTCTGAAAATCCATGATCTGTGCAAGGAGCACAATATGCCGGTTTGGTGCGGAGGAATGCTGGAGACTGGCATTTCAAGAGCGCAAAACGTGGCGCTGGCTTCCTTGCCCCAATTTACGATACCTGGCGATATTTCGTCATCTTCAAGGTATTGGGATGAGGATATTGTGACCCCTGATATCCGTATCGATAACGGATTTATTTCTGTGTCGAAACAGCCTGGTTTAGGGGTTGAAGTAAATCAGGAAATAATGCGAAAATATGTGACCAAAATGGATGTTTTCACACAGCATGGATGAGAAAAAGGCATTTTATCAATTTGAGAGAATGTGAGTGTGCTGTTAGAGTAAAAGCGTTGAATACATCCCTTCTCGTTTGACCGGCTGCTGAACCAGCCGGTTTTTTTATGTGGAAATATCTTGACAGAAATGGACAAACACGATATTTTTGCACTAAGGAAACTTTTTGTCCTATATAAACAAAACATGCTTTTGTCTAATTAAATGTCACATGTCTAAGAAAACACAACATAAGATAAAACAACAGGACATCGATGACAAAGAGGAGGAACAAATGAAAAAAAGAGGACTGATAGCGGCATTGATCCTTGCATGCCTTGCTTTAACGGGCTGTGGATCAGAGTCTTCCGGTAAAAGCTCTGATCAGCGGCTGCAAGTGACGGCAACGACTTCCCAAATTGCAGACGCGGCTGAAAAAGTCGGCGGAAAGCATGTGAAGGTCACTTCTTTAATGGGACCGGGAGTAGACCCGCACCTTTACAAAGCGTCACAAGGTGATGCGAGAAAATTGACATCAGCAGACGTTGTACTGTACAGCGGCTTGCATCTCGAAGGGAAGATGGAAGACATTCTCCGTAAAATCGGTGAACAAAAACAAGCGGCGGCGGTTGCCGAAGCAATTCCGAAAAGCAAGCTTATTTCTGCGGAAAAAGGGAAGATGTATGACCCTCACGTCTGGTTCAGCATCCCATTATGGATTTACGCAATTGATGAAATCGAAGAGCAATTCAGCAAAGCGATGCCTGAGCATGCGGATGATTTTAAGAAAAACGCAAAAGAGTACAAAGATAATTTGCAATATTTAGATAAATGGGCTCGTCAGGAGGTTGCGAACATTCCGGAGAAAAGCCGTGTGCTTGTAACCGCTCATGATGCGTTTGCGTATTTTGGGAAAGAGTATGGATTTAAAGTGGAAGGCCTGCAGGGGCTCAGCACAGATTCAGATTATGGCTTAAAGGATGTACAGGACCTGGTTGAGCTTTTGGCAGAAAAACAAATTAAGGCTGTTTTTGTAGAAAGCAGCGTGTCTGAAAAATCAATTAATGCCGTGGTGGAAGGGGCTAAAGAAAAAGGCCATTCGGTGTCAATCGGCGGTCAGCTCTATTCGGATGCAATGGGTGAAAAGGGGACAAAAGAAGGCACATACGAAGGCATGTTCCGCCATAATATCAACACGATTACCGAAGCGCTTAAATAAGGAATAGGGGTGAAAGAAATGTTTCCTGTTGAGCTGGAAAATGTAACAGTCGCTTATGATAAAAAGCCCGTTCTGCAAGAGATTTCGCTGCAGGTGCCGGAGGGGAAATTAATCGGTATTATCGGCCCGAACGGCGCTGGAAAGTCCACTTTGATCAAAACGATTCTCGGTCTTGTGCCCCGTGCCTCAGGAGACATCTCCATTTACGGCGAAACTTATAAACAACAGCGGACAAGAATCGGATATGTGCCGCAGCGAGGTTCGGTTGATTGGGATTTTCCTACCAGCGCTCTCGATGTCGTGCTGATGGGAAGGTATGGCCGAATCGGCTTGCTGAAAAGACCGAAAAAGGCAGACGCGGAAATGGCTGAAGCGGCTTTGGAAAAAGTCGGCATGCTCGATTATGCGAACAGGCAGATCAGCCAGCTGTCAGGGGGCCAGCAGCAGCGGGTATTCCTTGCCCGGGCACTCTGCCAGGACGCCGACATTTACTTTATGGATGAACCGTTTGCCGGCGTGGATGCAGCGACGGAGCGGGCAATCATGACTCTTTTGGCGGAGCTTAAGGATAAGGGCAAAACCGTACTTGTCGTCCACCATGACCTGCAAACCGCCGAAGACTATTTCGATTGGATATTGCTGCTTCATTTAAGGAAAATCGCCTTCGGCCCGGCGGAGGAAGTGTTTACGATTGAAAACCTTCAAAAAACGTATGGAGGAAGGCTGACATTTCTAAAAGATAAAGTGCTGGCAGAAGGTAACAAGGGGTGAGCGCATTGATAGAAAGTTTGTGGCTGCAGCTCCAGCATCCGAATACACAGTGGGTGTTGGCCGGGACGCTTTTGCTCGGCGCAGCAAGCGGCGTGTTGGGGAGCTTTGTGCTGCTTAGAAAACAAAGTTTAATCGGAGATGCGATGGCCCATTCTGCCCTGCCGGGTGTGTGTCTCGCTTTTCTGTTCACCGGAGAAAAATCGCTCCCTTTCTTTTTGCTCGGCGCAGCGCTTGCAGGGCTTCTCGGAACGTGGATGATTCAGCTGATACCGCGGCTGTCAAAAACAAAAGAGGACTCGGCAATTGGGATCGTTCTCTCTGTGTTCTTTGGCGTCGGTATTATACTGCTGACATATATTCAGCAGCTGGGGTCGGGAAGCCAAAGCGGACTTGATTCCTTTCTGTTCGGCCAGGCTGCTTCATTAGTCAGACAGGATATCATTCTTATTGCGGGAGTATCCGCCGTTTTATTGCTGCTTTGTACTGTCTTTTTTAAGGAATTTAAAATCATCACCTTTGATATCGCATTTGCAAAGGGATTGGGATTGCCGGTACGTTTTTTAAACGGATTTATGGCCTGTCTTATTGTCTGCGCTGTTGTGATAGGGCTTCAAACTGTAGGTGTCATCTTAATGGCAGCTATGCTCATTACACCCGCGATTGCCGCAAGATATTGGACCGAGCGTTTAACGGGCATGATCGTGATTGCCGGGATGACAGGCGGGATCAGCGGCGTGTCCGGAACATTGCTGAGTACAACAATGGAGGGCATGGCGACGGGGCCTTTGATGATTTTATCGGCAACGATCATTTTTCTTTTTTCGATGATTTGTGCACCTAAGCGGGGACTGGCTGCTAAAGGGATAAGATTAATAAGGCTGCGCAGAAAAACAAACCGGGAGCAGGTGCTTCTGACGATTTTTGAGCAGTATGAACATAAGGAAATATATGTAACGGAGGAAAGTATACGAAAGAAAAGGCGGCTTTCACCTTCATCATGTCATAAAGTTTTCGATGATTTGGAAAAAGAGCGGTGCGTTGTGCGGATTGAAAACGGGGTTTGGAAAGTGACACAGGCTGGGATAGAAAAAGGTTATCTGACGGCTTTAAAATATCGGATGTATGAAATGTACCTCATGCATGAAATGGATATAGAAAAAGCAGGTGCGGATCAGGATGATTTTGTGCCGGACCGATTGCCGGAGGCTATAAGAGATAGGCTTCTTTCACTTTTGAAGCTGCATGGCAGGATGCCTGAGCTCCGCCAGCCATACCCTGAAATCAAGAAGGGGAAGATTGCCAATGAGCTTTGAAGCGTGGATTATAGTGACGGGCATACTAGTCGGTGTCAGCTGTGCGTTGATCGGAACATTTCTTGTATTAAGGAGAATGGCAATGCTGGCCGATGCCATCAGCCATACTGTTTTGCTTGGAATTGTGGGTGCTTTTCTTGTGACAAAAAGCCTTGACGGGATTCCTATGTTCATCGGTGCAGCCGTGTCGGGACTGTTAACGGCATTTTTGGTACAGCTTCTTCACAGCAAAGGGGTTCAATCAGATGCCGCCATAGGCGTTGTTTTTACCTCCTTATTTGCAGTTGGTGTCATTTTGTTATCAGTATATGGAGCGAATGTCCATCTCGATATTGAACATTCATTAATGGGAGAAATCGCTTTTGTGCCATGGAATACGATCACGGTATTCGGAGTGGACATCGGGCCAAAAGCGTTTTGGATGCTGGTTGTTGTGCTGCTTTTCAATATAACGATGGTCAGTGTGTGTTATAAGGAGTTCAAAATTTCTTCGTTTGATCCGCAAATGGCTTTGGCCCTCGGAATACCGGTCATGCTGATTCATTACCTCCAGATGGGTATGCTGTCGCTTACGACCGTTGCCTCCTTTGATTCGGTCGGCGCCATATTGGTTGTGGCGATGCTGATTGTTCCGCCTGCTGCCGCCCATCTATTAACGGACCGGCTGCTTTATATGCTGATTATCAGCGCGGTCATCGGAGGGCTGTCAGCTCTATTGGGCTATATCTGCGCAACATGGCTCAATGTTTCCATCTCCGGAGCGATGGCGGCAATGACAGGAGTTTTTTATGCAGGTGCCTTTTTATTTTCGCCGTCAAACGGAGTGATGACGAAAAAGATAAGAATGCTCAAAACAGAAAAAGAAAGAGCTGTCTGATGCCAGCTCTTTCTTTTGATTTTTACAAATCTTGCGGTTTAAACGTTTTGCAGTCTGTTTCCCGGCTGTTTTCGGCAGTCTCGCCAGCATGGCTGACAACATAAATGGCATCGGCTGTGCATCTGTTGCCTTTGTCCCAATAAGAACAGTTGTTGACCTCACATAGGATTTTCTGGTCCATGCCATCCCCTCCTTATAAAGGTTCAAGCTTAGTATAGCCGGAGGGCTTGGGCCCTATTCTTCCTGCTGGCGGATATACCGTTTATCCTTCATAAACAGCTTCCAGAAGAAATAGAAGCCCGGGAAGAGGATAATGAATGCAACGATATATGTCATAAACAGCGCTCTGAACGTGGCGGGCTCGGTGAAACCGGACATGATCGTCACGTCAGGATAAATCATATAAGGGAGGTGGGCGCGGCCGTACGCGTAGCTTGCCAGAAAATACTGTATCGCAATCGCGACAAGCGCCAGTCTGGGTTTCCCAATCTTTTTGCCGAAGCTTTTGTTAGGCAGAAAAAGAGCTATGCCTGCGATGATGAATGTAATAAACGACGCAATAATCCAGGAAAAATCATTCATCATTCCAGTATAAAGCCAGTTTGCTTCATTCCGCATTGTTAGCATAATGCATATGGCAAATAGGAGCGAAATCGGGCCGGTGATTAAGGCGCTTTTTCTGTACGCCGTGTAGGCGTCCTGTTCCTCAGCCACATTCGAAACATCCGCCAGCAGCAGGGAGGATAAAAATAAAGTGCTTAAAATCGCAAACCCTATAAATGAATAGGCGTTTGGGCTTGTCAAAATGGTAGACATATTCAAGCTGTATACGCCGTCTGTGTTTTCGATAAATCCACCGTGTGTCACCGGGAGAACCAAAATCAGAACAGCAGGAATAATAAAACCGGAGATGCCGGAAATATATCTGAGCAATTTCCTTTCCTTCGCTGTGTTTGAAAAAACGAGAAATCCGCTTCGGATTGCTAAAAGCAATAAAATAATGCTGCCGGGAATTAATAAAACAGTTCCGAGCACAAACGTCGCACCTGGAAAAAAGCTGAAAAGTGCAACGACGATGGCCACGATAAAGACGTTAGTGACCTCCCAAGTCGGCGACAGAAAGCGGTTTGCGATATCAGTCGCCTTCATATGCTCCTTATTTAAATAGATCATAGACCAAAATCCCGCTCCGAAATCCATTGTGGCCATGACGGCGTAAATAAACACAAAACCCCAAATAATTGAGATGGCGATCAGAGCGTCAGTTGAAATGTCCATTTGTCGATCTTCCTTCCATTTAGTTTCCTGCTTGCTTGCGAAGCTATTAAGACTCCGCCGTATTTAAATCCTCATCCACAGGGTGCTTTTTGAAATAGTAAAGCAGCACATAAACGACAGCTGCGCCCAACACGGCGTAAACAAATGTGAAAAACAGAAAGAGCACACCGATCGAGCCTGTCGTCGTGACGACATCTGATGTTTTCAGCAGATGATAGATGACCCACGGCTGTCTCCCCGTACAAGCAAAAATCCAGCCGAATTCAATTCCGATAATGCTGAGAGGACCGGCCGTCATGAAAATCAACAGCAGCCAGGTTGGAAAACGATCTTTCTTTAATACTTTTCTCCAGACGACACCGATAATGGAATAAAGAATGAGCAGCATTCCGACACCGACCATCGCATTAAATAACGTGTGGATAAAAAGCGGCGGCCATTCGTCTCTCGGAAACGCATTTAATCCTTTTACAACAGTGTCAAAACTGTTGGCTGCCAAAAAGCTTAATGCCCACGGAATCTCGATTGCCCATTTCACTTTTTCCTCTTCCGGATCGGTAAATCCGCCGATTGCAAGCGGGGCATGGGATCTTGTTTCAAACAGGCCCTCTGCTCCGGCGAGTTTTTCCGGCTGATATTCATGCAGCATCTGTGCTGATTCGTGGCCGTTTAAGGCTGTTATCAATGAAAAGATACCGCCGATCGTCAGCGCGAGCAGCAGGGCCTTCCGGTGAAAGCGATAGACGTTTTCTTTTTTTCTCGACCGGATCATTTTGTATGCGGCAACAGAAGCAACGATAAAGGCTCCTGTCATGAACGCAGACAGAACGACATGGCCGGCGGTTACAAAAAAGCTTGGGTTAAAAAACGCGGCCCACGGATCAACATCAGTTATTTTTCCGTTTATAATTTTAAATCCGGCCGGGGTTCCTTCAAAGGCATGGACATTCGTGATCAGAATGGCAGACGCCGCGGCCCCGATCAGCACAAAGACAACAGCGATAATCCTCATGATCGGCGATAAGCGGTCTGCGGCATATACATAAATCGACATAAATAGGGCTTCGATAAAAAAAGCGTAGATTTCAATTTGGAATGGCAGGGACATGACCCGGCCGATGACTTCCATAAAACCCGGCCATAAAAGCGCGAGCTGAGTACCGGCAATGGTTCCGGTCGGAATGGCGACCCCCAGTAAAACAGCCTGTGCTTTTGTCCATCTCTTCGCCATGATGGCATAATGGTCATCCTTCGTTTTTTGATAGATCAATTCAGCTATTAAAATCATGAGCGGCAGACCGACTCCCAAGGTTGCGAAAATGATATGAAAGCCCATTGTCGTACCAAAAAGACTCCTAGCCAATACTAAATCATCCACAATAATAAACCACCTTTCTCAAAACGATCTGTATGTAATATGGGTTTATTATTTGCTTCCTCGGTTAGATTATTCTTCCTGTTCTTAAAAGCATGAGGTTTATGAAGCGAAAGATCGGGAAACCTGTAAGGAGATTGACAAAATGTTTGTTAGGATATAAAATAAAACGTAATTATTACGATTTGATAAGGAGAGATAGACATGAAGGAAGGAATTCATCCGAAGAATCACAAAGTAATATTTCAGGATGTAAACAGCGGATACCGCTTTTTGAGCAGGTCTACCAAAACATCGGAAGAAACAGCGGAGTGGGAAGATGGAAACACATATCCGGTTATTAAAGTAGAGGTAAGCTCAGATACTCATCCGTTTTATACAGGCCGCCAGAAATTCAATGAAAAAGGCGGAAGAGTCGAGCAGTTCAACAAAAGATATAACATGGGAAAATGAGGCAGCCGCAGGGCTTGCCTTTTTTTCTGGCCTCAACATCTTGCCGGTAGGATGACGAAAGGCAGAGGCTGTGATATATTGAAGAAAAAAGACCGGAAAGGAATACCGCTATGAGTCTTCTAAATGATATTCTTGACTTTAATAAAACTTTTATTGAACAAAAAGATTATGAAAAATATCAGACATCAAAATTCCCGGATAAAAAAATGGCGATTCTTTCTTGCATGGACACTCGTTTGGTTGAATTGCTGCCGCATGCGATGAATATGCGAAACGGTGACATCAAAATTATAAAGAGTGCCGGTGCGCTTGTTACACACCCGTTCGGAAGCATTATGAGAAGTTTACTGGTTGCAGTGTACGAGCTGAACGCAGATGAAGTCTGTGTAATCGGACACCACGATTGCGGTATGAGCAAAATCAGCAGTGAAAGCATGCTTAATAGAATAAAGGAAAGAGGAATTCCGGAAGAACGCATCGAAACATTGAAGTACTCCGGAGTTGACTTTGACCAATGGTTTAAAAGCTTCGATTCAGTGGAAGCGAGCGTAAAAGACAGCGTGGACGTCATTAAACATCATCCGCTGTTCCCGGAAACTGTGCCTGTCCATGGTTTAGTCATTGATCCTGAGACAGGAAAACTGGATGTTGTCGTAAACGGCTATAACGCTTAATCTTTGCGCTTTTTTTCAGGGACGGGGTCGACTCCGCCCGGATGAAATGGATGGCATTTCAAAATCCGTATGAGAGTCAGCCATCCGCCTTTAAGGGCGCCGTGCGTTTTAATGGCTTCGATTCCATATTGTGAACAAGTCGGATAAAAGCGGCATGTTGGCGGCGTCAGCGGCGAGATGAATTTTTGGTACCCTCTGATCAGAGCAATAAATATGGTTTTCATGTGTCTTCAGCAACCTTTCTGATGCAAGTATAAAAAAAATAACGCGGTTTGAAAAGTTATTCGATAATTCTTATCGGAAAGGTATGTTATAATAAAAATACATTTTTAAAAAAGGGAGAGTGCCATTATGCCTTCAGTAGAAAGTTTTGAACTTGACCATAATGCGGTTGTTGCCCCATACGTAAGACATTGCGGTGTGCATAAAGTAGGAACAGACGGTGTTGTAAATAAATTTGATATTCGTTTTTGCCAGCCGAATAAACAGGCGATGAAGCCTGATACGATCCATACACTTGAGCATTTGCTCGCATTTACGATTCGCACTCATGCTGAGAAATATGATCATTTTGATATTATTGATATTTCGCCAATGGGCTGCCAAACCGGCTACTATCTTGTTGTCAGCGGAGAGCCGACTCCTGCGGAAATCGTTGACTTGCTTGAAGACACAATGAAGGAAGCTGTAGAAATTACCGAAATTCCGGCTGCCAATGAAAAGCAGTGCGGCCAGGCGAAGCTTCATGACCTGGAAGGCGCAAAACGTTTGATGCGTTTCTGGCTGTCACAGGATAAAGAAGAATTGCTAAAAGTATTTGGCTAAATAGAAAAAAGACCTTTTTGCCCGAAAGCAAAAAGGTCTTTTTTGTGACGTTACAGATTTTGTATACCATTTGCTGTAAGCGTTTGCTACTATTGAGGTAAACGACGAAAAGGGTGATGGAATGAAAAAGATGGTCGCTGCAGTACTTTTTTCTGCTGTTTTTTTACTGAACGGGTGCGGATCTGAGGCGAATAAAGCACATACAGCAGCTGAGACGCCTGAGGTATTAGATGTAAAACTCACCGGACCGGAAAAAGTGAAGCCGGGAGAGAATGCTGCTTATGAAGCGGCGGTTTCTTACGGAGATGAAGCGGTGACAGATGCTGATGAAGTGGAGTTTGAGGTATGGAAAGACGGAGAAAAAAACGACAGCAAGATGTTTAAAGCCAAACAGGAAGATGGCGTATATCGATTTGAGACAGAGTTTAAGGAAGATGGCGTATACACTGTCCAATCTCATGTAACTGCAAAAAAACAGCACAGCATGCCGACCTTAAAAGTCCAAGTCGGAGATGCCGATGCTGCCACCAAGCAACCTGAAGAAGAGCAATCACACCATCATTGACCTTTTGGGTCTGAACCGGGAGCATTTCCTTCTTGAGGAGGATCAATCGTGTGTTTTACATTATAGGCTTTTACAGTCGTCCAAACACTTACGAGCAAAACAGCCAGCACAATCAAAATACTTATCGTGATGAGAAGCGTCATGATTCCACCTCCCGTTTTCAATAATTGTAACATAGTGGAAGACATTGTGACAGACGGGTAAAATAAAGGTTTTAGCGTACGATATGAAGGGTATACACCTAATATAAACAAGGAGGAAGATAATATGTCAGAACAATTGATTCAAGCCGTGAACAAACAAGTAGCCAACTGGACAGTCATGTATGTGAAACTACATAATTATCACTGGTATGTAAAAGGGAAAGATTTCTTTACACTGCATGAAAAATTTGAAGAGCTTTATAACGAGACAGCAACTTATATTGATGATTTGGCAGAGCGTCTTTTGGCTTTGAACGGAAAACCGATCGCGACAATGAAAGAATCTTTGGAAACAGCTTCTGTAAAAGAAGCGAACGGAAACGAGACAGCAGAACAAATGGTTCAGAGTGTGTATGATGATTTTACAGTCATCGCGGAAGAACTGAAAAGCGGCATGGACTTAGCTGATGAAGTCGGAGACGAAACAACAGGGGACATGCTTCTTGCCATTCACCAAAATATTGAAAAACATAACTGGATGCTGAAAGCTTACCTTGGATAATAGAAAAGAAAGACCGGATATCTTTGAAGATGTCCGGTTTTTATTTTGCCTCGCAAAAATAGGCGACAACTAGTCCATTTTTCTGAAAAATCCAATCCGTTCGGCGTGCTTTCCATAGAATATGGTAAGGCCGTTTCTGTGAAAGGATGTTGGGATAAATGGATAGAGACTTTGGCATCTTTTCGTTTTTTGCAGTCAGCGTTTCAGCAGCGGGGTTTTTCTTCGGAGGTTTTCAGTACTCACTCCTCATTCTGCTGTCTCTTATGGCAATTGAATTTATCAGTACGACCTTGAAGGAAACGATTATTCACAAACTGGCGTTCAAGAAGGTTTTTGCCCGTTTCGTCAAAAAATTAGTTACGTTGGCTCTGATCTCTGTCTGCCACTTTTTTGACCAGCTGCTGAATACACAGGGATCAATACGTGACTTGGCCATTATGTTTTATATTCTTTATGAATCTGTGCAAATTGTCGTGACAGCAAGCTCTCTCGGTATACCTGTTCCGGAAATGCTTGTGGATCTATTAGAAACGTTAAAAAATAAATTCAGGCGCAAACCGTAACTTTTATCTGTTCGCGGGTCATAATAAAGCCCAGAGCGTCAGTCATTTACATTTTGACAAGAGCTGCGGCCAAAAGCTGTACGAGCTGGTCTATCGTTTCAGATCCGGATGGCGTGCTGGGTTTCCCTTATTTTTTGATAAAAAGCTTCCGAAGAAACGTAACTGTGGTATGATGTATGGAAGATAGCTAGGAACGGATTTGAGGGATAAACATGTACGAGTTTAAAGATTATTATCAGAATACTGTTCAGCTCTCCTTTGACAATCAGCCCTTTTCGGACAGCCCGAAGCATGTCTGGGTCATCTGCCGTTTTGGTGACAAATGGCTTTTGACAGAACATGAGGACAGAGGCTTTGAGTTTCCGGGCGGGAAAGTGGAACCGATGGAGTGCGCGGAAGAGGCGGCGCTTCGAGAAGTAAAGGAAGAAACAGGGGCGAGAGTGAAAAGCCTCAAGTATCTCGGACAGTATAAAGTTCTCGGAAAAGAAAAGGTTATTGTGAAGAATATATATTTTGCAGATATAGAGAAACTTGAAAAGCAAAGCGATTACTTTGAAACGAAAGGGCCGGTTCTGTTTCATGAACTTCCGGAAAACTTGCCCCGTAATAAAAAATTCAGCTTTATTATGAAGGATTCTGTGCTTCCCATCAGTTTGAAAAAACTGAAAGAAGCGGGATGGATCAAGTAAAAACCCGGCGGATAGCCGGGTTTTTATGTTCTGCCCTTCGTCCATTTCTTTTCTAACAGTTCTACGCCCTGATACATCAGGGTGGCAAATACAGCAATAATCAACAGGCTTAAGAAGACGAGTGTAAAATTGAAGACTTGGAATCCGTAAATAATCATGTATCCTAATCCGACCTTTGAAACAAGAAACTCGCCTACGATGACACCGACCCACGATAAACCAACGTTTACCTTCAGGGTTGAAATAATAGCGGGCGAAGATGCGGGAAGAATCGCTTCTTTAAAAATAACCCACTTGTTTGCGCCGAATGTTTTCATTACTTTAATATAGTTTTCATCCACCTCTTGAAAGGCGGTATAAACGACGATGGTTGTGATGATGACACTGATGACCGCTCCCATCGCGATAATGCTGACAAAGCCGGGACCGAGCGCGACAATCAGGATAGGTCCGAGCGCCACTTTCGGCATTGCATTTAAAATGACCAGATACGGATCTAATATCCTGGCAAGCCGATTGGACCACCATAACAACGCGGCAAGACACGTGCCAAGGAAAGTCCCCAGCAAAAAGCCAAGCACCGTCTCAAATAAAGTAACCCCGATATGCGACAGCAATGAGCCGTCAGCAAGCTTTTCAATCAGTAAACGCCATACGGCTGACGGCGAGCTGAAGATCAGAGGATCAATCCAGCCCTGTCTGCTTGCGATTTCCCATCCGGAGAAAAAGAGGATAAATATCGCAAGCTGAAAAGAATGCACATTCCATTTCTCTTTTTTCTGTTTAAATTGATATTGCTCATGAAGCAGATCAATTGTTTCTTTGCTGTTTCTCAAGAGAATTCAGCTCCTTCCATATCGTTTGAAACAGCGTCTGGAAGGATGGCTCCTGACGGGCGTCAAAAGGCATCATCGCAGCCAATTCTCTAGGGATTGTGAAAATTTGATGAATGGTGCCCGGCTGATTAGAAAATAAAAAGATGGTATCACTCATCGCAATCGCTTCCCCTATATCATGAGTGACAAGCACCGCTGTTTTTTGATACTCCTTTAATGTGCGGAAAACGAGGTTTTCCAAAGACAGCTTCGTTTGAAAATCAAGCGCGGAAAATGGCTCATCCAGTAAAAGCAGACTTGGGTTTGGGGCAAGAGTTCTTGCAAGCGCAGCCCGCTGCCTCATCCCGCCTGACAGCTCCTTAGGATATTTCTTTTCAACATCAACGAGACCCAGATCCGGCAAAAGACCAAGTGCTGCGGCCTTGTTTTCTTCAGTAAGCGTGTCGGCAATTTTTAAACCGAGGAGCACATTTTCCTCAATGGATTTCCAGGGAAATAAGTAATCCTGCTGAAGCATGTAGCCAATGTTATGTTCTTTTTGATTCGGCTCGCGGCCTTCAATCAGAACTCTGCCTTCCGAAGGTTCAATCAAGCCTGCAATTATGGAAAGCAGTGTTGTTTTTCCGCAGCCGCTCGGACCGAGAAATGAGATGAAATCGCCTTTTTCGGCATCAAAATGAATGTCCTGTACGGCGGTTGTTTTTTCTTTAATAGAAAAATAAGTATGGGTTACATGGTCGACATGTAAAAAAGACATAGATGGCGCCTCCTATTTTTCCGAGGTGACTTTTTCGGCGATGTGTTTGTTCACAAGCTGACTGTATGGTATATGCTTTGGCAGTTCACCCGACTGATCCATAATCGTTTGGAGCAGTTCCCATTCTTTTTCGTTGAGGAGCGGGTCCGGAGAATACGAATTTTGTTTTTTGTAGCGTTCAATGGACGTTTCGATGACATCTGGATCGGTATCGTCAAATTCATTTTTAATCGCTTCTGTGATGTCCTTCGCTGAGTGGTTTTCCACCCACTGCTGCGCTTTATAAATAGCTCTCGTGAATTTGACGGCTGTATTCTCGTTTTTCTTTAAATAGCTTTGTTTTGCCATAAAAGTTGTATAAGGAACCTGGCCTGATTCTTCTCCGAACGAAGCAACGATGTGGCCGATGCCTTCTTTCTCAAAGAGTGAAGCAGTCGGTTCAAAAAGCTGGACATACTCACCGGTTCCAGAAGCAAAGGCATTGGATATATTGGCGAAGTCTATGTTTTGGATGAGTTCAATATCCTTATGCGGATCAATGTGATGTTGGTTCAGCACATACTCGCCGACCATTTGCGGCATACCGCCTTTTCTCTGGCCGAGAAAAGTCTTTCCTTTCAGCTGATCCCAGCTGAAATTTTCGGCATCTTCTCTTGCGACAAGGAACGTTCCGTCTGTCTGAGTCAGCTGTGCGAAGTTAATGACAGGGTCTTTAGCCCCTTGCGATTCGACATAAATGGATGTTTCTGATCCGACAAGAGCAATGTCCGAGCCGTTTGAAAGAAGCAAAGTCATCGTTTTATCACCGCCCCAGGTCGTATTGACGTCGACATCAAGGCCTTCATCCTTGAAAAATCCTTTAGATTCTGCAACATATAAAGGTGCATAAAAAATGGAATGGGTCACTTCGGCTACTTTTACTTTCGTGAGTGTAGCTTCCTGCTTGCAAGCGCTCAGGGCAATGATGAGAAACACACTGCAAACGCAGAAACAGCCCAGCCTTAACCATTTGTTCACATGACAACCTCCTTATTTAGCATCAAGTTAATATCCTTTTTTGCTTTACATATCGTATGATGGGTATAAAAATGTGTGAATGCCTAATCCGGGTTACAGGATTTATTTTTAAAGGCAGGAAAGAATAAAGAAAAAAGGAGGCGGGAGCATTGATTGTTGAGAAAAGAAGATTTCCGTCGCCGAGCCGGCATGTGCGTTTGTTTACCATCTGCTACCTTTCAAATGGCTTAAAAGTGAAAGGGCTGCTGGCGGAGCCGGCGGCACCTGGGCAATATGACGGATTTTTATATTTGCGCGGCGGTATTAAAAGTGTTGGAATGGTCAGACCGGGCCGAATTATCCAGTTTGCGTCCCAAGGATTTGTTGTATTTGCCCCCTTTTACAGAGGGAACCAGGGAGGGGAGGGCAACGAGGATTTTGCAGGAGAAGACAGAGAGGATGCTTTTTCCGCTTTTCGCCTGCTCCAGCAGCATCCGCAAGTGAAAAAGAACAGAATTCATATTTTCGGTTTCTCCAGAGGCGGCATAATGGGAATGCTTACTGCGATTGAAATGGGACGACATGCGGCTTCATTCGTTTCGTGGGGAGGCGTCAGTGATATGATTCTTACATATGAAGAGCGGCAGGATTTACGAAGAATGATGAAAAGAGTGATTGGGGGAACGCCGAAAAAGGTGCCTGACGAATACAAATGGCGAACGCCTTTTGACCAAGTGAACAAAATTGAGGCACCCGTTTTATTAATTCACGGAGAAAAAGATCAAAACGTTTCCATTCAGCATTCGTATTTATTTGAGGAGAAATTAAAACAGCTGCACAAGCCTGTAGAGACGTGGTACTACAGTACCTTCACACATTATTTTCCGCCGAAGGAAAACCGGCGTATTGTGCGGCAGCTCACGCAGTGGATGAAAAACCGCTGACGGTGAAATATGTTATGATGTAGAAAAAAGAGAACGAAAGGGGATTTCAATTTGGGAATGCCTGTTGAATTTAATACATTGATTGTGACAAAAGGAAAAGAAGTTCGCATAGATGAAAATATATTCAGATTAGAGAAAGACGGGTATCGCATTTATCCAATGGAGATTCCGATGGATGTCAGCAAAACAAAGTTTGGTGAAAAGTCAGGCACAGCCGAAGTGCAGAAGCTTGAATGGACAGACGGGCGGACAATCATTACGTACAAGCTGACTTCTTTGCATACAGTCAATTAAAACAAGCCAAGAGCTTAATTGCTCTTGGCTTTTGCTTTTTTAAACGAGAGGCCCGCCAGCTTGTGCGATGGCATCTGTATTTGTGAACTTTTTGAAGTTTTCTTTGAATTCGTTTGCCAGATACACAGCCTTTTCTCTGTATTCCTCTTTGTTATTCCACGTGTTTTCCGGCTGAAGGATATGATCGGGAACACCCGGAACATGAACCGGGATGTGCAGGCCGAAAATATCGTCAGTGGTCATTTGCACATTTTCTAATTTGCCTTCAATCGCTGCTTTTACCATCGCCCGTGTGTATGAAAGCTTCATGCGTTCGCCTGTGCCGTAGCCGCCGCCGGTCCAGCCGGTGTTGACCAAGTAAACGTCTGCGCCGTGTTCGTCGATTTTCTTGCCGAGCATTTCCGCATATACATGAGCCGGGAGCGGAAGGAACGGTGAACCGAAGCATGTGGAGAATGTCGTCTCAGGAGACGTGACGCCGCGTTCGGTTCCGGCTAGTTTACTCGTATAACCGCTTAAGAAGTGGTACATAGCCTGCTCCTTCGTCAGCTTGCTGATTGGCGGCAGAACGCCGAATGCATCAGCCGTCAGAAATACAATCGCTGACGGGTGGCCCGCAATGCTCGGAGAGACAATGTTGTCGATCATATGAATCGGGTAAGCGGCACGTGTGTTTTCTGTATAGAAGGAATCATCGTAATTGGCTTCACGCGTATCTTCATCTACAACAACATTTTCGAGAACGGATCCAAACCGAATCGCTTTAAAAATCTGCGGTTCCTTTTCTTCGCTTAAATGAATGCACTTGGCATAGCATCCGCCTTCGATATTGAAGACACCAGTATCCGACCAGCCGTGTTCATCATCACCGATCAGTTTCCGGTCAGCATCCGCCGAAAGGGTGGTCTTTCCTGTTCCCGACAGGCCGAAGAAAAGCGCGACATCGCCTTTTTCACCGACATTGGCGGAGCAATGCATGGATAAAATATCTCGCTCAGGCAGCAGGAAATTCATGATGGAGAAAATCGATTTTTTCATTTCTCCGGCATACTCCGTTCCGCCGATTAAAATCGTGCGCTTTTCGAAAGAAACAATAATAAAGGTTTCTGAATGTGTGCCGTCTGTTTTTGGGTCCGCTTTGAAATGCGGAGCGGAAAGAATGGTAAACGGCTGTTCGACTGTTTTTTTATCATTGTCTTCAGGACGGATAAACAGCTGTCTGGCAAATAAATTGTGCCATGCAAATTCATTAACGACCGTGATCGGCAGTCTGTATTTTTCATCAGCACCGGCAAATCCTTCGAAAACAAACAGCTCATCACGTTGTTTCAGATAGCTGACAACTTTCGTGTATAGCCGGTCAAATGCTTCCTCGGAAATAGGCTGATTCACCGGACCCCAATCAATCTTACTCTTTGTGCTTGCTTCTTCTACAATAAATTTATCCTTCGGCGAACGTCCCGTGTAAGCGCCTGTGGTCGCCCGGACGGCACCCGTGGATGTCAAAATGCCTTCGTTGCGGGAAAGTACTTTTTCTGTAAGCTGAGCTGCAGATAAATTATGCTGCACATTAGGACTTGTTAATAAGGCTTGCAAATCAGCGGTTAAATCAACTGAGTTCATAAGAAACCTTCCTTTATCATTTTATTTGTGTTTTGCTAATTGTGAATTAGTATAACATATATTTTCAAATAGTCTATACTATTTATCGTTTTTTGTGTGTACATTTCCATTGTTTTCCCTCAATATAGGTGCCTATTTCTTCTGAATCATATTGACATTGCAAACCCTTTTACGATAAGATATTTCATTGAGCGGATACTCTTATCCCGAGCTGGCGGAGGGACAGGCCCTATGAAGCCCAGCAACCGGTTTCTCTATTATTCATTATGTTTAAATTGTGTGAGACAACCAAGGTGCTAACCTGATGCAAGGTTGAATGATTCCTTGAGCGATAAGAGTGAAAGGCACAAAGACCAAACCCTTTCCTCGAACGGAAAAGGTTTTTTTATTTCATAAATATGCCAATTAACATCTCTAATATAAACGTAACATTGTATAAGAGGGAGCGAGTTCCGTATCATATATATAAGGTCTTTCGGGAGGCCTTGTGCAGGAGGAAGCAAATCATGAGTAAAAATCGTCGTTTATTTACATCAGAATCTGTTACGGAGGGGCATCCGGATAAAATCTGTGATCAGATTTCTGACAGCATTTTAGATGAAATTTTAAAGAAAGACCCTAACGCGCGTGTTGCTTGTGAAACGTCTGTGACAACTGGTTTGGTTCTTGTCAGCGGAGAAATCACAACTTCTACGTATGTTGACATTCCAAAAACGGTTCGTGAAACGATTAAAGAAATCGGATACACACGTGCAAAATACGGATTTGATGCGGAAACTTGTGCGGTTTTAACATCAATTGACGAGCAGTCTGCTGATATTGCGATGGGTGTAGACCAAGCGCTTGAAGCCCGTGAAGGCACAATGAGCGACGAAGAAATTGAAGCAATCGGAGCGGGTGACCAAGGTTTAATGTTCGGTTATGCGTGCAACGAAACGAAAGAGCTTATGCCTCTTCCAATTTCACTTGCTCATAAATTAGCCCGCCGCTTGAGTGAAGTGCGTAAAGAAGATGTTCTTCCTTACCTTCGCCCTGACGGCAAAACACAGGTAACGGTTGAGTATGATGAAAATAACAAACCTGTCCGCATTGACGCGATTGTTATTTCAACCCAGCACCACCCTGAAATTACGCTTGAGCAAATTCAGCGCAACATTAAAGAACATGTCATCAATCCGGTTGTTCCTAAAGAATTAATTGATGAAGAAACAAAATACTTCATTAACCCTACAGGCCGTTTCGTCATTGGAGGACCTCAAGGGGATGCGGGGCTTACAGGACGTAAAATCATCGTTGATACGTACGGCGGCTACGCACGTCACGGCGGCGGCGCGTTCTCTGGTAAAGATGCGACGAAAGTAGACCGTTCAGCTGCTTATGCTGCAAGATACGTTGCGAAAAACATCGTTGCGGCTGAGCTTGCAGATTCTTGCGAAGTGCAGCTTGCTTACGCGATCGGTGTTGCACAGCCTGTGTCTATCTCAATCAACACATTCGGTTCCGGAAAAGCTTCGGAGGAAAAACTGATTGAAGTTGTGCGCGATAACTTTGATTTACGACCTGCCGGCATTATCAAAATGCTTGATTTACGCCGGCCGATCTACAAACAGACTGCCGCGTACGGCCACTTTGGACGCCACGATGTTGACCTTCCGTGGGAGCGTACAGACAAAGCGGAACAGCTGCGTAAAGAAGCGTTAGGAGAATAATTTTATAGCCGCTTACTGGTTAAGCGGCTTTCCCTTTTTTATCGATGTATCCATGTTTATTTTTTTACATAACTGTGAAACCAAACACTGTTCACAGCGTCTATAAATAGGGGTTCAATGATGACAATTTTAAATATGGAGGCAATACTATGTGTGGATTTGTCGGGGTTTTTAACAAGCATCCGTTAACTCAAACCGCTGATCAAGAAGAACTAATCAAACAAATGAACCAAATGATCGTTCACCGCGGTCCTGACAGTGACGGATATTACCATGATGAGCACGTTGGATTCGGATTCAGACGGCTCAGCATTATTGATGTGGAGAATGGCGGACAGCCTTTATCATATGAAGATGAAAAATATTGGATTATTTTTAACGGGGAAATCTATAACTATATCGAACTGAGAGAAGAGCTTGAAGCAAAGGGATATACTTTCAACACAGATTCTGACACAGAGGTTCTTCTTGCGACTTACCGTCACTATAAAGAAGAAGCGGCTTCCAAGCTGCGCGGCATGTTTGCCTTTCTGATTTGGAATAAAAACGATCATGTTCTTTATGGAGCAAGAGATCCATTCGGCATTAAGCCGTTGTATTACACAACGATCAATGATCAGGTTTATTTTGCCTCAGAGAGAAAAAGTTTAATGGCAGCCCAAAATGATATTGAAATAGATAAAGAAGCATTACAGCAGTATATGTCTTTCCAATTCGTTCCTGAGCCAAGTACCCTTGATATTGATGTGAAAAAAGTAGAGCCGGGTTCTCAGTTTACAATCCGTCCTGACGGTGATATCACATTCAAAACGTATTTCAAGGCGCGCTTCCAGCCTGTTCAGACGGAGGAAGATAAACTTGTTAAAGAAGTCAGAGACGCTATCTATGACTCTGTAAACGTTCATATGAGAAGTGATGTGCCTGTCGGTTCATTCCTATCAGGCGGAATCGATTCTTCGTTTATTGTATCCGTTGCGAAAGAATTTCATCCCAACCTGAAAACATTTTCTGTCGGATTTGAACAGCAGGGCTTCAGTGAAGTTGATGTAGCGAAAGAAACTGCCGCTGCACTGGGCATTGAAAATATCAGCAAAGTCATTTCACCTGAAGAATACATGAACGAGCTTCCTAAAATCGTATGGCACTTTGATGATCCGCTTGCAGACCCGGCTGCGATTCCGTTGTATTTCGTGGCGAAAGAAGCAAAAAAACACGTAACGGTTGCGTTATCTGGCGAAGGTGCGGACGAGCTGTTCGGCGGATACAACATCTACCGTGAACCGCTTTCTCTTAAACCGTTTGAACGCATTCCGTCCGGCTTGAAAAAGATGCTTCTGCACGTAGCGGCCGTTATGCCTGAGGGAATGAGAGGAAAGAGCCTGCTTGAGCGCGGCTGCACTCCGCTTCCGGAGCGTTATATCGGCAACGCGAAGATCTTTGAAGAATCCGTGAAGAAACAGCTGCTGAAGCACTATGATCCGAGCCTTTCGTATCGTGATGTGACGAAGCCTTACTTTACAGAAAGCAGCTCATACAGCGATATTAACAAAATGCAGTATGTCGATATCCACACTTGGATGCGAGGCGACATTTTGCTAAAAGCGGATAAAATGACGATGGCGAATTCTTTGGAATTGCGTGTGCCATTCCTTGATAAAGTCGTATTTGACGTTGCGTCTAAAATTCCTGATGAATTGAAAACAAAGAACGGTACGACAAAGTATCTCCTTCGCAAAGCTGCTGAAGGCATTGTGCCGGATCATGTATTGAACCGCAAAAAGCTCGGTTTCCCTGTACCGATCCGTCATTGGCTGAAAAACGAAATGAACGAATGGGTGCGCAGCATTATTCAGGAAAGCCAAACGGACGCTTATATCCATAAGGATTACGTTCTTCAGCTTCTTGAAGACCATTGTGCCGACAAGGCTGATAACAGCCGTAAAATTTGGACAGTGCTCATCTTTATGATCTGGCACAGCATCAATATCGAAAAACGGTATATGCCTGAAGAGCTGAGCCATCAGCCTAAAGAAGTCATCTTTGTCTAACAGATAAGGCTTTCGATTCGTCGAAAGCCTTGTTATTATACCAGTATTTCTCCATCATCATTGATTACCCTGCACATTCGTGTGAAATATTCAGAAAAATGATGTAATGATATTTTTTTCTAGGGGAGAAGGGAACATGCAAAAACAAAAACAAGAATTGCATCGCGGTCTGGAAGAAAGGCATATTTCTTTGATGTCTTTAGGGGCTGCCATAGGAGTGGGACTTTTCCTTGGCTCCGCATCAGCTATTCAATTAGCAGGGCCGGGTATTTTGGTGGCATATGCCTGCAGCGGCCTGGTTATGTTTTTTATAATGAGGGCGCTTGGGGAAATGGCGATTCAAAAGCCGGTCGCGGGCTCCTTCAGCAGGTATGCGCGTGACTACTTAGGTCCGCTCGCAGGTTACTTAACCGGGTGGAATTACTGGTTCTTATGGGTTGTAACCTGTATGGCGGAAATCACCGCTGTCGGAATTTATATGGGATACTGGTTTCCGGATGTGCCCAATTGGATTTGGGCATTGTCGGCGCTGGTGATTATGACTGGTGTTAATTTCCTCGCCGTAAAGGCGTATGGAGAGCTGGAGTTTTGGTTCGCATTGATTAAAATTGTCGCGATCCTTTCTATGATTGCTGTCGGTTTATTAATGATCATTACAGGAGTCGGCAATGGAGGCATTGCGACTGGCATCAGCAACTTGTGGAGCAACGGCGGATTTTTTCCTCATGGAATAAAAGGGGTTTTATTGTCACTTCAAATGGTGATGTTCGCGTATTTAGGCATAGAGATGATAGGGGTGACTGCCGGCGAAGTCAAAAATCCGCAAAAATCATTAGCGAAAGCGATTGATACGGTATTTTGGCGTATCCTGATTTTTTACGTCGGTGCTTTATTTGTTATCATGTCCATTTATCCGTGGCAGGAAATCGGATCGCAAGGAAGCCCTTTTGTACTCACGTTTGAAAAAGTGGGGATTCCATATGCGGCAGGCATCATTAACTTTGTCGTTCTGACGGCGGCGCTGTCTTCTTGCAACAGCGGCATATTCAGCACCGGACGTATGCTCTTTAACTTAGCGGAGCAGAGCGAGGCGCCAAAAGCGTACGGTAAGCTGACCAAAGGCGGCATTCCGGGTAAAGCCGTACTGGCTTCTGCGGGTGCGTTATTAGTCGGTGTGCTGTTAAACTATGTCGTGCCTGCGAAGGTATTTACTTGGGTCACAAGCATTGCGACGTTCGGAGCGATTTGGACGTGGGCGATCATCTTGCTTTCTCAGATCAAATATCGTAAAGGCATGCAGCCAAAGGATCAAAAGCAATTAAAATACAAAATGCCTTTTTACCCGTTCACGTCATATTTATCTTTGGCCTTTTTAGCACTTGTCATTATCCTGATGGCTTATAGCCCGGAAACAAGAGTCGCCGTAATTGTCGGTCCGATTTGGTTTCTGATTTTGATAGCCGTTTATTATGGCAAAGGCTTTCATAAGAAAAACGCAGCTGTGTCAACTGAACAACAGATCAGCTGACAAAAAGAGCTCCCGGAGGGCTCTTTTTTGTTTAAGTAAAGCTGCTCGTAGAGAGCAGAGAATAGGAATATGTTTTTTGCAGAGACTGCTTACAGTGGCGTCTTGTTTTTTATGATAAGATAAAAGTCACATGTTCATTTTTACATGTGAACGTTTTATGGAAAATTAAAAACCCGAACTGCATTTGGTTCGGGTCAGCGATGGTTATCGCTTAAATAATATTTTGAAAAATGGTAAAGTAAAACGAAGCTGGTCTTACATTTGCTGAAGTGATTTATAATATTGACCCTTTGCTACATATTCAGACCGTATTCTCTGCATGTCTTTTCGGTCTTCATCCGTCAAAGGACGGATGACTTTTGCCGGGCGGCCGAAGGCTAGATGGCCTGGCGGAATGATTTTTCCCGGCGGAACAAGGCTGCCGGCACCGATAAATGCGCCTTCACCGATTTCGGCTCCGTCTAAAATGATTGAACCCATGCCGATTAAGGCGTTCTTGCGGATCACGGCGCTATGGAGTGTAACCTGGTGGCCTATCGTGGCGTCATCTTCAATGAGAAGAGTCCGGTTCGGGCTTTGATGGAGGCAGCTTAAATCCTGGATATTGACTCTGTTACCAATTCTGGTCGGGGCTACATCTCCTCTTATGACAACTGAGAACCAAATACTGGACTGTTCCCCGATGACCACATCACCGGTAATTGTTGCATTATCGGCTACAAAAGCCGTTGGATGGATTTCTGGCGTGTATTCCTTATAAGGGTAAATCATATATCTTTCATCCTTCTTTCTCTATTTAATTTTTGTATGAGGTGAACCGCATGTGGACCTGGAAAGCAGACAGACCTGTGGCAGTGATTGTTATGATCCACGGGGCAAGTGAACATCATGGACGGTATAAATGGCTGAGTGAAATGTGGAGATCTTCGGGTTATCACGTTGTAATGGGTGATCTGCCGGGACAAGGGACAACCACCCGGGCCAGGGGGCATATTCACTCATTTCAAGAATACATTGATGAAGTAGATACTTGGATAGATAAAGCGCGAACCTTTGAACTGCCTGTTTTTCTTCTCGGCCACAGCATGGGCGGCCTGATTGCGATTGAATGGTTTAAACAGCAGAGAAACCCCCGCATTACGGGAATTATTTTATCATCACCGTGTCTCGGGCTGCAAATTAAAGTCAATAAAGTGCTTGATCTTGCATCAAAGGGGCTGAATGTCATTGCTCCGTCGCTTAAAGTTGATTCAGGATTATCGATTGATATGGCGACACGCAACGAAGATGTCATCGAAGCAGGCCAGAACGATCCCCTTTTTGTGACGAAGGTTTCTGTCAGATGGTACAGAGAGCTGTTAAAAACTCTTGAGTCTGCCATGGTGCCGACAGAGGCTTTTCTGAGGGTGCCGCTTTTAGTCATGCAGGCCGGAGATGACAAGCTGGTCGATAAAACGAAGGTCATCAAGTGGTTTTCAGGGGTTGCTTCCCACAATAAGTCATATAGGGAATGGGAAGGGCTTTATCATGAAATATTTAATGAACCGGAAAGAGAAGACGTTTTTAAAGCCGCAAGAGCATTTACTGATCAATATATTTGAACTAGGGGGGGTGCATGTGTTGACAGTACCGGAACATCCTTTTGGACTGATGGCAAAAGTATATCGTGATATTTTTCCGCTCGTTCATCAAGAGCTGAACATATGGAAGCAAAAATCAGAAGCAATTAAAAACAGTGAATTAAAAGCACAGGCAACCGCAAGTATTCGAGATAAAACGTTTCACTGCGAAGGCGGCGGCATATTGGCCTTATTGTCAGGAAATCATAAGCAGAAATGTGTTGAGTTCATCATCGCATACCAAACGATCAGCGATTACCTGGACAATTTGTGCGACCGCAGCACATCACTTGACCCAGAAGATTTTCGAATGCTTCATACCTCTATGCAGGACGCATTGACAGTGGGAGCTGAACCGCAAAATTATTATCAATTCAGGGACGAGCAGGATGACAGCGGATATTTGCAGGAATTGGTGAAAACGTGCCAGCGAGTTCTCGGATCTATTGAACACTACGAAATGATTAAACCTTATCTGCTTGAGTTGTGCGGCTATTATTGCGATTTGCAGGTGCATAAGCACGTTGTTGAGCATGAGCGTGTCCCGCGCCTTGAAAAGTGGTTTACCCAATATGAATCAGAGCTTCCCGAGATGGAATGGTATGAATTCTCAGCTTGTGCAGGCTCCACGCTGGGCATTTTCTGTCTTGTCGCATATTCGTTTCAGCCCGATTTTACTGAAAGCACCGCAAAAAAAATCCGCAACAGTTATTTTCCTTACATACAAGGTCTTCATATTCTGCTTGATTATTTGATTGACCAGGAGGAGGACTTGCTTGAAGGGGACTTGAATTTCTGCTCGTATTATCAGTCACATGAAGAAATGATAAATCGGCTGCAGCACTTTATTCAGAAAGCCGATGAACATCTGCACGGCATTCCGCACGAAAACTTCCACCGCTTAATCAACCGCGGCTTGCTGGGTGTCTATTTGTCTGATGATAAAGTGGCGGGCCAAAAGGAAATGGGCCGGCTCGCGAAAAAGCTGATCAAAGCAAGCGGAAAAACCTCCTTTTTCTTTTATATCAACGGCAGAGCCTACAGAAAGTTTCAAAAAATGGCCTGGATGAAAAACTCAAAGAAAAAAGCTCAAATCATTTGCTGATTTGAGCTTTTTTTTCGATAGCAATAATAAACGGCGGGTCATTTTGCTGATTGATAAATCCGTATGTCAAGACACGGGCTGTTTGCTGATCCAAGTCCCGGCAAAAGTCGAGCACGTCGTTTTTTTCAGCTTTACCTTCCGGATGGCCGTGATAGACGACCAAAACAATCAGGCCTTCATCTTTCATGATGCTGAGAAGCTGTTCAATTGCTTGAATCGTTGAATTGCCGTTTGTCGTAATCGATTTGTCCCCGCCTGGCAGATAGCCGAGGTTAAACACAGCGGCCGCCACTTTCCCGTGTGTTTCCTGCGGAAGTGATTCAGCAATTTTGTCATGGCTTTTATGAAATAAAGTTGTCCGGTTTTGATAGGTGTCACCGAGCCGCTCCTTCGTACTGGCCACTGCTGATTCTTGTATATCAAATGCGTATACATGACCGTTTTCACCGACAAGCTCAGCTAAAAACAGGGTGTCGTGCCCGTTCCCCATTGTGGCGTCAACAACGATGTCTCCGCCCCCTGCGGCCATTTTCAGCAGCTCTTTACTGTAGGGAAGAATTTTTTTCAGGATCATAAGGCTGATTCCTCCTGAAGACGCTGAAAGAACTTACCTTGGTAGCTGCCGCGGTTTTCAAGTTCTTTATTGATAGCGCCAAGCACTTCCCATTTGTTCACACTCCACATCGGCCCAATCATCAATTCAATTGGCCCGTCACCAGTGATACGGTGTACGATCATTTCTGGCGGGATGATTTCAAGCTGGTCACAGACGAGCTGCACATATTCGTCTTGAGAGAGAAATTCCAGCTTTCCTTTTTCGTATTGTTTCACCATCGGCGTGCCTTTTAGCAGGTGCAGCAAATGGATTTTAATACCCTGTACGTCCAAATCTGCCACTGCTTTTGCCGTCTCCATCATCATGTCCCGGTCTTCAAGAGGAAGTCCATTGATAATATGTGAGCAGACGCGTATGCCGTGTTTTCTTAGCTTATTCACACCTTCAACGTAGCAGTCAAAGTCATGTGCCCGGTTGATCAGAAGCGCTGTGCGTTCGTGAACTGTCTGAAGCCCGAGCTCTACCCAAAGATATGTGCGTTCATTCAGTTCTGCCAAATACTCAACAACGTCGTCCGGCAGGCAGTCCGGACGTGTGGCGATTGAAAGGCCGACCACATCATCGAGCGCGAGAACAGACTCGAATTTCTCTCGCAGCACGTCAACCGGAGCATGCGTATTGGTGAAAGCCTGGAAATAAGCGATATATTTCCCGTCCTTCCATTTTTCGTGCATGCGGTTTTTAATGTCGTGGAATTGCGTCATTAAATCATCGGCCCGGTTTCCTGCAAAATCACCGGATCCCGCAGCGCTGCAAAAGGTACAGCCGCCGTGAGCGACAGTGCCGTCCCGGTTCGGGCAGTCGAAGCCGCCGTCAAGCGCTACTTTAAATACCTTATGCCCGAAATGATCTCTGAGATGATAATTTAATGTATGATAGCGTTTTTCCGTATTTGAATAAGGAAAAGGATTGTTCTGAATCACGATTAATGTGCCTCCTTGCGTACAATTGCATCCTAAAATTGTAGCACGCATTTCATATGAGAACAAATGAATATCGACCATAAATTTCTTTATTGAATCGTGTCGGATGAGGCTACACTATGGATGATGGATTGTTTCCATTACCAAGAGGAGGGGTTACTGTGGCAACAAGACAATCAGTAGATGAACATCTCCAACAATGTATGCAGGCGTATGATTATGCTGAAGAACAGCTGAAAATCGCTTCTAAACAAGAGCATTATAACGACCAAGAATACAGTGATGCGCAAATGCAGATTGAAAATGCGGTAAATGCCTTGAATAAATTATGGCTGTCATCAAATGATCAGCAGAGAGAACAGCTGTACAGAATGAGACTTCAGCTTCAAGCTTTGCAAAATAATATGATCTTGCAGCACCCTCTTGATGTGTAAGAAACGGACCCTTTTGATAAGGGTCTGTTTTTTTGTAAAAAAAGGATTGACTTTGCACAGTAAAGTATTTATTGTATTAAGTGTACTAATTGAAGTAATACACTATAGACACTGATGAAAAGTCATTTATATATTGAAATTAAGGGAGGCAGTTATGAAACATAAAAAACAAAACAAACGTAACGTGCCAATGCTGATCGCGGCATCTGTGATCGCTTGTTCTTTTTTTCTTGTACTCGTTATGATCGGTTTTGAATGGCAAAAAAGTATAATTGATCCGTTTTATTTATGAAAGGTTCAGATCGTATAGAAAGTAGGGAAGTAAATGATTCAAATCGATCCAAGAAGCTCAACGCCCATTTATGAACAAATTATTCAGCAAATGAAAGAGCTTTGTTTGAAAGGGATCATGAAGCCTGGTGATAAGCTTCCTTCTGTCAGAGAATTGGCGACGATCATTATTGCGAATCCGAATACTGTCAGCAAAGCGTACAAAGAGCTTGAGCGAGAGGGTATTATTGAAACGCTGCGTGGCAGAGGGACCTATATATCGGAAAATGCAAAAACGACACTGGTTGAAGGGAAGATGACGATGATTAAAGAGCAACTCAAACAGCTCATCATCGATGCACATTATGCGGGGGTTGAGCTGGATAAACTGCAAGAATGGATAAAGGAAATCAGCGCTGATGTGAAAGGGGGCAAGAGCGATGATTGAATTAAGACAGCTGTCAAAAACGATTGACGGAAATCAAGTATTAAAAGATGTTTCATTAACAATTGAAAAAGGAGAAATCTTCGGGCTGCTCGGCCGCAATGGGTCAGGCAAAACGACAATGCTTCGCTTAATCCAGCAAATCATTTTCGCCGACAGCGGGACGATTTTATTTGATGGCGTAGAAATCAAAAAGCATCCGAAGGTCAAACAGAATATCATCTACATGCCTGTTCAAAATCCTTTTTATGATAAGTATACATACAAGCAGCTTGTTGACATCCTAAGAAGAATTTATCCGAAATTTGATGTCACGTACGCGAATGAGCTGATGAACAGATATGAAATTCCAGAAACGAAAAAATACCGCGAGCTGTCGACAGGTTTGAAAAAACAGCTGTCGCTCGTTCTGTCGTTTGCAGCGAGACCGGCACTGATTCTCCTTGATGAACCGACGGACGGTATTGACGCGGTAACAAGACATGATGTGCTGCAGCTGATGGTTGATGAAGTGGCTGAGCGTGATACGAGCATCCTGATCACCTCCCATCGCCTTGAGGACATTGAACGGATGTGCAACCGAATTGGTTTTCTCGAAGATAACAGACTGACAAATGTAATGGATCTTGATGAATTAAAAGAAGAATACATCAAAATTCAAATGGCGTTTGATGAAGATGTCAATCTGGCGATCAGAGAGCAAAACATTCCGATGCTCGATCAGGCCGGTGTGTTTTACACGGTGCTGATCCCGAAAAGCGATGAGAAGAACAAGAGCTTTTTGAGAGAGCTGAAGCCAAAAGTGTGGAATGAGCTTCCTGTCAACTTGGAAGAAGTATTCATTGCGAAGTTTGGAGGGAAGCGGAGATGGTAGACCGAGGTCTCCTCTATCGAGAGTGGAAGCAGAATCAAGTGGTGATTTTGTTAAGTATTGTGTTTTTGGTGCTGGCAAATCCGCTTTCTATCGTTAATATGTATTTGTCTTATCAAGGATGTCTTGATCGCCAAGACCCGCAATATTGTGATTTTATTGTGAATTACACGAGCAACTTGATAGATATCAACTGGGTGCCGGGTGTCATTTTGGCGGTCTGCTTCCTGGGAATGGAACGTTCGAAAGGCACGATGGATTTTATATTAAGCCTCCCATATAACAGAAGCCAAATTTTCCAGACGAAATTTTGGTTAGGCGGTTTTGTGATTGTACTGTCACAACTGATTGGTTTTTTACTTACATGGCTGCTGATTCTTGTTTATCAACCTGAGCATGTCTACTATTTTGAGCACAGCAGTGTTGGAGTAATCGTGATTAGCTTTATGGCTTACTCACTTGTGATGGCCGCCGGAGCGTTAACTGGAAATGCTTTTGCCCAGCTATTAACGGCATTTGCTGCTACGGTACTGCCGTATTTAATTGTTGCTTTGCCGATTCTAAACATAGAATATATTTTTGATGTAAATATATGGGATTATTTTCCTTCTGTTGAGGATTATTTTGCATTGGTTCGTAAGTTATACTATCTTGTGCCTATGGGATATGTTGCAAATGACTGGCTAACCGACAGTAAATATATTCTACTCATTCCGGCTGTCATGAGCATTCTGTTTTACTTGATTGGCTATATAAGCTTTAAAAAGCATCCAAGTGAACGAAACGGATACTTTTTCCTTTGGAACAGCTTAGATCGTCCGGTGCAAATTTTGGTTATTGCTTTTGGCATTCTTGGGTTTGGCTTGTTTGGATATTCTGCCGGACATTCCATGATTGGTTATATTTTTGGAATGATCATTGGTGCGGTTGTCGGCTTTTTTGTAAGCTACTTTGCAATTTATAAGAAAACAAAACATTAAAGAAGTGCTTTCAGTTGGGAGGGAAGTGATGTGCCGGATTCCGGGCTGTTTTATAAAGAGTGGAAGCAAAATAAAGCTCTGTTAACCATGATTTTTTTGGTATTTATGCTTAGCAATCCTTTTACTGTATTAAATACGTACATCTCATACCAAGGCTGCGTGGCTAATCAGAACGAGTGGGTCGGAACCTGCGTATTTACGATTAACTATTTAAATGGCACATTTATCTCGCTGTTTTGGATTTGGGGTGTCGTTTTGGCTGTCAGCCAGCTTGGAATAGAACGAAGCAAGGGCCTTTTTGATTTTACATTAAGCCTTCCTTATACGAGAGGCCAGATATTTAATATGAAGTTCCTTACCGGCGGGATGGTGATTGTGGCACCGCAAATTTTTGGATATATATTATCCGTTTTGCTTCTAGTGCTTTTGAAACCCGAACAAGCCGTTTATTTTCATCACTACAGCCTGGGAATGATCATCGTCAGTTTGCTGGCTTATTCTCTGGTCATGGCGGGGGGAGCTTTGACGGGCCATATTTTTGCACAGCTTTTGGTTTCAGCTACTGTTACGATTTTGCCTTTTTTGCTCATGACTCTTCCTGCTATCAACCTGGAAATCCTTCTTGGCGGAACAGTAGAATTTATACATGGTCCTGTGCCCGAATGGGTGAAGTATCTATTCCCGGTTACTTACGTTGTGCCGAACTGGGTTGAGGATTCTCCGTATTATTTAGTGATTCCGGCCATCATGACGATCATCTTTTACATCATCGGCCACATCAGTTTTGTCAAACTGTCTAATGAACGGAACGGATATTTCTTTTTGTGGAAAACGCTTGACCGCCCGGTACAGGTCATTGTCATTATCATTGGAATCCTGGGCTTCGGGTATTTTGGATTTGCCGCAACGGAAAGCTTCGCCGGCTACATATTTGGCATGGCTGCAGGCGCCGTGATTGGTTTCTTCATCAGCTATTTTGCGATTTATAAAAAAACAAAACATTTATAAGGGAGAGAGAAAAGATGATTGATGTTCAGCATATTAACCATTCTTTCACGATCGGAAAAAAGGGCCGTGAGAATGAAGTTCCAGTATTGAAGGATGTCTCATTGAATGTGGCGAAAGGAGAAATCGCCTGTATCGTCGGACGAAGCGGGTCGGGGAAGTCAACGCTTCTGAATTTGATTTCAGGCTACATCTCACCGACAAAAGGGCGTATTGTGATTAACGGAACTGATGTCACGGGCTTTAATGAAAAGGAATGGGCGCAGTTCCGCCTTGAACACTTTGGGTTTATTTTTCAAAGCTTTCAGCTCATCCCGGGCTTAACGACGTATGAAAATGTCGAAATGCCGCTGGCGCTAAAAGGGATCAAACCGTCTGAGCGCAAGAAAAAGGTACAGGACATGCTGAAACGCGTCGGTCTTGAAAACCATGCTGCTCACTATCCTAATGAACTGTCAGGCGGCCAGCAGCAGCGTGTCAGCATTGCGAGAGCGCTGATTTTAAATCCGTCGATTATTTTAGCGGATGAGCCAACGGGAAGCCTTGATTCAGAAACGGAACAGGAAGTGCTGGAATTGATTCAGCAGCTGAACCGTGAGCGGGGCATTACATTTGTGATTATTACTCATGATGATGAAGTAGCTTCAATCGGACACTCAAAATTCCAGCTGCATGACGGTGTGTTAAAAGGAGGTATTACCGTTGAGATTTAAGGATCAGGTTCATTTTATCAGAAGAAATATGAAGAAAAACAGGCTCCGCGTCTTTATGACAATTCTTGCGACAACAATGGCGTGTGCGTTTTTGGTTGTGCTATCGTCTGTAGGATTTGGGATTCAAAAGACAATCACAGATATGACGATGAGCCAGCAAATTGTGACTAAAGTCAGTGTAATGGGCAAGGAAGGGGATAAGCCTATTAAAAAAGCTGATTTAGAGAAGTATGATCATGTAAGGTCAGTTGTAGAAAGAACGCAAGTGTATGAGCCAAACAAAGCAACTTTAGGCAATCGCACAAATGAAAGCTCTAATCTTATCTTTACCAATATGAATGATGAATTAAAGGCCAATATGGAATTAGAAAAAGGAAGAGTCGCAAAGTCGGAAAATGAAATCGTAGTAGGATACGACTTTGCAAAGAGATTATTGACGAAAAAAGAATCTGAAGCATATAACAAAAAAATCGAAGAAGCAAAAGGAAACCCCGAAGATATAGAAGAACCAAAGGGTTATACGAAAGACATCCTGAACAAAACGATTGAATTAAGTGTATCAAAAACAGATCCTAAAACAGGGGATGTTACGAAAACAAAAACATATGACTTTAAAATTGTCGGTATTACAAAAAAACCATCTCAAGATTGGATGGAGGATTCAAACATCTTTATTAGTGATCAGTTCAAGAAGGACTTTTCGGAATTTTTGGACTTCAAGGGCGGGAATGTTGAAAAAAATATTGGCGTTTTTGCTGATAAATTTGAGAATGTGGAACAGCTGACAAATGATCTGACAGATGACGGATACTATGTCACATCAGTTACTACCGAGCTTGAAGGAGCCAACACCTTCTTCATGGTCTTCAAAATCGGCCTGATCTTTGTCGGATGTATCGCGGTTATCATTTCAGCCATTGGAATATTTAACACGATGACGATGGCGGTTACAGAAAGAACGCAGGAGATCGGCATTATGAAAGCGATTGGGGCAAGTCCGTCTATCATTCGCCGAATGTTCTTGATGGAAAGCGCGTATATCGGAATTTTAGGCTGTGTGATTGGGATTATCATTTCTTACGGCGTGAGCTACCTTGTCAACCTTGCCGTTCCGATGATTCTCGCGGCGACAGGCGGAGGCGAAGCGGGCGATCTGAATTATACGTTTTCTTATATTCCGCTCAGCCTTGTCATCATTGCGGTTGTGATTTGCGGCGGTGTCGCTGTGATCTCGGGTATGAACCCAGCCCGAAAAGCAACAAAAACCAACGTGCTGACAGCATTAAGAAGAGAGTTGTAATCAGAAAAAGCCGGCTGAACCAGCCGGCTTTTCTGTATAGCGCATCAACAAGATTTGCTATACACTTGACATAAAAAAGGAAAAAGTGCGGTGAGTCCATTGTTTAAACTTTTGCTGATAGAAGATGATAAATCGCTGTTTCATGAAATCAAGGAGCGCTTAACGGGATGGTCCTATGATGTATACGGCATACAGGATTTCAGCCAAGTAATGCAGGAATTTGCGTCAATCAAACCTGATTGCGTCATTATTGATGTTCAGCTCCCTAAATTTGACGGGTTTCATTGGTGCCGGCTGATCCGTTCCCGGTCAAATGTTCCGATTCTCTTTTTATCCTCTCGTGACCACCCTGCTGATATGGTCATGTCGATGCAGCTGGGAGCGGATGACTTTATTCAAAAGCCGTTTCATTTTGATGTGGTGATTGCGAAAATCCAAGCGATTTTCCGGCGCGTGCATCATTATAATACGGAGCCGAGCACGATCAAAACATGGTGCGGGGCTGCCATAGACGCAGAGCAGAACCTCGTCAGCAATAACGAAGGCTCTGTTGAACTGACTAAAAATGAAATGTTCATTCTAAAACAGCTAATAGAACAAAAAAACAAGATCGTCAGCCGGGAAGAGCTGATCAGAAGCTTGTGGAATGATGAGCGTTTTGTCAGCGATAATACACTGACCGTCAATGTCAACCGCCTGCGGAAAAAATTGGACGAACTGCAGCTTGGAACATATATCGAGACGAAGGTCGGCCAAGGCTACATGGCGAAGGAAGAGGATCATTTCTATGATTAAAGCATTCCTCATCGAAAGACGAAGCTGGATTGCCGCATTTTTGCTGCAGCAAATTCTGATTTTGCTGATAGCCTTTGTTGATCCGTCTATTCCATTTAAAAATGTTCTTTATATTGTTTATTTGTGTGTCCTGATCTTTGTTGTGTTTGTTATCATCCGTTTTCGGAAAGAAATCGCATTCTATAAAAGCCTCGAAGAATGGGAAAATAATCTTGATGTCACAGCCATAAGTGAACCGGAGACGCCGTTTGAAGAGATGATTGAAAAAAGCCTCACCGGACAAACGGAACAATTGAAGCAATCTGCATTGCAGAATCGCTTGGCATTAGAAAATGAAAAAGATGAACTGATGGCGTGGATACATGAGGTCAAAACGCCATTAACAGCGCTGCATTTAATCATCGATCGGATGGAAGACCCATCATTAAAATCCCAGCTATCGTATGAGTGGCTGCGCATCCATCTGCTTCTTGATCAGCAGCTTCATCAAAAGCGCATGTCCTTTATCGAAAATGATCTGTCTTTAGAGATGATCAAGCTTAAGCCCTTGATTATCAAAGAGATCAGAGACTTGCAATCGTGGTGTATACAGAAAGGAATCGGTTTTGACATTCAGCTGGAGGCAGAGGAAGTCTTGAGCGATGCGAAATGGCTGGCCTTTATCATCAGGCAGCTGCTGACCAACGCCGTAAAATACAGTGAAGCCGCTGATATTGTGATCAACAGCTATGAAAAAGACGAACGGAAGGTTCTTGAGGTGAAAGATTTTGGACGGGGCATTGACAGGAAAGATGTCTCACGGATTTTTGATAAAGGGTTTACATCCACAACCGATCATCATAATCAGTCTTCTACGGGCATGGGGCTGTATCTGGCGAAGAGAGCCGCAGGACCGTTGCTGATCGATATCAATGTGCATTCAGAGCTTGGGGATGGAACAACCTTTACCTTAACCTTTCCGAAACGAAATCAATTCGAACGTGTCATTAGCGTGTGACGAAAATGTCACATGCTTTTCTTTTTTGTTCGCTTAATCGAAGGAAAAGCCCGTCAATCCTTTTTATAATAACATTATCCAATATAAAGGAGACTACGGAAATGATGATTTTAGAAGCGAATAAAATTCGAAAAAGCTATGGTAACAAGCTAAATAAACAGGAAGTGCTGAAGGGCATCGATATTCACATTGAAAAGGGCGAATTCGTCAGTATTATGGGTGCTTCAGGATCGGGCAAAACGACTTTGCTTAACGTTCTGTCCTCGATTGATAAGGTAAGCCACGGAACGATCAACATTAACGGAAACGAAATGACGTCCTTGAAGGAAAAGCAGCTGGCTGAATTTAGAAAACAGCACTTAGGCTTTATCTTTCAAGATTACAATTTGTTAGACACATTAACAGTGAAAGAAAATATCCTTCTGCCGTTATCGATCACGAAAATATCAAAAAAGGAAGCAAACCGCAAGTTTGAGGAAGTGGCGAAGGAATTGGGTATTTATGAATTGCGGGATAAGTACCCGAATGAAATTTCCGGCGGCCAGAAGCAGAGAACATCCGCCGGGAGAGCGTTTATTCATGACCCGAGCATTATTTTCGCTGATGAGCCGACCGGCGCGCTCGATTCAAAATCAGCCTCTGATCTATTAAACAAGCTGAGCCAGCTCAATCAAAAACGCAGCGCCACAATTATTATGGTTACCCATGATCCCGTTGCAGCGAGCTACTGCGGCAGAGTCATTTTTATTAAGGATGGCCTGATGTATACGCAGCTGAATAAAGGAGGCCAAGACAGGCAGACGTTTTTCCAGGATATTATGAAAACACAAGGCGTGTTAGGCGGGGTGCAGCATGAACATTAATCAGCTCATACTGCGAAATCTGAAAAAGAATATCAGGAATTATTACCTCTATGTGTTTGCTTTGATCTTTAGTGTGGCGCTTTATTTCGCATTTGTCACACTCCAATATGACCCGGCCATTAATGAAGTAAAAGCTTCCATTAAAGGCGCCGCGGCTATTAAAACCGCTTCAATTTTGCTTGTGGCTGTTGTATCAATCTTTATTTTGTACGCCAATACCATTTTTATTAAAAGACGGAGTAAAGAGATCGGGCTGTTTCAATTAATCGGAATGACAAAGCACAAAATCTTTCGAATCTTAAGTGCGGAAAACATCATGCTGTATTTCGGCTCGTTAGCCATCGGGGTTTTTGCCGGATTTTCAATCTCAAAGCTTGTGCTCATGATCTTGTTCAAAATCGTCGATGTCAAAGCTGATGCGAAACTGCATTTTTCTGAGCAAGCCTTGGTTCAAACAATCATTGTGTTCTGCGGCATTTACCTTTTGATTATGATCATGAATTATACGTTTATCAAAAAACAAAGCATTTTATCTTTGTTTAAAGTAACGTCTTCCACTGAGGATAAAGTGAAGAGAATCTCTTTTTTCCAGATGCTGATCGGGGCGCTGGGCATCGTGTTGATTTTAACGGGATACTACGTGTCTTCCGAGCTGTTTAGCGGAAAATTCAAGACCATAAACGAACTGTTTTTCGCAATGAGTCTTATCTTAGGTTCCGTCATTATCGGGACGTTTCTCTTTTATAAAGGATCGGTTACGTTTATCTCGAACATCATTCGGAAAAGCAAGGGCGGCTACTTGAATATCTCAGAGGTTCTGTCACTGTCATCGATTATGTTCAGAATGAAATCGAACGCTTTGCTTCTGACAATTATCACAACCGTTTCAGCGCTCGCCATCGGGCTGTTATCCCTTGCTTATATTTCGTATTACTCGGCAGAAAAGACTGCTGAACAAAATGTAGCGGCGGATTTTTCATTCATGAATGAGAAAGATGCCAAACGATTTGAAAGCAGTTTGAGTGAAAATGACATGTCGTACGCCAAAAAAGAAATGCCTGTCCTGCAATCGTCATTTGATCTCACAAATATCATGGATGGAACTTCGAAAGAGATGCAGAGCGATCCCAGCAACACACAGCTCGCTGTTGTTAGCGATAAAGATGTAAAAGGAGTCGATGTGGCGGCTGGGGAAGCGGTTTTCTCAGGATATACTGACTTGCTGCAAAAGATAATGGTTTTAAAAGACTCCGGCAGCATTAAAGTCAAAAGCAAGAATGAGACAAAATCATTAAACTATAAAGGATTAAGAGAAGAGTTTCTTGTATCCTACACGTTTACAAGCGGGGGAATGCCCGCAGTCATAGTGGATGACAACCTGTTTAAACAGCTGAATAAAGATAAAGACCCTCGCATTCAGCTGGCGCAATCTGAATTTATCGGCATCAATATGAAACATGGAGATCAGCTTGAAAAAGCAAATGAGCTCTTTCAAAAGGTCAACAAGAAAGATCTACATTTATCAAGGCTGGATACAAGTATTGCGCAAAAATCTCTTTTTGGTATGGTCATGTTCATCGTTGGTTTCTTAGGATTAACATTTCTCATCACATCGGGGTGTATCCTTTACTTTAAACAAATGGGTGAAAGTGAAGAAGAAAAACCGAATTATACCATCCTAAGAAAACTCGGTTTTACACAGGGCGACCTGCTGAAGGGGATACGCATCAAACAAATGTATAACTTCGGCATTCCATTGGTGATCGGCCTCTTTCACAGTTATTTTGCCGTACAATCCGGCTGGTTCTTATTCGGATCAGAGGTATGGTCGCCGATGATTATGGTGATGGTGTTATATACTGCACTCTATTCTATTTTCGGTATTCTGTCGGTTCTTTATTATAAAAAGGTGATTAAGTCGGCATTGTAAAACAGTAAAAGCTCCAGAGAACTGGAGCTTTTTTGTTTATCGTTTCGGCGCCCGATACCCGGCTGCCTCAGCCTCTTCAACTGAACAAAACATTTCAGCTGGGTCTGTCGTCCGGTCATAGTATGTACTGCCCGGCGTATGATAAATGCCGTTTTTGCTGCCTTTGATAAGACAGCCTTCTGCTGTATCAGCTGAGCTGGTTTCGTTGCTTTTATTTGTGCTGGTTGAAGAATGTTCGCTGTTTTCTTTTGTGCTGGCTGTTCGGTTTTGTGCCTCTTTTAATTGCTTTTCAAGTTTTGTTTTATCTTGTTGAAGGGCTTCATTTTCAGCCTTTGCTGTTTTGGTATCATCTTTGAGCTGTTTTTGTTTTTCTTGAAGTTCTTTATTTTCTGCTTTTAATGATTTCTGAGTCTTTTTTAGTTCACTATTTTCTTTCTCCAGCTGCTTGAGCTTGTCTTGATCTTTTGTGTCGTCTTTCAGTTTCTTTGCTTCAGAGCTGATGGCTTCATACTCTTTCTCAAGTGCTTCATGCTCTTGTTTAAGACTTTTATATTCAGTGTTTAGTGCTGAATATTTTTTATCAGCATTTGCTGCGGCAGCGTCAGGTTCTGTCAAAGCTGCTCCGGTGAAGAGCAGAATGAGGCCTCCAATGAAAAGCGGCCAAAAGAGTTTTTTAGAGAATCGTTTTTCTTTTTTCAGCACATATCTGACGAGATGGTACACTCCATAGCCAAGCGAAAAGAGAAATGCAAAAAAACCGAGGAATGCGAATGCCATTTCCATGAAATTTACCCCTTTTTCTATTTATTTTACAATTTTCGAACAATATTTGTTAGATTTTTTCACACTCATCTGTTGAAAAATATGAGATAGACAGATAGAATGAATGTGCTATGATAACTGGATTCGTACGGAGCCTGTTGAGGTTTCCGTTTTTTCATGAGCTTTTATAGATAAGAAAGGGGGATCAGTATGCCGCGCGCATTGAAAATTTTAGTGATAGGGATGTTTATTAATGTGACAGGGGCATCCTTTTTATGGCCGCTTAACACGATCTATATTCATAATCATTTAGGAAAGTCGTTAACGGTCGCGGGGATTGTCCTTATGCTGAATTCCGGCGCCAGTGTGGCAGGGAATTTATGCGGCGGGTTTTTGTTTGATAAAATCGGCGGGTTCAAATCCATCATGCTCGGAATTGCGATTACGTTAGCAAGTCTGGTGGGTCTCGTCTTTTTTCATGATTGGCCGTTTTATATAGTGCTGCTTACGATTGTCGGGTTTGGTTCGGGTGTTGTTTTTCCGGCCAGTTACGCAATGGCTGGATCAGTGTGGCCTGAAGGGGGAAGAAGGGCATTTAATGCGATTTATGTCGCGCAAAACGCAGGTGTTGCCGTCGGTTCTGCGCTTGGCGGCGTGGTGGCGTCTTTCTCGTTTTCATACGTATTTTTGGCGAATGCCGCGCTGTATGTGGTCTTTTTCTTTATCGTATATTTCGGATTTCGAAATATTCAGACGAAGGATGTGTCTCAAACGTCTGTGCTTGATTATGACGCTGTAAGCAGCAAAGCAAAATTTACGGCTCTGGTTATTTTGAGCAGCGGGTATGTGCTCGGATGGCTGGCATATTCTCAATGGTCTACCACCATTGCATCGTACACGCAAAGCATCGGAATGTCTCTTTCTTTATATAGTGTGCTGTGGACGATTAACGGAATTTTAATTGTGGTTGGACAGCCGCTTGTCAGCTTTTTTGTGAAAAAATGGGCTGAGTCGCTGAAAGCGCAAATGATCATTGGTTTTGTCATTTTTATTGTGTCTTACAGCATGCTGCTGACTGCGAAGCAATTTCCAATGTTTCTGGCTGCCATGGTGATCTTGACCATCGGGGAAATGCTTGTTTGGCCTGCCGTGCCGACGATTGCCAACCAGCTTGCGCCTAAAGGGAAAGAAGGATTTTATCAAGGGTTTGTGAACAGCGCTGCGACAGGTGGCAGAATGATAGGGCCTTTGTTCGGAGGAGTGCTCGTCGATCATTCCGGCATTCACGCTCTTGTTTTATCACTTTTGGTTTTGCTTATGATCAGCATAGCCACGACGATTTTATACGACAAACGGTTAAAATCAGCTGATAAAGCGAATAAGCAAGCTTCAGTTTCTTCATAAGAAAGATCCCGCCGGATGAGCGGGATCTTTTTACATAATCGGAAGCACGTTCACGGCATCCTTTACATTAGAATATGTTTTCAGCGATGAGAAATTGGCATCCAGTTTATTCATTTTCATAGCCAATTCGGGCTTAATGCCGGTAATGATTAATTCGGTACCGGTCAATTTCAGCAAATGGCTCAGCTTGAAAATCTGGTCGGCGGTTTGTTCATTTACTTGGGCCAAACCTGATAGATCAATAATCAAATAATCATCTTTGGATGTTGATAAAATATTCGTCAATGTGCTGACGATGGAATTAAATCGCTCCTCTGTCAGGTTGCCGACTAGCGGAAGAGCCGAAATGCCGTTGCGAATCGGCACAATAGGAGTTGAAAGTGCAGTAATTTCTGTGAGGGAATCCTCGAGAAGCTGTTCATACTCTTTTTGCTTGGTAATGTCATTTTGAATTCCGACAAAATAGGTTTTGTCTTCTATTTCCAGCGGATCAATATATAACTCATTCCAGAACATCGTTCCGTCTTTTTTGTAGTTTTGAATCTGAACTGTAACCGGCTCTTTATTTTGTAAACCGGCTCTGATGTTGTCCACTTCACCAGCGTCTGTATCTTTCCCCTGTAAGAAGCGGCAGTTCTTTCCTAAAATTTCCTCGGCCTCATAGCCGGTCATTTGAACAAAGCCTTGGTTTACGTAGACAATCGGATTATCTTCAAGTGCAGGATCTGTAATCACTACACCGACTCGCGCGTGATCAAGCGCTTTTTTGATAACGTCCAGCTGTCCTTTTATTCCGAATGATTGAAAACTACCCATATAATTCCCCCTTAGGCCGCCAGCTTGCTGTGCGAAAGCCTGATATTCCCCTTTTTTTAATGAATTCTACAGTAACCGTAGCACAACACATGTTCTGATTCAAGCAAGCGCAGTTTGTTGTTTGTCATTCGGGCTTGTCCTCGTATACACTAAAAATAAGAACAGAGTTTGAACATATGAACGGAAAGGTTTCTACATGCTAAATAAGTGACTAGGTCAATGTCACTGGGTGAAAAATGAATCTAATGCATCAAGCTTACCGATCATGTGTTCACATATAATGGAAGAAACAAGCTTTTTTCAGATTTGCCAGTATGTAGATATCGAAAATCATCGGAATCGTTTAAGGTGGCTGGATGGCCTGAAGTCGCTTTACGAAATAAGGGCTTTAGGAAGGTGATGATGAAGATGCTGCATCAGGTATTAATTGCTTGTGTAATTGGAGGAATCATGGGGATTCTCGGTCATGTGAAAAAGAGAGGCAGACTGGAGAAACCCAGGATGACAAAGCGGTTTATCTATCTTGGATTTTTGGAAGATTGGTTTATCGGCATGACGGCTTCCATTTTACTTGTACTATCCGCTGACCCCGATTCAGGAATTCAACTTGTCATCTTATCCATTATCTCAGGCTACGGCGGTGAAGCTGTTCTCAGAAGCTTTGATTTTGTAAGAGAAATGAACAGCGGCGGCGAACCGGCCGAGTCGAAACGTCAAACCAAAACTCCACCAGAATAATTGTCCTCAATCTTCGCCCGTTCAGGGTACATTCCCATTGTATACAAACCTGCTTGCACTTATGAACAGAATTCTATAAAATACAGTTAAGATTACGGTTGCGATAAGAACAATGAAGAGGAGCAGTAAGAAGCAGATATTGTTTCAGAGAGTTGACGGCTGGTGAAAGTCAATCAAGTTTGTTTCCGAACTCACCTCAGAGTTGCAGCGGTGAAAAGCCGCTGACGCATAACTGCGTTAAAAGTATCAAGTGAGTGCGGCGTCTGCCGCGCTAACGAGGGTGGTACCGCGGGAAAACGAAAGTCTCTCGTCCCTTTTAGGGATGAGGGAGTTTTTTTTAGTTTGGGAATATTCTGAATATAATTGTCCCTTTCCCGTCAATACTTGAACCATAAAACGCCGTATTCAATCAGAAGGAGGTTTTTACTTTGAGTTTTCAGCACAAAGAGATAGAAAAGAAATGGCAAAATTATTGGCTGGAAAACAAAACATTTGCCACTCTTGATCATAATGAGAAACAAAAATTTTACGCGCTGGACATGTTTCCTTATCCGTCTGGAGCGGGTCTGCACGTCGGACACCCTGAAGGCTATACAGCAACGGATATCCTCTCCCGCATGAAGCGCATGCAGGGGTATGACGTTCTTCATCCGATGGGCTGGGACGCATTCGGTCTGCCGGCTGAGCAATACGCTCTCGACACCGGGAATGACCCGGCAGTGTTTACGAAGCAGAATATTGATAATTTCCGCCGCCAAATTCAGGCGCTCGGTTTTTCATATGATTGGGATCGCGAAATCAACACGACAGATCCTGAATACTATAAATGGACACAATGGATTTTCTTAAAGCTTTATGAAAAGGGCCTTGCTTACGTTGATGAGGTGCCGGTAAACTGGTGCCCTGCACTCGGTACGGTTCTTGCCAACGAAGAAGTCATCGACGGAAAGAGTGAACGCGGCGGCCATCCGGTCGAAAGACGCCCGATGAAGCAGTGGATGCTGAAAATCACAGCTTATGCGGACAGGCTTCTTGATGACTTGGAAGAGCTTGATTGGCCGGAAAGCATTAAAGACATGCAGCGCAACTGGATCGGCCGTTCTGAAGGTGCGCACGTTCATTTTGGCATAGACGGACATGATGAATCATTTACGGTGTTTACAACAAGACCTGATACATTGTTTGGCGCTACATACACTGTACTTGCTCCGGAGCATGCATTGGTAGAAAAAATCACAGCTGCTGAGCAAAAAGAAGCTGTCGAAGCTTATATCAAAGAAATTCAATCAAAGAGTGACCTTGAGCGCACGGATCTCGCGAAAACAAAGACAGGCGTCTTCACGGGAGCTTATGCGATCAATCCTGTAAACGGTGAAAAACTGCCGATCTGGATCGCAGATTACGTTCTTGCTTCATACGGAACAGGTGCAGTCATGGCTGTTCCCGGTCACGATGAGCGTGATTTTGAATTCGCCAACACATTCGGCCTTCCAGTCAAGGAAGTCGTGAAAGGCGGAAACGTGGAAGAAGAAGCGTACACAGGCGACGGAGAGCACGTAAACTCTGACTTCCTGAACGGGCTTAATAAACAGGAAGCGATTGAAAAAATGATCGCTTGGCTGGAAGAAACGAAAAACGGCGAAAAGAAAGTCACTTACCGTCTGCGCGACTGGCTCTTCAGCCGCCAGCGCTACTGGGGCGAGCCGATACCGATCATTCATTGGGAGGACGGAACGTCAACAGCTGTGCCGGAGGAAGAACTGCCGTTGATTCTGCCGAAAACAAACGAAATCAAACCGAGCGGCACCGGCGAATCACCGCTTGCGAACATTAAAGAGTGGGTTGAAGTCACAGACCCTGAAACAGGGAAAAAAGGAAGAAGAGAAACGAATACAATGCCGCAGTGGGCGGGAAGCTGCTGGTATTTCTTGCGCTACATTGATCCGCACAATCCGGATCAGCTGGCATCACCTGAGAAAATGGAAAAATGGCTTCCGGTTGATATGTATATCGGCGGCGCGGAGCATGCTGTGCTTCACCTTCTGTATGCCCGTTTCTGGCACAAGTTCCTTTATGATATCGGGGTAGTGCCGACGAAAGAACCGTTCCAAAAGCTGTATAACCAAGGAATGATTCTCGGTGAAAACAACGAGAAAATGAGTAAGTCAAAAGGGAACGTTGTCAACCCTGATGAAATCGTTGCCTCTCACGGCGCTGATACGCTGAGATTGTACGAAATGTTCATGGGACCGCTTGATGCTTCAATTGCCTGGTCTGAATCAGGCTTAGACGGCGCACGCCGCTTCCTTGACCGCGTATGGCGCTTGTTTGTTGAAGACAGCGGTGAGCTTAATGGCAAAATCGTTGAAGGCGCCGGTGAAACATTGGAGCGCGTCTATCATGAAACAGTCATGAAAGTGACAGACCACTATGAGGGCCTGCGTTTTAACACAGGTATTTCTCAGCTGATGGTCTTTATCAATGAAGCCTACAAAGCGTCAGAGCTGCCGAAGGAATATATGGAAGGTTTTGTGAAGCTTCTTTCTCCTATCGCGCCTCACCTCGCGGAAGAGCTGTGGGAAAAATTAGGCCATAGCGGTACGATTGCATATGAGGCTTGGCCTGTATATGATGAAGCAAAACTTGTTGACGACGAAGTTGAAATCGTTGTTCAGCTGAACGGAAAAGTGAAAGCGAAACTACAGGTTCCTGCAGATGCGACGAAGGAACAGCTCGAACAGCTTGCTCAAGCAGATGAAAAGGTCAAAGAGCAGCTTGAAGGCAAAACCATTCGTAAAATCATCGCGGTGCCGGGCAAGCTTGTCAATATTGTGGCAAACTAATCCTGGAAAAATCCCCTTTGTCAAAAAGGGGATTTTTTTCATCAGTCTCAAAATAGCAATCGTCCAGCTGACTTTGATATACTGAACATGATTATTGGTGAATAGGAGTGTTTTCTTTGGAAATAAAAGAAATCAGCACAGCTGCTTTGCAAGAAAAAATCGAGGCGGATGAAGAATTGTATTTGATTGATGTCAGAGAAGATGAAGAGGTTGCGGAAGGCATGATCCCGCAAGCGGTTCATATTCGCATGGGGGATATTCCTGAAAAAATGGACACCCTCGATAAAGACAAAGAGTACACTTTTATCTGCCGATCAGGGATGCGCAGCATGAATGTCTGCAGGTATTTGGATGAGCAAGGCTTTAAAACAGTCAACGTAGAAGGCGGCATGATGGCCTGGGAAGGCGAAACGAAACCGAAAAACTAGGGGAGAGATCACCCCTAGTTTTTTTTATTTGTATGCTGGAAGCCAATCGCCGTGCGCTTCAAATAAATCATCACACATAGAAATAATGTCATTGATGGACAGCTCCGCACTTGTATGCGGGTCAAGCATGGCTGCCTGGTAGACAGCTTCTTTTTTTCGTGTAACAGCAGCTTCAATGGTCATCAGCTGTGTGTTGATATTCGTTCTGTTTAACGCTGCGAGCTGCTCAGGAAGTTCTCCGGCAAAGCACGGGGTTATTTTTTTTCTGTCGGCGACGCATGTCACTTCAACTACCGCTTTGGAAGGAAGGTTTGTGATGAGTCCGGTATTTAAGACGTTTCCTCCGAAGGTGAACGGCTGATTCGTTTCCATTGCTTCTATTATTCTTGAGCCATATTCCTTTGAGCGTTTATGGGTGAGGTTTTTATTGTTAACAATGTCATCCCTCATTTTCTCCCAATCTTCTATCTGTTTCACGCATCTTCTTGGATATTCGTCCAGCGGGATCTGCAGCTCGTTGATCAATTCAGGATAATTCCGCTTAATAAAATAAGGATGGTATTCTGCGTTGTGCTCTGATGATTCCGTGACGTAATAACCGAACTTATCCATCAATTCAAATCGCACCATGTCATGATGCTTTGTTTTTTGCTTTTCTCTCGCTCTCTTTTTGATTTCGGGATATAAATCAGCGCCGGCCTTTTTCACTTCCAGCAGCCATGCCATATGATTGATGCCTGCGATTCGTTCTTCAATCCCGTCGTGCTCCATACCGAGAGATCTAAATAAATCTCTTGTGCACACTTGGACGCTGTGGCAGAGCCCGATCGTTTTCACATCCGTATAGCGAAGCATAGCGCCAGTCAGGGAGGCCATTGGGTTTGTATAGTTTAAAAACCAAGCGTCGGGACACATTTCCTCAATATCTCTTGCGATATCAAATAACACAGGGATTGTCCTGAGTGATCTGAATATCCCGCCGATGCCCACTGTGTCGGCAATCGTCTGCCGCAATCCGTATCGTTTAGGAATCTCAAAATCGATGACTGTGCTTGGTTTATAGCCTCCGACCTGAATGGCATTAATCACATAGCCCGCTTGCTGCAAAGCCAGTTTTCTGTCGTCATAGCTGTTGATAACCACGCTCAGATTATAGCGGTCTCTCAAATTTTCGAGCATAAGCTGAGATTCCTGCAAGCGTTTTGGGTCAATGTCGTAAAGCGCAAATTCAAATCCATTTAACGCCTCCGTTAACAAGCAGTCTCCTAAAACATTTTTTGCGAAAATTGTGCTCCCTGCACCGATAAATGTGATTTTTTTCATGTCGGTTCCTCCTTTATTTCATTATCCTTTTACCGCGCCTGATGACAGCCCGGCAATAAAGTATTTTTGCAGCGCCAGAAACAGAATGACCATCGGCAGCATTGCCATGATGGCAGCCGCGGCGACCAAATGCAGATTGTTGGCGTTTTCTCCGAAAAACCCGGCCATTGCGACAGTAAGTGTCTGCACCTTCTGATCCTGTAAAAAGAAAATCGCAAATTGATAGTCATTCCATATAAAGACACAGGAAATAATACAGATGGTGGCAGTGATCGGCTTCAGCAAAGGAAATACGATCGTAAAAAAGATTTTCAGCATTCCCGCTCCATCCATTCTTGCCGCTTCTTCAAGCTCTTTTGGAATGGTTGAACGGATAAACCCGGAATACAAAAACACGGTTAATGGCATATACGCCGCTGTATTGATCAAAATGGCGACTGCGTGTGTATTGACCATGCCGGCGTCCACAACCATTCTGTACAAAGGCACCATGGACGTTAACGGAGGGATGATCATAATTGAAATCAGCAGCGCGAAAACGGCTTTATTCAGCTTGGTTTCCCGCCGGGCAAGAGGATAGGCGGCCAGTGAGCCGAATATGATTAATAACAATGCCGAAACACCTGTGATGATGATTGTGTTGATAAACGAGTTGCCAAGTGAAGCGCGCTCCCATGCCTCAGAAAAATTTTGAAAGGAAATATCAGCTGGAAACAGCCATTTGGAACTGTAATCTCCTTTTGCTTTCAATGAAGTGGTCAGCAGAATGTAAAAAGGAATGAAATGCGCACAGGCTACAATGGCAGCAAGAAGTGTAATAAACCGCAGTTTGTTTGAGCGGGCGGCTCTCATGACATTTCCGTCTCCTTTCTTTTAAAGTACGCAAGCGCGCAAAAGCTGATGATCAAAATGACAAATGCCATAAATATGCCTTGTGTCGCAGCATAGCCGGCATCCTGCCGTTTAAAATACAGGTCATACATAAACGTTGACATCGATTGCGACGCGTTTCCGGGTCCGCCTGCAGTGAGCGCAATTATCACGTCAAACAGCTTTAAGCCTCCGATAATGTTGATGACCATATTGATCGTGATCGAAGGCATTAACAGCGGCAGGGTGATGCCAAAAAACTGCTGGCCCCGTGTTGCGCCATCCATTTCCGCTGCTTCGTAGTAATCTTTTGGAATGCTTTGTAGGCCTGCCAAATAGACAATCATGGCGATGCCGACATATTGGTACGTGTTAATCATGACGATGATCCATGGGTTCGAAGACGGACTGGCAAGCGCGTTGATCGGGGTGATGCCGAAAACGCCAAGCAGGTCATTAAGCGCGCCTCCGTCATAAGAAAAGAAAAAGTACCAAATGTAGCCCATAATGAGCGGACTGATCATAACCGGCAAATACACAATGGTCCTTGTTATCGCTTTCATTTTTATGCTTTGATTTAATAGCAGGGCGTACAGAAGCCCAATGCCGTTTTGAAAAAAGGTGCTGCCGAGTCCGTATAGCAGCGTGTTTTTTAAGATATGCCATGTGTCCGGATCAGCAAACAGCCTTTCATACTGAGCGAAACCGACCCACTGATAAACCTGAGAAAATCCGTTCCAATTTGTGAAGGTGATAAAAGCGCCTTTTACAAACGGATAAATCATGAAGATCAAAACGGAGAGCAGAGCCGGAATATACATCCACCAAAGTGAGGATTGTTTTTTCGGCTTGACCTGTTTCATAAGAACATCTCTTGCGATCTCACTCATTGTTTTCAGCTCCCTGTGTTTCAGATTGCTCCCGGAGTCGTTTATATTCTCTTCCCAGCTTTTTAGAAATCTCGTTGGGTGTCAAAATGTCTGCCGCAAGCTCTTGGCCGACCGTTCCCATCACATCCCACATCCCGTTCGGCAGGTACAATCGGTCGAAATAGGGCTCGACTTTCATATTCTGATAATGCTGATAGTCTTTGGCATAGAAAATATCAGCTTTTACATTGGTCAGCCCTGAAGGAAGCGATGTGGCTTCAGCCATTTCTTTCGCATGGGCGGGACGAGCCATAAAGGCGATAAATTGCTTTGCTTCCTTTAAATGAGGCGAGTCTTTCCATGCTGCCAGTGTATAGCGCTCGCCGCCAATCCATATCGGGTCATCACCGGAGTGTATAGCTGGTGTCGGGATAATCCCAACCTTTACATTCGGATTAATTTGGGCGACGTCTTGACCAAGAGTGCCGCCCTGCATGGTAAAAGCGATTTTATTTTGAGCCATTAATTCAATGAGCTGTGATTTTTTTGCTGTTACGGCATCGATATTGATGAGTTTTTCTTTCTGCATTTGTTTGAGGGTATCTGAAAGATAAGTAAATTTGCTCCAATTGAAGGTGCCGTCAATGAGCTGTTTCTTTTCATTATGGGCAGGATCTGTGATGAGAAGAGGTGTTGCGAATTGGTCATAATATTGGGCGAAAGAGCTTTTATCATATCCGGCGAACCAGAAAGGAACGATTTCTCCATTGCTTTTTTCTTTAATCGTTCTCAGTGCTTTTATAAAGTCATCCATCGTTTCCGGCGGATCAATGCCGAAACGGTCTAACATATTGCGGTTGTACGCCAGGCCGTCCTTTGCTTGGTTGATCGGATATGCGTATACCTTTCCGCTTTTGTTTTTAAGGATGCTGTTTAAATTTGGATCAAGATTCTGAGTCCAGTCCATATCCCGGAGATCGGCTGTATACTCCCCGTACCTGATTTTCCCCCAGCCATGAGTATCAAAGAGATCAGGCAGATCATTGGCGGCCATTCTGACACGCATCATATTTTCATAGTCATTGCCTGGGAAATGAATGCTGACGCGAATGCCGCTTTCCTTTTCGAACGCTGCGGCTAGTTTTCTGAATGTGTTTCTTTCACTGTCTGTTGACATCGTAGAATAAATGGTTAACGTCTTTTTGCCTGTATCTGCAGCGCTTTCTTCAAATGAGCATCCCGGCATAATCAGCAGAATAAGAGAGAGAAATAAAACAAATATGTGTTTCATCTTTTCCTCCTTATGATCTTGATGAACGTTTGTCTTGCGTCACCTCCTTAGCTGTATATCCGCAGCTTTGCCTGATGATCAGTGTTGTCGGCAGGGTGACTTGATGAGGAATTGTTCGGCCGTTAAAGCGGTCGAGAAGCTGTTTTACGCCTGTTCGGCCCATTTCCTCTGTATGCACTTTCACGGTGGTTAAAGGTGTGCTTGCAAACTCGGCCTCTTCAATGCCGTTAAAGCTGACAATGGCTGTATCCCGCGGCACATGCAGATCGGCTTCCTGAAGTGCTTTCAATGCGCCGATGGCCATAGAATCACTTGCGATAAAAAAGGCTTCAGGCAGCTTGCCTTGAGTGATGGCTTTTTTCATCAGACGATAGCCCTCGCGCATGCTGTAATCGCCGACCAGGACGTGTTCAGGCTGAGGATGGGCGGACTGCAAAAAGGCAGTCTGGCGTTTGTCCTCAATTGTTCTGCGAATGCTTTGGCCGTCCCTCAGTGTATGCTCCTTCTCCTGCCCGCCGATATAGCCTAATCGTTGGTAACCTAAATCGAAAAGGTGATCAATTGCCTGGCGTGCGGCGGCTTCAAAATCAATCCCAATCGAGTCGTATATCTGCGGATCGGGAGAATGATTGATAAATACGGCATGCTCCAATCGGCCGCTGATATGTTGAACGGCTTCGTCATGGACACGGCCGATAACAATGATACCGTCTAATTCCCGAAAAATATGCTCCTGGAAGGAACCGAGATGGATGGAGTTTGTAATGAAAATTTCCTGTTCAAAGCATTCTTTTTCAATTCCTTTGCGAATAGAAGAAAAATAAGGATCCTGCCGTTCTTCATCGGGAGATAAGCAGCTCAGCACCCCGATAAGCGGCTGGGCGCGCTGTTTTTGTCCGCGGGCTTTTCGGCGTTTAGCGACAGTTTGATAGCCTAGCTCTTCAGCGATACTGATCACTCTTTGTCTCGTTTCACCAGCCACAGAAAGCGAATGATCTTCATTTAAAATTCTCGAAACAGTAGCATTTGAAACGTTCGCTTTTAAGGCGATATCTTTTATACGAACCATGGTTACTCCCTTTCATTTGAATGAGATTTACTAAAACAAAAGAAATATTTTACTCATACGTTTTTGATAAATTGATACTATCATATGAAAGTAAGCGGTTACAATAATGAATTTCAGAATATTTTGTTATATTTAGTAAAAGTTTAGTAAACTACGATTTTTGTTTCTATATACTGTGTGAAAAATAAAGGGAATAACAAATCCGTCTCGTACATTGAAGATAAGCGAAAAAGGAAGGGTGATGGGATGAGTAACGAAAAAAGAGAGCTGCTGTTTCGATTGCTTGGTGATTTGCCTGATCGGAAGCATACGGGGGCGGAAACGCTGCGTATTGAGGAAAAAGAGGGATATATAATTGAAACGCTGCTGCTTGATATAAATGGGCTTGAAAAGGTGCCTGCATATTTTGTGAAGCCGAAAGCCGCAAAAGGACGGTGCCCTGTTATATTATTTCAGCATTCGCATGGCGGGCAGTATGAACGGGGAAAAAGTGAACTACTTGAGGGAGCGGATTATTTGAAAGCGCCTTCTTTTGCTCGGGAGCTGACTTCTCTCGGATATGGCGTATTGGCAATCGACCATTGGGGATTTGGAGACAGACGGGGAAAATCAGAAAGCGAGATTTTTAAAGAGATGCTTCTGACGGGCAGGGTGATGTGGGGCATGATGATGTACGACAGTATAAGAGCCATTGATTATGTGCAGAGCCGTCCTGATATTCAGCCTGACAGAATCGGAACGATCGGCATGTCTATGGGGGGCTTGATGGCTTGGTGGACAGCGGCGCTTGATGAACGGATTAAGGCATGTGCGGATTTATGCAGTCAGGTTGACCATCATGTACTGATTGAAACACAGAACCTTGACCGGCATGGCTTTTATTATTACGTTCCGTCTCTTGCCAAGCACTTTTCTGCATCAGATATCCAAAGCCTGATCGCACCGCGACCGCATCTTAGTCTTGCCGGCATACATGATCGGCTAACACCCGCTGAGGGAGTGAACAAAATCGAAAAAGAATTAACAGCTTTGTATGCTGAAAAAGGGGCTTCTGATTGTTACCGTATGGTGCGCTCCGCTTCAGGGCATTTTGAAACAGCTATGATGAGGCATGAAGCTCTGCAGTTTTTGAAAAAGTGGCTGTGACATGAAAAAGGGCAGGCTTTACGTGTTTTTCTGAAATGGTTCAAACAGGTAAGGAGGCGAGCATCTGCCCGTCTCTTCTTTTTTTAGTGGATCAATACAGTTATCAGGAATATACATGATAAATAGATTTTGTTTATGAGGAAATGGCGTTCTGATATTGACAGAATTGTGTATACATAATAGTATTCTAATTGTTAACCTTAATTTATAAATGGTTAACAAATAGAATACTTTCTTCTGTAATCAAAGCTGAAAGGGCGAGAAGGTATGCAAGAAGAAACATTTTACAGTGTCAGAATGAGAGCTTCTATGAATGGGTCTCACGAAGATGGAGGAAAGCATATATCCGGCGGAGAACGGCTCATCACGTTCGATAATATGAAACGTACGGTGAATGCTTTATTAGAAAAAGGGTTATCTCACTCTAGAGGAAAACCGGATTTTATGCAAATTCAATTTGAAGAGGTTCATGAGCCGGTTAAGAAGATTCATCCATTACCAATGAAGACAAATGAAGTAGAATCCCCGGAAGAGGGACAAAGTCTTGCCCGATTCTTATTGGGGAAAGCGGGTGTTCCAAGAAAAGTGATTGAAAAAGCATATCAACAAATTTCTGAATGGTCAGGTATCAGGGGAGCAGTGGTGTTTGATATTCACACTGGCAAACGAATTGATCAAACACACGATAAAGGTGTACGGGTGTCCAGAATGGATTGGCCGGACGCCAATTTTGAAAATTGGGCGTTCCGCAATAACATGCCGTCCAATTCAAGAATAAAAGAGGCCCTTGCACTTGCTTCGAAGGTGAGTGAGCATCCGGCAACCGTTGCAGAATTATGCTGGTCAGATGACCCTGATTACATAACAGGCTACGTCGCGGGTAAAAAATTGGGCTATCAGCGCATTACAGCAATGAAAGAATACGGGACTGAAGAGGGCTGCCGAATCTTTTTTGCTGACGGCTCTGTAAATGTAAACACATACATAAATGATCTCGAGAAGCAGCCTATTTTAATAGAGTGGGAGGAAGATGATGACTCAAGATTTGATAGAAAAAAGTAAAAAACATCTTTGGCTGCCTTTTACTCAAATGAAAGACTATGATGAACATCCCTTGATCATCGAAAGCGGCAACGGAATCAAAGTAAAAGACATTAACGGCAAGGAATATTATGACGGCTTTTCTTCCGTTTGGCTTAATGTGCACGGGCACCGCAAAAAGGAATTAGATGAGGCCATCATAAAACAGCTTGGCAAAATTGCTCACTCCACATTATTGGGCATGACCAACGTTCCGGCGACTGAACTTGCCGAGACCTTAATCGAGATCAGTCCGGAGAAGCTGACGCGTGTTTTTTATTCGGACAGCGGTGCAGAAGCGATGGAAATTGCTCTTAAAATGGCGTTTCAATATTGGAAGAACATCGGGAAGCCTGAGAAACAAAAATTTATTGCAATGAAAAATGGGTATCACGGCGATACGATCGGTGCCGTCAGTGTCGGTTCAATTGAACTGTTCCACCACGTCTATGGCCCGTTAATGTTTGATAGTTATAAAGCTCCGATCCCTTATGTATACCGCTCTGAAAGCGGCGATCCTGTGCAGAGCCGTGATGAGTGTCTCTATGCGCTTGAACAGCTGCTGAAGGAACACCATCACGAAATTGCAGCACTTTCGATTGAATCAATGGTTCAAGGAGCATCCGGCATGATTGTGATGCCGGAAGGATACTTGGCAGGTGTGCGCGAGCTTTGTACAGCTTACGATGTCTTAATGATTGTTGATGAAGTTGCCACTGGTTTTGGGCGTACGGGGAAAATGTTTGCATGTGAGCACGAAAATGTTCAGCCTGATCTAATGGCTGCCGGCAAAGGCATTACAGGAGGCTATTTGCCGATAGCTGTCACTTTTGCCACCGAAGACATCTACCATGCATTCTACGATGATTACAAAGAACAAAAAACCTTTTTCCACGGTCACTCCTATACAGGAAATCAGCTTGGCTGTGCGGTTGCTCTTGAAAACCTGAGATTATTTGAATCTGAAAACATCGTTGAACAAGTCGCGCAAAAAAGTAAAAAACTCCATTTACTTCTTCAAGACCTGCATGCACTTCCTCACGTTGGGGATATTCGGCAGCTCGGCTTTATGTGCGGCGCAGAGCTTGTTCAGTCAAAGGAAACCAAACGGCCTTATCCTGCTGATCGGCGAGTGGGGTACAAAGTTTCTTTGAAAATGAGAGAGCTCGGGATGCTGACGAGACCGCTCGGCGATGTAATTGCATTTCTGCCTCCGCTTGCCAGCACAGCTGAAGAGCTCGAAGCAATGGTGTCTATTATGAAAGAAGCGATCCAAGAGGTAACCAGCCTTGAGCATTGACAGCTGGTTAAGCCGCCGGTTAGACAAAGCGAAGGGAGCCGGCGTATACCGTACACTGCGAACAATGAATGGGCCTCCAATTCCGGAGGTGACGATTGATGGCAAAAATCAAACGGTCTGGTCGTCAAACAATTATTTAGGTCTCGCAAACCATAACCGCTTGATCTCTGCAGCTCAAGAAGCACTGCAGCAATTTGGAGCAGGAAGCACCGGCTCGCGTTTAACGACGGGCAATTCGACCTGGCATGAAAAACTCGAAAAAAAGATTGCCGGCTTTAAACGGACAGAAGCGGCTTTACTGTTTTCAAGCGGCTATTTAGCCAATGTCGGTGTCCTTTCTTCGTTACCTGAAAAAGGGGACGTCATTTTAAGTGATCAATTAAATCATGCAAGTATCATCGATGGCTGCCGCCTGTCTAAGGCTGATACGGTCATTTATCGCCATATCGAAATGGCTGATCTTGAAGAAAAACTGAAAGAAACACAGCGGTACCAGCGCCGTTTTATCGTAACAGACGGGGTATTCAGCATGGATGGCACGATTGCCCCTCTTGATCAGATCATCTCTCTTGCTAAAAGCTGCAATGCTTACGTGATCGTTGATGATGCGCATGCAACAGGTGTTTTGGGAGAATCAGGAGGAGGGACGAGTGAACATTTCGGTGTTTGTCCTGACATTGTCATCGGCACGTTAAGCAAAGCTGCCGGAGCGGAAGGGGGGTTCGCTGCAGGTTCAGCGGTATTCATCGACTTTCTGCTGAACCATGCCAGAACGTTTATCTTTCAAACCGCTATTCCTCCGGCAAGCTGTGCAGCTGCCCATGAGGCGTTAGACATCATGGAGGCCAGCAAGGAAAAACGACAGCTTTTATATTCTTATATCCAGATGATCAAAACGAATCTGAAGCACATGGGCTATGTGGTGAAGGGGCATCATACACCGATTATTCCGGTGGTCATCGGCGATACCCGAAAAACGGTCACGTTTGCTGAAAAACTGCAGGACAAAGGAATCTATGCCCCTGCCATTCGTCCGCCGACCGTTGCGCCAGGAGAAAGCCGTATCCGATTAACCATCACTGCTGGGCACAGTATGAGGGATATTGATCATTTGCTGGAAGCATTTCGTTCAATCGGAAAGGAGCTGAACATCATTCCATGAGAGGTTTTTTTGTAACCGGAACAGATACAGAAGTGGGGAAAACGGTGATATCCTGCGGTCTTGCAGCCTTATTGCGGGAAAATAAGATGGATGTCGGAGTATTTAAACCATTTTTAAGCGGGATCTCCCCTCATCATCCAGAGAGTGACACAAGCCTGCTGAAAGAGATGTCGCAAACGAGTCTTTCACATGAAGAGATTACGCCTTTTGCATTCAAAGAGCCGCTAGCTCCATACGTTGCAGGAAAGCTGGAGGGCAAGGCTGTCAAAATGCAAGAAGTCTTACGCCATTGGGAGCGGATAAGAGAAAAACATGGATGCTTCATCGTAGAAGGTGCGGGCGGGATTTCTGTGCCATTAGGAGAGGATTTTTTAGTCAGTCATGTCATAAAAGCGTTACAGCTTCCAGTGATTATTGTGGCCCGCCCTCATCTTGGAACGATTAATCACACCTTTTTAACTGTTCAATATGCCAAAAGCATGGGCCTTCCAATCGCCGGAATCGTCATCAATGGAATCAGTGATTCTCCTGATCATGATGAAAAAACCAATCCTGAAATGATTGAGAGCCTATGCGGTGTGCCGCTATTAGGAGTGACGCCAAAGCTGATAAACACAACAAAAGAAACGATACAGAATATGGTGAAGGACCATATAGATTTATCATTACTGATCAATCGAGTGGGGGCATGAAAATGAATCAATGGATGGAACTTGCAGACCGGGTGCTGGGCGGAGCAGAGGTGACCAACGAAGAGGCGCTTTCGATATTAAACTGTCCAGATGAAGACATCTTGCTTTTGATGCATGGAGCTTTTCACATCAGAAAACGGTTTTATGGAAAAAAAGTAAAGCTCAATATGATTATGAATGCAAAATCAGGGCTCTGTCCGGAAAATTGCGGCTATTGTTCCCAGTCTGCCATTTCGAAAGCGCCGATTGAGAGTTACCGGATGGTGAATAAGAAAACCCTTCTGGAAGGCGCAAAGCGGGCGCATGATTTGAACATAGGTACATATTGTATCGTGGCAAGCGGCAGGGGGCCGTCCAACAGAGAAGTGGATCAGGTCGTAGAAGCGGTACAGGAAATAAAAGATACGTATGGACTGAAAGTTTGTGCGTGTCTCGGATTGCTAAAGCCGGAGCAGGCGAAACGGCTGAAAGAAGCCGGAGTAGACCGCTATAATCATAATGTCAATACATCACAGAGAAATCATTCAAATATTACCACGTCACATACGTACGAGGACAGGGTCAATACGGTTGAGATTGCAAAAACCTCCGGCATGTCTCCATGTTCAGGCGCCATTATCGGGATGAAGGAAACGAAACGGGATGTCATCGATATCGCACAAAGCTTGAAGGCCCTTGACGCTGATTCCATTCCGGTGAATTTTTTGCATGCAATTGACGGCACACCATTAGAAGGCGTAAATGAATTAAACCCGCTGTATTGCTTAAAAGTGCTGGCGCTGTTCCGTTATATCAATCCGTCAAAAGAAATCCGCATTTCTGGTGGAAGAGAGGTCAATCTCCGCTCATTGCAGCCATTGGGGCTGTATGCCGCCAACTCCATCTTTGTCGGAGATTATTTAACGACTTCCGGACAGGAGGAGACGGAGGATCATAAAATGCTGAGTGATTTAGGATTTGAAGTAGAATCGGTCGAAGAGATGAAAGCCAGTTTAAGTGCAAATAGCTGAAAGCAAGAATAGAAGCAATCGGTGTCATGTCGATTGCTTTTATTTTTATGGAGTCAAAATGATGATGTCAGAATCATGAGAGGGAGCATATGACAATTCCAATTTCACTTACACCTTCTGCGTTTTTTAAAAACCCTTATCCTTTTTACGATACATTACGTTCTGCACACCCTTTATATAAAGGGAATGTTTTGAAGTATCCAGGCTGGTATGTCACGGGATATGAGGAAGCGGCAGCAATTCTGAAAGATACCAGATTCAGAACACGTGTCCCGCTGCCTGAGACCTCCATAAAATATAAGGATTTGAATCATGTCCAGAAGCAGATGATGCTGTTTCAGAATCAGCCTGATCATAGGCGCCTGCGTATGCCGGTCAGCGGGGTATTTACTCCGAGAATGACAGAGGGCTATCGCCCATTTATAAATGAAACTGTCCATCAGTTGCTTGATCAAGTGCAAGGGGAAAAAAAGATGGAGCTGATTTCTAACCTTGCTTTTCCTTTGGCAAGCAGCATTATAGCTAAGATCATAGGTGTGCCGGCAGAAGGAAGGGATCAATTTAAAGAGTGGGCGTCAAGCCTTGTTCAAACGATTGATTTTACCCGATCAAGAAAGGTGTTAACAGATGGCAATCAGATCACTGTAAGGATGAGGGGGTATTTTAGAGAGCTCATTCAAAAACGGAAACAAAAACCGCAGCATGACGTGATCAGCATGCTGCTGAAGGAAGGACAGGCTGGTAAGCTGACGGAGGAGGAAGTGGCATCAACATGTATATTGCTGGCGATCGCAGGACATGAAACAACAGTAAATCTCATCAGCAACTCAATTCTTTGTCTGCTGCAGCATCGAGAACAGCTTTTGCAGCTCAAAGAAAACCCAGCCCTGATTCATACCGCAGTTGAGGAATGTTTACGCTATGAAAGCCCCACACAAATGACAGCCCGTGTTGCGTCAGAAGATATTGAAATGAATGGCGTAACGATTCGACAAGGGGAGCATGTCTATATTCTGCTGGGGGCTGCCAATCGAGACCCAAAAGTATTCGCGCATGCCAATGAGTTCGATATCACCAGAAGCCCTAATCCCCATCTTTCATTCGGACAGGGCCACCATATTTGTATAGGTTCCTCGCTGGCACGGCTAGAAGCACAAATTGCAATCAACACTCTTCTGCAGCGCATGCCCGGCCTGCAGCTCGCTGTTTCTGAAGTGCGATACCGGAAGCTAATTGGTTTTAGAGCGCTTATGGAGCTGCCGGTTATTTTTTAATGAAGGCTAAAGGAAGCCATGTGAATGCTGAAAACGTGTCATCCCCGGCGAAAATGGGCAATCTATAAAAAAGGGGAGTGAACATATGAGAAAAGTGCTGATCGCCGGCGGAAATGGTGTGATTGGGAGAATATTGGCTAAAGGGCTTATGTCTGAGTACGAGGTGACGGTGCTGGATAAAGACCGCTACGAAGGCTTAGCACCCGCTATTCAGGCAGACGCGTCAAACTATGAGGATCTATTGAAAAAGATTCCGAGAGATACAGACGTGATCGTGAACTTACTCGCTGTCAAAATCAAATACGATGTCATGGACACAGCTGAATTTGAAAAAATGACGGATATTTTTTATAGAGCAAGCTACTATTTGTGCCGCGCGGCAGCAGAGCTCGGCATCCCAAAGGTTGTTTTCGCCAGCAGCAATCATGTGACAGATGTGTACGAAAAAGACGGGCGTTCGCTCTTAGGGCGGGAAATCACAACCGACGATTATCCGCTGTCAAAAAATCTATATGGCGTCCTAAAGCTGACCTCGGAACATATCGGCCACCTGTTTTATCTGGAAAATAAGCTCTCTGTCATCAACCTTCGAATCGGAACGGTCGTCACAGATGAAATGGATACACTGCATGAGAACGACCGGACGAAAAAAACGCTTCTTTCCCACCCGGACTTGCTGTCGATTTTTAAAGCAGCCATTGAAACGAATATCCGTTACGGCACTTATTACGCCGTCTCTGACAATCCCGGCAAGCCGTGGTCGATAGAATCCGCGGTTCAGGAGCTTGGGTTTGCGCCTCAAATTAATACCGCTGAGCTTCTGAAAGAGGAAGAGAACGGCAATAACAGAGCATAATCATTTTCTAAGATTATGCTCTTTTTCTTTTATGATCGGTTTCAAGCCAGTTCCGATGCCGCCGGGCAAGGGACAGTGTTCAAATGATTATAGACATGGCAATCGCATATTTGCTACATTTTAGACACGATATCGTCACATGCTGCAGCTCGTTTATTAAAAATGATAACGCTTACAAAGGGAGGTGGGAACGATCGCACATTCACTGAAAAATCGCCTGTTTGATATTTTGATTTACGGATTTTTGCTGATGTTCGCTTTAATATGCGTACTTCCGTTTATTCATGTCATTGCGGCATCCTTTGCCACAGTAGAGGAAGTGGTTTCGAAAAAATTCATCTTAATACCGACCACTTTTTCGCTCGATGCCTATCGTTACATTTTTTCGACAGATATCATTTATAAAAGCTTGCTCGTTTCTGTGTTTGTGACAGTTGTAGGCACGGCGGTCAGCATGTTTCTTTCTTCATTGATGGCTTACGGTTTATCCCGCCGCGACTTAATTGGGCGGCAGCCGCTCATGTTTCTCGTCGTATTTACGATGCTCTTCAGCGGCGGAATGATTCCGACTTTCCTTGTGGTCAAATCGCTTGGATTGCTCGATTCTTACTGGGCCCTTATTTTGCCGACAGCGATTAATGCCTTTAACTTGATCATTCTGAAAAACTTCTTTCAAAACATCCCGGCGAGCCTGGAAGAGTCCGCAAAAATTGACGGCTGCAATGACTTGGGGATTTTCTTCAAAATTGTGCTGCCGCTGTCTCTTCCAGCGATCGCAACGATTTCACTGTTTTATGCGGTGACGTACTGGAATACGTATATGACGGCGATCTTGTACTTAAATGATTCAGCTAAGTGGCCGATTCAGGTGCTTTTGCGCCAAATCGTTATTGTATCAAGCGGGGTACAAGGGGATATGTCGGAAATGGGCTCGGGCAGCCCGCCGCCTGAGCAAACGATCAAAATGGCAGTAATAGTCGTAGCGACCATTCCGGTTCTGCTGGTCTATCCATTTATTCAAAAGCATTTTGCAAAAGGGGCTTTGCTGGGGTCTGTCAAAGGATAAAGAATATGAAACGGAGGGATATGATGGGAAACAAATGGAGGGTGCTTCTGATTGTGCTTGTATTTGCTCTCGGAGGAGTGCTGGCGGGCTGTAAAGGAGCTGATCAATCATCAGGCAAGGCGGACTCGGATTCAAAGGTAAAGCTGTCTATGATGGCGATTTTGTATCACCAGCAGCCGCCGAAAGACAGGGCGATCAAAGAAATTGAGAAGCTGACAAATACAGAATTGGACATCACGTGGGTTCCTGATGCGGTGAAAGAAGACAGACTGAATGCGGCGCTTGCAGCCGGCAATCTTCCGCAAATCGTGACGATTCAAGACATTAAAAATTCGTCTGTCATGAATGCCTTCAGATCGGGAATGTTCTGGGAAATCGGCGATTATATCAAAGATTATCCGAATTTAAACAAGATGAATAAACTCATTAATAAAAATGTCACAATCGATGGCAAGCTTTACGGGATATACAGAGAGCGTCCCCTCTCGAGACAAGGCATCGTCATTCGGAAGGACTGGCTGGACAATTTGAATTTGAAAACGCCGGAAACGCTGGATGATCTTTATGAAGTTGCCAAAGCGTTTACAGAGAACGACCCGGACAAGGATGGAAAAGATGATACATTCGGATTGACTGACCGAAATGATCTGATTTACGGCGCTTTTAAGACGCTTGGCTCATATGAAGGCATGCCGACAGACTGGAAGGAATCAAATGGCACATTTACGCCTGATTTCATGACGAAAGAATACAAAGACACAATGGATTACATGAAAAAACTGCGTGATAACGGCTACATGAATAAAGACTTTCCGGTCACAAGCAAAACCCAGCAGCAGGAGCTGTTTTCTCAAGGAAAAGCCGGCATTTATATCGGGAATATGGTGGATGCTGTCAATTTGCGTGACAATGCTTCCGATAAATCAATGGAGCTGGAGATCATCAACCGCATAAAAGGCCCTGACGGAAAAGAGCGTGTATGGGCGTCAGGAGGGCATAACGGTGTATTTGCTTTTCCGAAAACGAGTGTGAAATCAGAAGCCGAGCTGAAACGGATCTTGGCGTTCTTTGACCGAATAGCCGAAGAGGACGTCTACAGCCTGATGACATACGGCATTGACGGGGTTCATTACAATAAAGGAAAAGGCAAAACATTCACAAGAAAAGAAAGCCAGGTAAAAGATTGGCAGACTGATATTCAGCCGCTGTCCGCCTTAATCGCCATTGATAAAGCCTACTTAAAAAACACCGGTGATCCGCTACGGACAGCGTACGAGGAGCTGACGGAAGACAATGAAAACATCATCGTCTCCAATCCGGCAGAGAGCTTGTATTCCGCCGCGGAGTCTGAGCGCGGAGATGAACTGAAAAAAATGATAGACGATGCCACCTATAAATATATGATCGGAGAAATTACAGAAAGCCAGTTTGATAAAGAAGTTGAAAAATGGGAAACAAGCGGAGGAAAGCAGATTATTCAGGAATACGAGGAAGCGTTTAAAAAAACAAAGTAATATTGAAAAAACCCAAAACGCACTAGCGGTTTTGGGTTTTTATATGCTTCTTTTTTGCTGGCGGTAGTTGCCCGGTGTGATGCCTTCCAGCTTTTTAAAGGATCTGATAAAGTTTTGCGAGTTTTTGTATTTGAGCTTTTCAGCTATGTCTTTCACCGCCATGTCGGATTCAGCCAGCCAGCTTTTTGCCATATGGTGGCGGTAATTCGAGACATACTCGCTGAATGAAATGCCCATTTCTTTTTTGAAAATACTGCTTAAGTAGTTTGGGTTGTAATGCAGCCTGCGGGCAATTTCGTCCAGCGTTAAATCGGATTCAAACTCATGGTGGATGATATGGATTATGTTGTCGGAAATATTCTTGTACTGTGCATCGGCCCGGGCATTTACTTTGTCTGTCATCGGATCAATGAATTCTTGCTTCAGCCAGTTTTCAGTATCCTCGAATGTCTTCAGCTCAAAAATTTGGTCATACAGCATTTTGTTTTCTTCAAGCTCAAATAGTTCAATTCCGAGTACATGCATCAGTTCAATGACATGATTCAGAAAACGGGCGATTGCGATCTGAAATTGGTACGGGTTGGTGTTGTGTGTAAAAATCGACTGTAAAATCGCGTGCAGGCATTTGTCTGCTTTCTCCTTGTCACCGGCTTTTACAGCATCGAACAGCTCATGCTGAAGCTGCTTCGGAAAATGGGTTTTGAACGTTTTTTTCTGATCCAGGTCTTCATAAAAGATTATCGATTTGTTTTCTGCTTTCAGCCGGTATTTTAACGCTTCTAAGCCTTCCGCATAAGCGTTTTTCGCCATTGCTAATGCATCAAACGGCTGGCTGACGCCGATGCTGACAGACAGGTGCAGCTCAGCTTCAACTGTATCCTGAATCATCCGGGCGATATCATTCAGCTCGGCCATAAATGCCTCTTTTGTCCCGCTTTCATTCATCAATATGGTTGCCTGCTGTTTATCGACTACCGCTGGTGCGAGGTGTTTTTCCGCGGGGATGTTCCGCTCAATCAGGCTGTTGACGGCAAACAACAGCAGATCCATATCTTTTTTCTCATACGGTGTCTGATTCAGCGTGTCAATTTGGAGCACCAGCAGGGCGAGGTGACGCCAATTTTGTTTTAAGCCGAGGCTTTCAAAGCGGTTATTGACCTCCTCATCCGTCAGTTTTCCAAGCATAAGTCTGACCATAAAATATTGCTGAAGATGAGTGGCCTGCTGCCTCATTGTTTCTTCAAGATCGTCATTTCTGTTTTTGAGCTGCTTGAAGCTTTGCTCGATTAATTCAAACTCGTTTTGATGAGGCTGTTTTTCTGGAAAGGCTCCGTGCCGCGCAAACGATTCATAAAGCAGCCGGATCGGCTTATAAAAATGACGGGAGCCCAGCCAAGAGAATAACAATGAAAGCGCTAACAAAATGAAACATACCGTAAAGGTGATCCAGCCGATCGACTTGGCTTCTTTTTTTAGTTCGGGCAGGGAAACGAGAGAAAAATAAGTCCACGTGTTATAGTCTGATTTTTGATAGGTCACTTTATAATGAATGCGGTCAATGGCTGTTTCAAACTGGCCGCTTTTGGAGCTTTGCGCCAGCATTTTTTTGACAAAATCGTCGTTTTGAAGAGAATCGCCTATATCAGACATGTTGTTGTGAAGGATGATACGGCCTTTTTCATCAATGATAAACACGCTGTTTGCGCTTGAATAATCAGGCATATTTTTAACGAGTGAACAGCTTGGGATGCTTGCGGCTGCCAGTCCCTTCGTGTTTGTGCTGTTCAGCGGGAGCTGCTTAATCAAATTGATATTATACCGGCAGCTTTCTGAAGCGCCTTCCTTTGTGGAGATCAAACGGTTGTTTTTTTCCAGCGTCCAATAGGACCGGCTCGCTTTGTTTTTCGAATACGCCTCGGCTGCTTCATGAAGGGAGTCCGTATTCATGCGGTACAAACCGGAATTGTTCATGTACCAGTTTTTCATATAGCTGACAAGCGTCATGTTGGACAAATCGGTATCAAAGCTTTGCAAATAGTTGAGCTCTTGGTTCACTTGGTCATAGATTTGAAATTGGTCAGAGTGCAAAGGCTCGGACAGTGTGCGGAGGAGAGGCGGCGAACTCACATAGTGGGTTAAAGAATGATCGACGGTTTTTAGGATGTGCTCGATGCTTAGCTGGGTCTGCTGGAGTGTGTCGAGTTTTTCCTCCGAAACGTTGGAGATGGCCGTTTTCTGAGAGTGCTCGTACGAAAACAAACCGACCAAAATGACGGGAATGGTGCTGAGTAAACAAAAAAACGTGATGAGTTTGTAATAAAACTTGTATTGGCTTCTTTTCATAAAACCCCCCATTTCATAACACCTTAATACAATTAATCCAAAGATTGATAGATATTGTCAATAATCATTTTCTAATATCGGTGTCTTTTTTTCAGATAGAGAGGCAAAACCCTTGATGACAAAGGGCTCAGGCAGAATGTGATCATATGATTGTAGACGGACTTTTGCACGCTGCGCTACAGTGAAAACAAGAACCCGTGAAAGGAGGCTTTGAAAAAGATGAAAACAGCAGAAGCGCAAGCGCCGGCTGTAGACGCAGTCATGTTTAAAAAAGAAAAAAGAAAGCGCTTACTAAATAAGCTGCTGCAGCAAAAGTTTTTGTACTTTATGATTTTGCCGGGATGTATTTATTTTTTGCTTTTTAAATATGTTCCAATGTGGGGAATCGTGATTGCGTTTCAGGATTATCAGCCGTTTCTCGGCATTTGGGGCAGCGAGTGGGTCGGGCTGAAGCATTTTATCAGGCTGTTTACAGAGCCTACATTTTTTGTCCTGTTAAAAAATACGCTCGTGCTCTTTGCCTTGAATCTGGCCATTTTTTTTCCGGTGCCGATTTTATTAGCGCTTCTTCTAAACGAAGTGCGGATTGCACTCTTTAAAAAATTCGTTCAGACGCTGATTTATATTCCGCACTTTATGTCCTGGGTCATTGTTGTATCGCTGTCATTTGTGCTTTTGACAGTAGACGGGGGCCTGATTAATGAACTGATTACGTTTTTTGGCGGTGAAAAAATCAATTTTCTGCTGAATGAAGAATGGTTCCGTCCGCTGTATATTCTGCAGGTCATCTGGAGAGAAGCGGGCTGGTCAACGATCATCTACCTGGCCGCAATGACGGCGGTTGATCCTCAGCTTTATGAAGCGGCGAAAATGGACGGAGCGGGACGGCTGCGGCAAATGTGGCATATTACGCTGCCGGCTATCAAAAGCGTCATCGTCGTTTTGCTGATTTTAAAAATTGGGGACACGCTGGAGCTTGGCTTTGAGCATGTATATTTGCTGTTAAACGCCACAAACAGGGAAGTCGCGGAAATTTTTGATACGTACGTTTATACTGCAGGGCTGAAACAGGGCCAATTCAGCTACAGTACAGCGGTCGGCGTATTTAAAGCGGCGGTCGGGCTGATTTTGGTCATGCTTGCGAATCGTTTGGCGAAGAAATTTGGCGAGGAAGGAATCTATTAAGAAAGGGATGGTATCAATGGATCAATCAATCGCTGTAAAGTCGCCTCTTACGTATGCGGAGGCATTGGCAGAAACGATTATGAACACGTATACAGTTGAAGAGCTGCCGCCTGCAAACCGCTGGCACTATCATCAGGGCGTTTTCTTATGCGGGGTTTTGCGTCTTTGGGAAGCAACCGGACAGAAACGGTACTTTGATTATGCGAAATCTTATGCGGATCTCCTAATTGATGATTACGGCAATCTATTATTTAAAAGAGACGAACTCGACGCGATTCAGGCGGGCCTTATTCTTTTTCCTTTATACGAAAAGACGAAGGATGAACGCTATGTAAAAGCGGCAACAAGGCTGCGGGGCTTATACGGAACGCTGAACCGAACGTCAGAGCAGGGGTTCTGGCATAAGGACGGCTATCCATATCAAATGTGGCTTGACGGTTTATATATGGGCGGGCCGTTTGCACTGAAATATGCCAATTTGAAGCACGAGCCGGAGCTGTTTGACATGGTTGTGCTTCAGGAAGGCCTGATGAGAAAGCATACGAAGGATCCAAAGACCGGACTCTTCTATCATGCGTGGGATGAAGCGAAAAAAATGCCTTGGGCCAGTCAAGAGACAGGCTGCTCTCCGGAGTTTTGGGCGCGTTCAATCGGCTGGTACGTCATGTCACTCGCAGACATGATTGAAGAGCTGCCTGAGAAGCACCCAACCCGTCATGTCTGGAAAAAAACACTTCAGGACATGCTCGAAAGCATCTGCCGCTACCAAGACAAGGAAACAGGATTATGGTATCAGATCGTTGACAAGGGCGACAGATCTGACAACTGGCTGGAAAGCTCGGGATCGAGCCTGTATATGTATGCCATCGCTAAAGGAATCAATAAAGGATATCTCGACAGATCCTATAAAACGTCTTTGTTAAAAGCGTATCAAGGGCTGATTCAGCATAAAACTGAAACAACAAAAGACGGCGCGTTTCTCGTCAAAGACATATGTGTCGGAACGTCGGCAGGATTTTATGATTATTATGTCAGCCGGGAACGGAGCACAAACGACCTTCACGGGGCGGGAGCGTTTATTTTGGCGATGACAGAATTGGAAGCGCTTCTCGGGTCAGACGAAAAATGAAAAGATCTCTATGTGCGGCTATATGTGTGATCGTCTCGTTGCTGTTTTTGGCTTCGTGCTCAAGCAGACCGGACGGCATTCATGTCATCCTGTTTTCAGATATGCAGGCAGGCGTACAGGATAACATAAAAGAGGCCGCTGAAAAGAAGGCAGGCAGGGCAGAAATTTTTCCCGCTTTGCCGGAAAAGCTGCTGACTGAAATTACGGCTCGCGAGGGTGACGTCTTTATCGTGCCTGAAGACTTGTTTGCAGCATACGATGATCCGGAAAATTTTCAGCCGTTAGACGGATTGTCACTGAAACATTCATCGCCCTATACAGCCGTAAATCAAAAAACGGGAGAAAAAACAGTCTATGCCGTTCTGATTGAGAAAGGGGAAAAACAGCTGAACGGCTATTCTTTTCGGCTGAATCGAAATATGGCGGCGTTTATCCCTGTATACTCCGAAAAAACAGAGGAAGCGCTGCAGCTGATTTCCCAATTAACAGAAGTCCGATAGGGGTGGGGACCATTGAAAAGCATCGTCATTTGCGGATTAAGCAGCAGAGCCCTCAGCATGTTTATCAAACCGCTGCTCAAACAGTTTTCATCCATTTATGAAATTACGGGATTGCTGGATGCCGATCCGAAACGATTCGCCGTCTGCAAAGAGGCATTTCCGGAGCTTGCACAAGTACCGGAGTATAAAGAAGAAGATTTTGATAATATGATGAGCGTTTCGAAGCCAGACATTGTGATTGTGACGGGAAGGGATGACACCCATGTTACCTATATATTGAGAAGCCTTCAGTGGGATACGGATGTCATAACGGAAAAACCGATGGTGACGACGGTGCAGGATGCAAAGCGGGTGCTTGAGGCAGAAGCGAAAAGCAAAGGGAAGGTTACTGTCGCGTTTAATTACCGCTACAGCCCGTATCATCGGAAAATCAAAGAAATGATTTTAGAGGGAAAAATAGGAAGGGTCACGTCTGTTGATTTGAATTGGTATATTGATACCTATCACGGCGCCAGCTATTTTAAACGCTGGAACCGATCCAGGCAATTTTCCGGCGGCCTTTCTGTCCATAAATCCACACATCATTTCGATCTGGTGAATTGGTGGCTCGGCCAAAACCCGGCGGAGGTATTTGCTTACGGCGAGTTGAATTACTACGGGCCGGACAGTGAGTGGAATCCGCTGCCGGAAGAAGACGGGCGTTTTTGCGGCACATGCCGGGTCAAAGAGAAATGCCATTACTATGCGAGATGGCACCCCCGTGCCTCTAAAGCTTCTGTAAAGGATGATCATCTCAAGGCGGATGCAGACCAGTCAAGCTTATATACCGCATATCGCCCTGACGCGTGCATTTTTGACGAGGAGATCGATATTGAGGATACGTATGTGGCGGCTGTCAAATATGACGGCGGTGCGCTTTTAAGCTACTCGATCACATTTTCCGCTCCGTACGAAGGCTACCGCCTTACGATAAACGGCACAAAAGGACGCATTGAATCAAATGAATTCCATGAGCCTTCCAGAATTCCGTTTGCTTTTCCAGAGCAGACGATTGAGTATTATCCGCTTTTTGAATCGAAGCAAACCATTCAAGTCGTCAAAAACGAGGGAGGACACGGCGGAGGTGATCCGCTTTTGCTTGCTGATCTATTTATAGGCAAAGATCCCCTGCGCCAGTATGACATTTTGGCCGGAGCCGAAGCCGGAGCCTATTCTATCGCGGTCGGTGAGGGAATATGGCGCTCCGTTGTTGAAAAGAAACCAATTGATATTAAACAGCTTTTTCATATGCAAAATGTATAAAAGCGAAGAGGAGGGGCTTTCGTGGAACATGACGGATCAATGGCACGGGTGCTGCGTTTTTGCGAGTGGATCATGAGGTTTGCGTATACCAATTTGCTTTGGCTGCTTTTTACAATCCTCGGTCTCGGAGTGTTCGGTGTCATGCCCGCGACTGCCGCTTTATTCGCTGTTATGCGAAAATGGATTCAGGGTCAGGATCACGTTCCGGTGCTGCCGACATTTTGGCGGGAATACAAAGCTGAATTTCTCCGTTCCAATCTGATCGGTGCTGTACTGGTGTTAATCGGTTTGATCATTTATATCGATTTGGCCTTTATTTACCCAAGCCACTTTTTATTGCATATCCTGCGCTTTGCTATTATGATATTTGGCTTTCTGTTTGTATCAATGCTTTTTTATGTGTTTCCGCTGCTCGTCCACTTTGATTGGAAAAAGCGCCTGTATTTTAAGTTTTCCCTCTTGCTGAGTGTGGCGTACTTACAATATACCCTCGTCATGCTTGCGCTGACGGTCGCGCTCTTCTTCCTGCTGGCTTATCTGCCGGGAATTGTCCCTTTTTTCAGCGTCAGTCTCATCAGCTACTGCCACATGAGGATCGCTTATGCCGTTCTGGTGAAGCTGGAGCAGCAGGACCATGAACCGGCAAAGAAACATCCTGCACCAGAAGCTTTTTATCCGGAGACGAGGTAAACATTTTCTCTATCATATATTGATTCCAAACGGAATAGATTGATAGAGAAAGGAGAGCGGATAAATGCTGAAGGTGGCAGTGTTTGATGAAGAGCATGAAAAAGATTTGCAAACGGAGATCAATTCATTTTTAAAAGGAATATCGGAAGAGCAGCTGGTTGATATCAAATATACGGTTTCAGCGGCATGTGACCCTGAAGGCGAGCAGCTCTACTGTTTTTCCGCACTCATTTTATATCGAAAATAAAAAAAGATCTTCCCGCGGACTGCGGAAAGATCTTTTTTTATGGTTAAGCCTTTTTCACTCTTGGGCTTCTTGGTTTCTGGAATTTCTCTGCTGCTCTAATTTCTTTTCGTTCTCTTGCCAATGCTTTATAAAGGGCAGCAATCATGAGCAGGATAACAATTGAAAACGGCAGTGCCGCCAGAATCGCTGTGTTTTGCAAAGCGGCAAGTCCGCCGGAATACAAGAGCGCAGCTGCCATAGCAGACTGAATGATGCCCCAGCTGAGTTTGACTGAGTTAGCCGGGTTTAATGAACCGTATGTCGTCTGCATACCAAGGACAAATGTCGCTGAATCAGCTGATGTAATAAAGAACACGGCGATCAGGATCAATGCCAGGATAGACGTGATCATCGTCAGCGGATAGTGATCCAGTGTTCCGAACAGCATCGTTTCGGAAGACTGCTTCGCCACATTAAAGATACCTTTTTGCTGAAGGTCCATTGCGGAAACACCGAAAATGGAGAACCATAGGAAAGCCAAAATACATGGTGCCACCAGGACGCCGATCAAAAATTCACGGATTGTCCGGCCTCGGGATACACGAGCGATGAAAATGCCGACAAATGGAGACCAGGAAATCCACCATGCCCAATAGAAAATCGTCCAGCCGTTGATCCATTCACGTTTGCCTGGATCGTTCGGCGCCAGTCTGAAGCTCATTTGAACAATGTTTTGAATATACTGCCCAATTGAATCTGTAAGTGAGTTCATGATCAAAACGGTAGGTCCGACAACCAGCATAAACAGCATCAGCAATCCGGCTAGTACCATATTGGTGTTGCTTAAATACTTAATGCCTTTTCCGAGTCCGCTCCAAGCCGATAGTAAAAAGAGCACTGTTACAATAACAATCAAAATCAATTGAACGATAAAATGATTCGGAATTCCGAATAGGTAATTCAATCCGCCGTTAATTTGAGTTGCGCCGATCCCCAGACTCGTTGCAACGCCGACAACTGTAGCGAAAACAGCGATACAGTCAATCAGTTTACCGATCGGGCCGTTTACTTTATCGCCGAGAATCGGAGTCAGTGTGCTGCTGATTAATCCAGGCGCGTCTTTGCGGAATTGAAAATATGCGATACATAATGCCACGACGGCATAAATGGCCCAAGCGTGCAGTCCCCAGTGGAAAAACGTGTACCGGAGCGCATCTCTGAAGGCTTGGGGGGTTTCTGTTTCACCTGATGGAGAGCTAATTGCGTAATGGCTGATCGGTTCAGCCGCACCATAGAATACTAAGCCGATTCCCATGCCTGCACTGAACAGCATGGCAAACCAAGATAATAACCCGAATTCCGGTTTTTCATCCGGTTTCCCCAGTTTAATTTTTCCAATCGGGCTGACAATTAAAAAGAGACAGAACCCGACAAACAAAGAGACAACTAATAGATAATACCAACCAAATGAATCTGTTATAAACGATTGTGCCGATTGAGACACGTTTTGCAGGCTGTCAGGAGAAATAACGCCCCACAAAACGGCTGCGGCTGTGATGACAATCACAATCCAAAATACACTAGATATATTCTTCAAACATTCTCACCCTCTGACTTTTTTGTGTACGCCTATATCTTCCTCGCAGGCTTAGTATGGTCGTACGATGGCAGATCATTCCTTCCTGTAAATTACCCCGCAATCAGGTGAAACAAAACAAATCTCACCCTAACATTTTTGCGGGAAATTTTCAAATACCCGGCATGCTGTAAGAGTTTGAAAAGTCTAAGGTTTACGTACGGGAAAAGCGTCCGGCATTCAGTCCGGCGAGTCTGCCTGTGACGAGCGCAGATGTGATATTGTATCCGCCTGTATAACCGTGGATATCTAAGATTTCGCCGCAAAAATACAGGCCGTCCATTTTTTTAGACGCCATCTTTTTCGGGTCAATCTCCTTCACCGATACACCGCCTCCTGTGACAAACGCTTTGTCTAGAGACAGTGTGCCGTTTGCGAGAACGGTAAATTGCTTGCAGTCTTTGACAAATTGTCTGAAAGGCTCCTTCGGCAGCTCAGAACATGATACGTTCGGTGAAATGCCGTTTTTTTCGAGCAGGAAAAGAAGGTAGCGCTCCTGCATCCAAGGCTTCAGCACATTTTTTAACGCTTTTTTCGGCGCGTCTTTCAGCTCCTTGTACATCTTTTGGAATAGCGTTTCTTCATTGATATCCGGAAACAAATCAATTCTGACGGGCACTTCCGGCTGTTTTTTCAGCTCTTTCACGATAAACTGGCTGCACCTGAGTATGGCGGGGCCTGAGAGGCCGAAATGAGTAAACAGCATGTCCATCTTATGTGTGATAATGGCTTTGCCTTTTTTGTTTAATACACTGACGGCGACACCTCTGAGCGATAAACCCTGCAGTGTTTTTTTCTTAATAAACGGCTCGCCAGATGTGACGGGCACCTCTGTCGGGAACAGCTCTGTTATTGTGTGGCCTGCGGCTTCGGCCCATTCATAGCCATCACCCGTGCTGCCGGTATGGGGAACGCTTTTTCCGCCAACCGCGATAATGACTGCCTGACTATGAATCATTTCGCCATTATTCGTCACAATGCCTGCCGTATGTCCATCTTCATATGTAACAGATTTGATTTTTTCGTTCGTTCTGATCGTCACACGCAGCTGTTTCAGCCTGTTTAACAGGGCGTCGACAACACTTTGCGCTTTGTCTGTCACTGGAAACATCCGGCCGTGATCCTCTTCCTTCAATTTGATCCCGAGATTTTCAAAAAACTTGATAATATCTTCATTATTAAATTCAGAAAACGCACTGTATAAAAAACGGCCGTTGCCGGGGATGTGCTTAATAATTTCTTCGACAGGAAGGCGGTTTGTCACATTGCAGCGGCCGCCTCCGGATATGGCAAGTTTACGGCCTAACTTATTTCCTTTATCTATTAACAAAACATCAGCACCCTGTTCTCCGGCTGCAATGGCAGCCATCAGACCTGAAGGGCCTCCGCCGATTACAATTACGTCATACTGCTTCATCTTTATCATCAACTTTCTTTTTACATTTCGTGTGCGGAACGCTGTCCGCAGTACTATTATAGCGAAAGACAGGTTCTGCTTAAACGTATTTTGCCGCAAACTTGCATTGTTCCTGAGATTGCTTTTGTATTTATTACCGTCTATATGCCCAGTTGTGTTAAAATAGAAAAGTTGAATCTTCGTAGAAAATGGTGATGAAGAAACATGTCAAGCAAACTGTTAAGAGGCACGTTTGTGTTAACGCTCGGTACATATATTTCACGGATACTGGGAATGGTTTATTTAATTCCTTTCAGCATCATGGTCGGAGCGACAGGCGGTGCGTTATTTCAATACGGATACAATCAATACACTTTATTTTTGAACATTGCCACAATGGGCTTTCCAGCCGCCGTTTCTAAATTTGTTTCCAAATATAATTCCAAAGGGGATTATGAAACAAGCAGAAAAATGCTGAAGGCGGGCATGTCGGTTATGCTTGTAACGGGAATGATTGCCTTTTTCATACTATATTTATCTGCTCCGTTTTTTGCGGAAATATCGCTTGGGGGCAAAGATAATAACGGTTTGACGATTGATCATGTCGTATATGTCATCCGCATGGTCAGCTTAGCGCTTTTAGTCGTGCCGATTATGAGTCTTGTGCGCGGATTTTTCCAAGGTCACCAAATGATGGGGCCGACGGCTGTCTCTCAAGTTGTTGAGCAGATTGTCCGCATCATCTTTTTATTGAGTGCGACCTTCTTGATTTTGAAAGTCTTAAACGGCGGCCTTGTGATCGCTGTCGGTTATGCAACCTTTGCAGCTCTGATCGGTGCCTTCGGCGGGCTGATCGTATTGTATATTTATTGGAACAAACGAAAAGGCAATCTGCTGGCGATGATGCCTAATACGGGGCCGACAGCAGATTTAAGCTACAAGAAAATGTTTTTCGAGCTCTTCAGCTATGCTGCTCCCTACGTGTTTGTCGGACTAGCTATCCCTTTGTATAACTATATTGATACAAATACGTTTAACAAAGCCATGATTGAAGCGGGGCATCAAGCTATCAGTCAGGATATGATGGCCATTCTGACACTTTACGTGCAGAAGCTCGTGATGATCCCGGTTTCTCTTGCGACGGCATTCGGACTGACCTTAATTCCGACGATCACAGAATCGTTTACAAGCAGAAACTACAAGCTGTTAAATCAGCAGATCAACCAGTCGATGCAGACGATCCTGTTTTTAATTATTCCGGCTGTTGTCGGTATATCGGTATTAGCAGGCCCTGTGTACACGTTCTTTTACGGATCAGAGAGCCTTCATCCTGAATTGGGGAAAGACATCCTGTTTTGGTATTCGCCAGTTGCGATCTTGTTCTCTTTGTTTACTGTCAACGCCGCCATATTGCAGGGCATCAATAAGCAAAAATTTGCGGTTGCCAGTCTTGTGATCGGTGTCGTGATCAAACTTGTGCTGAATGTCCCGCTGATTAAGCTGATGCAGGCTGATGGCGCTATTTTAGCTACGGCACTCGGGTATACTGCTTCACTTATATACGGATTTATCATGATCAAACGGCATGCCGGCTATTCGTATAAAATATTAGTGAAACGGGGCGTTCTGATGCTGCTCTTGTCAGCAGTGATGGCGATAGCCGTTAAAATCGTCCAGTGGGTGTTAAGCTTTTTCATCTCCTACGAGGATGGCCAGCTGCATGCTGCGATCGTCGTGCTGATTGCCGCTGTGGTCGGCGGAGCTGTCTACCTGTATTGCGCTTATCGTTTAGGGTTTTTACAGAAAATATTCGGCCGCCGTTTACCGGGGTTCTTAAAGAAAGGCAGACATGCTGCTGATTAACAGAATATGTTGAAACAGAGGGCTCGCTTGATGCGGGCTTTCTTTTATAGGAAGGAGAGATTGGCATGAGACTAGATAAGCTGCTTGCCAACAGCGGGTATGGTTCGAGAAAAGAGGTTAAATCGATTGTGAAAGCGGGAGCCGTCATGGTCGACGGAAAGCCGGCAAAAGATGTCAAGGCGCACGTGGACCCTGATGCGCAGGAGGTGACCGTTTATGGCGAGCCGATTGATTACCGCGAGTTTATTTATATCATGATGAATAAACCGCAGGGCGTGCTGTCAGCGACTGAGGACAGCCGGCAAAAGACAGTGGTCGATTTGCTGACGCCGGATGAACTTAGATTCGAGCCGTTTCCTGCCGGCCGGCTTGATAAGGATACAGAAGGATTTCTGCTGCTGACAAATGACGGTCAGCTCGCTCACCGGCTGCTATCGCCGAAAAAGCATGTTCCGAAAACGTATGAGGTCCACTTAAAGTCGCAAATTTCGCCAGAAGACATCAACAGCTTAGAGACTGGGGTATTTATTGAAGGCGGCTACAAAACAAAGCCGGCACAAGCAGAAATAAAGGCAAACGATAAAGGGCATACCGTGATATACCTGACGATAACAGAAGGGAAATATCATCAAGTCAAACAGATGGCAAATGCTGTCGGCAATGAAGTCATTTATCTGAAGCGGCTCTCAATGGGACGCGTATCCTTGGATCCTGCTTTGGAGCCGGGAGAATACCGTGAGCTTACAGAAGAAGAACTTGAATGGCTGAACGAGCCGCAAGCATGAAAAAATCCCGCATCACACATGCGGGATTTTTTATTATATATAAGCACACAAAAACAAGGCTAAGAACGTTCCTCGCCCTGTATCTATCAGGCCGCTCACAGGGCGGCCCTATGTAATTTTTAATGTTATGAGGTAATCTTTACTTTCTTTCTCGTTGTCTCCCATTTGCCACGGCTTGGACTATGAACAAGATCATTATATGCTAACACATTTAAGTCTCTTTGAATCGTTCTAGGTGTAATGCCGAATTCGTCAACCAGTTCCTGTGTTGTCACAAGGCCTTTCTCTTGAATAAACATGTAAACTGATTTGATTCGAGTTAGCATACGGTTTGTTGAAGGTTTCAAAAAACCACTCCCTATCATAAGATCGGATGGACTTGACTAACCACAACTCACGACTATCAACTGCGTACGAAATAGCAACTAAGGCAGACATCTGTAATATTTAAATAATTCGCCTTCATTATACACGATTTCGCAGCGGTGAATCTAGGAATAAGTATGATAAATTTTTTCCAATTTGAGTTTGGCCGCCATCCTTGTTGGATTACTATGTATTTCACCACAATATTATTATGGATAAAGAAACTTTTTTTATTCTAATTCGTATGTGATTTGGGGGGTGAGTGAGATTGAGAATGTTGTTGGAAGCATCGATAGAGCAAGCAGGGTATACAAGCCGAAAAAAAGTGCTCACCGATGTTTTATTGGAAGTCAGAGAAGGGGAGCTTGTCGGGTTGATTGGAGCGAACGGCGCTGGAAAAAGTACTGCCATCAAGGCGATACTCGGCCTCTCGCAAGACTTTAAAGGGACTATCGCTTGGAATGATTGCTCGTTTGCTTATATTCCGGAGCACCCGTCCTTTTATGAGGAATTAACGCTGTGGGAGCATCTCGACCTGATCAGCACTTTGCACGGCATTGGTCAGAGTGAATTCGAATACCGTGCCCAAAGTCTTCTTGAAACATTTTCGCTTGATCATGTCATGCATGAGCTGCCGGTGACGTTTTCGAAGGGCATGCAGCAAAAGCTGATGCTGATTCAGGCCTTTCTTTCTAAGCCTGATATGTATGTGATTGATGAACCGTTTATCGGCCTTGACCCGATATCGACAAAACGCTTTGTGGACATGCTGAAGGCTGAGAAAGATAGAGGAGCCGGCATTCTCATGTGCACACACGTACTTGATACCGCGGAAAAAATCTGCGACCGGTTTTACATGATTGATAAAGGTTCTTTGTTTCTTCAGGGAACGTTAAAAGATATTCAAGAGCAGACAGGGTTAGACGGGCAGTCATTGCTTGACTGTTTTTATACGGCGATTCAAGGAGGAAAGGCATGAACGGGCGCTCTCTCTTTTTTCGAAGGTGGCTGGATTTTTACCGATATCAGTTTAAGGTGCTGCATGCTGTCATTGATTGGACGGTTGCGCTCTACATTGTCCTGCCGGCGCTTGCTTTTGTGATTTATCAGTATGTGGAGTGGACGAATGGAAACGGCCTTCTTTACGAGTGGTCTGAGAGAGTCGAATGGAGATGGTTATACGCTGTCGGTATACTGATTGTTTGCACAGGCTCCATCCATACTTTTTTACTGGAAGCGGACCAGGTGTTTTTGCTGCAAAAGAAAGCGATCATTCGCCAGATGAAACAATACGCATTGGTGTATTCTTTATTGTTCACGTTCGCCAAATGGCTGTTGCTCTTTTTTCTTTTTCTTCCCTTTATCATTGATTCTGTTCGCGTCACGATTCCAGAAAGCGCTGCTCTATTGATCTATGCATTCGGTCTTCATACGCTCTTTTTATCCTTGAAGCAGGACAGGGTCAGAAAACCAAGATCTATTTGGAGACAGGTTGCAGACTTTTTTCTCAAGGCTGTGCTTTTGGCGTGTTCTTTTCTCATGATTACCTTTACTGAGTGGCACTTGCTCTCGCTTGCCGGTGTTTTGTTTTTTATTTTTGCTTTCATACGCAGTTTGAAAAAGACGGCTTCATTTTCGGCTTTTGAGGCAGAGGTGCTTGAGGAGAAAAAAATCAGGCTCACTCTTGCAGGTCTTGTAATGATGACGAGCCAAGATGTGAGAATGCCGAGAGTAAAGGACAGGATGAGGAGAAAACCACTATTATTCCGGAATTCAAAAAGGATATTTAAGAAACGGACAATGTATACAATTTATAAAGAATTGTTTTTTAAAGTCATGCTGAGGAATGGGGAGTATGCGAGGCACTTGTATATGCTTTTGTCGGCTTTTACGGTTTTAACAGTCGTTTCCCCGATCTTTCTTAAGGTGATTGCGCTGCTGGTTTATACAGGTGTTTGCCGTTATGTGCTTTCGCTTATTTTTGACAAAGTGATGGATGCGCCGATCTTAACTGGGGCTGATAAGGAAAGTGATGAATATTACCGGGCCAGAAAAAGCTGTGTGAACACGCTGCACTATGCTTGTGTTGCCTGCTGCTTTTTGGCGGCTGCTATCTCTTTTTTGGTGAAATAAAAACCCAAACGGATGCCGTTTGGGTTTTCTGTATGTTATAGAATAAATAGCTGGATGAAAAACAGAACGGCAAATACGAGGACGAGAGGATGAATGTCTCTCCATTTCCCCCGTGCTGCTTTCACAATCGGATACGAAATAAAGCCAAGCGCAATTCCTGTGGAAATGCTTGATGTAAGAGGCATGGTCAGAACAACGAGAAATGCCGGAAATGCTTCGTCCATCTCCTTCCAGTTAATATTCGACACCGAGCCCATCATCAGGCTGCCGACAATAATCAAAGCCGGAGAAGTGATGGCGGATATGCCGGATAAGGCGCTGACAAGCGGACTGAAAAACATCGAAGCTGCAAACAATACCGCGACAGTTAAAGACGTAAGACCTGTTCTTCCCCCGGCTGCGACGCCAGCTGAAGACTCGACAAACGCGGTTGTCGGACTTGTTCCGAATACAGCACCGACTGTGGTCGCCGTTGAATCAGCAAGCAGCGCTTTACGCGCGTTCGGGAGCTTGTTGTTTTTCATCAATCCGGCTTGCTCGGCCACACCGATCATCGTACCGGTCGTATCAAAAATCGTTACCAGCAGAAATGAAAAGACGACAGCGTACAGGCCGTGATGGATCACATCGCCAAAAGCGGAGAACGGATTTGAAATAATCAATCCCTCAGGCAAATGCGGAAAAGACATAAAGCCTTTAGGAAAATGCAGCTGGCCGGTAAAAAACGCGATCAAAGCGGTAGCTGCCATTCCGATAAATAACGCTCCGCTTACATTCAGCACCATCAGGATCACACTGATCAATAAGCCGATCAGCGTCAAGATAACCGCTGGCGAATGAAGGTTGCCGAGTGTGACCAGATTTGATTTATCAGCCGTAATAATTCCCGCCTGCCGTAAACCGATAAACGCAATAAAAAGTCCGATCCCTGTTGTGATGCCGTATTTTAAATTGTTTGGAATCGCTTCTATCAGTTGTTTTCTTAAAGGCGTTAACGATAGAATAATGAAGAGAACCCCTGCTGTGAATACTGCGCTGAAAGCTGTTGCGTAGGTGATGCCGCCGCCGCTTGCGCCTACAACGTGATAGGCTAAGTAAGCGTTTAAGCCCATGCCGGGCGCAATGGCAATCGGATAATTTGCAGCCAGGGCCATCCACAGCGTTCCGACAATGGAGGCGATAATCGTTGCGGTAAAGACCTGGTCAAAAGGAACTCCGGCATTCGCTAAAATGACCGGATTCACCACTACAATATAGACCATTGTAAAAAAGGTCGTCAATCCAGCTATGATTTCTTGTTTAATCGATGTTTGCTGCTCTTTTAGATGAAACATAGTAACCTCCAATTACGAACGTTTTAACAAAACACCATTAATATTATTCGTTTTATTTAGTTTTTGCAAGTGATTTATTGCAGAAAGGAGATCATTATGAACTGGGAAGTCGAAGTGATCAGAAAAAAAGATGATTTGATTCGCGATACGCAGGAATTCTTGAGAATCAACAGTGTAATGGACGAAACAACAGCCGGGCCCGGCAAACCATTCGGAGAAGGGGTAAATGCCAGCTTGACCTCTTTGCTTGAGCTTGGAGAAAAAGAAGGATTTTCCGTAAAAAATCTTGACGGGTTCGCCGGTCATATCGAATGGGGCGAGGGTGAAGACATTGTCGGCGTTCTTTGCCATGTTGATGTTGTACCGCCCGGAGACGGCTGGACAAGTGATCCGTTTTCAGCGGACATCCGAAACGGACGGATTTATGCAAGGGGCGCCATTGACGACAAAGGTCCGACGATGGCGGCGTTCTACGCGCTGAAAATCGTCAAAGACATGAATCTGCCGCTTTCTAAACGTGTCAGAATCATTATCGGAACAGATGAAGAAAGTGATTGGAGATGTGTGGAGCATTATTTCAAGCACGAAGAAATGCCGACTCTCGGTTTTGCGCCAGATGCTGACTTCCCGATTATTAACGCGGAAAAAGGGATTATTGATGCATCACTGCTCATCCCGCACCATACAAATAAAGCCGCTTCAGAAACAGTTCTTGCCTCGTTTACATCAGGTCTTCGCTTAAACATGGTGCCAGACGCTGCGGAAGCCGTTCTCGAAGGATCAAATATAGAAGAGGTTCTTGCCTCATTTCAAGACATGCTCCGCGCGACGGATCAAAAAGGTGCAGCTGAGATTGAGAACGGTCAGCTGATATTGCGCATGCACGGACTTTCCTGCCATGCGATGGAACCGAACAATGGAGTGAATGCCGGCATCAAACTGGCAGAATTTTTGCGCCAGACTGAGCTGGATGAAGCAGGACAGCGTTTTGTTCAAGTCGTGACAGACAAATTTTCAGATGATACGAGAGGAAAGAAGCTGAATATTGACTGTGAGGATGACATTAGCGGAGAGCTGACATTAAATGTCGGAACACTGCGCTATACAGAAGGGCAAGGAGGCGAGCTCGGAATCAATATCCGCTATCCTGTAACAGCGGAAAGCAAAATGATCCGCGATGCATTTGAAAGCGCAAGCGAATTTGAGCTTGGAGAATTTAAAGACAGCAAGCCCCATCATGTATCAGCAGACCATCCGCTAGTCAAAACGCTGCAAAAGGTATATGAAGGCCAATTGGGCAAAAAAGCTGATTTAATTTCAATCGGCGGGGGAACTTACGCGAGATCTTTGGAGGCCGGCGTTGCATTCGGACCGCTGTTCCCCGGACGTCCCGACAGTGCGCATCAAAAGGACGAATATATTGAAATTGATGACCTCCTCAGAGCGACTGCGTTATATGCGCAGGCCATCTACGAACTTGCAAAATAAAAGGACCGGCTTCTTCTGAAGCCAGTCCTTTTTTTACACAAATGACCATAAATCAGTTGATAAATAACGTTCTCCGGTATCAGCTGTCATACAGACAACGACTTGATCAGGAGAGAGACGTTTGGCGGCTTCAATCGCCGCGAAGCAGGCAGCGCCTGAAGAAGGCCCGACGAGAATTCCTTCCTCCGCAGCAAGGCGTCTGGTTGTCGTATAAGCATCCTCATCAGTGATTTTGATAATTTCATCATATACATCTTGATTTAAAACTGGAGGAATGAAGCCTGGGCTTGTCCCAACCAGCTTATGCGCACCCGGTTTTCCGCCTGATAATACCGGAGACCCCGCAGGCTCGACAACATGAACCAAAATATCCGGGAAAAGTTCTTTTAGCGCTTCGCCGGTTCCTGTAATGGTCCCGCCAGTACCGGAAGAAGCTACAAAAGCGCCTAGCGGTTTTCCGATTTCTTTTATTGCCCGGGCAATTTCCAGAGCAGTTGTTTTTCGATGCGCGTCAGGATTTGCGGTATTATCAAACTGCATCGGAATGAAGCTGTTCGGAATTTGTTCGGCAAGCTCCTTTGCTTTTTTAATGCTGCCCGGCATTCTTTCCGATCCGGGAGTTAACACAACCTCTGCACCATAGGCTTTGAGGAGGTTGATCCGCTCCTTCGTCATTGTATCCGGCATTACTAAAATCGCTTTATAGCCGCGGGCCGCCGCATTCATGGCGAGTCCGATTCCGGTATTTCCGCTGGTTGGCTCAATGATAACTGAGCCAGGCTTGAGTAAGCCGTTTTGTTCTGCTTCTATGATCATATTGTAAGCGGCTCTGTCTTTCACACTGCCGCTTGGATTGAAAAATTCAAGTTTTAAATAGACTTGTGCTGCGTTTTCCGGCTGAAGCCGATTCAATCTCACAAGCGGTGTATCTCCTATAAGATCAGAAGTGTTTTCAACGATTTTCAACATTGTCATTCCTTTCTGAATAAAACAAGTGTCATATAATATCCTAACATAATAAACGGTTGCGCGAGAGTGTTTTCATATGCGGTTCCTCTATTCGCGCAGCCTCTTTATTGATAAAATAATAGCAGTCAAAGAAGGGAGTGTCAGACGGATGTCAGATATCCGGCCTCATTATTTCATCGGCGTGCCCATTCCGCCGGAAATTGCAAATCCGATTTACCAGGCTGCGAAAAGCGAGCCGGCGCTCACGTTTCAAAAATGGGTGCACCCGCTTGACTACCATATCACGTTAATTTTTCTCGGTGCGGCGGACGAAGCGCAAATCAAGCAGCTTGAAGGCTCGCTTGCCGAGATAGCTGTTGATGCCAATCCGTTTACAATTGAGTTTGACAAAATAGATGTGTTCGGAGACCGCAGGCAGCCGCGCGTGTTACATTTGGAGCCGAAGAAGAATACGGCGCTCGAAACACTGCGGGAGCATACAAAACAAGCTGTTCTTCAAGCAGGCTTTAAAGTGGAAAAGAGAGCGTATCATCCCCATATGACGCTGGCAAGAAAATGGACAGGCCAAAAGGGATTTCCGGCGCAGGTCCCGTTTAAAAGCGGTGAGGTTTCAACGGCTATTGAACGATTTTCACTTTTTCAGACACACTTAAATCAATCACCAAAATATGAGGAAAAATACAAATTTTATTTAACTTAATTCATGCGGAGTGGAGAAACAAAATGGCACAAATCATCAAAATACATGATTATATATCGAGATATGAACTTGATCCGTACCATTATATGAATCAGTTTATACGGCTGAAAAAAGAGCGCTGGATTTCATTATTAGAAGCAGCGGAGCGCCAGCATGAAGAAAGACAAGCCAGTGCTGAACAGCCGGAACCGGTGCAGAAACGAAAAAAATTTTCATTGAAAAGAAGAAAAGAAGAGATAGAAGCCGATATACAAGAAGAGAGACACCAATGGTTTGAGGAAGAAGACGATCTGAACGTAAGGCTGCCGAAGAGCAGGATGGCGCTTGCTTCCTTTTATAAAAGACATTTATATGAATTTCAGCTCAAATGGGCAAGCTCTACTCTTTCCGAGATGTCAAATCTGTCAAACCAGGTGAAGCAGGACCGCATTTTGCGTTTTCTGGCCCAGCAGCTTCCTGATTCTTATTTTATTATGTATAAGCCTGTGCTCAAAATTCAGCAGGCGGCAGTAGAATTAAGCATAGTGATCATTTCACCTCTTGACATTTTTTGCGTTTCTTTTATAGAGGCAGAGGAAGACAGTGTGTACATAGGATCTAAACATCGTTTTTGGGAGAAGAAAACAGGCTCTCAGACTGAATCGGTATTAAATCCGGCGTTGAGTCTGTTTCGGACGGGATCTGTGGTGTCGAAGATCGTAAAGGAAAAAGGCGCTGATATTCCAGTATCGAAATTACTCCTGAGCAGAACGTCATACATTGATTACCCCGAACCGCCGTACGGTCTGGAAATAGTGGACAAACGGGGCTTGGCGGATTGGATGGAGAGGCAGAAGAAAAACACTGCTCCGATAAAACATCATCAATTAAAGGCTGCAAAAGCTTTGTTGTCTTATTGCCTGTCAGACTCCTATCGCAGACAGGAGTGGCTGGAGTAAAGCAGAACGATTTGAGCGGTTTTCTCATAACATAAGCAGGTGAGAAAGATGAGCCAATGGTTTTTTATTATTAATCCGGCAGCAGGGCACCGAAAAGGCCTGCGTGTTTGGAAGTCGATACAAAAGGAATTACTGAAACGAAAGATTGAGCACCGCTCATTTTTAACTGAACATCCGGGACACGCCGAGGTTCTCGCCCGGCAGATTTCAACAATACAGGAACATAAGCTGAAACGCCTGATCGTTATCGGCGGAGACGGAACGATGCACGAAGTCGTCAACGGGCTGAAAGATGTTGACGATATCGAACTGAGTTTTGTGCCGGCTGGCGCGTACAATGATTTTTCCAGAGGATTCTCCATTAAGAAAATAGATCTGATTCAGGAAATCAGACAGCTGAAGCGTCCGTTAACGCGAACGTTTCATTTAGGAAGCATTAATTTGCTTCAGGATAAATCGCAGGTTCTTTATTTTTTGAATCATATCGGAATCGGCTTTGACGCATATGTCAATAAGAAGGCGATGGAATTTCCATTAAAACGGGCGATCCATTTTCTGCGCCTCCGCTTTCTTGTCTATCCGCTTTCCCATTTGTACGCGTCGGCTACCTTTAAGCCGTTTTCGTTGGCCTGTACAATTGAAGGAGAGACACAGGAATTTCATCATGTCTGGTTTGCGGTCGTCTCCAATCATCCGTTTTATGGAGGCGGCATGAGGGCAGCCCCGCTTGCGAATCCGCGCGAACAGGCATTTGATATCATCATTGTTGAGAATCTGCCGTTTTTGAAAAAGTATTGGTTTTTATGCTTGATGACATTTGGAAAACACACCAAAATGGACGGCGTGACGATGTTTAAAGCGAAAGACATTACGTTTTACACGAAGGACAAAATTCCATTCCATGCTGACGGAGAAATCATGGGTACAACCCCATTCCGTCTGGCATCGAGTCCCTCACCCTTACGGATCAAAACATAAACGTTTTTGGAGGAGAGAGATTCTGATGGTCAGTATCCAACGCAGCTTTGAAGCGTATGCCGATGAAATGAATATCATTACGGTTCTGATTCCTGCTGATCAAAAAGATACCTTTACGCCGCCTTTTCAGCTTGAGACAGATACAGCGGAAATTCCTCTGACAGTCAGTCAGGAATGGCAAATAGAAGGGAAATACAAGTATGTATGTGTAGCTGAACAGCCGGTGGCTTTCGGAAAAACGCATCATGTCAAAGCATCTGGCGGCGGAAAAACGGATCTCCAAATCGGGGCGGTTGTCAGGACGGATGCGTTTGATGCTGCATTTTATTATGACGGAGAGCTCGGAGCTGTTTACGCTTCGGATTATACTGAATTTAAGGTATGGGCGCCTGCTGCGACGTCAGCTGCCGTCAAGCTGTCACATCCCGAAAAAAGCGGTTACACGCTTCAAATGACAAGAATGGAAAATGGAGTATACGCCGTTACAGTGGCTGGAGATCTGCACGGTTATGAGTATGTGTACCGGATTTGCAACAATTTAGAATGGACAGAAACGGTTGATCCGTATGCAAAAGCTGTGACGGTCAACGGAGAGAAGGGTGTCGTGCTGCGCCCTGATCAAGCAAATTCGGCTCCTTCGCTTACACCATTTTCAGACCCCGTTGAAGCCATTATTTATGAGATGCACATCCGAGACTTCTCCATTCATGAAAACAGCGGTATGAAGAACAAGGGGAAATATGCGGCGCTTGCTGAAACGGACACCAAAACGAAAAATGGCAGTTCTACAGGGCTTTCTTATTTAAAAGAGCTTGGCGTTACGCATATAGAGCTTTTGCCGCTAAACGATTATGCCGGAGTTGATGAAGAAAACCCGCTTGCCGCCTACAATTGGGGCTATAATCCGCTTCATTTTTTCGCCCCGGAGGGAAGCTATGCCTCCAATCCTCACGACCCTCAAACAAGAAACACAGAAGTAAAACAAATGATTCACATCCTGCATCAGCATGGCCTGCGTGTCATTCTGGATGTTGTTTATAACCATGTATACCAAAGAGAGCACTCGCCCTTTGAAAAAACGGTGCCCGGTTATTTCTTCCGGCATGATCAATTCGGAATGCCTTCGAATGGCACCGGCGTAGGGAATGACATCGCCTCAGAAAGGCGGATGGCAAGGAAATTCATTACGGATTGCGTTATATATTGGCTGAAGGAATACGATGTCGACGGCTTCCGCTTTGATCTGCTCGGCATTTTAGATATTGAAACGGTTCTTCATATGAAAGAAAAAGCATCTGAGGTAAAGCCCGGAATCCTTCTCTTTGGGGAAGGCTGGGATTTGGCAACACCGCTGCCGCCTGAACAGAAAGCGACATTGGCGAATGCATCGAAAATGCCGGGCGTCGGTTTTTTTAATGATTCGTTTCGTGACGCTGTTAAAGGGAATACCTTTCATATCGCGGCGGCGGGTTTTGCTCTTGGGAACGGCGAACAAACGGAAACAGTCATGCGCGGGATCGCCGGATCTTCCGGGGGGAAAGAGACAGACCCGCTTGTGTCTGCGCCGAGCCAGTCCATCAATTATGTCGAGTCGCATGACAACCACACTTTTTGGGATAAAATGAGCCTCGCGCTTCCTCAAGAAAGTGAGAGCCGAAAAAGAAGCAGGCAAAAGCTGGCGTCTGCAATCATTCTGCTGGCCCAGGGAGTGCCGTTTATTCACAGCGGACAGGAATTTTTCCGGACGAAGCAGGGGGTGGAAAACAGCTATCAATCCAGTGACAGCATCAACCAGCTGGACTGGTCGCGGCGTGAAACATTCAAGCAGGATGTTGACTATGTCTGCAGGCTGATTTCGCTCAGAAAAGCGCATCCGGCATTCCGGCTTACGTCATCAGCCGATATTCAGCGCTGCCTTGAATGTCTGGCTCTCAAAGAGCACCTTATTGTATACCGGCTGTTTAACCTCGGCGCAATCGACGAATGGAAAGAAATCATTGTCATCCATCATGCCAGCCCCGATTCTGTTACATGGCAGCTGCCGAAAGATAAGGCTTACCGCCTTCTATGTGATACTGACGGGTTTCGTGCTGAGCCTGGAGAAATCAAGAAAGCGGTTGCTGTAAACGGCATCGGAACGGTTATCTTATATTTAGCACGAGATCTTACGAGTTTTGCTTGACGAAGTTTGTGCTATAGCGCTAAAATTTAAAAGACGGCTATTGATTAGCATATGAGACTCTCAATAGCTGTCTTTTTTATTTTTCATACGATTCGTACGAAAAAGGCATTCGCTGGATAGACTGAAGACGAATAGGCCTTTATTCTAAAATATTTTAAGAAATGATGGGTTGAACATTGATATGAACTGGTTGGGACAATTACTAGGTAGCGATTGGGAGATCTTCCCCGCCGGAGGAGCTACAGGAGATGCATATTATGCGAAACATAACGGGCAGCAGCTTTTTTTAAAACGTAATAGCTCACCTTTTTTAGCTGTTTTATCCGCCGAAGGCATTGTTCCTAAGCTGGTTTGGACAAAACGGATGGAGAATGGGGACGTCATAACGGCCCAGCACTGGATGACCGGCAGAGAGCTGAAGCCGAAAGACATGAGCGGACGGTCCGTTGCTGAATTGCTTCGTAAAATACACACATCAAAAGCCTTGCTGGACATGCTGAAGAGACTTGGAAAGGAACCGCTGAATCCAGGGACTCTGCTGTCTCAGCTTAAACAGGCTGTATTTGCTGTGCAGCAATCTTCGCCGCTGATTCAAGAAGGGATTAAGTATTTAGAGGATCATCTGCATGAGGTGCATTTCGGTGAGAAAGTCGTTTGCCATTGTGATGTCAATCATAATAACTGGTTATTGTCTGAAGACAACCAGCTGTATTTAATTGACTGGGACGGCGCCATGATCGCTGATCCGGCGATGGATCTGGGGCCATTGCTGTACCACTACGTCGAAAAGCCAGCTTGGGAGAGCTGGCTGGGCATGTACGGTATTGAGTTAACGGACGGCCTTCGGTTAAGAATGGCATGGTATGTGCTATCTGAAACAATCACTTTCATTGCCTGGCATAAATCCAAAGGAAACGATAAAGAATTCCATGATGCAATGGAAGAACTGCATATGCTGATGAAGCGAATTGTTTAATAATCAGGAATACGAATCCATTTCCTCTACCCATTGAGACAAGCTGCTCTGATGCTCTTGTATGTGTGAGTCGATAGATTTGGATGATATTCCTGATTGGCTGTATCGGTACACATCTTCCAGCACGTTTTTTAAGTGTGAATCGAGCTCGGTGTTTGCCATCAGCGATTTAATCACACGTTCAAGCTGTTCGTACTCTGCGACGGTTCCGCAGCAGTCTAATTGATGGTCAGTCAAAATGTCCTTCAATAGATCAACTTGATTCTCGTAATTTAAACCCATAAAACGGTACACATCCCTTCAGTATCTTACGGGTTAAATTGTTCAAAACAGTATGGTTTTATGCATGAGACACGAGTGTTCCGACAGATGGGAACCTCTTTTTTTATGTGATCTGCTCTAAAAAGGCACACCTTCAAAAACAAGCTTGCGGGTCTTTTTAATTCATGGTATGTTGTTAGTCGAAATAATAGATAGAGGTGTCAATCATATGAGAATGCGCCACAAGCCTTGGGCTGATGACTTTTTGGCTGAAAACGCAGATATTGCCATCAGCAATCCTGCTGATTATAAAGGGAAATGGAATACAGTGTTTGGCAACAGCAATCCGATCCATATCGAGGTCGGTACAGGAAAAGGGCAATTTATTTCCGGGATGGCCAAACAAAATCCTGACATTAATTATATTGGTATTGAGTTATTTAAAAGCGTAATTGTGACAGCTGTCCAGAAAGTAAAGGATAGCGAAGTGCCGAATGTAAAGCTTTTGAATATAGACGCGGACACGCTGACAGACGTGTTTGAGCCGGGTGAAGTCAAACGGGTGTACTTGAACTTTTCAGATCCTTGGCCGAAAAACCGCCACGAAAAACGCCGTCTGACGTATTCCCATTTTCTCAAGAAATATGAAGAAGTGATGGGGAAAGGCGGAGCGATTCATTTTAAAACAGACAACCGCGGCCTGTTTGAGTACTCGCTGAAAAGCTTCTCGGAATACGGTCTGCTGCTGACATATGTCAGTCTTGATCTGCATAACAGCGATATGGAAGATAACATCATGACAGAATATGAAGAAAAATTCTCAGCACTCGGCCAGCCGATCTATCGGGCTGAAGTTGAATGGAGAGCGTAAAACAGACTCTGACACAGGAGTCTGTTTTTTTTATGCGCTGTTTGCTACGATGATGACAGGGGGGATGAAAATGGAAACGATGAAAATTGGAAACACGACGTTAACCTGGCTTGACGGAGGGGTGACTCACATGGACGGAGGAGCCATGTTCGGTGTTGTTCCAAAGCCGTTATGGTCAAAAAAATACCCAGTCAATGAAAAAAACCAGATTGAACTAAGGACAGATCCAATTCTTATTCAAAAAGACGGGCTGAACGTGATCGTCGATGCCGGTATCGGGTCCGGAAAGCTGACTGAGAAACAAAAAAGAAACTACGGTGTGACCCAAGAATCCAATGTGAAAACATCATTAGCAGCGCTCGGGTTAACGGTTGAAGATATCCACGTGATCGCCATGACACACCTTCATTTTGACCATGCGTGCGGATTGACGGAATACGAAGGAGATAAACTGGTGCCAGTTTTTCCAAATGCCGTTATTTATACTTCATCTGTTGAATGGAATGAAATGCGCCATCCGAATATCAGATCGAAAAATACCTACTGGAAAGAAAACTGGGAGGCGGTTGCCGGCCAAGTGAAGACCTTTGAAGACACTTGCACGATAACAGGGGGGGTTACACTGCATCATACCGGGGGCCACAGTGCCGGCCACTGTGTTCTTGTATGTGAGGATGCGGGTGAAACCGCGGTACATATGGCGGATTTGATGCCGACACACGCCCACCGCAATCCATTATGGGTGCTGGCTTATGATGATTATCCGATGACCTCTATACCGCAAAAGCAAAAGTGGCAGGCGTATGCAGCGGAAAAAGACGCATGGTTTATTTTTTATCATGATGCCGTATATCGCGCACTAAAATGGGACGGGGACGAAAGAATGACAGAATCACTCAAACGAAAGAAACAATAGCATATTTTCATGTTTACCCTGCATGATTTCCGGCTAATAAAGCAAACCTAGTACTAATTATGCTCAGAAAGGAAGAGGCAGGGTGAAACAATTTGAAGTAACGAACGAAGGAGAAATTCAGACAACATTAAGAGGCCTTGAAGTACTCTCTGTTCCTTTTTTGAACAAAGGAGTAGCTTTTACAACAGAGGAAAGAAAAGCGCTCGGATTGAATGGCTTTTTGCCGCCGAAGGTATTGACCATTGATGAACAGGCCAAAAGAGCGTACGAACAGTTTTCCTCACAGCCTGATGATTTAAGTAAAAACGTTTATTTGACAGCGCTGCACGATCGAAATGAAACGCTGTTTTACCGTTTGTTAAATGACCACTTAGGGGAAATGCTCCCGATTGTATACACGCCGACAGTAGGTACGGCCATTCAGAGATACAGCCATGAATACAGGAAGCCGAGAGGGCTCTATCTGTCCATCGATGACCCGGAAGGCATGAGAGAGGCCTTTAAACAGTTTAAAGACAAAAGTGATGCCATCGATTTAATTGTCGCAACCGATGCTGAAGGGATTTTAGGAATCGGAGACTGGGGAGTCGGCGGTATCGCAATATCAATTGGCAAGCTTGCGGTATACACGGCCGCTGCCGGAATTGATCCGAGCAGAGTGCTGGCTGTCGTTTTGGATGCGGGCACAAATCAAGAGAGCCTCTTGAACGATCCGCTTTATGTCGGCAATCAGCATTCCAGAGTGCGCGGTGAACGCTATGACCAATTTATTGATGAATATGTCTCACTTGCAAGAGAGACATTCCCGAATGCATTGCTCCACTGGGAGGATTTCGGAGCGAAAAATGCACGCAGCATCTTGAAACGCTATAAAGATAAAATATGTACGTTTAATGATGATATACAAGGCACAGGCGCTGTTTCACTGGCGGCAGTTTTATCCTGTGCAAAAGCATCAAAAGTCCCGCTGAAGGATCACAGAGTCGTGATATTCGGAGCGGGGACGGCAGGAATCGGAATTGCTGAACAGCTGCGGGAAGCATTAGTGCGCGAGGGGCTGAGTGAGGAAGAATCATACCAGCGATTCTGGTGCATAGACCGAAACGGGCTGTTAACAGATGATATGGATCAGCTTCTCGATTTCCAAAAGCCTTATGCCCGTTCGGCTGATGAAGTGAAGGATTATCAGCGTAACGGAGAAGGAGGGGGCATTGATCTCCTTGAAGTGGTCCGGCAGGCGAAACCGACGATCCTGATCGGAACATCTACGGTTTCCGGTGCCTTTACTGAAGAAATTGTAAAAGAAATGGCGTCACACGTAAAACGTCCGGCGATTTTGCCGATGTCGAATCCGACGACTCTTTCTGAAGCAAAACCGCAAGATTTAATTGAATGGACGGAAGGCCGTGCGCTGATTACGACAGGAAGCCCGTTCCCGCCAGTGGAATATAACGGTGTAACGTACCATATTGGCCAAGCAAACAACGCGCTTGTTTTCCCTGGTCTCGGGCTTGGAACGATTGTCACCAAATCAAAATTAATCACCGATGGCATGTTTGAAGCATGTGCCCGCGCGATCGCAAGTATGGTCAATGTCGGCATGCCTGGCGCGCCGATGCTTCCGAAGGTGGAGGATTTACGGACTGTATCGGCAACGGTTGCAGTTGAAGTCGCTAAAACCGCTATTAAGGAAGGCGTGGCCACTGAAGAGCCTGAGGATATCATTCAGGCTGTGCAGGACGCGATGTGGTATCCGGTATACAAACCAATTCGCGCGATATAATATAAAAAAGAGCCGCTGCATGGGCAGCGGCTCCTATTTTACGCTTGTCCGGTGTTAAGACGCGATTGTATCGATGACATCTACAATTCTCCCCGTTTTCGCATCCACCATCACTTCATATTGCTCTAGTTCTCCGAAAGCTGACCGTGTAACACCGGTCTTGTACACCTGCACGGTTTCTCCATTCACATTGTAGGGCTCCGGCTGGGTGTAGATCCATGATCCATCAATCGGCCCCCGCTGTTTAAAAGCGGATTTTACGATACGAAGCGCTCTTTCTGAAGAAATATAAGGCTTCATCACATATTGCTTCACAACAACAGCCGTACAAATTCCAAGTCCTGCTCCTAAAAGAAGATGACGCAATTTCAAAATAAAGCACCTCCTGATTGATCATACTTCCATTATACAGAAACCGCCAAATCCTGTTAAGCGATACGCGGCTCATTGAGCAGATTCAATCAGAGTGCTTGGAAAACAGAATTTTTTCTAATAAAATAAAAGAACTACATAGAAATGAGGGGAAAACATGAATCAAGAAACGAAAGCGCTTTTCCAAACACTGACGCAGCTTCCCGGAGCGCCGGGCAATGAGCATCAGGTCCGTGCGTTTATGAAGCAGGAGCTTGCCAAATATGCCGATGATATCGTTCAGGACAGACTGGGAAGTGTTTTCGGAGTCAGAAAAGGCGGAGAGGACGCGCCGAAAATCATGGTGGCTGGACATATGGATGAAGTCGGATTTATGGTGACATCCATTACAGATAACGGATTACTGAGGTTCCAAACGCTCGGCGGCTGGTGGAGTCAGGTGCTGCTGGCACAAAGAGTGGAAATTCAAACAGATAACGGCCCGGTTCCGGGAGTTATTTCAAGCATACCGCCGCATCTGTTAACAGATGCTCAGCGAAACCGTCCGATGGATATCAAAAACATGATGATTGATATCGGAGCGGATGATAAGGAAGACGCTATCAAAATCGGTATTAAACCGGGCCAGCAAATTGTCCCTGTATGCCCGTTTACCATTATGGCGAATGAAAAGAAAATATTATCAAAAGCGTGGGATAACCGGTACGGCTGCGGATTGAGCATTGAATTGCTGAAGGAATTGCAAGGTAAAGAACTGCCGAATACGCTTTACGCTGGCGCAACCGTTCAGGAAGAAGTCGGCTTAAGAGGCGCACAGACAGCGTCTCATATGATCAAACCGGATTTGTTCTTCGCGCTTGACGCCAGTCCGGCAAACGACATGAGCGGCGATAAACAGCAGTTTGGGCAGCTTGGAAAGGGCTTTTTGCTCCGCATTCTTGACAGAACAACAGTCATGCACCGCGGAATGAGAGAATTTGTTCTGGATATGGCTGAAACACATCAGATTCCATATCAATACTTTGTTTCGGGCGGCGGAACAGATGCAGGCAGAGTGCATATTTCAAACAGCGGCGTTCCGTCAGCAGTTATCGGGATCTGCTCCCGCTACATTCATACAAATGCGTCTATTATCCATATTGATGATTACGCTGCGGCTAAAGAAATGCTGATAAAGCTCGTAACTGCCTGTGACAAGCAGACAGTTGAAGCAATTAAAGAAAATATGTAAAACCTGGAGAAAAAGCTTGTTGAGCAAGGCTGTAAGCCATGTCGACAAGCTTTTTTCTTATTTTGTTTCAAATACATAGGAAAGTGCTTTAATGGCTTGGTTCACCGTTTCAACAGTCATATTCGCTTTGTTTGAAAGCTCTTTTAATGGGTGGTGTAGCGATTCAGGACGAATGATGATCAGGGGTTTGCCTTTTGCGATGGCATAGGAAGCATCCATTGCTGTGTTCCATTGTTTATACTTTTCGCCAAACAAGGCGATTACAAAGTCGGCTTTATTCATCAAGACGGCAGTTCTGAAGTTATTGATATCAGAAGCCTTGTCGTCCTTATAGACTGCGTTTGGCTGAGCGCCCATGATTTCTTCTCCGATATTGTCTGAACGGTCGTGATGCTCCATCGGGCCGACAAACGTAATCGGCAGCTTCAGTGACTTCGTTTTCTCCTTTATTTCCTCCCGCCAATTGCTGTGGATTTCTCCGGCTAAATAGACGATAAACTCCAAACTGGATCCCTCCTTATGTATGACCATTTGTCAATTTTACCCTCATGTAAAAGATGTTAAACGAAACGTGCTTGATAATGCAAATAAAATATGATAATGATAATGGGAAAGCTTATCTTACATATTCATTCGTTGCATATAAGTGGTTTTGCCGCAAGCAGTTTGGTATGATCCAAATGGACGAGTATCGATAAACTAACATGTAAGAACATAAACAACTGGAGGGATATTTGATGAAAAAAATCGAAACAACGCAAGAGCTGGAAAAAGCGGTAAAGGATGATTGGGCAGTATTTATGTTTTCTGCTGACTGGTGCCCGGACTGCCGTTTTGTAGAGCCTTTTCTTCCGGAATTGGAAGCAGACTTTCCTGAATTCACTTACTACTATGTAGACCGCGACAAATTTATTGATACATGCGCGGAGTGGGAGATTTACGGCATTCCAAGCTTTGTTGTGTTTAATGAAGGAAAAGAAGTGAATCGTTTTGTGAGCAAAGACCGCAAAACAAAAGAAGAAATTGAACAGTTTTTAACTGACTCTCTCGCAAAAGCGTAAAGGAGGATATCCGGTTTGAAAATGACCTCAAGGAAGCTGTCAGACATATTGAAACAGCGCCTTCAGCACGAGAATCGCTCCTTTTTATTTGACAGAGAAAAAGACACCCTCCGTGTTGAGGATGAAACAACTAAAAAAGGAATTACGCTCGACCTGCCGCCGATTATTGCAAAATGGGAACTGAAAAAAGACGAAGCCATTGACGAGATCGTTTACTATGTATCAGAAGCCATGACAGCTATGGAAGGGAAGTCGCAGGAAATAACCGGGAAGGAAAGCCGCATTTATCCGGTCATCCGCTCAACCTCTTTTCCGGACAAGTCCAGCGAAGAGATTCCGCTTATTTATGACGATCATACCGCAGAAACAAGAATTTACTATGCGCTTGATCTGGGCAAAACCTATCGTTTAATTGATCAGCGCATGCTGGAGAAAGAAAACTGGACAAGGGAGCGGATCAGAGAAACGGCTGCGTTTAACCTCCGCTCTCTGCCGACGGTTGTCAAAGAGGATACAGTTGCCGGCAATCTCTTTTACTTCTTCAGAGCAAATGACGGTTACGACGCCAGCCGGATTCTGAACGAAGCGATTTTAAATGAGTATAAACAAAATGCTAAAGGTGAGCTCGCGATCTCTGTTCCGCATCAGGACGTTCTGATACTTGCTGACATTCGGAATGAATCAGGGTATGATATTTTAGGACAAATGTCGATGAGCTTCTTTGCAGGCGGCACCGTTCCGATTACGGCGCTTTCTTTCCTGTACAATGAAGGAAAGCTGGAGCCGGTGTTTATCTTGGCAAAAAGCCGTCCGAAAAAGGATTAGAAAGGATTTTTTACTTATGAACGCTTTTTATAATAAAGAAGGTGTGGGAGATACACTTCTGATCTCTCTAAAAGACGTAACGCGCGAGCAAGTAGGCTATGAAAAACACGGCGACGTCGTCAAAATTTTCAATAGCGAAACAAATGAAACGACGGGTTTTAACATCTTTAACGCGTCTTCATACTTAACCATTGATGAAAACGGCCCTGTTGCCCTTTCAGAAACATTCGTTCAAGATGTGAATGAAATGCTAAACAGAAACGGCATTGAAGAAACATTAGTCGTTGATTTATCGCCAAAGTTTGTTGTCGGATATGTTGAATCAAAAGAAAAACATCCAAATGCGGATAAATTAAGCGTATGTAAAGTCAACGTAGGAGATGAAACGCTTCAGATCGTTTGCGGCGCGCCTAATGTTGATCAAGGTCAAAAAGTTGTCGTTGCCAAAGTCGGCGCTGTGATGCCGAGCGGACTCGTCATTAAGGATGCTGAGCTTCGGGGCGTACCGTCGAGCGGAATGATCTGCTCCGCAAAAGAGCTTGCATTGCCTGACGCTCCGGCTGAAAAAGGAATCCTTGTATTAGAAGGAGACCATGAGGCTGGAGACGCATTTCAGTTTTAGACTCCCATAAATACGCCGAAAAAATCGAATCATGTAAAAAAAGCCGCTAAGCCCTTGTTTAGCGGCTTTGTTTTGCTGAAAGCTTAATCTTTTCTGGGCCGACAAGCAGTGGTATACTAAAAATCGTCCCAGAAAACTATAAGGGAGTTAGAGATGAATTATGAGTTGGCTTCATAAATTTTTTGATTTGTTTTTAGGAGAGAGTGAAGAGGACGCTGAACGGGAGACAAAACCTGCTCAAATTCCGAAACAGCCAGAATCGCATCACTCCGAAGGACAATTAAAACGATTGGAAGATCCTAAAATATATTACGAATATCCTAAAGGCAAGTTCCGTTTTCCGGTTGTGCCTGACGGATATCAAAAAAATGATTTGAGAAGGCGCCGCCCGCCATCGGAGGAACCGCAAGCGGAGCCTCGTTCGAGCGCTGCTCAGCACAGAGACCGCACAAATAATGAAAAAGAGCATCATACATATGAAAAATCAGAGCCGGCCAAGAAACCTTTTAAACCGACAAATATACCTTCGCCTGTATATGGATTTAATCAAAAACCATCTGTGAAAAAGGACGTGCCGAAACAATCTGCGGAGAAAAAAGGTGTGCAAAAAAAGCCGGAACCTGTAGAAGAGAAGGTAACGCTGCTTTCAGAAGAAATCGAACGCGAACGCAGCTATCCAATGCCGGACCGGCCGCCGCAGCAACAGAAGAAGGAGCCTCTCTTTTCATATGACCGATTCGAAGAACAGCCTTCTGGCGTCCTTAAAAGTACGAATGAAACAATGGCAAAGCACTCAGCAGAGGAGCTGTCAGACAAAAAAGTAAACGCTGGAGACGAAATGGCTCCAAAAGCTGCTGAGATGCGGTCAGAAGAAACAGAACAAATGAAGCAGCAGGAAGAATCTTTCTTGCGCGAAGAAAAATCTTGGGAAGAGACTGTGACAGGTGCCGGAATGGAAGCAGAAAAGCTGTCAGGTAACGAAGGATATGCCCGCGAAGAAGCTGTTCCGGAAACTGCTGACACCGTCTCAACTCAAGCTGAACAAACGGAAAACCAAGAGCCTGAAAAGGAAGAGCATTTCTTACCCGATGAGCGATATGGGGAAGAGGCTGTGACAGGTGCTGAAACTGAGGCAGAAGAGCCGTCAGCCAACGAAGGAAACGTTCGTGAAAAAGCTGTTCCAGAAACTGCTGACACCTCAGCCCCAGCAGAAGAAATGGAATTCCATGAGCATGAAAAGCCTTTCTTGCATAATGAACGATACGAGGAAGAGACTGTGGCAGATGCCGGGCAAGAAGCAGAGGAACTGTCAGACAGCCATACAGCTGCTCACGAAGAAATTATTCCGGAAGCTGCATCAGCTCAAGTGATAGAGGAAAACAGCCAGCCTGAAGCAACCGCGGCCCAGATAAATGACTATCCAGAACCCGAACATAGCACAGAAGAGGATTCTCCATCCTATTCTGCGGCGGATGAAAGCCGGGAGGAAGAAGGTCCTGCGGGTGAAAGACGCACGGCCCCAGCAGAACAGCAGAACAGAACCGAGAAGTCGAGTAACAATCCTGAACGAAGTCCAGCACTTCAGAAGGGACCGTCTGTTCCTTTTAATGTTATGATGCTGAAAAGCGATGCGCATAAACAGCAAAAAGCAGGGGAGCGCCGCGGAAGCTATGTGTTCCCAAATGTCTCACTGCTTGATGTGCCGCCAGCACAAGTTCAGGACGATACTGCGTGGATAGAAAACCAGCGTCAGCTGCTTGATTTAACTTTGAAAAACTTTAACGTTCGGGCCAATGTGGTTCATGTAACGCAAGGGCCGTCAGTCACAAGATTTGAAGTACACCCTGAACCGGGTGTAAAGGTGAATAAAATCACCAACCTGTCTGATGACATTAAACTCAGCCTGTCCGCCAGAGATATTCGAATAGAGGCGCCGATTCCGGGGAAAAACACGATCGGAATTGAAGTGCCGAACCGCACGAGCAAGGTGGTTGATTTGCGCCAAATGATTCGCAGCTCTGCTTTCAGGACGAGCACGTCACCGCTTACGGCAGCACTTGGATTGGATATTTCGGGGAATCCTGTTGTCATTGATCTGAAGAAAATGCCGCACGGTCTTATTGCCGGAGCTACAGGATCGGGAAAAAGCGTGTGCATCAATACGATTTTAGTGAGTCTGCTTTATAAAGCTGATCCGAGTGAAGTGAAGGTGCTGCTGATTGATCCGAAAATGGTAGAGCTTGCGCCTTACAACAAAATTCCTCATCTCGTCAGCCCTGTCATTACCGACGCCAAAGCGGCTACAGCTGCTTTAAAATGGGTCGTTGAGGAAATGGAGCGCCGCTATGAACTGTTTGCCCATTCCGGTGTTCGCGATATTGACCGTTTCAATCAATTAACCTCTGATCACCAAACGGGCGAAAAATTGCCGTATTTAGTTGTGGTCATTGACGAGCTTGCGGATTTGATGATGGTAGCTCCAAATGATGTAGAAGAAAGCATTGCCCGGATTGCTCAAAAAGCAAGAGCCTGCGGAATCCATTTGCTTGTCGCGACTCAGCGTCCGTCAGTCGATGTCATTACCGGTCTGATTAAAGCGAATATCCCGACGAGAATTGCGTTTTCTGTCTCCAGCCAGGTTGATTCCCGAACAATCATTGACATGGCAGGTGCGGAAAAACTTCTCGGCAAAGGAGACATGCTCTTTTTGGAGAACGGTTCTGGAAAACCGGTCCGTCTCCAAGGCAACTTTGTATCGGACCGAGAAATTGACCGTGTTGTTTCCCATGTCAGAAACCAGCTGCCGCCAGCTTATTTATTCGAACAGGAAGAATTGGTCAGACAAGGCTCTGCCTTAAAGGAAGAGGATGAGCTGTTTTATGAGGCGTGCGAATTTGTTGTTGAGCAAAACAGTGCAAGCACGTCAAGCCTGCAAAGAAGATTCAGAATCGGATATAATCGGGCTGCAAGGCTGATTGATATGATGGAAGCGGAAGGTATGATCTCTGAGGCGAAAGGAAGCAAGCCTCGAGAGGTGCTGATCACTGCAAGTGATTTAATAAACGAATAATATAGGTTCATTTTCACAGCAAACATGGTATGATAATGGATAGAGCATTTAACAGCTATGCCGCTTTACAGCAAATGGGCATAGAAATCGTGATATTTAGGTTTAATCGGAAAGAAATAACCGGATACTGAACATAACAAAAAATATAAGGATACGCCGTCAGGCGGCTTTTCAGCCGCCGCGGTCGCAAATTGAAATGAACGTCATATACTGGGGAACAGATAGACGTTTGTTGGAGGTACAATTATGACTGTTTATCATTTTGTTGGAATAAAAGGGACGGGTATGAGTCCGCTTGCCCAAATACTTCATGATAATGGATATACTGTCCAAGGATCGGATATCGAAAAATTCATTTTTACACAAACGGCGCTTGAAAAAAGAAACATCACTGTTCTTCCTTTTAGCGCGGATAACATCAAACCCGGCATGACAGTTATCGCTGGAAACGCATTCCCAGACACGCACCCTGAGATTGAAAAAGCGATGTCTGACGGAATTCCGGTGATTCGTTATCATAAGTTTTTAGGTGACTACATGAAAAAATTCACCAGTGTCGCGGTTACTGGTGCGCACGGTAAAACGTCGACTACGGGGCTGCTGGCTCACGTTATCCAAAACGCAAAACCGACGTCTTTCTTAATCGGGGACGGAACAGGCCAAGGAAATGAAAACAGCGAATACTTCGTATTTGAAGCGTGCGAATACCGCCGCCATTTCTTAAGCTATCAGCCTGACTACGCGATTATGACGAATATTGATTTTGATCACCCTGATTACTTCTCAAATATTGACGATGTGTTTGACGCTTTTCAGGAAATGGCTCTTCAAGTTAACAAAGGCATTATTGCCTGCGGTGATGATGAGTATCTGCCGAAAATCCATGCGAATGTGCCTGTCGTTTATTACGGCACAGGAGAAGAAAATGATTTTCAAGCGAGAAACATTGTAAAAAGCACAGAAGGGACAACTTTCGATGTCTTTGTCCGCAATACATTCTATGACACATTTTATATTCCTGCGTATGGCCATCATAATGTATTGAACTCATTGGCGGTCATCGCGTTGTGCCATTATGAAGAAATTGACGCCAGCGTTATTAAACATGGCCTTAAATCATTTGGCGGCGTCAAACGCAGATTCAATGAGAAACAGCTCGGAAACCAAGTGTTAATTGATGATTACGCTCATCATCCGACAGAAATAAAAGTGACGATTGAGGCGGCAAGACAGAAATATCCTGATCGTGAAATCGTTGCGGTATTCCAGCCTCATACATTTACGCGGACACAGCAATTCCTTGATGAATTTGCTGAAAGCCTGAGCGGGGCAGACTGTGTGTATTTATGCGACATCTTCGGGTCAGCCCGGGAAAACGCAGGAAAGCTGACGATCGGCGACCTGCAGGGAAAAATTAATAATGCCAAGCTGATTGCAGAAGATGATACATCTGTTTTAAAAGCTCATGATAAAGCCGTTCTCATCTTTATGGGAGCAGGAGATATCCAAAAATATATGAGAGCCTACGAAAACGTCATGGCATAATAAAAAGCAGTGATTTCACTGCTTTTTATTTATCTGAAGAGAAATCCTCTTAAAGGATTTTTCAAATGTAATGGAGAATAATATGTATACAGCCCAACAGATATGTTTATGATTTTACAAATCGGGTAAACAGCAGTATATCCTGCAGCAAGGAGGTTTAAGATGATTATCATTCTTTATTTAAGCGTTGCACTAATCGCAGTAGCATTTCTCGTCTTAGTGATCTATTTGTCTAAAACACTAAAGTCACTGCAGCTGACATTAAAACATGTTGCATCCACGCTCGAAGGGCTGGAGGGACAAATGAAAGGCATTACCACTGAAACTGCCGAGCTTTTACATAAGACCAACCGCTTGGCTGAAGATATTCAGGAAAAATCAGAAAAGCTGAACACGGTCGTTCATGCTGTTCAAGGGGTGGGAACCTCTGTGCAGCAGTTCAATACATCAATGAAGCAGGCGGCAGGGTCTGTATCGGCATCAGTGAGAGAAAACCAAGATAAAATCAATCAGGTTGTCACCTGGAGCCAAGCAGCAATGGAAATTTGGGAGAAGTGGAAGCGAAAGAAATCAGCTCTTTAAGAGAGAAAAACACTTTGAGGAGGAATAATGATGAGCAAAGATGGAATTAATAGTAAAGATTTTTTAATCGGTACTTTAATCGGAGGAATCATCGGAGCCACCACTGCGCTTTTCCTAGCACCTAAATCTGGGAAAGAACTACGCGACGATCTCGGAAATCAAGCTGTTGCTCTGCGGGATAAAACAGATAAAATGACGGCAGATGCAAAAGAAAAAGGCACACAATATGTCAGCATTGCAAAAGACAAAACATCTAACATCACACAGCTTGTCGCCGATCAGTCAGGACAGATCATGAACAAGGTCAAAGATTTAAGAGACCGTTCAAAATCTGCAAATACTGAGTCATCATCTGCTATGCAAGATATGAAAAATGAAGCAATGCAGGCGGCTGACGAAGCAAAAGATCAAGTCCTCCAAACGAAAGAAGACGTAAAAGACGAGCTGAAAGATGCACAAAAACAGGCCGAGCACATCAACCGCTGAGCCCGGAAGGAGCAGACTTGACTAATGGCAAAACAGCTAATTCAATCTGAGGAAGAGTTTAAGCGTATTGCAGAAAAGGAAGACACTTTCTTGTTTTTTAAGCACAGCTTAACATGCCCGATCAGCCAAGCCGCATTTCAAGAATTTAATGCCTTTGCAAATCAGCATGAAGAAGTGCCGGCTTACTATCTGCAAGTGCAAGAGGCACGGCCCCTGTCAAATTTCATCGCAGAAACATACGGAGTCAAGCACGAAAGCCCTCAAGTTTTCGTGATCCAAAACGGTGAAGTAAAGTGGCATACCTCACATTCACAAATTACAGAAGCGGCGATTGAGCAGCATCTGTCCTAGAAAAAAGCGTCCAGATATGATCTGGCGCTTTTTTTTTGAAAAAAACTATTGATCATTTTCTTCACATCATGTACGATAGCATCATACATTACTTTATCACTTAAAAGCGTTTGGGTAATAAAGTAGACTTTTTTTAAAATTTTGTATTTCAGTATTTCCATTTGGTTTTACTTATAGTAAGATGCATGTTAACTACAAAATAAAAAATGAATGTGCAGGGAAAGGATGAAAAAAATGAGCAACACAGAATTAGAGCTTCTAAGGCAGCAGGCAGACGAATTAAACTTGCAAATTTTAAAATTAATCAACCAGCGCGGAAATGTTGTGAAAGAGATCGGTAAAGCGAAAGAAGCGCAAGGTGTCAATCGCTTTGATCCTGTCAGAGAACGCACAATGTTAAATAAAATCATTGAAAACAATGACGGACCATTCGAAAATTCTACTATCCAGCACATTTTTAAAGAAATCTTTAAAGCAGGTTTAGAGCTTCAGGAGGAAGATCACAGCAAAGCGCTTCTTGTTTCCCGTAAGAAAAAACCTGAAGATACAATCGTTGATATCAAAGGTGAAAAAGTCGGAGACGGCCAGCAAAGATTTATCGTCGGACCATGTGCGGTTGAGAGCTATGAGCAGGTGGCGGAAGTGGCTGCGGCTGCTAAAAAACAAGGGATTAAAATTCTTCGCGGAGGAGCCTTTAAGCCTCGTACGAGCCCATACGATTTCCAAGGCCTCGGTGTAGAAGGACTCCAAATCTTAAAACGTGTAGCGGATGAATTTGATCTGGCTGTTATCAGCGAAATCGTAACTCCGGCTCATATTGAAGAAGCGCTTGACTACATTGATGTAATTCAGATCGGTGCGCGTAATATGCAGAACTTTGAATTGCTGAAAGCTGCAGGTTCCGTGAAAAAGCCTGTCCTTCTGAAACGCGGACTTGCTGCAACGATCTCGGAATTCATCAATGCAGCTGAATACATTATGGCACAAGGCAATGATCAAATTATCCTTTGTGAGCGCGGTATCAGAACATACGAAACAGCAACGAGAAACACGCTCGATATCTCAGCTGTGCCAATTCTGAAACAGGAAACGCATTTGCCGGTCTTTGTTGATGTGACGCATTCAACAGGCCGCCGCGACCTCCTTCTTCCGACAGCTAAAGCCGCTTTGGCGATCGGTGCTGACGGCGTAATGGCAGAGGTTCATCCTGATCCATCAGTCGCACTTTCTGACTCTGCTCAGCAAATGGCGATCCCTGAATTCGAAAAATGGCTGAATGAACTGAAACCAATGGTGAAAGTCAACGCCTAATGGAATGAGATCAATACAAAAGGCCGCATATGCGGCCTTTTTTTGCGCTTTCTCGTTTATTTAATTATAAAACTCAAGTATACGTTTTCATCATCTATAAAAACGTGTATAATTTCATGAGAAGTATTTAAATTTGATGAATAATGAAAAATAATGTAGACTACTGACTTACGCTTACAAATCATAAACGACATAAATTCGGACATTATGACATTTCTCTACATAAAGTGTTTATGCTATAGATAAGGATAAGTGTATCCAGTAAAAGGAGTGGTTTTAGGATGAGCAATATTACGATCTACGACGTAGCGAGAGAAGCTAATGTAAGCATGGCAACCGTTTCCCGTGTCGTGAATGGAAACCCGAATGTAAAACCGACAACGAGAAAAAAAGTCTTGGAAGCCATTGACCGTCTCGGCTACCGTCCAAACGCGGTGGCAAGAGGGCTTGCAAGCAAAAAAACAACAACTGTAGGTGTCATCATTCCTGATATCTCAAGCATTTTCTATTCAGAGCTTGCGCGCGGAATTGAAGATATCGCGACAATGTATAAATATAACATCATTTTGAGCAACTCTGACCAAAACTTGGAGAAAGAGCTGCACTTATTAAACACAATGCTCGGCAAACAGGTCGACGGCATCGTATTTATGGGCGGAAACATTACGGACGAGCATGTAGCGGAATTTAAGCGTTCGCCAGTGCCGATCGTGCTTGCCGCTTCTGTTGAAGAGCAAGGTGAAACACCATCAGTCGCAATTGATTACGAGCAGGCGATTTATGACGCGGTGAAGCTTTTGGTTGATAAGGGGCACACTGATATCGCGTTTGTTTCCGGCCCGATGACAGAACCGATCAACCGCTCAAAGAAACTGCAAGGCTACAAACGGGCGCTTGAAGAGGCGAATCTTCCGTTTAATGAACAATTTGTCGCTGAAGGTGATTACACGTATGATTCCGGACTTGAGGCGCTTCAGCATCTCATGAGCCTGGACAAAAAACCGACAGCGATTCTTTCCGCAACTGATGAAATGGCGCTCGGCATTATTCATGCCGCACAGGATCAAGGCCTTTCCATTCCTGAGGATCTCGACATTATCGGCTTTGATAATACGAGATTAAGCTTGATGGTTCGGCCGCAGCTTTCAACAGTAGTTCAGCCGACGTATGATATTGGCGCGGTTGCCATGAGACTGCTGACAAAGCTCATGAATAAAGAGCCGGTGGAAGAGCATATTGTCGAATTGCCGCATCGTATAGAGTTAAGACAGTCAACCAAGTCATAAGAAAAACAAGAAAGCAAGCTTCACCTCTAGGGTGGATTCTTGCTTTTTTCGTATGAGTGAGGAGAAATGATGAAACGTTTTGATTATCTTACACCTGTTGGTTTTGTGTTAGGAACAATTATTATTGTGATTGGAATTATTTCCGGATCGGGAGTAAGCGGTTTCCGCTCTTTTCTAGATCTGACTTCTTTCTTTATCGTAACAGGAGGGCTTTGCGCCGCTGTTTTTATCAGTTTTCCGCCGAGAGAGCTGAAAAAAACGCCCACTGTGTTAAAGCAGGCATTTATCCGCCAGGAAGACAATGTAAAAGATCTTGTGAAAACCTTCGTTTCCCTTTCCGATCATGCGCGCAAACATGGGCTTTTATCACTTGATGACCAGGCCAGAGAAATCAGAGATCCATTCTTGAAAAAGGGGCTGCTTCTGGCGGTTGACGGCTGGGATGAAGAAACGATTCGGCTTGTCATGGATTCAGAAATTGCAGCAATGGAGGAACGGCACCGCAAAGGCCGGCGTGTTTTGGAGAAGGCGGGGGAATTCGCTCCGGCGTGGGGCATGATCGGGACACTGGTCGGGCTGGTGCTGATGCTCAAAAACTTAAATGACCCTGATATGCTCGGTCCGAATATGGCTGTTGCACTTTTGACGACCTTATACGGATCATTGCTGGCAAACATGGTATTTAACCCGATTGCGGCTAAGCTCGAAGAAAAAACAGAAAGTGAAATCTTCATCAAACAGGTGATGGTGGAAGGTATCATCGGGATACAATCCGGAAAAAATCCGCGCAATCTGGAAAGCCAGCTCGTCGTTTTCAGTTCTCGGGAAGAATGGCGGAAGCAGCATAATCAAGTAAAGACAAAAAAGGGATCTGTACATGAAGCTTAGAAGAGACCGCTTTGAACGAAGGAATGGAAACGGGAAAAACAATCAATCATCCTCGGGCTGGATGGTCACCTTTACAGATCTGGTTACGCTGATCCTTGTGTTCTTTATTTTACTTTTTTCGATGTCGCAGATTGATCTGCAGAAATTTAAAGCAGCGGTGAACTCGATTCAAAAGGAAGGCAGCGGGCTTCAGCCAGACCAGACAGCCATCGATCAAAAAGACACGCCGTCAGCCGATGCAAAGAAGCAAGAGAATCAGCAGGATCAACTGCTGCAAAAAGTGAATACATACATTCAAGAGCACCAGCTGAAGGCGAAAATGACAGCAAAGCGGGATGAACGCGGTGTCGTGCTCGTTCTTCAGGAAGCGGTGCTGTTTGATTCAGGCGAGGCTAAAGTGTTGGAAAATGCCGAAACGCTTCTTCACCAAATTTCAGTTCTTCTTCAGACTATTCCAAATGATATTCAGGTGGAGGGCCATACAGACAGCCGAAATATTTCAACGTACAGGTATCCGTCCAACTGGGAGCTATCCGCAGCACGTGCAAGCGGAGTGATTCAATATTTCACATCAAAAGAGAAACTCCCGTCGAAGCGATTTATCGCTGTTGGCTATGCGGATACAAAGCCTGTAAAGGATAACAAAACAAATGAACACATGAAGGAAAACAGACGTGTAGAAATCGTCATCAAAAAATCAAAAACGACCTCTTCGTGAAGGTCGTTTTTTTATTTTGTTTTTTCCTGACGCTCTGATCGAATCGCGTATAACGCTTTGCTGACGGTTTGGGCATTTTTTTCTGTAATTTCTGGCTTGCGTGGAATCGGCGGATATAAATCGGCGGGATCGCTCCAGCTGGACGGAAGGGTGACTGGGCATTGCTTTTGCCATTTTGCGATCCATTGAGATGGGATGTCATGTCCCGGATCGATCCCTTTCATTTCAAGCCATACTCGGGCCCAGGCACGGGGCACCACACGCCAAATATCATATCCGCCTCCTCCGACGGCGATCCATCTTCCGCCGCAATATTGATGCGCTAAAGCGTGAGCGAGCCGCGGAATCTGTTCGTAAATGGCAATCGTTGCTGACAAATGCGTCAGAGGATCGTAGTAATGGGCATCAGCTCCATTTTGGCTGATAATCACATCCGGCTGAAAATAAGCGGCGATTTCTGAAGCTGCTGTCTGGTAAGCCTCAATAAATGAATCATCCTCCGTAAAAGCATCAAGCGGGATATTAAAGGAATATCCGTAGCCTTTTCCGCTGCCTTTTTCCTGAATCTGACCGGTTCCGGGGAATAAATATCGTCCCGTTTCATGAATGGACAGGGTGCATACGTTGGGATTATCATAAAACGCAAATTGCACACCGTCTCCGTGATGGGCGTCCGTATCAATATACAGCACCTTGGCTTGATATTTTTTCTGAATATACTGAATCGCTACAGCGCTGTCGTTGTATATGCAAAATCCAGAAGCCCTTCCGCGAAACCCGTGGTGCAGGCCTCCCCCAAGGTTGGCAGCATGCAGTGCTTGTCCAGACATGACATAATCCGCAGCTGTTAAGGTTCCGCCGACTAATAGTGAGGCAGCTTCATGCATGCCTGCAAAGACGGGTGTATCTTCAGTGCCGAGCCCGTAGCTTTCCCCTTCTTCGGGTGGAAGTTTTCCGGCGCCGGCAAGCTGTACTGCCTGAATATAATCGTCCGTATGTACAAGAGCCAGCTCATCTTCCGCCGCAAGCCGGGGACTGACGATATCCCCCTCGTCAAAGGCATCCATCGATTTGAGCAAATCATATGTCAGCAGAACACGCTGCTGATTAAAGGGGTGCTCCTGATGAAACATATAAGTCTGATAAGAGGGAGAATAAATAAACACACTGTCCCTCATAGCTGATCCCTGTGCTCTGACGGCCATACGATGAGATGCCCGTTTTTTTGCAATTCCTGCAAAAACGGCAGCGGATTCATCGTCTTGACACGGAATACAAGCACTTTTGCGCCGGAATCGTCATGGGGATAGACAAGAACGCTCAGTATTTTTACCTGAAGTCTTTGGCAGAGGCTGCTGATATCGGCGAGGCTTTTTGTGATGTCATTTACTTTTATCTCAACCTGCGATCCGGGCTGGTCAGCGCCTGTCAGCTTCACAAAAGTCCGCAGCAAATCGGTTTTTGTCAGAATGCCGATTAACTTGTGATGCTGCACGACTGGAAGGCAGCCGATGCCGTGCTCGTAGAAAACTGCTGATATTTCTTCAACAAAATCAAGCGGATGGGCGCACACGACGTCTTTTTTCATAATGGATTCAACGCTTCGTGTGAGAAAACGGCTGCGTTTGCTTTCTTCAAATATGCTGGGGCTGGCCTGTTTCATATCTCTGTCTGTAATCATCCCAATCACATGGCGGTCTTCATTAATAACAGGCAAATGCCTGATATGAAATTCCTTCAGCTTGTGTATTGCCGTTTCAAGCGTATCCGTTTTCGTTAATGTGATGACATCCTTTTTCATGATTTGCTCAACAATCATTATCTTTTCCCCTTTGTCAGTGTCAGTTAATACATATAACGATGATAAAAACGGAGCCTGTCAAATCGTTCAATTGATTCCTGGCTGACGTTTTTTCCGATGCGCGCCATCAGGCAGTTCGCAGGATGGGAGCTGATCTCTGGCTCATCGGTGGCAAACCAGACCAATCCGCCTGCGTTCATCATTTTCTCCATGATCTTTCTGTACTCCCACACATCCTTTTTCATCCCTTTTAAATCCCAATGCCAGTAATATTCTGTCGTCATCACAATGTAGTTCTCCATTTGTTCGTCCATCATGCTGACGGTCAGAAGCGTTTTTCCGACAGAACATCCCCGGTATTCCGGCGCCACCTCAATGGCTCCGAGCTCAAGCAAATCCTCCATATTTCCTTCTGACCATCTTTCGAGCGGGTCAGGGTATAGATACGTTACATAGCCGACAATGGCCTGGCCGTCTCTGGCAATGATAATGCGTCCCTCAGGAAGGCCGGCAATATCGACTAATGCTTCATGCTGTTCCCGGGGCGGCCGAAATGCGGTCAAATCCTTATGAAACTCATAACCTGCCAAGTCTTCTGGAGAGACAGGCCCTTCTATCAGTAAGGAGCCGGTTGCTGTTTTGATGTTTGCAGAGTGATATGTTTTATGATGTTCCACTGATTCACCGTCCCATCAATTTCTATAAAAAATACATGCCTCCTTTAAGAATAACAAATTATAAAGCGTTTTCAACATGGTTTATATTTTAAAAATTGAGAAGAATATGAATATATACTATAATAAATGTGACAACTTCAGCAAAGGGGGATGTTTTGACATGAATTTGAAAGCGTTACCAGCTATAGAGGGGGATCATAACCTAGAAAACTACGATGAAACGTATCGGCAATTTGATTGGTCCGAAGCGGAAAAACATTTCTCTTGGCATAAGACAGGGAAATTGAACGCGGCTTATGAAACGATAGACCGCCACGCCGAATCTTTTCGGAAAAACAAAGTAGCGCTTTATTATAAGGACGCAAAACGGGATGAAAAATACACATTTAAAGAAATGAAAGAAGAAACAAACAGAGCCGGGAATGTACTGAGACGGTATGGAAATGTGGAAAAAGGGGACCGCGTTTTTATTTTTATGCCGAGATCACCCGAGCTTTATTTTATTATGCTAGGCGCTATCAAAATCGGCGCAATCGCCGGGCCGTTATTTGAAGCGTTTATGGAGGGGGCTGTTAAGGACCGGCTGCAAAACAGCGAGGCAAAGGTTGTCGTCACGACGCCTGAGCTTTTGGAAAGGATTCCGGTTGAAAAGCTGCCTGATTTACAGCATATATTCATAGTCGGCGGCCAGGCTGAAAAGAGAGGAACAAACATCATTCATTATGATGAAGTGGCTAAGCATGAGAGCACAAGACTGGACATTGAATGGATGGACAGGAAAGACGGCTATTTGCTTCACTATACATCAGGATCTACGGGTACGCCGAAGGGTGTGCTTCATGTCCATGAGGCGATGGTTCAGCAGTATCAGACAGGAAAATGGGTCCTTGATTTAAAGGAAGAGGACATTTATTGGTGCACGGCCGACCCAGGCTGGGTGACTGGAACGGTGTACGGGATTTTTGCGCCGTGGCTGAACGGAGCGACAAATGTTATTGTCGGCGGACGATTCAGCCCGGAAAGCTGGTATGGAACGATTGAGCAGCTTGGCGTAAACGTCTGGTACAGCGCGCCGACTGCCTTTCGAATGCTGATGGGAGCCGGAGATGAGATGGCTGCCAAATATGATCTGACTTCACTCCGCCATGTGCTGAGTGTCGGTGAACCTTTAAACCCGGAAGTGATCAGATGGGGGCATAAAGTTTTTAATAAACGGATTCATGATACATGGTGGATGACAGAGACGGGCGGACAGCTGATCTGCAACTATCCTTGCATGGATATTAAACCAGGCTCGATGGGAAAACCGATTCCCGGTGTAGAAGCAGCAATCGTTGACAATCAGGGGAACGAGCTTCCGCCGTATCGAATGGGGAACCTCGCCATTAAAAAGGGCTGGCCATCTATGATGCACACGATTTGGAACAACCCTGAAAAATACGAATCTTATTTTATGCCTGGCGGATGGTATGTGTCGGGTGATTCTGCCTACATGGATGATGAAGGGTATTTTTGGTTCCAAGGCAGAGTGGACGATGTCATCATGACCTCCGGTGAGCGCGTCGGACCATTTGAAGTGGAAAGCAAGCTTGTCGAACATCCGGCAATTGCGGAGGCGGGGGTCATTGGAAAACCTGATCCCGTGCGCGGCGAAATCATCAAAGCCTTTATCGCTCTCAGAGAAGGGTTTGAGCCATCTGATAAACTGAAGGAAGAAATCCGCCAATTTGTCAAACAAGGTCTTGCAGCCCATGCGGCTCCGCGTGAAATTGAATTTAAGGATAAGCTGCCAAAAACACGGAGCGGTAAAATCATGAGACGTGTGCTGAAGGCGTGGGAACTGAATCTTCCGGCCGGAGACCTGTCAACGATGGAGGATTAAAAGGCGCCGTTGACACGGGATTTTATTTATGTTAAAAATGATATAGCTTCATATGAAAAGGTAAAGATTGAGACAAGTAGAATATCCTTACGTTCCAGAGAGCTGATGGCCGGTGAAAATCAGCACAGACGGATATATCGAATACACTCATGAACCGCTTTTGCAAACAAAGCCGCTCAGGCTTTCAGTAGTGAAAGAACGGACCTGATCCGTTATCAGGCAAAGTGATAAGAGCGAAAAGCTGTATGTATGCTCTTATTAGTAGGGTGGTACCGCGATAATCAATCGTCCCTTCGTTTACACGAAGGGGCGTTTTTATTTTATTAAAAAAGGAGCTTTATCTCATGACAAACTTACTTGAAGACTTATCCTTCCGCGGATTGATTCAGCAAATGACGGATGAAGAAGGACTGAATAAACAGCTGAACGAAGAAAAAATCCGCCTGTACTCAGGCTTTGATCCGACAGCAGACAGCTTGCATATCGGGCACCTGCTGCCCATTTTAACACTCCGCCGTTTTCAGCTTGCGGGGCACCATCCGATTGCGCTTGTGGGCGGCGCGACGGGTTTAATCGGCGATCCGAGCGGAAAAAAAGCTGAGCGTACATTAAACACGGCTGATATTGTTGTCGAATGGTCGCAAAAAATCAAACATCAGCTTTCAAGATTTCTTGATTTTGAGTCAGCGGAAAACCCGGCTGTTATGGCAAATAACTACGACTGGATCGGAAACATGAATGTGATCGACTTCCTTCGTGACGTCGGCAAAAACTTCGGCATCAATTACATGCTGGCAAAAGATACAGTCAGCTCCAGAATCGAATCCGGCATCTCTTACACGGAATTCAGCTACATGATTCTTCAATCTTATGATTTCTTAAACCTGTACAGAGAGAAAAACTGTAAGCTGCAAATCGGCGGAAGCGATCAATGGGGCAACATTACAGCTGGCCTTGAGCTGATCAGAAAATCTGAAGAAGAAGGAGCAAAAGCATTCGGTCTTACCATTCCGCTTGTAACGAAAGCGGACGGCACAAAATTCGGAAAAACCGAAGGCGGCGCAATTTGGCTTGATAAAGAAAAAACGTCCCCATATGAGTTCTATCAATTCTGGATCAATACAGACGACCGTGATGTAGTGAAATATTTAAAATACTTCACGTTCCTTTCAAAGGAAGAAATCGAAGAATATGCTGAAAAAACTGAAACAGCACCTGAAAAGCGTGAAGCGCAAAAACGCCTGGCAGAAGAAGTGACAGCGCTCGTTCACGGACGCGAGGCACTGGAGCAAGCGATTAATATTTCCCAAGCATTGTTCAGCGGCAATATTAAAGAGCTTTCTGCCCAAGACGTAAAAATCGGTTTTAAAGATGTGCCTTCTCTAGAAAAAGACAGCGCTGAAGAACTGTCACTCGTAGATGTGCTGGTTGAATCGAAACTGTCACCGTCTAAACGCCAAGCCCGTGAAGATATTAAAAACGGAGCCGTTTACATTAACGGTGAACGCCAGACAGAAATTGACTATATCTTATCTGCTGAAGACCGCATTGAAGATCAATTTACTGTTCTGCGCCGCGGGAAGAAAAAATACTTCCTTGTCACATATAAATAAGAAAAAAACATCCTTTGCTTAATTGGCAAAGGATGTTTTTGGTTTAGCGCATAGGAATTTGAGGGAAAGAGTATATTAGATAGGGCAAACACGACCATTCACCACCTTTTCAATAGGAGGGAGAGCTCACCGTGAATCTCATGTGTACGATCGCCAAAGAAAGATTGCAGCGGGATTATTGGGAGCAGCAGACCAGAGAAAGTGTTGTCCAGCAGGAAACGGTAGAAGAATCAGACGAAAAAAAACCCCCGACCGCATAGCGGCTGGGGGTTTTTTAAACGATTAACGAGAGTAGAACTCAACGATAAGCGCTTCGTTAATTTCCGGAGCAAGTTCAGAACGCTCTGGAAGACGAGTGAATGTACCTTCAAGCTTTTCAGCGTCGAAAGTAAGGTATTCAGGAACGAAGTTGTTTACTTCAACAGATTCTTTGATGATAGAAAGGTTTCTTGATTTTTCGCGAACACCGATTGTTTGACCAGCTTTTACTTGGTAAGACGGGATGTCAACGCGGCTTCCGTCTACAGTAATGTGGCCATGGTTAACCAATTGGCGAGCTTGACGGCGAGTACGCGCTAAACCTAGCTTGTACACAACGTTATCAAGACGAGAATCTAAAAGAATCATGAAGTTTTCGCCGTGTTTACCAGTCATTTTTGCAGCTTTGTCAAACAATGTACGGAATTGACGTTCGTTTACACCGTACATGTGACGAAGCTTTTGCTTTTCTTGCAATTGCAAACCGTATTCTGATAATTTTTTACGTTGTCCTGGGCCGTGTGGACCTGGAGCGTAAGGGCGTTTTTCTAATTCTTTTCCTGTTCCGCTAAGAGAGATTCCTAGACGGCGGGACAGTTTCCAAGATGGACCTGTATAGCGAGCCATAATGTGACTCCTCCTTTGGTTTTATTTTTGTGGAAAATAAAAACCGTCTGTTCTATTCGACCATGGACATTTTGTTTTCATGTATCCTCGCTCCAGCAGCAGAGAGTTACACGATACACCTTACTGATAAGGAACAAAATGAAAACATAGAAGCTGAACAAAAAGGCTGCAATATTTCACACAAAGGTCATTATATAATTTATTTGTTTTGAAGTCAACCATTCATCCATTATCGCTTTGCTGTTTATGATATAATAAACAAAAATTAGTGGTAAACTTTTTAGGTGATAAAACATGATAGAACAAACAAAAGATCAATTACCCGCCTTTCGTTATCATATGCTCGATTTTTTATTAACCAAATCTGTAAAGGTCTCATTCACCGACTCTCTTTTATGGCTGACATCGGCTATTCAAACATATTTTCCATCACTTTGCGTATCCCTTTTACCGTCTCCATCTGATCACATGGCACAAATGGCAGAGGATGAAGTGCATTTTTCTGCATCGAAAATAAATGCCTCATTTTATGTTATCGAGGATCATGTCTCCGGCAGGAGCTTTCATTTAACATGCAGGCAGGACGGAGTGTTTCCGGAAGAGCTTCCGGATTTGATTTCTTCTTTTTTGAATCAGTCAATGAAACAGGAAAGACTTTATATCAAAACAATCTATCAAAAAAAGATATACAAGATGACAGAACTGTTCCATTCGCTGCTCGACCAGACGGAAGTGTTGAAGAAGCTTCTTGAAAGCTTACACACCACGTTTCCCCTGTTTCAATTTTCTCTGTTTATTTCTCATGATCAGGACCAATGTATAGGTGTTCCTGCAAAGGAACTGTATATGGAAGGGGAAGATGCCGATTCCTTTGCGCTTAAAGTCTATCTATCCGGGAACATTTTGCGGAAAAATGAAACGGTCGCTTACATCCCAATTAAAGGGCAGCAGGGAACGTACGGCGTTCTGATGGCAGGTGGGGCGGGAGACAGTCCTCTTACCGACGTGTACCTTGATGAAATGTCACTGATAGCAAATGCGGCGGGAAAGGCGTTTGAAAATGCCCAGCTCTATGAACAATCCAAAACAAGTATTGCAAACTTGGAATTAATTAATGAAACATCGCGCCGTCTCAACCAGCGGCTGACGCTGACGGATACGATGAACGATCTTGCTGTGAGAATGGCTGAATCATTTCATGCTGAAGAAGTGGGTTTTTTCCATATTGACCATTTTGAACATCAGACACTGCTTCCCGGGAGCACAGCATTTTTTAAAGAAACGAAGTCGTCTGATATATATAATGAAATAAAAGAAAAACTGTACGAAGGTGAGAATGGCGTTTTTATCGGAAATGGACAGTCTGTGTTTGGAAAAGCCGGATACGGTTCACTTATGGCTGTTCCGATGATGGAGAATGACCAGCTCCTGGGATTTGCCGTTTTGCTGAAAAAGGAAATGTACGCTTTTACATTTGAAATGTACAAGCTGTTCCAAGCGCTGATTCATCACGCAACGCTGGCTGTGACCAATTCGATGCTTCGCGACCGCCTTGAGCATCTGGTGAAAACGGATCAGCTGACAGAGCTGTATTCAAGAGTCTATTTAGATGAAAAAATTCAATACAGCATGAAAATTCATCAAAAAGGCGTTTTTATTCTTGTTGATATTGATAATTTTAAAAATGTAAATGATACGTACGGACATCAGACAGGGGACGAGATTTTAATACAGGTCGCTTCCGTTATCAAAAGCAATATTCGAAAGCATGATGTCGGCGCCCGCTGGGGGGGCGAGGAGCTGGCGGTTTACCTTCCGAATGTGACGGTTGCTGTCGGGAAACGGATTACCGAAAGGCTTGTTTGTGCGGTGAGAAAAAGCACGAAGCCTGAGGTGACGATTTCATGCGGAATCTCCTGCTGGGACTCAGAATCGAAAAAATCCTTGAAGGAGCTTGTTCACGAGGCCGACGAAGCGCTTTACACCGCGAAACGCAGCGGGAAAAACCGTTTGATGATTCACGAGTCGATAAAATGAAAAAAGCCCAAAACGCTACATGTTTTGGGCTTTTGTTGTATGCTCTACACTAAAGCTTTTTCAAGGATTTCTGCAAATTGTGTAAGATACTTTTCATCGATCTCATCAAATCGGTTTTTGACAGGGCTGTCAATGTCCAAAACGCCGACTAGGTTTCCGTCTACATGAATCGGAAGCACAATTTCTGATTGAGATGCTGCATCACAGGCGATATGTCCCGGAAATGCGTTTACATCCGCAACTCGCTCTACTTTTCCGTTTGCATATGCTGTTCCGCAAACGCCTTTGCCGAAAGGAATACGGACACATGCCGGCAGACCTTGAAATGGCCCTAACACAAGCTGTCCTTCCCCTTCTTTAGCAAAATAGAAACCGGCCCAGTTGACCTCAGGCAATGAATGATAAAGCAGTGCTGACGCATTTGCGTAGTTTGCAATTTGGTCTGTTTCGTCTTCTGTTATGGCTTCGAGCTGTTTGAGCAGAAGCTGGTAGTCTTTTTCTTTATCTCCAGATTGTTGTTCGACATGAAACATGGAAAACCCTCACTTTTTCTATAATATAAAACAAAATCCCGGCTTTTCTGCCGGCATTTGTCGATAAGTTCTTACAGGAACAGCCGGTCTCCGCCTTGAATTTGTAACAAGAGGAAGGAGTGAGCCGGTATGAAAGTAAGCACCAAAGACAAAATTATTGAATCTGCTGTCATGCTCTTTAACCAAAAAGGATTTTCTGGCACATCTGTCCGTGAAATTGCAAAGTCAGCTGATGTAAATGTTGCGCACATCTCCTACTATTTTAAAGGCAAAGGAGGTTTGATGGAACACTTAGTTTCAGAGTTTTACGAAGGCTACAATAAAACACTTGAAACAGCGGCAGGCAACATCTCTTTTCAAAGCACGCAGGAACAGCTTCTCCAATTGGTTTTCGATATTTTATCCTATCAGCATAACAATCGTCAATTAACTCGGTTTGTCTACCGGGAAGTCACCATTGATTCGACTTTAATAAGGGAAATAATGTCGACGTACCTGATGAAGGAAAAGTATATCTTCCAGCTGATTATTGAGGAAGGAGAAAAACAGCGAGAACATTTAACGCTGCCGCTGCCTCATTTTATTCTTCAATTAAAATCTCTCTTGATGATGCCCTATCTCCAGCCTCAATATATTTCAGAAGTGCTCTATATGCAGCCGCACGAGCCGTACTTTTATAAAATGTATTTTGAGGAAATCAAGATTTGGATCAGAAGCGTATTCCGGACAGGAGACATGCGGTCACAAATTAGCGCAGTTCAGTAAATTTCTCATACGCGTATCCGACATCACCCGCTTGATGGGCATCAGACCCGAATACAAGCGGGATGTTTTTTTGCTTCGCCGCCTCAATCATCCAATCCTCCAGATAAATATCCCCCGCGTATGTTTTTCTCAGACCTGATGTATTAAAGTCGAGCTCCATTCCGTTTTCCTTGACAGCGTTCAGGCACTCAGAAGCAAGTCTGTGAATATGATCGGACATTTTATAAGGAAACAGCCTGATGAATTTTTTAACGAGTGTGATGTGACCGACTCTTTTTGGCTTATAGGCGCCGAGAGATGCTACAATAGAAGAATAAATGCTGCGGTAATACAGTTCATATACAGCTTCGATGCTTCCGCACTCTGAGATCAGCTTTTTAAATGTATGCTCATCATAGTCGAGGCACAGATAAGACGAGCTTGTGCGCAAAAAATGAACGGATAAGATGCTGTCATCTAAAAATGGGCCGTATGTATTCAGAAACGATTTGATTTCATCTTCGTATTCAGCAATATAATCGACCTCAAGCCCGGTCCGTATGTCAAGCTGTCCGCGATATTCTTTTTTTAATCCGGAAATTTCATTAATGTAGCGTTCCAAAGAGGCTTGCGCCATCGCGCTGTCTTTTTGCGGTGTCGGATCGGTAAAAGAGGGAGGCAAAGGAGCGTGCTCTGTAAACGTAATTGATTGAAAGCCTTTTTTTATCGCTTCCTCCGCATATTGTCTGAGTGTGTCTGTTGTTCCGTGAGGGCAAAATGGTGTGTGAATATGTCCGTCTCGCTTTAGCATTGGTGTCACCCCGTGAAAAAATAGTCAAATCCTGCCGATTTTGCACAAAAAGTTTTTGATTTCTGCTCAAAAAATGTTGGTTACATGGTATCATAATAACAATGAAAACGACAGTTTTTCTCAATACATATCCTGAAATCTTTCTGAATAAATAAAACACCCTGACAGATTAAGGTTAACAGCAAGGGGGCTCATTATGGAGTTTGTCATTGGATTATTAATTGTACTGCTCGCGCTGTTTGCGGCGGGCTACTTTTTCAGGAAAAAAATCTACACGGAAATTGATCGTTTGGAATCTTGGAAGATTGAAATTCTCAATCGATCGATAGTGGAAGAAATGTCCAAAATTAAACATCTGAAAATGACGGGGCAGACAGAAGAGTTCTTTGAGAAATGGCGTGAAGAATGGGATGAGATTGTCACTGCCCATATGCCGAAAGTTGAAGAGCTCCTTTACGATGCCGAAGAATGCGCGGACAAATACCGGTTTAAAAAAGCCAATCAAGTGCTCGTTCATATCGACGATCTCCTGACAGCGGCGGAATCGAACATTGAAAAGATACTCCGGGAAATCAGCAATCTCGTCACAAGTGAAGAAAAGAGCCGCGAAGAGATTGAACAGGTAAGAGAACGCTACTCAAAGTCCCGAAAAAACCTGCTGGCATACAGCCACCTTTACGGAGAGCTTTATGACAGCCTTGAAGCAGATCTTGACGAGATTTGGAGCGGGATCAAACAGTTTGAAGAAGAGACAGAGGGCGGGAACTATATTACTGCAAGAAAAGTTCTCCTTGAGCAGGACCGCAATCTAGAACGGCTTCAGTCGTACATAGATGATGTGCCGAAACTGTTAGCCGACTGCAAGCAGACGCTGCCGGGCCAGATTGCAAAGCTCAAAGACGGATATCGCGAAATGAAAGAGAAAGGGTATAAGCTTGAGCATATCCAGATTGATAAGGAACTGGAAAACCTGTCAAATCAGCTGAAACGGGCAGAACATGTTTTGATGACTGAGCTGGATATTGATGAAGCATCTGCCATACTGCAGCTCATAGACGAAAATATTCAATCTGTTTACCAGCAGCTCGAGGGTGAAGTTGAAGCAGGCCAATCTGTGTTAAGCAAAATGCCTGAGCTGATCATTGCTTACGATAAGCTGAAAGAAGAGAAGGAGCAGACAAAGGCGGAAACTGAACTGGTGAAGGAAAGCTACAGACTGACAGCTGGTGAGCTAGGCAAACAGCAGGCCTTTGAAAAGCGCATTGATGAAGTCGGCAAGCTGCTTGCGTCAGTAAAAGATAAGCTGGATGCAGAGCATGTCGCCTACTCTCTTTTAGTTGAAGAGGTTGCATCAATTGAGAAGCAGATTGAAGAAGTGAAAAAAGACCATACGGATTACCGTGAAAAGCTGCAGGCTCTTAGAAAAGAAGAACTGCAGGCGAGAGAGACACTTGGCAATCTGAAAAAAACAATTTCTGAAACAGCAAGACTGCTGAAGACAAGCAACATCCCGGGCATCCCGAGTCATATTCAAGAGATGCTGGAAAACGCGCATCATCACATTCAAGAAACGGTCAATCAATTAAACGAAATTCCTTTAAATATGGAAGAGGCCGGAGCCCATCTGAAACAAGCGGAAGATATCGTGAACAGGGCAAGCCGGGAATCAGAGGAACTGGTAGAGCAGGTTATGCTGATTGAAAAAATCATTCAGTTCGGAAACCGATTCAGAAGCCAGAACCATATTTTATCTGAACAGCTGAAAGAAGCGGAAAGACGGTTTTACGCTTATGATTATGAAGAATCCTATGAAATTGCGGCTGCAGCTGTAGAGAAAGCTGCGCCAGGTGCTGTGAAAAAAATAAAAGCTGATTTATCCGCTTAAATTCAGATCGTAAAAAAGAGCCCGCAGTTTATGAGCGGGCTCTTTTTTATTAAAAAAACGCCTGCGCAGTAACGCAGGCGACCATAACATTAACTTATTTCTTTAAGCTGCTGTTTGGATGTACCGATGAAAAAGGTAAGAATATAGCCGATAATGGCGGCGATGATTCCAGGAATCACCCAGCCGATGCCAAGGCTGTATAGCGGCAGATTGTCATTTAAAAACGTATTTAGAGCTCCGAGCGAAAAGCCGGCTGCTTTTATTCCGTCTAAAATACTGAATAATCCTGTACCGATTAAGCATGCAATGTAAACTTCACGTCTTTCTTTAAAGAGCTTATCAATAAATGAAAGAACGATAATGACAATGGCAAGCGGATAAATAGCTGATAAAATAGGAACTGAAAAAGCGATAATTTGAGCAAGCCCGAAATTAGAAATCATCAAGCTGAATAAAGTGACGATGGTAACGACAACTTTATATGATAACGCAGGGATAAGCTTTGAAAAATATGTGCCGCAAGAAGTGACAAGCCCAACGCTTGTGGTTAAACATGCGACTGTGATAGCTGATCCAAGTACGATATTTCCTAATGAACCGAATAAATAATGGGACGATGCTGATAAAATTTTAGCTCCTTCACCAACAGGCCCGATTGCGTTTGTGCTTGTTGCACCTAGGTAGGCCAGAGAAACATAAATGAATGTCAGCCCTAATGCAGCAATTATTCCGGCTTTAATACAAGCTGCCGCAAGAGCTTTTGATTGTGTAACGCCTCTGCTTTTCACAGCATTTACAACGACAACACCAAATACGATTGAAGCAAGCGCGTCCATTGTTTTGTAGCCTTCCAAAAATCCTTTAAATACCGGTGTTCCTTTATATGCTTCCGTTACTGCACCTAAACCGCCCATTGGCGTGATAATCGCTTTGAGAACAATCACTAAAATAATTGTGAATTTAATTGGAGTGAGAATTTTTCCGATTCGATCCACGACTTTGGTTGGGTTTAGCGCTAAATAGTAAGTAATGCCGAAAAAGATGAGTGTAAAAAATAATAAAGACAGTCTTTCAGGAACGCCAGCCAGAAACGGAACTGCACCAATTTCATAAGAAACGGTTCCTGTTCTCGGGATGGCGAATAATGGTCCGATTGATAAATAAAGCACAACAGTAAATACTGTACCGAATGCAGGGTGAGCTTTATCAGCAAGTCCTTTAGCATCCTTGCCGGTTAATGCGATAGCGATAATTCCGAGAAGAGGCAGACCTACCCCGGTCAGTAAAAATCCGCCGATGGCTTTCCAGACATTGTGTCCGGCTGCTTGTCCAAGTTCCGGCGGATAAATCATATTTCCTGCTCCAAAGAATAGCGCAAATAGCATGAAACCAATAATAATGGTATCTTTGACAGGCAGTGAGTGTTTCATGAAAATCCTCCTAATAATTATGTTAAAATATTCTGTCAATTAATTGTCAGATAATATGACGAAACGAACAAATCTTATTATATGGTAAAAAATTTAGAAGTCAATACTAGCTTTTTGTAATTTTCTATTAAATTTTGTTATGGTAACATAAATATCATACCTTGTACCGCTTTCATAAAGGAGTAAAAAAAGATGATATATTTAGATAATAGTTCAACGACCAAACCTTATAATGAAGTCTTGAACGTTTATGAACAGACTAGCAGCCGATATTTTGGCAATCCTTCATCTTTGCACCGATATGGAGCCGAAACGGAACAGCTGCTTCAGGCAGCCAAAAATCAAATAAAAAGAGCCTTGGGCCTAAAGAATTATGATATTGTATTTACGTCAGGTGCTACAGAAGCTAATAATGTGGCTTTAAAAGGAGCCGCTTTGTCAAAGATAAAAACAGGCAAACATATCATTGCCACTTCTATCGAACATCCGTCCGTTACTGAATCTTTGGAGCAGCTGACAGAGCTATTCGGGTTTGAAGTAACTTATCTTTCAGTAAATGAAGATGGATTTGTGTCCATTAAGGAACTGAAAGATGCGATTCGGCCGGATACCGTGCTTGTCAGCATGATGCATGTGAACAATGAAGTTGGCTCCGTGCAGCCGATTGAAGAGGCTGGAGAAGTGCTGAAGCAGTATCCGAACATTCTGTTTCACGTCGATTATGTGCAAGGCATCTTTAAAGTTCCCTTGGCGATCGAGAATGCCGGCATTGATCTTTGTTCCATATCCGGCCATAAATTCCACGGACTGAAGGGGACAGGTGCACTTTTAGTAAAGGAAGGAACGCGTCTTATCCCGCTGATAACAGGCGGCTCCCAGCAAAAAGGCATACGTGCAGGAACCGAGCATACAGCAGGTGCGGTTTCACTGGCCAAAGCCATCAATCTTGCGGCTGATGATTATCATCATCACCTTGAAAGAATGGCGGCCGCAAAGGAATTGTTTATGAAAAGGCTGAGTGATTCAGACGGTGTTGTCTTAAATACGCCTCACTTCAATAGCGCTCCGCATATCATTAATTTCTCTGTGCCGGGCATAAAAGCGGAGGTGCTTTTGCATATGCTGGAGGAAAAGGATATATTCGTTTCAACGACATCAGCCTGCTCGGCAAAGGAACATAAACCGAGCAAAGTCCTGTTACAGATGGGCAAGGGAGAGCAGATCGCCGGAAGCAGCATCAGAATCAGCTTAAACTACAGCCAGACAAGCGATGTGACAGAGCCATTTATGAACGCGCTTGTGCCTGGCATCAAAAAACTAAAAAAAATGATGAGGTAGAACATGAATTACGATCATATATTAATTCGTTTTGGGGAGATATCAACCAAAGGAAAAAACAGAAAAAGCTTTATTGAACGTTTAAAGCAAAACGTCAGGCTTGTCCTGAAAGACTATCCAACATTAAAATACTTTTCTAATCGGGATCGTATGACGATTACATTAAATGGAGTGGACCCTGAGGCTCTTTTTCCTCACTTGAAACAGGTGTTTGGCATTCAAAGCTTCAGTCTGGCCATTAAGTGTGAGAGCCGCCTTGATGATATTAAAACAACTGCCCTGCAGGCGATCAAGGATCAATACCGGCCTGGTGATACGTTTAAAGTCGCGACAAAGAGAGCGTATAAACAGTTTGAATTAGATACGAATGAAATGAACGCTGAAATCGGCGGCCATATTTTGCGAAATACAGAAGGGCTGACAGTTGATGTCCGCAATCCAGACATTCCGCTCAGAATTGAAATCAGGGAGGAAGCAACCTTTTTGACGATTCGCAATGAAAAAGGCGCCGGCGGTCTTCCGGTCGGTTCAGCGGGGAAAGCGATGCTGATGCTTTCCGGCGGTTTTGACAGCCCGGTAGCCGGTTTTTACGCAATGAAAAGAGGACTCTCAGTAGAAGCTGTCCATTTCTTCAGCCCGCCATACACAAGCGAACGTGCGAAACAAAAAGTGATGGACTTAGCGAAGTGTCTGTCTCGCTTCGGAGGAAGCATGACGCTTCATATCGTCCCGTTTACAAAGACGCAAGAGCTGATCCAAAAACAAATTCCTGAAAACTATACGATGACGGCAACCCGCCGCTTAATGCTTCAAATTGCCGACAGAATCAGAGAAAAAAGAAACGGGCTCGCGATTATTACGGGGGAAAGCCTCGGACAGGTAGCGAGCCAGACGCTTGAAAGCATGTACGCGATTAATGCGGTTACGTCTACACCGATTCTGCGTCCGTTAATCGCTATGGATAAAACAGAAATCATCGAAATATCACGGGAAATCGGCACATACGAAACAAGCATCCAGCCATTTGAAGATTGCTGCACGATCTTTACGCCGCCAAGCCCGAAAACACGCCCGAAAAAAGAAAAAATCGAACACTTTGAGAGCTTTGTGGATTTTGAACCGCTGATTCAAGAGGCGGTTGATCACATTGAAACAATGACATTATATAGCGAACAAGAAGCAAACGACAAATTCGCAGAACTCTTTTAACTAAGAGCCGGCTCCTGTATACAATTACCAAAGATTTTCTGTATGAAGCCATGTGTTTTAACACATTCTATACTCACAAGGAGGTGAGACACATGGCTAACAATAACTCAGGTAACAGCAACAACCTTTTAGTACCAGGAGCTGCTCAAGCTATCGACCAAATGAAATTGGAAATCGCTTCTGAATTCGGTGTAAACCTTGGAGCAGAAACAACTTCTCGCGCTAACGGTTCTGTTGGAGGAGAGATCACAAAACGTCTTGTATCTTTTGCTCAACAAAACATGGGCGGAGGACAATTCTAATTTACAATTTCACATAATGGCTTAGGAGTGGGGTTTTTCCCCACTCTTTTTCGTTTTTTTATAAAAAAGGACCAGCGGCCTATAAAAACCGATGTTTATGGAGCTTGTTTTTAGGCATATCCTTACGGAAACGGCATGTATTTATGTATAATGGGTGGAGAAAGTGAGGAGTTGTTCGTGTTGAAACGAGAAGATTTAATTGCCCCAATGGAATACAATTTAGTTAATGAAATCGAAAAGTTCAGTGCAACTGGACAAAAAACCGCCCTATTATGGGAGGATGAATCGGGCAAACAAAAATCATGGTCGTATGAAAAGCTTATGGAAGAAACAAATAAAATCGGTGCGGCTCTGGCTGATCTTGGATTTAAAAAGGGAGATAAACTGATTGTAATGGTGCCGCGTGTGCTCGAAGCCTATGCCGTTTATCTGGCTATCCTGAAATCGGGAATGGTCGTTATTCCTTGTTCTGAAATGCTTCGTGCGAAAGATCTTGAATACCGGATTGAACATGCCGAAGTGAAAGGCGCCATTGTTTATTCTGCTTTTATTGGCGCTTTCCGTGATGTCAGTACTGCAGACCGCCTGATTAAACTTTCTATTGGTGAAAATGATGCCGGATGGAAAAATCTATTAACGATTGATGCGGATGGAAGCCGTTTTCAAACTGCTGATACAACAAGAGAAGACATGGCGTTCTTGTCTTATACTTCCGGAACAACGGGACAGCCGAAAGGTGTTGTACATACACATGGATGGGCATTTGCTCATTTAAAAACATCTGCCGGTGCATGGCTTGATATTTCTGAACAGGATACCGTATGGGCGACTGCTGCGCCAGGCTGGCAAAAATGGGTATGGAGTCCGCTATTGGCGGTACTCGGAAGCGGAGCAACAGGTTTTGTGTATCAAGGCAGATTCAAAGCTGAAAAATATTTAGAGCTTTTAAACCGCTACAAAATCAATGTTTTCTGCTGTACGCCGACGGAATACCGTTTAATGGCAAAGGTCGAAGGCTTAGATAGCTACGATCTTTCAGCCCTGCACAGCGCTGTTTCAGCCGGTGAGCCGCTCAACCGCGAAGTGATTGACGTGTTCCAAAAGCATTTCGGCGTCAAGGTCAGAGACGGATACGGCCAAACAGAAAGCACGCTTTTAGTCGGTGTCTTAAAGGATATGGACATTAAACCGGGAAGCATGGGAAAACCGACACCGGGAAATCAGGTGGAGATCATCAATGAAGACGGTGAAATCTGCAAAACTGGTGAGGTTGGTGATATCGCTGTTCACCTCAGCACCCCGGCACTCTTTAAAGAATATTTTAAAGATCCGGACAGAATGAAAACACAAATTCGCGGCGATTATTTCCTAACAGGAGACAGAGCAAGAAAAGATGAGGATGGTTACTTCTGGTTTGAAAGCCGGAATGACGATATCATTATCAGCTCCGGCTACACGATCGGGCCATTCGAAGTGGAAGATGCGCTCGTGAAGCACCCTGAAGTCAAAGAATGTGCTGTCGTCGCAAGCCCTGATGAAATAAGAGGCTCCATCGTTAAAGCATACGTTGTCCTGCAAGATCACGAAAAACGCAGTGATGAGCTCGTCAAAGTTCTGCAAAATCATGTGAAGACCATTACGGCTCCATACAAATATCCAAGAGAGATTGAATTTGTCGAAAGCCTGCCGAAAACGGCTTCTGCAAAAATCAGACGAGTGGAATTAAGAAAACGTGAAGAACAGCTCAAAGCCAATAAAGAGACGTAAAGAAAGAGAGTGAACGTGAATGAAGGCGATATGGCACGGCGGTTTCATTTATACGATGCTCGAAGAAGGCCACCAAACGGAGGCTGTTTATGTTGAGGATGGTGTCATAAAAGGCACCGGCAGCTATGAGAGTCTGAAGAAGAAATACAGTTCACCGGAAACAAAAGACATCAGTTTGAACGGAGCAGTCATGTTTCCAGGATTTGTGGACAGCCATTTGCATCTGATCGGGCACGGAGAAAAACAGCTCCAGCTTGATCTGTCTTCGTTTACATCTAAAGAAGCTGTGCTGCAGGCTGCGAAGGCAAGAGAAGAGAGCCTGTCTGAAGACGATTGGCTCATTGGAGAGGGCTGGAATGAAAATCAATTCCAGAAGCCGGCTTATTTGACGAAGCATGACCTTGATCCTTTATTCCCGAACAGGCCCGTCCTGCTCAAGCGGGTATGCAGGCATGCAATAGCGGTCAATTCTGCGGCGCTGCAAGCCGCAGGAATTTCAAAAGCCACTCCTGATCCCGATGGCGGAGTCATTGGCAGAGATGCAGACGGTGAGCCGACGGGGCTTCTGTTTGATAAGGCGCAGGATCTGGTCCTGCAAGCCGTTCCGCCTGTATCTCAGCACTATGTTGATCAGGCGCTTACAGCGGGCATTCAGGATTGCTGGACAAAAGGCCTGACAGGCGGCCATTCGGAAGATTTGTCTTATTACGGCGATGTGTCCGTTCCGATGAAAGCTTATGAGACGGCTGCGGCAAGCGGAAAGTATCCGTTTCGCTGTCATTTGCTCGTTCATCATGAAGCGGTTGATCGGTGGGAGCAAATGAAGAAGCCGTCTGGCCCGTACGTTGAATTCGGTGCGATGAAACTATTTTCTGATGGAGCGCTTGGCGGGAGAACAGCTTTGTTAAAAGAACCGTATCATGACGATCCTTCTACAAACGGTGTTCAAGTCCATGATGATGAAACACTCAGCCGCCTCGTTCAAAAAGCGAGAGAGAAAGGAATGGAGGTTGCCGTCCATGCCATTGGCGACCTTGCCTTTGAAAAAGTGCTGCAGGCTGTCGAGCAGCATCCGCCAAAAAGCGGCCGGCATGATCGTCTGATCCATGCTCAGGTGCTGAATGATGAACTGATTGAAAAAGCAGCACGCATGCCGATTGCTCTTGATCTTCAGCCTCATTTTGTCGCCAGTGATTTTCCGTGGGTGATTGACCGTCTTGGAGAAGGCCGTATGAAAACAGCTTTTGCCTGGAAAACACTGATCTCTAAAGGCATTTTATGTGCAGGGGGTTCTGATGCTCCGATTGAGCCTGTTGAGCCGCTTCTCGGCATTCAGTCTGCGGTGCTCCGGACAAGCAGCCGCGAACAGAACGGTCCGAGCTATAACGAAAGCGAGTGTTTAACAGTATATGAAGCTATCAGGCTTTATACAGCAGGAAGTGCTGAGATCATTTACAAAGAGCAGACACGGGGGAAAATAGCCGAAGAGTATGACGCGGATTTTACCGTTCTCAGTGAAGATCCGTTTACAATTGACCCGAAACAGCTTCATCTTTTAAAGATAGAAAAAACCGTTATCAACGGTCAGATTGTATATGAGAATCAACAGTAAAAAGGACAGGCGAATAGCCTGTCCTTTTCTTTTTCTATAAAAATGTCCGTTTTACTTTCTCCCAAAATGAATTGTCCTTTAGTTTCACGGTTTTTATTTTTTTATCAGACAGCTTGATTTCAATCGTTTTCACGTTTCTTGTGCTGAGTGCTTCATTGTCCAAACCGATAATCGGGTGTTCATTTCCGGCTTGCACCACACGAAGCGTCAGCTTTCGTTCAGAGCTGAGGACAAACGGAGAGCCTAGAGTGCGGTAGGTATTATTGTTAAGCGAAGCAAGCTCCGTCACCTGCATGCAGGGAAGCAGCGGATCAACGACAGCTCCGGCCACAGACTTATTATAAGCTGTGCTGCCTGTAGGCGTGGAAATAATCATCCCGTCTCCTCTGAACGTTTCGAAGTGCAGATCGTCAATCAGCACATCCATCACAAAGGTTTTAATTATGCTCGAACGAATGGAAACTTCGTTTAAACAATGAAAAGGACTGGTCTGATCCACTGTCACTTCAATCAGCGGATATTTTCTGACCTCAATTTGTTCAAACGTCATCGCATCCACCATTTTTTCATGCTCATCACTATTAAAATCACAGTATAAATGAGCTTTCCCCTTTTTGGTGATGCCGACGTATAAGCAGTCGTCACGGAAATTCGTCTTTCTGACCGCCTGCAAAAATGTACCGTCTCCGCCTACACTGGCAATAATATTGGCGTCAGAAGGCTGATTGACAACAGTAAATCCGTTCTCTTCAGCCAATTGTGTTAAGGAGCTGACTTGTTTGTTTGTTTCCTGGTCCTGTTTGTGAAAAAAATAAACATTACGGCGATGATCGGTCATATCCCATTTCCCCTTTGCTGTCATATTTAAGTTTTTCTGCCATCCAGTATTTGTGATAAAATACCTTTGGTCATAAGTGTACCACGTTTGCCGGCAGCCCGTTAAGCCGGAGCTTTCTCATCAATGAAACATTTTTTCATTTGAATCGTATAATGAGAGAGTTTGGGAAAAAGGAGGAGAAAAAATGAATGCAAAAAGATGGATCGCATTAGTGATCGCCCTTGGAATTTTTGGCGTGTCCATCATCGTCAGTATCTCAATGAGTTTCTTTGAAAGTGTCAAGGGTGCCCAAACAGACCTTACGTCACTGACAGATGAATCTCAGGAAGTGACGCTTGAAAACGGAAGCCTTTCCAGCAAAATCGCCGTTTTGGAGGTCAGCGGCACCATTCAGGATAATGGTGATTCAAGCAGTCTGCTCGGTTCAGACGGGTATAACCACCGAACATTCTTAAAAAATCTTGAGCAGGCAAAAGAGGATGATGCGGTAAAAGGGATCGTACTCAAGGTAAACTCTCCGGGAGGCGGAGTGTATGAAAGTGCCGAAATACATAAAAAACTGGAAGAGGTAAAAAAAGAAACAAAAAAACCAATCTATGTGTCAATGGGATCGATGGCAGCTTCCGGAGGTTATTATATCTCAACAGCTGCCGATAAAATTTTTGCGACACCGGAAACCCTGACAGGATCTCTTGGGGTTATCATGGAGAGCGTGAATTATTCAAAGCTGGCTGATAAGCTCGGCATCTCTTTTGAGACCATTAAAAGCGGAGCTCACAAGGACATTATGTCTCCTTCCCGTGAGATGACAAAAGAAGAAAAAAATATCATGCAATCTATGGTTGATAACTCCTATGAAGGCTTTGTCGATGTCATTTCGGAAGGCCGCGGCATATCGAAAGCGGAAGTAAAGAAAATCGCGGACGGACGCGTGTATGACGGGCGGCAGGCGAAAAAACTGAATCTTGTGGATGAACTCGGATTTTATGATGATACAATTGCGGCCATGAAAAAGGATCATAAAAACTTGAAAAACGCTTCTGTCGTCTCTTACGAGGAAAGCTTCGGATTAGGCTCTCTGTTTACTATGGGAGCGAACAAAATGTTTAAAAGTGAAATTGATTTTCTGAATATGAGAGAAGTTCTTTCACAATCCGGTTCGCCGAGAATGATGTATCTCTATGCGAAGTAGGAGGGATCAATAATGGATGCGACATATGAAGAGTTAGAGCGCAGCGACATCGCAGGCCCGGATCAAGCGGAACAGCTCACACACGCATATGCGGGCTTTTGGGTCCGTTTTTGGGCTTTCCTGCTTGATTGGCTCGTTGTGTGGGGGGTAAACCATTTAATCGTTTCTCCCATCTTTACTTTACTGGATCTGCCGAAAATATCCGGCATGTTCACCATCTCAGCGTACAGCATCACAACGCTTTTCGTTTATCTGGCGTATTTTGCGCTGATGACCAAATACTTCAGGCAAACGCTTGGAAAAATGGTGTTCGGCCTTAAAGTAATTTCTGTCAAGCAGGGCCATAAGCTGACATGGAGCACCGTGATTTTCCGTGAAGTGATCGGGCGGTATATTGATAAGATTTGGATTTTATATATCATCGTCGCTTTTTCTCCTAAAAAACAGGGGATTCATGATTACATTGCTGATACAACTGTGGTGCACGAAAAATTATATCGTAAATAACAGCTAAACCCGGACCCCGTCCGGGTTTATTTTTTGCTGAATGGGCGATAATGCTTCCTAGAGGAAGTGAAAGAATATGGTATATGTGCTGTCAGCCATTCTTATTCTTATAGGTATCGTGCTGCTTCTCAGAATGAAAATTCATGTTGCCGCGGAGTATCTTCATGCTGAGGATAATGACAAAATAACTTTGAAAATTACAACGCTGTTTGGCCTGGTTCGGATTAAAAAAACAATTCCGGCGATTAAGGTGAACAAAGATGACGGAACAGTCGATATCAGACAGAACACAAAATCGAAAGTGAAAAAAAGCAGCAGCAAGAAAAAAATTACGTTTGATGATGTGCAGCAAAGCATCAATAAAATTGAAATGCTTCTGCATCATGTCACTAAGTTAAGGAAAATCAGCGCCTCTTTTATAGCGCATTTGCATATCACAAAACTCGAATGGATCACAGTTGTCGGGGTTCATGACGCAGCAGTGACAGGTGTGTTAACGGGTGCCGTATGGGGAGTCAAAGGCGGTATCGCAGCTATGCTTCATGACCATTTAGACTTTGTGAACAAGCCTGTTTATGAAGTGATTCCATCGTTTCAAGTCCCTGTTTCCAAGACCCATTTTCAGTGTATATTCTTTTTTCGCTTTGGACATGCTATGCTTGCAGCTTTCAAATTCGTCAAATACGGACGGGAGCTTTCTGTATTAAAGAAAAATCCGTCGGCTCGAATGACTTCAAAGAATGATTCACCAGTTTAAGGAGGAAGCGTATATGGCAGACCATCCCATCCAAGGTTTAATGAAAACCGCAATGGAAAACTTGAAGGAAATGATTGATGTTAACACAATCATCGGGGATCCGGTTGAAACACCGGATGGAAGCGTGATTTTAACCGTTTCTAAAGTCGGATTCGGATTCGCCGAAGGCGGCAGCGAGTTTGGCGGCAAGCCGGCTGAGAAAAAATCGGAAGACGATGAAACAAGAGAACAAAAACTGCCCTTCGGAGGCGGAAGCGGAGGCGGTGTGTCCATTACGCCGATCGCGTTTTTAATTGTCGGTTCGACTGGCATCAGAATGCTTCATTTAGATGAAAATACACATTTGATTGAGAAAATTCTAGACGCAGCCCCTCAAACACTGGAACGCATACAGCAAATGTTTAAGAAAAATAACAAGAATCAAAACCAAGGCCAAAATCAAAACCAAATGAACAATATGAATTATTAAAGAAGGGTTAACTGCGGCGGCCGCAGTTAACTTTTTTTTGGCATAAACTTTGCAGTTTGCAAGAAACTTTACTATGATAGAGACATACATACGAAAGGGAGGAATTATAATGGCTGAAATTACATTCAAAGGCGGTCCTGTTACGCTTGTCGGACAAGAAGTGAAAGTAGGGGATCAAGCTCCTGATTTCACAGTGCTGACAAACAGCCTTGAAGAAAAATCGTTAGCTGACATGAAAGGAAAAGTAACGATTATTTCTGTTATCCCTTCAATTGACACAGGCGTTTGCGATGCACAAACCCGCCGCTTTAATGAAGAAGCTGCAAAGCTTGGAGATGTCAACATTTACACAATCAGTGCGGACCTTCCATTTGCACAGGCGCGCTGGTGCGGAGCAAACGGAATTGACAAAGTAGAAACTCTGTCAGACCACAAAGACATGTCATTTGGCGAAGCGTTCGGTGTATACATAAAAGAACTTCGTCTGCTTGCGCGTTCCGTATTTGTGCTTGATGAGAACGGAAAAGTCGTTTACGCTGAATATGTAAGCGAAGCAACGAACCACCCGAATTATGAAGAGCCGATTGAGGCTGCCAAGGCATTATTGAAGTAAGCAGGTGAAAAAAGCTCCAGGCTGCCGCCGGAGCTTTTTTCATGGCAAGGAGGAACACATTATGCAAAACGATCATGTAGGTGCGGTATACGGGCTGCTGGATGATGCCGCGATCATCATAAAAAATGAATTGCAGATTTCATATATAGAAGCGCTTGCCGAAGCGGGAGAAATGTATTTTCTTGAAAAAACAGATCAGCTGAAGCTGCCGAATGAGAAGGCTGCAAAGCTTCAAGCACTGCTTGAAAAAGCCGAATTTGACACATATGAGCACGAGTGGGTGCGCAAAGCATTCCAGCTTGCCGTCCTAAAGGGATTAAAGGATATATCCCATCCAAACAGACAAATGACACCGGACACAATCGGGCTTTTTATCAGTTATCTGGTAAATAAGTTTATGGCAGGAAAAAAGGAGTTAACGCTTCTTGATCCGGCTGTCGGAACGGGAAATCTTCTGTTCACCGTGTTAAACCAGCTGTCTGAAAATACGGTGAAAAGCTATGGCATAGAGATAGATGACGTGCTCTTGAAAATCGCCTATGACCAGGCGAACCTTCTGAAAAAAGAGCTGGAACTGTTCCACCAGGACAGCCTCGAGCCGCTGTTTATCGATCCGGTTGACACAGTGATATGCGATCTGCCGGTTGGCTATTATCCGAATGACGAAGGGGCAAATGCCTTTGAACTGAAAGCGGATGAAGGCCATTCCTTCGCCCATCATTTGTTTATTGAGCAAAGCGTCAAGCATACGAAACCGGGCGGATACCTGTTCTTTATGATCCCGAATCATTTGTTTGAAAGCTCTCAAAGCGACAAGCTGAAGCAGTTTTTCAAGGACAAGGTTCATATCAATGCACTATTGCAGCTGCCGAAATCAATTTTTAAAGACGAAGCCCATGCCAAAAGTATCCTTGTGCTTCAGAAAACAGATGAAGAGACGAAAGCGCCGAACCAAATTCTGCTTGCGAATCTGCCGTCTTTCTCCAACCAGAAGGCGATGCTCGACATGATGGCGCAAATAGATGCGTGGTTTACTAAGGAAAAATAGAAAATGAAAAAACAGTTTGAGCGTCCGTCATATGAGGAAGCTTAAGCTGTTTTTTTGTTTGAACATCAGAGGGCAGATAAACGAATTGAATAGGGTTTCAAAACACAAAATACGAAAGGAGAAACTGCATGATGTAAGCGTTAATCAATGTTAAGCGGATAGGCAATGTGTCTGAAAATAACGACTTCTTTTTGTAAGCGTTATCAATACACAAGTTGACTTGAAAAGCCGACATGACAATGTTTAAATGGAAAAGTCAGATATTTTTCGGGAGAAAATGATGATTCACCCGGGAAAAAAGTACGAAAAACGAAGATGTTGATACAGAGTAAAAAGGAGCGTCAATCATGTCCAAAATTATTGCAATTAACGCAGGAAGCTCGTCTTTGAAATTTCAGCTTTTCGAAATGCCTTCAGAAACCGTTTTAACGAAGGGCTTAGTTGAACGAATCGGTATCGCCGACAGTGTGTTCACGATTTCTGTAAACGGCGAAAAAAATACAGAAGTAACTGATATACCTGATCATGCGGTAGCGGTTAAAATGCTGCTTAATAAGCTGACAGAATTCGGCATTATCAAAGATTTAAATGAAATTGACGGAATTGGACACCGCGTGGTACACGGCGGAGAAAAATTCAGCGATTCCGTTTTATTAACGGACGAAACAATTCAGGAGATCGAAGATATTTCTGAATTGGCGCCGCTGCACAACCCGGCAAATATCGTCGGAATTAAAGCCTTCAAAGAAGTGCTTCCAAATGTTCCTGCGGTTGCTGTTTTTGATACGGCATTCCATCAGACAATGCCTGAGCAGTCTTACCTGTACAGCCTGCCATACGAATACTATGAAAAATTCGGTATCCGTAAATACGGCTTCCACGGCACTTCTCATAAATATGTGACTGAGCGTGCGGCAGAGCTTCTCGGCCGTCCGTTAAAAGATTTACGCCTGATTTCCTGCCACCTTGGCAATGGCGCAAGTATTGCAGCTGTTGAAGGCGGAAAATCAATTGATACATCTATGGGCTTCACGCCGCTTGCCGGTGTTGCAATGGGTACACGCTCTGGAAACATCGACCCTGCCCTTATCCCATACATTATGGAGAAAACAGGCCAGACAGCTGACGAAGTACTGAATACATTAAACAAAAAAAGCGGACTGCTTGGCATCTCCGGTTTCTCAAGCGATCTTCGTGACATCGTTGAAGCAACGAAACAAGGAAATGAGCGCGCGGAAACTGCGCTTGAAGTCTTCGCGAGCCGCATCCACAAATACATCGGTTCTTACGCTGCCAGAATGAGCGGTGTGGATGCGATTATCTTTACTGCCGGTATCGGTGAAAACAGCGTAGAAGTCAGAGAACGCGTTCTTCGCGGTCTGGAATTTATGGGCGTATACTGGGATCCTGCGCTTAATAACGTACGCGGTGAGGAAGCGTTCATCAGCTACCCTCATTCTCCAGTAAAAGTTATGATCATTCCGACTGATGAGGAAGTCATGATTGCACGAGACGTTGTTCGTTTAGCTAAATAATGCAAAAAGCACATTCACTTGAATGTGCTTTTTTGTTGAAGCATCATAAAGGTAGACAAAAATACAAAGAGGTGAGCCAATGAGCGTTCAAGAGCATAAACAAGAAGCACCCGATATTGTCCGGTGCAAAGTGATTACTGTCAGTGATACGAGAACGGAAGAAACGGATAAAAGCGGCAGGCTGATGATCTCATCTTTAGAAGAAGCCGGCCATCAGATTGCTGCATATGAAATTGTGAAAGACGAAAAGGATGCCCTGCAGCGGTCTGTCTTAGCGGGATGCATGGATGATCAGACGGACGCGGTCCTCTTAAACGGCGGGACGGGTATTGCAAAGAGGGACGTCACCATTGAAGCCATTACGCCGTTGTTTTCTAAAGAGCTGCCCGGCTTTGGAGAAATATTCAGGATGCTCAGTTATACAGAAGACATCGGCTCCAGTGCGATCATGTCGAGAGCCACAGCCGGCGTTATCCAACACACAGCCATTTTTTCAACGCCAGGCTCCAGCGGTGCGGTAAAGCTGGCGATGAATAAGCTGATTATTCCGGAGATCGCCCATGTGGTCAGAGAAATCAGAAAAGACAAGTAAATGAATAAATACTACGAAACTTCACCTGGAAAAATGGGTGAAGTTTTTTTAATAAAAGGCTTGAAAAAAAGGAACTTACTTGTTAAAGTGTATACATACAAAATGTATTTTTATTAAATATAATTTATTTTTATACAAAAGAAACAGGGTTGAGAGGAGATTTTTATCATGGCAGAACAGAAAAAAGTCGTATTAGCATACTCAGGGGGTCTCGATACTTCCGTCGCGATAAAATGGCTTCAAGAGCAAGGGTATAATGTCATCGCCTGCTGTCTGGATGTCGGCGAAGGCAAGGACTTGGCGTTTGTTCAGCAAAAAGCGCTTGAAGTCGGCGCAACAAATTCTTACGTGATCGATGCAAAAGAAGAATTCGCCCAGGATTACGCGCTGTTATCTTTGCAGGCTCACACGATGTATGAAGGGAAATATCCGCTCGTGTCCGCATTGTCTCGGCCGCTTATTGCAAAAAAATTAGTCGAGATCGCAGAAAAAGAAGAGGCGCAGGCAATTGCGCACGGATGTACAGGGAAAGGAAATGACCAGGTGCGTTTTGAGGTATCAATTAAATCATTGAATCCTGACCTTGAAGTCATCGCTCCGGTTCGGGAATGGCAATGGTCTCGTGAAGAAGAAATTGAATATGCGGCAAGCCGCGGCATTCCGATTCCGATTAATCTTGACAGCCCATATTCCATTGATCAAAACCTTTGGGGACGCGCAAATGAGTGCGGCATTTTAGAAGATCCGTGGGCTGCTCCGCCAGAAGGAGCATACGACCTTACAGCGCCGCTGGAAAAAACACCGGATACACCGGAAGTGATAGAAATCGCATTTGAACAAGGCGTGCCTGTATCCATCGACGGCGTCTCTTACTCACTTTCTGAATTAATTTTAAAACTGAACGAAATTGCAGGCGCGCATGGTGTCGGACGTATCGACCACGTAGAAAACCGCCTTGTCGGCATTAAATCCCGTGAAGTATACGAATGCCCGGGTGCGATGACGCTTATCAAAGCACACAAAGAACTGGAAGATTTGACATTAGTGAAAGAGGTCGCGCACTTTAAACCGGCCATCGAACAAAAGCTGTCAGAAATCATTTACAACGGCTTATGGTTCTCACCTTTAAAAGACGCGCTGCACGCTTTCTTAAAAGAAACGCAAAAACACGTTACAGGCATCGTTCGCGTGAAGCTGTTTAAAGGCCATGCGATTGTAGAGGGGCGTAAATCAGAATACTCTCTATATGATGAAAAGCTTGCAACATATACAAAAGACGATGCGTTTGATCACCATGCGGCAATCGGATTTATCGAGCTTTGGGGACTTCCGACAAAAGTGAACAGCATCGTGAAAAAGAAGGAGCAGATTAAAGCATGAAGAAGCTTTGGGGAGGCCGATTCCAAAAAACACCGGAAAAATGGGTTGATGAATTCGGCGCGTCCATATCATTTGACCAACATTTAGTGACTGAAGACATTACAGGGTCTCTCGCACATGCTGCCATGCTGAAAAAATGCGGTATCCTGACAGAAGAAGAAGAGCTGAAAATCCGTGAGGGACTGAATGCCCTTTTGCAAAAAGCAGAAGACGGGGCATTAGAGTTCTCAGTTGATTATGAAGATATTCATTTGAACATTGAGAAAATGCTCATTGACGAAATTGGCCCTCTCGGCGGCAAGCTGCATACCGGAAGAAGCCGGAATGACCAGGTGGCAACTGACATGCATTTGTACCTGAAAAACCATGTCACTCACATTATCGAGCTGATAGAGGCATTCCAAGGCGCGCTCATTGATAAGGCAGAAGCAAATGTTGAAACCATTCTGCCGGGCTACACTCATCTTCAGCGCGCCCAGCCGATTTCATTCGCTCACCATCTGCTTGCGTATTTCTGGATGCTGGAGCGCGACAAGGAACGTTTTCAGGATTCAATGAAGCGGATCAACAAATCTCCGCTCGGCTGCGGAGCGCTCGCGGGTACCACCTTCCCGATCGATCGTGAGTATTCAGCAGAGCTGCTCGGCTTTGATTCCATTTATGAAAACAGCCTCGACGGCGTCAGCGACAGAGATTTCATTTTGGAATTTTTAAGCAACAGCAGCATGCTGATGATGCACCTTTCTCGTTTCTCTGAAGAAATCATTCTGTGGTGCTCGCAGGAGTTTAAATTCATTGAGCTAGACGATACGTACGCAACGGGAAGCAGCATGATGCCGCAGAAGAAAAACCCGGATATGGCTGAGCTGATCCGCGGCAAAACAGGACGCGTGTACGGTGACATGATGGGGCTGTTTACGATCATGAAAGGCCTTCCGCTCGCTTATAACAAAGACCTGCAGGAAGACAAAGAAGGCATGTTTGACACGGTGAAAACGGTCGAAGGCAGCCTGCAAATCTTCACAGGCATGATTCAAACAATGACTGTGAACAAAGACATCATGAAGCAAGCGACAAAACAAGACTTTTCAAATGCGACGGAGCTGGCTGATTATTTAGCGAAAAAAGGAATGCCATTCAGAGAAGCGCACGAAGCGGTCGGAAAGCTTGTGTACACATGCATCGAAAAAGGAATCTATTTAAGCGACATGCCGTTTGACGATTTTCAGAAGGCGAGCGATCTCTTCGAAGAAGATATTTACACTGTTTTGGATCCTTATCATGCGGTCGAAAAAAGAATGAGCGCAGGAGGCACGGGCTTCAAACAGGTTGAGGAGGCGCTCGTAAAGGCGAAAGCTTGCGTGGCTGCCGGAGTTTGTTAAAATTTCCTTCATAAAATCTCGTCATTATAGCCAACCTACCCCTATAATGATGGGAGGCAGAAGGATGAAAAAAGAACCGGAACGCTATATTTATGATGAACAAGAAAGCCAGGAGACAACAAGGCTCATTTCCGAAGCATATCAAAGCGGTTATGTGGATATCCCGGATCAAGAGCCTTCATCTTCTGCGGAATAGGCTGTCTATTATAGGCAGCTTTTTTTGTATGGCAAAGTGTAAAAAGTGATATTGCCGGCCTTTTATAGTAAAGTAGAAGAAGAAACACTTTATTGAAAAGCGGCGACGTTGCTTTGGGAGGTATTCATGTGCGACATGCTTTAATTACTGCCGGTTCGAAGGGATTAGGCCGCAAAGTGACTGAAACATTGCTTGCAAAGGGGTATTCAGTAACAGTGAATTACAGGCAGGATGAAGAGGCAGTAAACCGCCTGAAGGAAGCCTGTCCTGATTACCTTGACCGGCTGCAATTTGTAAAAGGTGATGTCACCAAAAAAGAAGATTTGCTGCGCATCGCAGACGCTGCCTTGGACCGCTTCGGGAGAATCGACTTTTTGATTAACAACGCGGGGCCATACATATTTGAACGAAAAAAGTTAGCTGATTATACCGATGACGAATGGTACGGTATGCTGGAAGGGAATTTAAGCGCCGTCTTTCACTTATTCAAAGCAGTTATTCCGGTCATGAGAAAACAGCAATTCGGGCGTATCATCACGTACGGATTTCAAGGCGCGGCACACGCACCCGGCTGGCTTCACCGCTCCGCTTTCGGCGCCGCAAAAGTGGGATTGGCTTCTTTAACAAAAACAATTGCGATAGAAGAAGCTGAATCGGGCATAACCGCTAATATGGTTTGCCCGGGCGACATTGTCGGCGACATGAAGGAAGCGTCAATTGAGGAAGCCAGACAGCGTATCGGCAAAGAAAAAACGCCGATAGGAAGATCCGGCACCGGTGAAGATATCGCCAGAATCATTGCCTTTTTGTGCGAAGAGAACTCAGACCTGGTGACAGGAACTGTAATTGAAGCAACCGGGGGCCTCAATGTGATTAACAAGAATCAATCCACATAAGTTTTTCAGCATCTTAAAAAGGGAAAATGAAAACATAAAAAACAAAGTGACGAGGTGAAGGAAATGAAAGTAACGTATCACGGACATTCTGTAGTTGCAGTAGAAACGAATGACCACCATATTTTATTTGACCCGTTTTTGACAGGAAATTCGTTAACCGACTTGAAGCCGGAGGATGCAAAAGCGGACGCTATCTTATTGACTCACGGCCACAATGACCACGTGGGCGACACTGAGCAAATCGCAAAGCAAAATAACGCGCTGGTTGTGGCACCCAATGAGCTGGCTGTATATTTGGGATGGAAAGGGTTAAATGTTCACCCTATGCACATCGGCGGCTCCCATCAGTTTGATTTTGGGAAAGTGAAGCTTACACAGGCCTTTCATGGATCTGCCATCACTGACGAAGAAAACAAAACGATCACCTACACAGGCATGCCATCCGGTATTCTGCTGACTGTTGAAGGCAAAACGATCTTCCACGCCGGCGATACGGCTCTTTTCTCTGACATGAAGCTGATCGGGGAGCTGAACCATATTGATCTTGCCTTCCTGCCGATCGGCGACAACTTTACGATGGGGCCTGAAGACGCCAAACTAGCTGCAGAATGGCTGCGGGCAAAACAAGTTGTACCGGTTCATTACAATACATTCCCGGTCATCGAGCAAGACCCGGAAGCATTTGCAGACAGCCTGCCGGGCGGAGTCGGAAAAGTCATGGCCGTCGGTGAATCGATTGAGCTTTAAACGCTGAAAGCATCTCCTGAAAATAAGGAGATGCTTTTTATTTTTCGTGCGGAATGACCGTTGTCATTTTTGCCATTTATAATTCGGAACTGACCGCAGCTTTCAGCTCTTGGCTGCGCTGATGGAAGCAGTTGTTAATTCGATCAATTAAGTCCTTTGTCGCGCTGTCAAAATGTTTTTCTTTTCTGTTTGTCAAAAGCCCTATAGGCGGTGATATGTCTAGATTGATAATGGGGATGACTTTTGTGCCTTTCAGCGGTTTAGAATGTGCCGTACTGGTGAAGATTGAAATACCAATGTTTTCTCGCACGTAATATTCATGTGCCATGCTGCTTGTGAGCTCCATTTTCTTGTAATGATTACTAAATGCCTTATGCAAGTGCTGTTCAATTTGAATACGAATGGGGCAATTGGCAGGCGTAAATATAAAACATTCGCCTTCTAAATCAGATAAATGAACAGCTTTTTTCTCAGCGAGCCGATGACGATCAGATACAATTAAATTTAAAGTGTCATAAAAAAACGGTTTGTAATAATTTTCAAGAATCAGTTCCGGTTCGCCGCAGACTGCAAAATCAATAGTGCCGTCTAAAAGCTTTTGGCTGCAGGTATTGGCGTCATCTACGTTTACATTAACCGTTATCTTTGGATAATCATTTAAGAAATCCTTCAGAATATCAGGAAATATGAAGCTTGCAGTCGGCTCTGAAATGCCTACATTGATAATGCCGGCATCCCCTTCCTTTAAGTCGGAAAGAGTGTGCGTAAGCGCCTCGTATTGAGTTAAAAGATCCCCTGTTTTTTCGAAAAAGAGTCTTCCGGCTTTTGTCAGCTGCAGGTGTTTTCCCCGTTCAAACAATTGCACGCCTAAATCCTGCTCTAATTGCTTCATGCGCATCGATATTGTCGGCTGTGAATAGTTTAATATTTCCGCAGCCTTATAGAAGCTTCCGAATGTAACAATCGTATGAAACGTTTTAATTGAGCGAAACTCCAATATGCTTCTCCCCCCTGTCTTTTCATCATTACATTTTCTGAACTCAAGGATTATTTTTTTTGATTAGTCAAACATGAAAGTATGCTTTATAGTATAAACAATAAAAGCTTAGTAAACAAATAGGAATTGTATATTTTGTGGAGGAGAGTGCTCAAAATGAGTGAGGATATTTTTCGATTGGCAACTGTTGAAGATGCACCGGAGTTTTTAAAACTGGTTAACAGCGCCTTTCAACCAATTCGGCAGCTGGATATTGATTGGCCTTCCACAAGAGCTGACATACATATGGTGTCAGAAAATATCAAAAATCATTCAGCAGTTGTGCTGGAGCGGGACGGCAAGCTCATCTCAACGATTACCATCCGGTTTCCATGGGAGAATGAATCGCCCCCTTCAAAATATCCATTTGTATGGTGGTTTGCAACGCTGCCGGAATATAAAGGGAAAGGCGTCGGCAGTAAGCTGCTGACGTATGTTGAGGAAAAAGTGCTGCGGGATATGCTGAAGGCACCGGCGCTGACGCTCGGCACCTCGGCGCGCAAGCATCCTTGGCTCGTCGATATGTACAGAAGGAGGGGGTATGAAGTGTATTTTGAGCAGGAGAAAGATGGGGATATAGGTGTCATGATGCATAAGGTTCTGATTCCGGAACGCTTTGAGCCGTCGCTTTTAGGCACCCCCAGCTGGGCATAATGAGAGGAAGCCTATGAATAAGCGAATGAGAATAGCTTTTCTGCTGTCGGTGTTTGGATTACTGGCTGGATGCGGACAGGAAACAAACGGGAAAACGGATAGTCAGGCTCAAACGATTATTGTCGGCACTGGGACAGATTTTCCGAATATTGCATTTTTAAATGAAAAAGGCGATTTGACCGGGTACGACATTGAAGTAATGAAAGCCATCGATAAACAATTGCCTCAATATACCTTCGAATTTAAGACGATGGATTTCTCAAATCTTCTGACGAGTCTTGGAAATAAAAAAATTGATGTGATCGCCCACAATATGGCCAAAAACAAAGAGCGCGAAAAACGTTTTTTGTATCATAAAGTGCCGTATAACTATTCGCCGATGTATATCACCGTGAGAGAGGATAATAACAAGATTGATACATTAAAAGATTTACACGGAAAAACAGTCATTGTCGGTGCCACATCAAATGCAGCGGATTATATCACGTCGTACAACAAAGCTCACGGCAATCCGATTCATCTGAAATACGCCGGGCAGGGAAGCAATGACACGGCCAATCAAATTGAAACCGGCCGTGCCGACGCAACCATATCCACACCGTTTGCGGTCGACTTTCAAAATAAAACGCACGCTTTCCGTCAAAGGACAGTCGGTGATGTGTTATTGGATACTGAGGTATATTTCATGTTCGATAAAGGCAGTCAAACCTTAGCTGATGATACGGATCAAGCCATTAAAAAGCTGGAGAAAGACGGAACGTTAAAAAGGCTGAGTCAAAAATGGCTCGGCGCAGATTACTCAAAATCAAGTTTTAAAAATAAATGAAGCTGAAAATGAGGCGATAAGATGAGGACAAAAGCAGCTGTCATGACAATATTGTTTGCCGTTACAACAGTCCTTTCGGCTTGCGGCGGCAGCCAAACAACGGGGGCTGGAGAAAAGAAGGTGCAGACGATTACGGTCGGAACCGGGACCCAATTTCCGAATATTTGCTTTATTAATGATGATGGCGATTTGACCGGTTATGATGTCGAGCTGGTCAAAGAGATTGATAAGCGTCTGCCGAATTATAAATTCACTTTCAAAACGATGGAATTTTCCAACCTGCTCGTCAGTCTCGGCCAGCATAAAGTCGATATCGTGGCACATCAAATGGAGAAAAGCGAAGAGCGTGAAAAAAAGTTTCTCTTTAACGAGGTCGCCTACAATCATTTCCCTTTAAAAATAACCGTCCTTCAAGATAACGATACCATTCACGGGATTGAAGATTTAAAAGGGAAACGGGTCATTACAAGCGCAACCTCAAACGGCGCGCTTGTGTTGAAAAAATGGAATGAGAAACATGGCGATCCATTCGAGATTGCCTATGCGGGCCAGGGTTCAAACGATGCCGCGAACCAGCTGCAGTCAGGCCGTGCCGACGCAACAATCTCAACGCCTTTTGCAGTGGATTTTCAAAACAAAACGAGCGCGATAAAAGAAAAAACGGTCGGTGATGCGCTCTCCAATGCCAAAGTGTATTTTATGTTTAACAAAAATGAACAAACATTACGTAAAAACATTGACAAAGCATTACAGGAAATCATTGATGACGGAACACTGAAAGAGCTCAGTTTAAAATGGCTTGGCGACGATTATTCCAAGGAACAGTATTGAGTCTAAAGAGAGGGAGCCGTGATGGAAAAAACGTTTGATATCAGCATGATTGCAGATTTTGTACCGACCTTAATCGGCTATCTGCCGGTTACATTATACATTTTAACGCTGTCATTGCTATTCGGGTTTGTATTGGGGCTCTTTTTAGCGCTGCCCCGCATCTATAACTTTCCTATTGTAAATCAATTTGCAAGAGTGTATATCTCGTTTTTCAGAGGTACACCCGTTATGGTGCAGCTTTTTATCGTGTTTTATGGCATACCGGCGCTGACGGGGGTGATAGGGATTGATACATCAAAAATGGATCCGTTTTATGCCGCTGTTGCAACATACGCGTTAAGCAATGCCGCAGCAGCAGCTGAAATCATTCGAGCAGGGGCGGGCAGTGTTGATAAAGGCCAAACGGAAGCGGCGTACAGTATTGGTCTCAGCGGAAGGCAGGCTTTCAGGCGCATCGTTCTGCCCCAGGCCTTTGTGCAGGCTTTTCCGAATATGGGAAACATGGTGATCAGTTCTTTAAAAGATACGTCTCTTGCTTTTTCAATAGGTGTGATGGATATGTCGGGAAGGGGCCAAACACTGATTACCTCAAGCAATCATTCTCTTGAAGTGTACATTGCGCTATCCGTTGTTTATTATGCCGTAGCAGTTTTATTCGAAAGGTTCTTTACATTGGCCGAAAAACGAATCAAGAAGGATCAAAAACGACTTGTTACCGTTTTTGACATGAACATACATTGAAATATGTACGGGGACTAGGAGGGGAGAAGATTGCAATTTGACTTTCCATTTATTGCTTCCGCCATGAAAGAAATGATAAAAACCATTCCGCTGACATTGATGATGGCTGTTTTGCCGATCATCCTCGGATTTCTTGCGGCACTTGGAAATATAATGGTCAGAATTTTTAGAATAAAGGGATTGGCGGCTTGTTCAAGGCTTTATGTGTCATTTTTTCGGAGTACACCTGCCATTCTCCATATTATGCTGATTTATTTAGGCGTGCCGCCGATTGTGGATCGTGTCAGCAGCTTTTTTCATCTCGGCTGGTCCGCCAATGAGATTCCGGTCGCCGTGTTTGTGGTCATGGCTTTGTCTTTAACTGCTGGTGCTTATTTAACAGAAATTATCCGGTCGGGCATCTTGGCAATGGATACCGGACAGGTCGAAGCGGCCTATTCAATCGGCCTGACGCACGGTCAAACCTTTCGTCGAGTGATATTGCCGCAGGCGCTGATGGTTTCAATCCCTAACTTCACAAATTTAGGCATCGGGTTTTTGCATACGACCTCTATTGCAGCTATAGTGGCTGTTCCTGAAATAACAGGGACAGCGACTATCGTTGCTTCTGATAATTATGCATTTTTGGAAGCCTTTATCGGAGCGGCGATTATCTATTGGGTGCTGACTCTTATGATGGAAACCGTAAATGGAATATTTGAGAGGAAGGCATCCAGATTTCAAGGAGGCACTTTATGATTGAGATTAAAAATATTCATAAGCGTTTTGGCATGCACCAGGTATTAAGAGGAATAAATCTGACTGTGCACAAAGGAGAAGTTGTGACAATTATCGGTCCAAGCGGGTCAGGGAAAACCACCTTTTTACGCTGCCTTAATTTATTAGAAAGGCCGGACGAAGGGATCATCTCTTTACATGACAAAGTGATTAATTGCAGTTTTCCGACAAAAAAAGACACTCGCTGGCTCAGAAAACAGACAGCAATGGTATTTCAGCAATATCATTTGTTTACTCACAAAACGGTGATTGAAAATATCATGGAGGGTTTGACGGTAGCCCGGAAAATGAGAAAACAAGACGCGTATGCCATAGCAGAGAACGAGCTGATAAAGGTTGGGCTTCAAGACAAATTGAACGCTTATCCGAGTCAATTATCGGGAGGGCAAAAACAAAGAGTTGGAATAGCGAGGGCGCTTGCCATTAATCCTGATGTGCTGCTGTTCGATGAGCCGACAGCTGCGCTTGACCCAGAGCTGGTCGGCGAAGTTCTTGAGGTCATGCTCGATATTGTGAGGACCGGAGCCACTATGATCATTGTTACACATGAAATGGAGTTTGCGAAAAGGGTTTCAGATCAAGTTGTTTTTATGGATGAGGGCGTCATTGTTGAACAAGGAACTCCGGATGAAGTCTTCCGCCATACGAAAAAAGAAAGAACAAAGCGGTTTCTCCGCCGTGTTTCGCCGGAGTATTTATATGAAATAAAAGAACACATAAAGGAGCCGGTGATATGATCCGCTTAAGTATATTAGACCAAAGTCTGGCAGGTGAAGGAGAAACCGCAGCCGATACATTACAGCATACGGTGAAGTTGGCGCAGATGGCTGAAGAGTATGGATATTACCGTTTTTGGGTCGCTGAACATCACAACAATAGTGATATTGCCGGCTCCGCTCCTGAAGTTCTTTTAGGGTATCTTGCCGCAAGCACAAAGACCATACGTTTAGCATCCGGCGGCGTGATGCTGCAGCATTATAGCCCATACAAAGTGGCGGAGCAGTTTCATCTATTGTCTGCATTAGCTCCCGGACGCATTGACCTTGGAGTAGGCAAAGCGCCCGGCGGCTTTCAGCTGTCGACAGACGCTCTGCAATATGAATATGTAAAACCGGCGCGCAAGTTTGAAGAAAAGCTGGAGGATCTCACTCATTTCATTCGGGATGATTTTCCAGATGCCCACTGTTTTGCGCAACTGCGGCCGGCACCGCAGGCTGAACACAGGCCGGGACTTTTTCTGCTGGGGGGAAGCACAGAGAGCGCAATTTCAGCTGCAAAACTGGGAATATCTTTTGTCTTTGCTTACTTTATTAACGGTGAAGAGAAAGTGCTAAAAGAAGCCCGCCGAGCCTTTGACACGCATCTGCCAGCAGGCTATGAAGCGGAATTTCACCTTGCTCCCGCTGTTTTTGCGGCGCGTACAAAGGAAGAGGCACAAAAACATATTGAGTCGCGTGAATCGATAAAAGTGATTTTGCAAGATGGGAGGAGAGTGAATGTCGGTACCCGCGAACAAGCCGAAGCCTATCTTGAGAACGTCAGCCAGCCCTATGACATCATCGTCCAAAAAACCGGGGTGATTGCCGGAACGAAGGAAGAAGCGGCGGACGAATTAAAACGTTTATCAGACACATACAGAATTAACGATTTTGTCATTTTTACACCAATCAAAAATGCAGACGAAAAACGGCTGTCTTATCAGCTGCTGAGTGATGCAGTTCTAGCCGCAAAACAATAAGGGGGATAAAACATGAGCGATTTTGTCAACGTTGTGGTTTGGAGTAAGAAAGGCTGTATTTATTGCGAAGAAGTCAAAAATTACTTACATGAAAAAGCAATAGCGTTTCAAAATATCGATGTTTCGGAGAAGGAAGAGCTGAGAGACATTTTACAGGTGAAATACGGAGTACGCCACGTTCCTGTGGTAGAAGTTGGCGGCGGTAATCGTTATGAAGGGATTACTGAAATTGGTATTAAAAATCTTGAGCTTGCACTTGCCAATTACGCTCAGATAAAGGAGGAAAAAAGGTGACGCGAAGAAATGATATTCAGTTTGGAGCCATTATTCATGGGGTTGGGGGAACAATTGACGGCTGGCGTCACCCTGAAGTCGATCCTTCCGCAAGTACAAACGTGGAATTTTACAAGCAAAAGGCTCAAACAGCTGAAAAAGGCTTGTTCAGTTTCATTTTCATTGCAGACGGCTTATTTATTTCTGAAAAATCAATTCCCCATTTTTTAAATCGATTTGAGCCCATCACCATATTATCGGCGCTTGCGTCCGTCACAAAAAACATTGGTTTAGTAGGTACGTTCTCTACTTCTTTTACTGAGCCATTTACGATTTCAAGGCAGTTAATGTCGCTGGACCACATCAGCGGGGGGAGGGCTGGCTGGAATCTGGTTACTTCTCCGCAGGAAGGAGCTGCACGCAATCATAGCAGAAGCAGACTGCCAGAACATACCGAGCGTTACGTTATTGCACAAGAGCATTTGGATGTTGTGCGTGGTTTGTGGAATTCCTGGGAGAAGGACGCATTTATACACAATAAAGAAACAGGGCAGTTTTTTGATCCGGCAAAGCTTCATCGTCTGAATCACAAAGGAGAGTATTTTCAAGTAGAGGGGCCTTTAAATATCGGGCGCTCAAATCAGGGAGAGCCTGTCGTGTTTCAAGCGGGTTCTTCAGAAACAGGCCGTCAATTTGCGGCCAAAAATGCAGATGCGATTTTTACCCATTCCAATTCATTAGGCGAGACAATCGCATTTTATGCGGATATTAAAAAGCGGGCTGCCGCTCAAGGGCGCGACCCTTCCAGCGTGCTGATTTTTCCGGGAATCAGCCCGATTGTGGCAGATACGGAAGAAGAAGCAGAGAAGAAATACCGGGAATTTGCAGAATTGATTCCGATTGAGAATGCAGTTACTTATTTGGGGAGATTTTTTGATGATTACGATCTGAGTGTGTTCCCGCTTGATGAACCGTTTCCCGATATTGGCGAAGTTGGAAAGAATGCTTTTCAAAGCACAACAGATCGAATTAAGAGAGAAGCGAAAGCCAGAAACATGACACTACGGGAAGTGGCGCGGGAAATGGCTTTTCCAAGGACTCCATTCATCGGTACACCAGAGCAGGTCGCCTCCTTGCTTGAGACTTGGTTCAAAGCCGAAGCTGCTGACGGTTTTATCATCGGGTCGGATATCCCGGGAACACTTGATGCCTTTGTAGAAAAAGTGATTCCGATTCTTCAAGAAAGAGGGCTGTACCGCAGAGACTATAACGGCGGGACATTGCGGGGAAATCTTGGGCTTGATACTTCGGTTCATCATCCTTTTGTACATTCATCAAATCATTAATAGGAGAAGCGGGAGGAGGATGACTTTTTTGGCAATCATTGCAGGTACGGTTGTGAAAGGAAAACAGTTGGGCAGAAAATTAGGATTTCCAACAGCAAATATAGAAACCGAAATAAACGGGCTTCCTAACGGCGTTTACGGGGTTCTGGCGGCGATCAACCAGCAATTTTATTTAGGGGTTATGAATATCGGAGTGAAACCAACGATTGGTCCTAATCTGAAAAAAACCATTGAGATTTTTTTGATTCACTTTGATAGGGAGATCTACGGAGAACATATGGAATGCAGCATTCTCTTTAAAATAAGAGATGAAAGAAGGTTTTATTCTTTGGAGTCACTAAAAGAGCAAATCAAAAAGGATATTTCATACGCTTCCAAACGCTTTGAACGTATGGGAATTGCATCTCAAAATAAAGAAAGCCTGCTCTCACACCCTGAGTTAAATCTTCCGGACCTCAGCTTTTACAAGAAGTGTAACAGTTTATACGGGATCAACCGCGGTGTATACAATGTGATTGACAATTGGTTTTTTGAGTATGGTATTACACAAGTTGCATATCGGCGTATATATATTTTATCTTTTTTAAGCTTTTTGCAGGCAGAGAATGAGAACCCTCCCAGTAAGTGTGTAAAATTTGGGCCGGGCGGTCTTGCATTTAAATTGAGCCGTTTTATTGCTGCTTATATTGAAGAGACTGGAGATCTTGTGATGTTAAAGGCAGATAGGTAAAGAGCTGAAAGGAGGAGAAAACATGCCTTTAGATTATTGGAGAAATATAGAAGGGGCATACCCATATCAGACAGCAAAAACAATTAAAGATGATAGCGAGCATAATCCATTGAATCTCTTATCGCTTGAAAAAGAGCTCATCGCAATACGCCGGCATCTGCACCAATACCCCGAGCTGTCAAAAGAAGAATTTGAAACAACCGATTTTATTGCAAAATGCCTTGGAGAAAAGGGCATACCAATTCGTCCTACATCATTAAAAACAGGTGTATTCGCAGATATAGCAGGGGAGTCAGAAGGTCCGGCCATTGCTTTGAGGGCTGATATTGACGCGCTGCCAATCGAAGAAAAAACAGGGTTGCCCTATGCATCTAAAAAGAAAGGAATCATGCACGCGTGCGGCCATGATTTTCACACGGCAGCGCTTCTTGGTGCGGCCTTTTTGCTAAAGGAAAATCAAGATAGCCTGAAAGGAAAGGTTCGTTTGTTATTCCAGCCGGCTGAGGAATCAGGCGCAGGCGCTGCAAAAGTGATAGCGGATGGCCAATTGGATGGCATTGAAGCAGTTATCGGTCTTCACAACAAACCCGATATACCGGTTGGCGCTGTAGGGTTAAAAACAGGTCCTCTTATGGCTGCTGTTGACCGATTTAAAGTAGCGATACAAGGAAAAGGCGCTCATGCAGCATTGCCGCATAATGGTTTTGATCCTATTGTCGGCGCCTCTCAGCTTATCGTCGCCCTGCAAACGATTGTAAGCAGAAATGTAAATCCGCTAAAAAGCGCGATTGTAACTGTAGCGAAAATCGAAGGCGGCAGCACATGGAACGTCATCCCCGATACAGCGGTGATCGAAGGCACTGTTCGAACATTTGATTCAGAGGTTCGGGAACAAGTGAAGCAGCGTTTTCTGTCTGTTGCAGAGCAGATTTCTTCTGCTTTTTCTTTGAAGGCGAATGTGAAGTGGATTTCCGGACCGCCGCCGCTTTGTAATGATACAGCAATAACTGAAATCGCAAAAGCTGCTGCTCATAAAGCACAGCTTCAGGTCATTTCACCCGACCAATCCACTGCCGGGGAGGATTTTGCTTACTATTTGGAGCATATTCCCGGATCCTTTGCTTTTTTTGGAACAGGCGGTGATCATGATTGGCATCACCCGGCATTTACAATTGATGAAACTGCCATTATAAAAGCCTCTTATTTTTTATATGAAAGCGCTAGAAGATTATTAGGATAATGAACGCAGGAATGAAGAGTCAGAGATGGTTTGCTTTGAGAAAATATTCGATTGATACAGACGAGGTGTGCTGATGAAGAAATTAATTGTTTTTGCATTTATAGGCTTGTTATCGCAGTTAATAGACGGTTCGTTAGGTATGGCTTATGGTGTTACCTCAACTTCGCTGTTATTAGCTTTCAGCATAACGCCTGCTGTTGCTTCGGCTTCTGTCCATTTAGCGGAAGTCGTCACGACTGCCGCATCAGGAGTGTCACATATTAAATTTGGAAATGTTGACAAACAAACTGTTTATCAGCTTGTCATTCCCGGTTCAATAGGGGCTTTTTTAGGCGCTGCATTTCTCAGCCATTTACCCGGAGATGTGGCGAAACCCTATATTTCTTTGTTTCTGCTCCTGCTGGGCGGATATGTATTGATAAGATTTTTATTTCAATACAAGCCTGCTCTTGAGAAAAAACATGTGCCGTTAAGCAGAAAACAATCCATTCCCTTAGGAGTGATCGCCGGTTTTGCAGATGCCACAGGAGGAGGTGGCTGGGGCCCCGTCACCACTCCGATTTTATTATCCCGAAAAGGCCTGAGTCCGAGGAAAGTAGTAGGAACTGTAGATACTAGTGAGTTTGCCATCGCAGTATCTGCAACTGTCGGTTTTCTTGTTTCATTGGGATGGGAGGATGTCAATTGGTTATGGGTGTGTTCGTTAATGGCTGGCGGAATTATCGCGGCCCCTATCGCAGCATGGCTCGTACAGAAATTTCACCCGCAATTGATGGGTGTGCTTGTAGGAGGATTTATTATATTAGTAAATGCGAGAACATTGATAAATGAATGGATTGAAAACACAGCTGTTTATCCATTTATCTATACGGCGATAGGAGCAATATGGCTGTTTGCTGTTTTATTTGTTTTATCTAAAATAGGGAATAAAAAGATTGTAAAAGCAGCAGTTGACATCAATATAAAAGAAAAATAAAGACATTGTTTTTATAGATGTGAAAGGAATCACGAAGGCCAGGAGCTTGCGGGAAGTCTGAATGATGGATTCGTTCTTCAGCACCCAACAGAACACTGCGCTGTAAGAAGCCGGGCAGGCTTCCTTTTTATTTTCCTGCCTCATTGCGAATCAATCATCCGAGCCCTTATAATAAAAGCAGAAGACTGTCCCTTAGAGGTGAAAGGTTTGGCAACTAAGCATGAACAAATTTTAACATATATTGATTCGCTGCCTGTCGGTGAAAAAATTTCTGTGCGGAGAATCGCAAAGGAAATGAAAGTAAGTGAAGGCACGGCGTACAGAGCGATCAAGGAAGCAGAGAATAAAGGCTTTGTCAGTACGATTGAACGTGTCGGAACAATCAGAATTGAACAAAAGAAAAAAGAAAATATCGAAAAGCTTACATATGCAGAGGTTGTAAACGTCATAGACGGACAAGTGCTCGGAGGCCGGGCCGGACTCCATAAGACATTAAATAAATTTGTCATAGGCGCAATGGAGCTGGATGCGATGATGCGGTACACGGCAGCCGGAAATCTTTTGATTGTCGGAAATCGAATCAATGCACACAGACAGGCGCTTGAGGCAGGCGCCGCTGTACTTGTAACGGGCGGATTTAACACAGATGACAGCATCGTGCAGCTGGCAGACGAGCTTGAGCTGCCGATTTTATCCACGAGCTATGACACCTTTACAGTCGCCGCTATGATTAACCGAGCTATTTATGACCAGCTGATCAAAAAAGAAATCGTTCTGGTGGAGGACATTTTAACGCCCGCTGACCGTACGATATATCTTTCACCTAAGGATAAACTTGAAAAATGGTACGAGAAAAATTTTGAAACGGGCCATGGGCGTTTCCCGGTTGTCGACGAACAAATGAAAATCCACGGGATCTTGACTTCGAAAGATATCGCAGGTCACGACCGGAATGCACCCATTGAAAAAGTCATGACAAAAAATCCGGTTACGGTTATTGGAAAAACGTCTGTCGCCTCAGCGGCGCAAATGATGGTATGGGAAGGGATCGAAGTGCTTCCCGTCACTGACGGACACCAAAAACTGATTGGCATGATCAGCCGCCAAGACGTGCTGAAAGCTCTTCAAATGATTCAAAAGCAGCCTCAAGTCGGGGAAAAGCTTGATGATATCGTCTCAAGAGGATTTAAAGATGAGGATGAGGATAAACAGGATCAGACGGTTTATCAGTATGAAGTAACGCCGCAAATGACAAATCAGCTGGGGACGATTTCTTATGGCGTGTTTACGACCATTTTGACGCAAGCGGCCAATCGGTTTTTGCGCTCGAAAAAACGCGGCGAACTAGTGATAGAAAGCATCACCATTTTCTTTTTGAAGCCTGTGCAGATGGAGTCGGTCATCGAAGTCAAGCCGCGCATTTTAGAGGCTGGAAGAAAGTTCGGAAAAATGGAAGTTGAAGTGCACAGCCAAGGCCATATCGTGTCTAAAGCAATGCTGATGGTTCAGCTGATGGAAAGAAGCTAAGGGACGTCTCAGGCGCCCCTTACGCGTGATCTCTTTCAGCTTCTTTGGCGTGAAGGGGATTGTAATGGCTGTAGGCTTTATAACCTGCCCATGCGCTTCCGGCTCCGATGACGATAAAGATGCCGCCGATTACTAACGTTAATACTGAATGGAATAATATCATTTGATTGAGTCCGTAAAACAGCACCAGCGATCCTAATGCCATGCTAGATTTTGCTGAAAAGATTTCTTTTTCCAAAGATTGCTTTGCCCGTACGCCTTTTACTTTATAGTACACATAAAAGCAGGCTGAAAGCCCAATCAAAAAAACAAGAACCAGCATAAATGAAATCCTCCATCGTAAAAGTTTACAAACCCATTCTATACAAAAACGGGCTTGGTTTTGACGTTATTTTTCTTTTCCGTCGGCAGAGAATGTGATTTAATGAAAAAAAACAATAAAGGAGTATCAAATGAAAACAGAATTGATCAGAACCATATCATTATATGACACGATTATCTTACATAGACATGTGCGCCCTGACCCGGATGCCTACGGATCTCAGTGCGGACTTACGGAAATCCTGCGTGAAACGTATCCTGAAAAAAATATTTTTGCGGTCGGCACGCCAGAACCGTCCCTCTCTTTCTTATATACCCTCGATGAGGTGGACGATGAAACATATAAAGGCGCCCTTGTGATCGTCTGCGATACGGCAAATCAGGAAAGAGTCGACGATCAGCGTTATTTATCAGGCGCCAAACTAATGAAAATCGACCACCATCCGAACGAAGATCCTTACGGCGATCTTCTATGGGTCGATACGAATGCCAGCTCAGTGAGTGAAATGATTTACGAGCTGTATTTAGAAGGAAAAGAGCACGGCTGGAAGCTGAATACAAAAGCTGCAGAGCTGATCTATGCCGGCATTGTCAGTGATACCGGACGCTTCTTATTTCCCAATACAACGGAAAAAACATTAAAATATGCAGGCGAGCTTATTAAGTATCCGTTCTCTTCTTCAGAGCTGTTTAATCAATTGTATGAAACAAAACTGAATGTGGTGAAGCTTAACGGCTATATCTTTCAAAATGTGTCTTTGTCTGAAAATGGCGCTGCTTCTGTTTTCATCAAAAAGGATACTCTTGAAAGGTTCGGCACAACGGCTTCTGAAGCGTCGCAGCTTGTCGGGACGCTTGGAAATATCTCAGGTATTCGCGCATGGGTGTTTTTCATAGAAGAAGACGATCAAATCAGAGTCAGATTCCGTTCAAAGGGGCCTGTTATTAACGGACTCGCCCGGAAATATAACGGCGGAGGGCATCCTCTGGCTTCAGGCGCCTCCATTTACAGCTGGGATAAAGCGGAACAGATTTTAGCTGATCTGGAGACGTTATGTAAAGAACACAAGTAGAGGGGAGACCCTCTCTCTTAGTGTTCATCTGTGACGGGGATGAACCAGCAGCCGAACTCAGTAAGGTCCTCGTAGACTTGGAGATTGTGAGATTGAAGTTCTTTTTTGATGAGGGAAGCGAGTGAGTTTGTTTCGGCATATGCAGAAAAACCTTGTCTGAGTCGGGCTGCTTGATCTTTTGCTAACTGACGGTCACTGTAAACCTCCATTTCCCTTCCTCCTCCTTTCGCTATTAAGCCTCATTTATAGTTTATAAAAAAGAATGGGAAAAAGCGACAGGAGTTTGAAAAATTTAAAAAAATTCCATATTTACGTCGCGAATGATATTTCGATTTCTACCGAAAGCCTTGTGTAAATAATTAATTCCTTGACGGCTGCCTCATATTTTTTTTCATTGATCGTATAGACTTTATTTTCAATTGTCCGTTTTAAAAGCTCCTTCGTTTTATAGACGCTTTCTATATCCTTTGTAATGACCTCTGAAATATCATCCTTTACATGCTCCTCGAATTTTGTTTTATCAGGCTGCGAAATTTTATATTTTTCTCCATTCAGCAATTTGACATCGACGCTTTGAATAAGCAGTTTTCTTTTATTGTCTTCATTTAGTTTGTGGAGGTCTTCCTGATAGATGGAAATTTGGTCGTTCAAGTCTTTGACGTGCTCTTTTTGTTTTTCGATGAGGGAAACCTGCTCCTCCTGGAATGTTCCGTATGTAAACAGGAAAAAAAACCAGCTGATCACGGCTCCGCACATCATACCTGCAAAAAAACGCTGCCATCCCGGTTTCTTGTAATGCTGCGGCACTCTCATGAAGAAATATGCTCCTGCGTCAGCCATGAAATAATAAGCCAGCCGCTTTGCGCCCCGCCCATGGCCGAGATAATGAGAAGAATCTGCTTGAATAAATCTCTCGTATTGCCTTCAAGAATACCCCGTTCAAAGCTGTATACCGCATCGAATGTACCGCCGATAGCGGCGACCAGTGCCCATATTTTTAATCTGTTCGCAAGCTTTGTAATAACCGTAAGCGGGGCTTCGCCTGCCAAATATGCTCCAAGGCCTCCGATGAGTGCGCCTCCGATCAGCACCCCTAATGCTATAAAATAACTGTTGATAAAATTTACCATAAAACCAGCTTCCTGATCCATCTTGATCACCTCACCTTTTATATCATATTGAGCATTCGGGACAAGTATGATGACGACTCGAAAAAGAACATTTGTTTCTTTTGAAAACCCGACTTATAATGAAGAAAGAAATGGATCGTAATGGAGAAAGAGGTGATAGCATGTCTTTTGTTCACCTGCAAGTGCATAGCGGGTACAGCCTGCTAAACAGCGCCGCGGCTGTGGAAGAGCTCGTCAGTGAAGCTGACAGGCTCGGATATGCGTCTTTGGCGCTGACAGATGATCATGTCATGTACGGAGCTATACAATTTTATAAAGCATGCAAGGCGAGGGGGATCAACCCGATTATCGGCTTGACGGCTTCTGTTTTCACAGATGATGACGAGCTCGAAGCCTACCCTCTCGTCCTGCTGGCAAAATCAAATACAGGCTATCAAAACCTGCTGAAAATCAGCAGCGTCCTGCAATCGAAATCAAGAAACGGCCTGAAGCCAAAATGGCTTAACAGCTATCGCGAAGGCATTATTGCGATCACCCCCGGCGAGAAGGGCTATATTGAAATGCTGCTTGAAGGAGGGCTGTTTGACCAGGCCGCTCAAGCCGCACTTCATTTTCAGTCTATATTCGGAAAAGGCGCTTTTTATTTATCCTTTCAGCTGTTTAAAGAAAATAAATTCTTATCTGAGCAAATCCTCCGGCTGTCTGAAGAAACGGGAATTCCGGTCACGGCGACAGGCGATGTTCATTATATAAGGAAAGAAGATCAGGCTGCCTATCGCTGTTTGAAAGCGATAAAGTCAGGTGAAAAACTCACTGAGGCATCAAACGAAGAGATGCCGGATCTCGACTTGAAATCCATTGATGAAATGCGTGTTATATACCAAGAGCATCCTGAGGCATTGCAAGCATCTGTTGAGATTGCAGAACAATGCCGGGTTGACGTCAGTCTGGGACAGACCCGCCTGCCATCATTTCCGACTCCAGACGGTACATCCGCGGATGATTATTTGACGGATGTTTGTATGACAGGGCTCCGCAGCCGCTTCGATACACCAGATGAACAGTATATTCGACGTCTTCAATATGAACTTGATGTCATCAAGCGGATGAAGTTCAGCGATTATTTTCTGATCGTATGGGATTTTATGAAGCACGCCCATGAAAAAGGGATTGTGACAGGACCGGGAAGGGGTTCTGCGGCGGGATCGCTCGTAGCTTATGTCCTCTATATCACGGACGTTGATCCGATCAAGCATCACCTGCTGTTTGAAAGGTTTTTAAACCCGGAACGAATCAGTATGCCGGATATTGATATCGACTTTCCGGATACGAGAAGGGACGAGGTCATTCAATACGTTCAGCAGAAATACGGCGCAATGCACGTCGCCCAGATTATTACCTTCGGGACGCTGGCGGCAAAAGCGGCGCTTCGGGACGTCGGAAGGGTATTCGGTGTAAGCCCGAAGGAAGCGGATCAGCTTGCGAAGCTCATTCCTTCAAGGCCGGGCATGACTTTGGATGATGCGAGAAAGCAATCGCCGGAGCTGAATAAGCGACTCAGTGAGTCAAGTCTGCTTCAGCAAGTGTTTACGATTGCCAGAAAAATAGAAGGTCTTCCGAGACATACGTCAACCCACGCGGCCGGCGTTGTCTTAAGTGAGGAACCGTTAACTGATGTTGTCCCGCTTCAGGAAGGACATGAAGGGATCTATTTAACGCAATACGCGATGGATCACCTCGAAGATCTGGGCCTTTTGAAAATGGATTTCTTGGGCTTGCGCAACCTGACACTCATCGAGTCCATCACTTCAATGATTGAAAAAGAAAAAAATATTAAAATAGATCTTTCGAGTATTTCTTATCAAGACGAAAAAACATTCTCCCTGCTGTCAAAAGGGGATACGACAGGGATTTTCCAGCTTGAATCCTCAGGAATGAGAAGCGTTTTGAAAAGGCTTAAGCCTTCAGGATTAGAAGATATTGTCGCGGTAAACGCACTGTACCGGCCCGGCCCGATGGAAAATATTCCGTTATTTATCGACCGTAAACACGGACGCGTGCCGGTTCATTATCCCCACGAAGATTTAAGAGGGATATTGGAAGATACGTATGGTGTCATCGTTTATCAGGAGCAAATTATGGTGATTGCTTCGCGTATGGCAGGATTTTCTTTAGGCGAGGCGGACCTGCTCAGACGTGCAGTCAGCAAAAAAAAGAAAGACATTCTTGACCGAGAGCGAAGCCATTTTGTTGAAGGGTGCTTAAAAAAGGAGTATTCTGTAGACACTGCAAATGAAGTCTACGATTTAATCGTCAAATTCGCAAACTATGGCTTCAACAGAAGCCATGCGGTGGCATACAGCATGATCGGCTGCCAGCTTGCGTATTTGAAGGCTCATTATCCTTTATATTTTATGTGCGGATTGCTTACAAGCGTCATTGGCAATGAGGATAAAATAGCTCAATATCTTTACGAAGCGAAGGGGAGCGGGATTCGTATCCTTCCTCCGTCAGTGAACAAAAGCAGCTATCCGTTTACAGTTGAAGACGGAGCTGTCAGGTACAGCCTCCGTGCGATAAAAAGTGTAGGCGTCTCAGCAGTCAAAGATATATATAAAGCAAGAAAAGAGAAACCATTTGAAGATCTTTTCGATTTCTGCTTTCGCGTGCCGTCAAAAAGCGTAAATCGCAAAACGCTTGAAGCACTCATATTTTCTGGTGCAATGGACGAATTCGATCAAAACCGGGCTACGCTGCTCGCATCGATTGATGTTGCGTTAGAGCATGCCGAGCTATTCGCCGCGGACGATGACCAAATGGGATTGTTTTTAGAAGAATCGTTCTCCATTAAACCGAAGTACGTGGAAACCGAGGAGCTTCCGCTTGTGGATATTCTTGCATTTGAAAAAGAAACGCTCGGTATTTATTTTTCAAATCATCCGCTCTCTGCCTTTCGAAACCAGCTGACAGCGCGAGGAGCGGTACCCATTCAGCAAGCTCAGCAGGCTGTTAAAAAGCAGGTTTCACTCGGTGTCCTGCTGTCGAAAATCAAAACGATTCGGACAAAAACAGGTCAAAACATGGCGTTTTTAACGTTAAGTGATGAGACCGGCGAAATGGAAGCCGTTGTGTTCCCTGAACAATTCAGACAGCTTTCTCCGGTTTTAAGAGAGGGCGCTCTATTGTTCACAGCAGGGAAATGTGAAATCAGGCAGGAAAAAGTCCAGTTTATTATGTCCAGAGCGGAATTGCTGGAAAATATGAATGCTGAAAAAGCGCCATCGGTTTATATGAAGATAGAAAGCAGTCAGCACAGTCAGGAGATCCTGACAAAGATCAAGCGCATTTTGCTGGAGCATAAGGGGGAAACCGGCGTTTATCTCTATTATGAAAGGCAAAAACAGACGATAAAGCTTCCTGAGGCGTTCCATATCGATGCGGATCACCAGGTGTTATACCGCTTAAAAGAGCTGTTAGGTCAAAAAAACGTCGTTTTAAAACAGTGGTAACCATTCGCTTTTTGTTATACAATTGGAGCAATTATGTTACTCTGTTTAAATATTCTGATAGATCTACTCCGCAGAATGCAGCAATCAATGCAGCAGCATACGAATCAAAAAATTCCATTAAGGAGTGTTTAGGAGAATGTCATTAAGAGAAGAAGCATTACATCTGCATAAAGTGAACCAGGGGAAGCTCGAATCCAAATCTAAAGTAGAGGTTAAAAATGCGAAAGATTTAAGCCTTGCTTATTCCCCGGGTGTAGCAGAACCATGTAAGGATATTCATGAAGACATTAACAAAGTATATGATTATACAATGAAGGGGAACATGGTAGCAGTTGTGACAGACGGTACAGCTGTGCTCGGCCTTGGAAATATCGGCCCTGAAGCCGCACTTCCTGTTATGGAAGGTAAAGCCGTTCTTTTCAAAAGCTTTGCCGGCGTAGACGCGTTCCCAATTGCTTTGGGCACAAATGATGTTGATAAAATCATTGAAACCGTTAAATTGCTTGAACCGACATTTGGCGGTGTCAACCTTGAAGATATCGCGGCGCCAAACTGCTTCATCATTGAAGAGCGTCTGAAAAAAGAAACGAACATCCCGGTTTTCCATGACGATCAGCACGGCACAGCGATTGTCACAGTAGCTGGTCTTGTAAACGCGCTGAAATTGTCTGGGAAATCCATGTCTTCCATTAAAGTTGTGGCTAACGGCGCCGGTGCTGCAGGTATTGCGATCATTAAGCTTCTTTACCATTTCGGCGTGCGCGACATCGTGATGTGCGATTCAAAAGGAGCCATTTATGAAGGGCGTCCGAACGGTATGAACGATGTTAAAAACGAAGTGGCGAAATTCACAAACCAAGACCGTAAAGACGGCTCTTTGGAAGATGTGATCGCTGGTGCTGACGTATTTATCGGTGTGTCTGTCGAAGGTGCGCTAACAAAAGAAATGGTACAAAGCATGGCGAAAGATCCAATCATTTTCGCAATGGCAAACCCGAATCCGGAAATTATGCCGGAAGATGCGCGTGAAGCTGGAGCAAGCGTTATCGGAACAGGCCGTTCAGATTTCCCGAACCAAGTAAACAATGTGCTTGCCTTCCCGGGAATTTTCCGTGGAGCGCTTGACGTGCGCGCTACTCACATTAACGAAGAAATGAAGATTGCAGCGGTTGAAGCCATTGCTTCACTAGTATCAGACGATGAGCTTAGCCCAGAGTACGTCATCCCTGCACCGTTTGATAAACGTGTTGCGCCTGCTGTGGCTAAGGCTGTGGCGAAAGCGGCGATGGAAACAGGTGTGGCAAGAATTACTGTAGATCCTGAAGAAGTTGCAGAAAAAACCAGAAAACTTACGATTATTGGCGAATAATTTTAATTCATTCCAAAAATGGCAGCGCGTTGGCGGAGACCGGCGCGCTGTTCTCAAGTTAAACTTGCGGCTGAAATTTTTTTGGGGTCAGGACTTAAAAAAATTTCAGCCGAGTTTAACATGATTTTTGAATACGTTACCAACCTTACTGGTTCAACGATTTATTAGGTTTATCATGAGTCTGTCCGCACGCGTCTGCGGATAAAAAGTTGTCGAATTGAGGATGACAGCGTTTGACAAAAAAAGTACAATAGTTTCGGTAAAGTTATTAGCAAGTCTATCTGTCTGGATGGCATGCGGTGAAGAGAACCCTTCACAAAAGGGAGGTAATCATTTGTTAAAGGATATATTCACTAAAAAGAAAAAGTATGCTTCCGTACCGTCAGATCAAGCGAAGCACGATGTTCCGGAAGGCATTATGACAAAATGTCCTAAGTGTAAAAAAATCATGCTCACTAAAGAGTTGGATAAAAATATGCGGGTATGCATGAACTGCGATTATCATTTCCCAATGAATGCAAAACAGCGTATCGAAAGCTTGATGGATGAACAGTCCTTTGAGGAATTCAATCAGGGGATGTTATCGGAAAACCCGCTCGGTTTCCCGGGATATCTGGAAAAGCTTGAAAAAGATCGTGAGAAAACATCCTTAAACGAGGCTGTTGTCACAGGCAAGGGCACCATCGGGGGATTTCCTGCTGTTGTCGCGGTAATGGATTCTTCATTCCGTATGGGCAGCATGGGCTCTGTCGTCGGCGAGAAAATCACGCTTGCGATTGAAAAAGCAAAAGCGGATAAAGTTCCGTTTATTATTTTTACTGCTTCCGGCGGTGCAAGGATGCAGGAAGGCATATTAAGCCTTATGCAAATGGCAAAGACAAGCTCTGCCTTAAAATTATTCAGTGAGGAACAGGGTCTCATTATCTCAGTCATGACGCATCCGACTACCGGCGGGGTATCGGCAAGCTTTGCTTCTCTTGGCGATTATAATTTTGCGGAGCCTGGCGCGCTGATCGGTTTTGCCGGAAGAAGGATTATCGAACAGACAATAGGCGAAAAACTGCCGGAGGATTTCCAAACGGCGGAATTCTTATTAAAACATGGACAGCTTGATGCGGTTATTCACCGCGACGACATGAAAAAAACGTTAGAGAATCTGCTGGATATGCATCAAACAGGAGGTGACATTGAGTGGCTGCAAGATTAGAATTTGAAAAACCGGTGATTGAACTGCAAACCAAAATCGCCGAATTGAAAAAATTCACCCAGGATTCGGAAATGGATCTGAGTGCAGAAATCGAACGGCTTGAAGACCGTCTAGCTAAGCTTCAGGATGATATTTATAAAAATCTGAAGCCTTGGGACCGTGTTCAAATCGCACGTCTGCCGGACCGTCCGACAACACTTGATTATATTCATTACCTGTTTACAGACTTTTTTGAATGTCACGGCGACAGAGCGTACGGAGACGATGAAGCCATTGTCGGCGGTATTGCCAAGTTCCACGGCCTGCCTGTGACAGTTATCGGTCATCAGCGCGGAAAAGACACGAAGGAAAACCTGGTCCGCAACTTTGGAATGCCTCATCCTGAGGGCTATCGTAAAGCGCTTCGTCTGATGAAACAGGCTGATAAATTTAACAGACCGATTATCTGTTTTATTGACACGAAGGGGGCATACCCTGGACGAGCAGCTGAAGAAAGAGGACAAAGCGAAGCAATCGCCAAAAACCTGTTTGAAATGGCCGGCCTTAGAGTGCCTGTTGTTTGTATCGTCATCGGCGAAGGCGGAAGCGGCGGAGCTCTAGGTTTAGGTGTGGGCAACCACTTGCATATGCTGGAAAACTCTACTTATTCTGTTATTTCTCCGGAAGGTGCTGCGGCACTCTTATGGAAGGACTCCAGTCTTGCCAAAAAAGCGGCGGAAACAATGAAAATCACTGCGCCTGACTTAAAAGAATTAGGTATTATAGATCATATGATAAAAGAAGTAAAAGGCGGAGCGCACCACGATATTAAGCTGCAGGCAAGCTACATGGATGAAACCCTTAAACAATCGTTAAAGACTTTGCTGAAGCTGAATGAAGAAGAATTAATTCAGCAGCGCTATGAAAAATACAAAGCAATTGGGAAAGTATCGATTGAAGATCAATATATCGGGGTAAACTAAATAAACGTGAAGCCTTTGGCTCACGTTTATTTTTTGTGACATTCCTTAAATTTTATTTAAAAACAATTTATTTAATTGTATAATAGGTAAGGTTTCATAGGGAGGATGGAGATCCCTTTTCATTGTTTTTAGGGCAATGATCATGTTATGTTTTAATCATATATGTTTGCTGAGGTGAATGGAGAATGAAACGTATAGGGGTATTGACGAGCGGCGGGGATTCCCCGGGAATGAATGCAGCAGTTCGCGCAGTTGTCAGAAAAGCGATTTATCATGACGTTGAAGTTTACGGCATTTATAACGGATACTCAGGATTGATCAGCGGAAAGATTGAAAAGCTAGAGCTCGGTTCTGTAGGTGATATTATTCATCGAGGTGGAACAAAGCTTTATACAGCAAGATGTCCTGAATTCAAAACGGTTGAAGGCCGTGAAAAAGGGATCGAAAACTTGAAGAAGCTGGGTATCGAAGGGCTTGTCGTTATCGGCGGAGACGGCTCATACATGGGGGCGAAGAAATTAACGGAGCACGGGTTTCCATGTGTAGGTGTACCGGGTACAATTGATAATGACATTCCGGGTACTGATTTTACAATCGGTTTCGACACAGCTTTAAATACAGTAATTGACGCAATTGATAAGATTCGTGATACAGCGACTTCTCATGAACGTACATATGTGATCGAAGTGATGGGCCGCCACGCCGGCGATATTGCATTATGGGCCGGACTTGCAGGCGGTGCGGAATCAATCTTGATCCCTGAGGCTGATTACGACATGCACGAAATCATTGCCCGGCTAAAACGCGGTCATGAGCGCGGGAAGAAACACAGTATTATTATCGTTGCCGAAGGGGTAGGCAGCGGTGTTGAATTCGGGAAACGCATTGAAGAAGAAACAAATCTTGAAACTAGGGTATCTGTATTAGGCCATATCCAGCGCGGCGGTTCCCCAAGTGCTGCTGACCGTGTTCTGGCAAGCCGACTTGGCGCGTATGCGGTTGAACTGCTGCTTGAAGGAAAAGGCGGACGCTGTGTAGGTATACAAAACAATAAGCTTGTAGACCATGATATTATAGAAATACTGGATCAAAAACACACAGTTGAGCAAAACATGTATCAGCTTTCAAAAGAATTGTCTATTTAAGAATGCAGCAGAAGGCTGAAGATTTCAGAAGGAAGTGAACGAATTGAGAAAAACAAAAATTGTTTGTACCATCGGTCCGGCAAGTGAAAGTATTGAAATGCTTACGAAATTAATGGAGTCAGGAATGAATGTGGCTCGTTTGAATTTTTCTCACGGAGATTTTGAGGAGCACGGAGCACGTATTAAAAATATCCGCGAAGCGAGCAAAAAGCTCGGCAAAAACGTCGGAATCCTGCTTGATACAAAAGGCCCTGAAATCCGTACACATACTATGGAAAACGGTGCTATTGAGCTTGAAACAGGCAAAGAGCTTATCGTTTCAATGGACGAGGTAGTTGGAACAACTGATAAGATTTCAGTAACATATGAAGGTTTAGTAGAGGACGTTGAAAAAGGCTCAACGATTCTTTTAGATGACGGGCTTATCGGTCTTGAAGTCCTTGAAGTGAATGCCGCTAAACGCGAAATCAAAACAAAAGTACTAAACAACGGAACACTGAAAAACAAAAAAGGCGTTAACGTGCCGGGTGTCAGCGTCAACCTTCCTGGTATTACTGAGAAAGACGCGAGAGATATCGTTTTCGGTATTGAGCAAGGGGTAGATTTCATCGCTGCGTCTTTTGTACGCCGTTCTACTGACGTGCTTGAAATCCGTGAACTTCTTGAGGAGCATAATGCTCAGGATATTCAAATTATCCCTAAAATTGAAAACCAAGAAGGCGTAGACAACATCGATTCTATTCTCGAAGTGTCTGACGGCTTAATGGTTGCGCGCGGAGACTTAGGTGTGGAAATCCCGGCTGAAGAAGTGCCGCTCGTGCAAAAAGACCTGATTAAAAAATGCAACGCACTGGGCAAACCGGTTATTACAGCGACACAAATGCTTGACAGCATGCAGCGCAACCCGCGTCCGACTCGTGCGGAAGCGAGTGACGTCGCAAACGCAATTTTCGACGGCACAGATGCGATCATGCTTTCTGGTGAAACAGCTGCCGGAAACTACCCGGTTGAAGCGGTTCAAACGATGCACAACATCGCATCCCGTTCTGAAGAGGCGCTGAATTACAAAGAGATTCTTTCAAAGCGCAGAGACCAAGTAGGCATGACGATTACTGATGCAATCGGCCAATCTGTTGCACATACAGCCATTAACTTGAATGCTACTGCGATTGTAACGCCGACTGAAAGCGGCCATACAGCGCGTATGATTGCAAAATACCGCCCGCAGGCACCGATTGTCGCTGTGACTGTAAATGATTCTGTTTCCAGAAAACTCGCTCTTGTATCCGGCGTTTTCGCAGAAAGCGGTCAAAATGCAAGCTCAACTGATGAGATGCTGGAAGACGCTGTGCAAAAATCATTACACAGCGGAATTGTAAAAAATGGTGACCTGATCGTCATTACAGCAGGCACTGTCGGCGAGTCAGGAACAACGAATTTGATGAAAGTTCATACTGTCGGCAATATCATTGCTAAAGGCCAAGGTATCGGCCGCAAATCAGCTTACGGTCCGGTTGTCATTGCGCAAAACGCGAAAGAAGCCGAACAAAAAATGACTGACGGCGCGGTTTTGGTTACAACTAGCACTGACCGTGACATGATCGCGTCTCTTGAAAAAGCGTCTGCTCTTATTACAGAAGAGGGCGGCTTGACAAGCCATGCTGCAGTAGTCGGATTAAGCCTCGGCATTCCGGTTATTGTTGGTTTGGAAAATGCGACATCCATTTTGACAGAAGGCCAGGATATTACGGTTGACGCTTCTAGAGGGGCAGTCTACCAAGGCCGTGCAAGTGTACTTTAATCACATCTGAAAATGGGAAGGGAGCGTATTCCCTTCCTTTTCTCTATTTGTCACTATTTTTGAACGAAGGCGTTTTACACATGTGGGGGGCTGGAGATGAGGTTTTTATTTTTGCTTTTTATTGTGTTTCCGGCAATTGAAATCGGCATATTTCTATTTACGGGCAAGCTGATCGGTATTCTTCCGACGGTTCTTTTGATGATTCTGACCGGGATCATTGGGGCAGCAGCTGCCAAAAAACAAGGAACTGAAGTTTACTTCAAGGTTCAGCGTGACCTTCAATACGGAAAGATGCCTGGTGAAGCGATTGCTGACGGCCTGTGCATCTTTATTGGCGGCCTTTTGCTGATGCTGCCAGGCTTTTTATCAGACCTGGCCGGCGCATGCCTGCTTATCCCGTTCACCCGCAGCTGGTGTAAGCCGATCCTGTTCAAATGGCTGAGAGGCATGTCGAAGAACAAGCGGATCATTATAAAATAAAAACGGCAGCCTGCATTATGGGCTGCTGTTTTATTTTTGCTGGACAGTGATGTAGGACCATATTTCCTTTAAGGCACCTGTTGTAATAAAAGCCTGGATGACGACGAGAACGGCAGGACCGGCAATCAGTCCTAAAAATCCGAACAATTTAAAGCCGGCAAAGAGGGCAATGAGTGTTGCCAGCGGATCGATTCCGATTGATTTACTTAATATTTTCGGCTCTGTCAGCTGCCGCTGAACGAGTACGATAAGGTACAGCACACCAATTCCAATTGCTTGAGGAAGCTGGCCTGTAATCGATAAATACAAAATCCACGGCACGAAGACGGATCCTGCTCCTAAATAAGGGAGAAGGTCGACTAGCCCGATTAAAAAAGCAATCGTTGCTGCATGCTCAACCTTTAAGAGAGAAAGACCGATGAATACAATGACCATCGTAAGGAATACAAGAACAGCCTGCGCTTTAATGAAACCGGTCATTGCTTTTTTTAACTCGCTGCTGATCGCCTTTCCGTTTGCTGTTATTCGATCCGGCAGCACTGAAGCGAGCATCGCTTTCAGCTTGTGCCAATCCTTTGTCATGAAAAATGTAGCAAGAAGTGAAAATATCAAAACAGCCGCGGTATTCGGAAGCAGCGCGAAAAACTTCGGGATCATTTCAAGAATGTGAGACAGCAGCAGTCCTGCGTTTTTGGCAGCGGAATCTCCAAGTGTCTGAATGTGAGTGACGATGGAAGCCTGCTGGTTGGTCTCCAATTCATGAAATAAAACGGTCAGTTCGTGATAGAGCGGCTGGATATGAGTGGTAAACAGTTTTTCACAATAAGAGATAAATGTGCTGATATGCGGGGGAAGGGTTTTTGCAAGATATGCAGTCCCTGTTACGATTTCTGCTATCACAATGGTCAGCACACCGAACGCCGCGAGCAGAAAAAAGGCAAGCACGCCGATGACATTTAAAGTTCGCGGGAATCCGGTCACCTTGTCCAAGTAGTCTACAACAGGGTGAATCGCTGTTGAAAGAATAAGGGCAATGAGGAACGGATATGTTAACGGAAACGAATAATAAACAGCGGCTGCTGATCCGGCTGTAAGCGACACGACAAAGAGGGTTCGGAAAAAAATAGTGATATAGGATTGATTCACAAAAACGCTCCTCCTCTCGTCAGCATGTCCTATTGTTATGTTTATTCACGGTACGGCTGTATATGAATACATTCATCTTAAAGGAGGGATGACGCGTGTTTACACAAGCGAATTTATTTTTAATATTACTCTTGGCTATTGCACTTATCGCAAAAAATCAATCGCTGCTTTTTGCTGTATCCGTCCTTTTGATCATTAAAATCGTGGGACTTGACCAAAAATTTTTCCCGACTATCCAGTCAAAAGGCATCAACTGGGGCGTGACCGTCATCACAATTGCTGTTCTTGTTCCAATCGCCACAGGAGAGATTGGATTTAAACAGCTTGGTGAGGCAATGCGTTCTTCTTACGCATGGATTGCATTGGGGGCGGGAATTGCCGTTGCGCTGATTGCCAAAAATGGCCTGACCCTGTTGGAAAACGATCCTCACATCACCACTGCTCTTGTCATCGGTACCATTCTCGCTGTCGCGCTTTTCGGCGGAGTCGCAGTGGGTCCGCTGATCGGAGCGGGGATTGCTTATATCGCGATGCAGCTCGTAAAACTGTTCACTTCATGAAAAAAGCGGCTTGCTGCCGCTTTTTTTTAATGCCAAAAAACCGCAAATAAAGGCGTTTTTTCGGGAAAATCATAGAATGAAAAAAAAAATTATAGGTAAACATTTAACAAATGTCTGATTATTGTTTATAATAGGAATAGGCACAAACTTAAAAAAGCTTATAAGAATTTGTTATGTTCTTTCATAAGCAAAGGGTTTCAGCACCAGCAGGCAGTAAAATGTAAGCATTTTCTTTTGGGGGGAGAAATACTTACAACATGCTTTTTAAGTTAGCCTCATGTTTTTACAACACTCTTAAAGGGGAAATTTATTGAAAAGGAGATGTTATATATGACAGCGACACGCGGTCTTGAAGGGGTTGTAGCAACAACATCATCTGTTAGTTCGATTATTGATGATACCCTTACATATGTGGGGTATGATATCGATGATTTGACAGAGAATGCGAGCTTTGAAGAAATCATTTACTTGCTTTGGCACTTAAGGCTGCCAAACAAAAAAGAGCTTGATGAGTTAAAACAGCAGTTAGCAAAAGAAGCTGCCGTTCCGCAAGAAATTATTGAGCACTTCAAATCTTATTCCCTCGAAAATGTTCATCCCATGGCTGCTCTTCGGACAGCGATTTCTTTACTAGGCCTGCTTGACAGCGAGGCTGATACCATGAACCCGGAAGCCAACTACAGAAAGGCGATCCGCCTTCAGGCAAAGGTGCCTGGTCTGGTTGCAGCGTTTTCCAGAATCCGCAAGGGTCTTGAACCCGTTGAGCCAAGAGAAGACTACGGCATTGCCGAGAATTTTCTCTACACATTAAATGGAGAAGAGCCTTCGCCGATTGAGGTTGAAGCCTTCAATAAAGCACTGATTTTACATGCCGATCACGAGCTGAACGCGTCAACGTTTACAGCAAGGGTCTGTGTGGCAACACTTTCGGATATCTACTCAGGAATCACTGCAGCGATCGGCGCACTGAAGGGCCCGCTTCACGGCGGTGCAAACGAAGGCGTCATGAAAATGCTGACAGAGATCGGCGAAGTGGAGAATGTCGAGCCTTTCGTTCGCGCCAAGATGGAAAAGAAAGAAAAAATAATGGGATTCGGCCATCGCGTTTATAAGCATGGCGATCCGCGCGCCAAACATTTAAAAGAAATGAGCAAACGTCTGACCAACCTGACCGGCGAAAGCAAATGGTATGACATGTCGATTCGCATCGAAGAAATCGTGACATCAGAAAAAAAGCTTCCGCCTAACGTTGATTTCTATTCCGCTTCTGTTTATCACAGCCTCGGAATAGACCATGACCTGTTCACACCGATTTTTGCTGTAAGCAGAATGTCCGGCTGGCTCGCTCATATCCTTGAGCAGTATGACAATAACCGCCTGATCCGCCCGCGTGCAGATTACACAGGCCCTGACAAACAAACTTTTGTTCCGATTGAAGAAAGAGCCTAAAGAACCATGGGAGGCTGGCTTATGTTAATGAAGTTAGCCTCTTGTTCAGAACATCAAAGATGGTTTACACTTTAGAATGTTAAGAAAAATCATTTTGTTTTCTATATAAGAAAAATAAAATGTTTTCTAAATATGAATTACATACTGGGAGGTTTTTATTGTGGCACAAGGTGAAAAAATTACAGTCTCTAACGGAGTATTAAACGTACCAAACAACCCGATTATCCCTTTTATTGAAGGAGACGGAACCGGTCCTGATATTTGGAATGCGGCTTCAAAAGTTTTGGAAGCCGCAGTAGAAAAAGCATATAAAGGTGAAAAGAAAATTACGTGGAAAGAAGTTTATGCCGGAGAAAAGGCTTATAATAAAACAGGTGAGTGGCTTCCTGCTGAAACATTAGATGTCATCCGCGAATATTTCATCGCGATTAAAGGCCCGTTAACGACACCTGTCGGCGGCGGTATCCGTTCTTTGAACGTAGCGCTCAGACAAGAGCTTGACCTATTCGTTTGCTTGAGACCGGTAAGATATTTTACTGGAGTGCCGTCACCGGTAAAACGCCCTGAGGATACTGACATGGTCATCTTCCGTGAAAATACAGAAGATATTTACGCAGGCATCGAGTACGCAAAAGGCTCTGAAGAAGTGCAAAAGCTTATCAGCTTCCTGCAAAATGAATTGAATGTCAACAAAATCCGTTTCCCTGAAACATCAGGTATCGGCATTAAGCCTGTTTCTGAAGAAGGAACAAGCCGTCTGGTCAGAGCGGCAATTGAATATGCGATTGAGCACGGCCGCAAGTCTGTAACGCTTGTACACAAAGGAAACATCATGAAGTTCACGGAAGGCGCCTTCAAAAACTGGGGCTATGAGCTTGCAGAGAGAGAATACGGCGAAAAAGTCTTCACATGGGCTGAATATGACCGCATTGCTGAAAAAGACGGAAAAGACGCCGCTAATAAAGCGCAAAGCGAAGCAGAAGCAGCAGGCAAAATCATTATCAAAGACAGCATTGCTGATATTTTCCTTCAGCAGATTCTGACACGTCCAAGCGAATTTGATGTTGTTGCAACAATGAACCTTAACGGAGACTATATTTCTGACGCTCTTGCGGCGCAAGTAGGCGGAATCGGTATTGCTCCTGGGGCGAATATCAACTACGAAACAGGACATGCGATTTTCGAGGCGACACACGGAACGGCTCCTAAATACGCCGGACTTGATAAAGTAAACCCATCTTCAGTTATTCTTTCAGGTGTGCTGCTGCTTGAGCATTTAGGATGGAATGAAGCGGCTGATTTAATCATTAAATCTATGGAAAAAACAATCGCTTCTAAAGTCGTAACTTACGATTTTGCCAGATTAATGGACGGCGCGACTGAAGTTAAATGTTCAGAGTTCGGAGAAGAACTGATTAAAAACATGGACTAAGCAAGGAAACAGCCTAAAATTAGCCATAAAGGAGAAGAGAGACATGGGAAATACTCGTAAAAAAGTTTCTGTTATCGGAGCAGGTTTTACCGGAGCGACAACAGCTTTCTTAACCGCTCAAAAAGAGCTGGCGGACGTTGTTCTCGTTGATATCCCGCAATTGGAGAACCCTACGAAAGGAAAAGCCCTTGATATGCTGGAAGCCAGCCCGGTTCAAGGCTTTGACGCGAAAATTACGGGTACATCTAATTATGAGGATACGGCGGATTCTGACATTGTTGTCATTACAGCCGGTATTGCAAGAAAACCTGGTATGAGCAGGGATGATCTAGTCTCTACAAACGAAAAAATTATGAGAAGCGTCACACGAGAAATCGTGAAATATTCTCCTGACTCTATCATTGTGGTTTTGACAAACCCTGTTGATGCAATGACATACGCAGTATACAAAGAGTCTGGCTTCCCGAAAGAGCGCGTGATCGGCCAATCAGGTGTGCTTGATACGGCAAGATTCAGAACGTTTGTGGCGGAGGAATTAAACTTGTCAGTGAAAGATGTGACTGGTTTTGTTCTCGGCGGACACGGTGACGATATGGTGCCGCTTGTACGTTATTCTTATGCTGGCGGTATCCCGCTTGAAACCCTCATTCCAAAAGACCGGATTGACGCGATTGTGGAGCGCACAAGAAAAGGCGGCGGCGAGATCGTGAATCTCTTAGGAAACGGAAGCGCGTATTATGCGCCTGCGGCTTCACTGACAGAAATGATCGAAGCAATCTTAAAAGATCAGCGCCGCGTCCTTCCTACAATTGCTTATCTTGAAGGAGAATACGGCTATGAAGGCATCTACCTTGGTGTTCCTACAATTGTCGGCGGAAACGGGCTTGAACAAATCATTGAGCTTGAATTGACAGAATACGAGAAAGAACAGCTGAATAAATCAGTTGAATCTGTCAAAAATGTGATGAAAGTATTATCCTAAAATAAAAAGAGAAAGGCTGGTTTAATCGAAGCCTTTCTCTTTTTATTACAAAATGAAAGCGCTTCCTTATATTCCTCAGCTGCCTCTTGTATTTTTCTTTTAAAATGATGTAAAAGGCGAATTGTCGGAATGTCCGGCTTTCGTTAAAATAAAATCATGAAACATGGTAAGATGACATAAAATAGAGAAATAGGATGTCGGGGAATTAAGATACTGGAGGCACAGCATGAACAAGAAAATTTTAGTTGTGGATGATGAAGAATCTATCGTTACACTTTTGCAGTACAATTTGGAGCGATCAGGCTATGAGGTTATTACTGCTTCGGATGGAGAAGAAGCACTCAAAAGGGCGGAAACAGAAAATCCTGATTTAATTGTGCTTGATGTGATGCTTCCAAAGCTGGATGGAATTGAAGTATGCAAGCAGCTGAGACAGCAAAAACTCATGTTTCCTATTTTGATGCTGACAGCGAAGGATGAAGAATTTGACAAAGTATTAGGGCTTGAGCTTGGTGCTGATGATTATATGACCAAGCCGTTCAGCCCTCGAGAAGTCAATGCAAGAGTAAAAGCTATTTTAAGGCGTTCTGAAATGGCTGCGCCCTCTAATGATATGAAAAACGAGGAAACAGAAGGACAAATTGTTATCGGCGATTTGAAGATTCTGCCCGATCATTATGAAGCTTATTTTAAAGAAAATCAGCTTGAGCTGACACCGAAAGAATTTGAGCTGCTTTTGTATTTAGGCAGACATAAAGGCAGAGTGCTGACGAGAGATTTGCTTTTAAGTGCTGTCTGGAACTACGATTTTGCCGGAGATACGAGAATTGTTGATGTGCATATCAGTCATCTTCGAGACAAAATTGAAACGAATACAAAAAAACCGATCTATATTAAAACCATTAGGGGATTGGGGTATAAATTGGAGGAGCCAAAAATGAATGATTAAATATCGTGTGCGCCTTTTTTCTGTGCTCGTTGTCTGTATGATTGTGGTGTTTAGTGTACTCGGGCTGTTTTTACAGCAGCTCTTTGAATCTTCTGATCAAAAAAAATCGGAGGAACACATTGAAAAGGAAGCCAAATACATGGCTTCGCTGCTTGATGCCGGCAATCTGAATGACCAGGCAAATGAGAAAGTCATTAAAGATGCAGGCAGTGCGCTTGATGTAGAAGCGTCCGTGATCGATACAGAAGGAAAGGTGCTGTACGGGTCTGACGGCAGCGCGGCGGATTCTTCACAGATTCAGGCGCTTGTCTCCGGTCATGAGGGAGTTCTCGCGAAAGAGGAGAACATGCTTTATTATGGGCTTTCGCTTAGGAGCAAAGGCGAAAAAACGGGGTATGTGCTGCTTACTTCCCGTGAAGAAAGCTCGGGTCTGAATGGCGAGATGTGGGGCATGCTGACGGCCAGTCTTTGTACCGCTTTTATTATTATTGTTTTCTTTTATTCTAATATGACCTCTCGCTACAAAAGATCTATTGAAGCAGCCACAAACATGGCAACAGAGCTGTCCAAGGGGAATTACGATGCCCGTACATACGGCGGTTATATCAGGCGTTCTGACAAGCTTGGCCGGGCCATGAACAGCCTTGCCGTTGATCTGATGGAAATGACGAGGACGCAGGAAATGCAGCGCGACCGCCTGCTGACTGTCATTGAAAACATCGGCTCCGGGCTGATTATGATTGATGGAAGAGGCTTTATCAATCTCGTCAACAGGTCTTACGCGAAGCAGTTTCATGTCAATCCGAATCAGATGCTGCGCCGTCTTTACCATGATGCATTTGAACATGAAGAAGTGATCCAGCTTGTCGAAGAGATTTTTATGACTGAGACGAAGAAATGCAAGCTATTAAGGCTTCCAATCAAAATTGAAAGGCGTTATTTTGAAGTGGACGGCGTTCCTATTATGGGGCCGGATGATGAATGGAAAGGGATTGTGCTCGTTTTTCATGACATGACAGAAACGAAAAAATTAGAGCAGATGAGAAAAGATTTTGTGGCCAATGTTTCCCACGAGCTGAAAACGCCGATTACATCGATCAAAGGGTTTACGGAAACGCTATTAGACGGGGCAATGGAGGATAAAGAGGCGCTTTCAGAATTTCTCTCGATTATTTTAAAGGAAAGCAAAAGGCTTCAGTCATTGGTGCAGGATTTGCTTGATCTTTCTAAGATTGAGCAGCAAAACTTTACGCTCAGCATCGAAACGTTCGATGCAGCAAAAATGCTGGCTGATATTGAAACGCTGCTTAAGCATAAAGCGACGGAGAGAGGTATCTCTTTACAGCTGAACGTTCCGAAAGACCCTCTCTATGTAGCGGGCGACCCGCACCGGCTGAAACAGGTGTTTTTGAATCTCGTAAACAATGCATTAACCTATACACCGGAGAAGGGTTCGGTAGCTATCAATGTCAAACCGGGAGAAACAGAGATTCAAATTGAAGTTTCCGATACCGGGATTGGCATCCAGAAAGAAGAAATTTCCCGCATCTTTGAACGGTTTTACCGCGTTGATAAAGACAGAAGCAGAAACTCAGGCGGGACCGGTCTCGGTCTTGCGATTGTAAAGCATTTAATAGAGGCTCATGAAGGCAAAATCGATGTGACAAGCGAGCCGGGCAGAGGCACTGTGTTTACAGTGACGCTGAAGCGGGCTGCTGAAAAGCCTGTTTAATGTTTACAAAGCTTTAACAATATCTTCATGCACTGTTAAACCTATGCTGGTAGGATGTAGTAGAACCCCTTCATCCAAGGAGCCAATTTTGACGGCGGGAACCTTTTTGTGTTCCCGTCCTTTTTTGTGTGTTCTCATCGGTTCGCGTATTTTCCTTTCAAATTGAACTTTGTTAAAATAAGAGAAGCTAAAGACTATTATTATGAGATGAATGGAAGCTGCTGCTTCTTAGGAGGATATTGAATGACGGAACGAAAAAAATTAGTGCTTGTAGACGGAAACAGTCTGGCTTACCGGGCGTTTTTCGCATTGCCGCTGTTAAGCAATGATAAAGGAATTCATACAAATGCGGTTTACGGTTTTGCGATGATTTTGATGAAAATGCTTGAGGATGAAAAGCCGACGCATATGCTGGTTGCGTTTGATGCCGGGAAAACGACGTTTCGTCACGGCACATTTAAAGAGTATAAAGGCGGAAGACAGAAAACCCCGCCTGAGCTTTCAGAACAAATGCCGTTTATCCGCGAGCTGCTTGATGCCTATCAAATCAGCCGTTACGAACTGGAACAATACGAAGCTGACGACATTATCGGCACACTCGCCAAATCGGCTGAAAAAGACGGCTTTGAGGTAAAGGTTTTCTCGGGCGATAAGGATTTAACACAGCTGGCAACAGATCAGACGACGGTTGCCATTACGAGAAAAGGAATTACCGATGTTGAGTTTTACACACCAGAGCATGTCCAGGAGAAATACGGGCTCACGCCTGACCAAATTATTGATATGAAGGGTTTAATGGGGGATTCTTCTGACAACATCCCGGGTGTGCCTGGTGTCGGGGAAAAAACCGCGATTAAGCTGTTAAAGCAATTCCATTCTGTTGAAAAGCTGCTCGAATCAATTGATGAGGTAAGCGGAAAAAAACTCAAGGAAAAGCTGGAAGAATTTAAGGATCAGGCTTTGATGAGCAAGGAATTGGCGACGATTATGACCGATGCGCCGATTGAGGTGTCCGTTTCGGGTCTGGAATATCAAGGCTTTAATCGTGAACAGGTCATTGCCATCTTTAAGGACCTTGGGTTCAATACGCTTCTTGAACGGCTCGGGGAAGACGGTGTAGAGGCGGAGCAGGATCAGTCGTTAGAAGAAATTGATGTCAAAACAGTCACCGACGTGACTAGCGATATATTGGTTTCTCCATCTGCATTTGTCGTTGAACAGATTGGTGATAATTATCATGAAGTGCCGATTCTCGGTTTTTCGATAGTGAACGAAACGGGAGCCTACTTTATTCCAAAAGACGTTGCTGTCGAGTCTGCTGTGTTTAAAGAATGGGTGGAAAATGACGATCAGAAAAAATGGGTCTTTGACAGCAAGCGGGCTGTCGTGGCTTTGCGCTGGCAGGGCATTGAGCTGAAAGGTGCGGAGTTTGATACGCTTCTTGCCGCTTATATCATTAATCCGGGCAATTCGTATGACGACGTTGCCAGTGTGGCTAAGGATTACGGCTTGCATATCGTTTCAAGCGATGAATCAGTTTACGGCAAGGGAGCAAAACGCGCAGTGCCGGCAGAAGTCGAACTGTCTGAGCATCTCGTCAGAAAGGCTTTAGCCATTCAAAGCCTCCGGGAAAAGCTCGTTCAGGAGCTGGAGAACAACGATCAGCTTGAATTGTTTGAGGAGCTGGAAATGCCGCTGGCGCTTATTCTCGGAGAAATGGAGTCAACCGGCGTAAAGGTTGATGTTGACCGCTTAAAACGAATGGGAGAAGAACTGGGCGCCAAGCTGAAGGAATATGAAGAAAAAATTCATGATATTGCGGGAGAGTCGTTTAATATCAATTCTCCTAAACAGCTCGGCGTCATCCTGTTTGAAAAGATCGGCCTGCCAGTTGTGAAGAAAACGAAAACAGGCTATTCAACGTCTGCTGATGTGCTTGAAAAGCTGGCTGACAAACATGATATTGTTGACTATATTTTGCAGTACAGACAAATCGGGAAGCTGCAATCGACATACATCGAAGGGCTTTTAAAGGTGACAAGAAAAGATACACACAAGGTGCATACGCGCTTTAACCAAGCCTTAACGCAAACAGGGCGCCTCAGCTCGACCGATCCGAACCTGCAAAACATACCGATCAGGCTTGAGGAAGGGCGCAAGATCCGCCAGGCCTTTGTTCCGTCTGAAAAAGACTGGCTCATTTTTGCGGCTGATTACTCGCAAATCGAGCTGCGGGTGCTTGCCCACATTTCAAAGGATGAAAATTTGATCGAAGCCTTTACAAACGACATGGATATTCATACAAAAACAGCAATGGATGTGTTCCATGTCGCTGAGGATGAAGTGACATCGGCGATGAGACGCCAGGCGAAAGCGGTCAACTTCGGAATCGTATACGGCATCAGTGATTACGGGCTTTCACAGAATCTCGGCATTACGCGGAAAGAAGCCGGGGCATTCATCGACCGATATTTGGAAAGTTTCCAGGGCGTCAAGGCGTATATGGAGGACTCAGTGCAGGACGCGAAGCAAAAAGGCTACGTAACCACGCTGCTGCATCGCCGCCGCTACATCCCTGAATTGACGAGCCGAAACTTTAATATCCGCAGCTTTGCGGAGCGGACGGCAATGAATACGCCGATTCAAGGAAGTGCCGCGGATATTATTAAAAAAGCCATGATTGATATGGCAGCCAAGCTGAAAGAAAAGCAGCTGAAGACAAGATTGCTGCTGCAAGTACACGATGAATTGATTTTTGAAGCACCGAAGGAAGAAATTGAAATACTTGAAAAGCTTGTTCCAGAAGTGATGGAGCATGCGCTAGCATTAGATGTGCCGTTAAAAGTGGACTTTGCTTCAGGCCCATCCTGGTACGATGCGAAATAAACAGAGAAAAAGGAAGTGATGGATGTGCCGGAATTACCAGAGGTTGAAACCGTCCGGCGCACTCTGACCGGGCTTGTAAGAGGAAAAACAATCAAATCGGTAGAGATCAGATGGCCGAATATCATCAAACGGCCTGCCGAACCGGAGGAATTTGCGCGAAACTTAGCAGGAGAAACCATCCAGTCCATCGGAAGACGGGGAAAGTTTTTACTGTTTAACTTGGATCATTATGTCATGGTCTCCCACCTTCGTATGGAAGGAAAGTACGGGCTTCACCAAGAGGAGGAGCCGGACGATAAACACGTGCATGTCATATTTACGATGACGGACGGAACCCAGCTGCGTTACAGGGACGTTCGGAAATTCGGAACCATGCATTTATTTAAACCGGGAGAGGAAGCAGGAGAGCTGCCGCTTTCTCAGCTCGGACCCGAACCGGATGCAGAAGAATTTACGAGTGCGTATTTGAAAGCACGGCTCGCGAAAACAAACCGAGCTGTCAAAACCGCTCTTCTGGATCAGAAAACGGTCGTCGGACTCGGGAACATTTATGTGGACGAGGCTCTGTTCAGAGCGGGCGTCCATCCCGAGACAAAGGCAAACCAGCTATCAGATAAAAAAATCAAAAAACTTCATGCTGAAATTAAAAATACCCTTCAGGAAGCGATTGATGCCGGTGGAAGCACTGTCCGGTCGTATATCAATTCCCAAGGAGAAATCGGAATGTTTCAGCTGCAGCATTTTGTGTACGGGAAAAAAGATGAGCCCTGCAAAAATTGCGGCACCATGATTACCAAAATTGTCGTCGGAGGCAGAGGCACACATTTTTGCGCCAAGTGCCAGAAAAAATAGAGGAATGCTTCATCGTCCAAGCTGTCGGTGCATATATCAGTAACTCTGTAATAGAGGAAGTGCCGTTTTTCGGAAACACGGATTTTTCACTTTTCCATATACATGATTGTGATGAATCTCCGGGCATTTAACATCTGATACAAGAGCACCAACAGAAAGGAAGAAACGGATATGCAAATGGTTTCTATACTGCTGCTGGCGTTAGCTGTCAGCTTGGACAGTTTTTCAGTCGGATTTACGTATGGATTGCGAAAAATGAAGATACCGCTAAAAGCCATAATTGTCATTGCCTTCTGTTCCGGCACTGTTATGTTTATATCCATGCTGATCGGAAGCTTTCTCACCAAGTTTTTTCCCGTGTATGTGACTGAGAAGCTCGGCGGGTTAATATTGGTTGGAATCGGCGTGTGGGTTTTATATCAATTTTTCAGGCCGGCAAAAGACAAAGACTACTTATTGCATGAAAAAACGCTGCTTAATTTAGAGGTTCGGTCATTGGGCATTGTGATCCACATTTTGAGAAAACCGATGAGTGCGGATATCGACAAATCTGGTGTGATTAATGGGATTGAAGCGGTGTTATTGGGATTCGCCCTGTCGATTGATGCCTTCGGAGCAGGTATGGGAGCTGCCATTCTCGGTTTTTCTCCCATTGCGATGAGCATAACCGTCGCGATTATGAGTTCGCTGTTTGTGTCAGTCGGCATCAATGCCGGCCATATTCTGTCTAAATGGAGATGGATCGATAAAATGGCGTTTTTGCCGGGGCTTCTGCTGATCACGATCGGGCTCTGGAAATTGTAAAAAGGAGTGGATCTCTTGACCTTAGTCATTGGTTTAACGGGAGGAATAGCAAGCGGCAAAAGTACGGTTGCCAATATGCTGATAGATAAAGGAATCACTGTCATAGATGCGGATATCATTGCAAAACAAGCGGTAGAAAAAGGGATGCCGGCCTACCGGCAGATCATTGACGAATTTGGTGAAGACATTCTGCTCGAAAATGGTGATATAGACAGAAGAAAGCTTGGGGCGCTGGTCTTTACAAATGAACAGAAGCGTCTTGCTTTGAATTCAATTGTTCATCCTGCGGTCAGAGAGGAAATGCTCAAGCGGCGTAATGAGTCCATTGCAAATCAGGAGACATTTGTAGTATTAGATATCCCGCTTTTGTTCGAAAGCAAATTGGAGTCTTTAGTGGATAAAATTATTGTGGTCAGTGTGACAAAAGAGCTTCAGCTTGAACGCCTGACCAAGCGCAACCAATTAACGGAGGAAGAAGCGCTTAGCCGGATCCGCTCCCAAATTCCATTAGAGGAAAAAGTGTCAAGAGCGGATAACGTAATAGACAATAGCGGCACACTCGAAGAGACAAAACAGCAGCTTGAGGAAATTCTCAGCTGCTGGGCATAACAAAACACCGTTCATTATGAACGGTGTTTTTGTGATTAAAAATCAAAATTGTCCGGATCAGGACCGACGCGCAGATTTTCATTTAACGCATCAATTCGGTTCATGTCATCCTGTGATAATTCAAAATCAAATATGTTCGCGTTCGCTTTAATTCGATGTTCCTTTGTTGATTTAGGAATGGTGATGACACCGTGCTGTAAATCCCAGCGTAAAATGATTTGCGCGACTGATTTGTTATATGATGTTGCAATGTCTGTCAGTTCGGGATGATCAAGCAATTGTCCCTGCATTAAAGGTGACCATGCTTCCATTTGAATGCCTTGCTTCTTGCAATAAGCCATCAGCTCTTTTTGCGTGAGGCGCGGGTGGAATTCCACTTGGTTGATCATAGGCTTCATTTCAGCATCCTTCAGCAGATCCTTCAGGTGGTGGATTTGGAAATTGCTCACTCCGATCGCTTTGACACGGCCTTCTTTATACAGTGTTTCAAGTGCTCTCCAAGCTTCTTTATATTTGCCTTCCACAGGCCAGTGAATGAGGTATAGATCTAAATATTCCAAACCGAGTTTTGACAGGCTTGTTTCAAATGCCGCCAATGTTTCCTCATACCCTAAATCCGCATTCCACACTTTTGATGTGACAAATAGATCCTCTCTGGAGATGCCGGCTTCTTCAATTCCTTGCCGCAAGCCTTCCCCAACTCCCGCTTCATTTCCGTAGATTGCGGCAGTATCAATACTGCGGTAACCTTGAACAATGGCGGTTTTCACCGCATTGACGAGTTCTGATCCTTCTTCCACTTGGAATACACCGAGGCCGAACCGCGGCATTTTCACCCCGTTATGAAGTGTTGCTGCTGCTTGTAAATGTGTTGTCATGTTTGTTTCCTCCTTATTGAAATGTTAGGCTGCCTGCCGATCCTGTTTTTCCAGAAGGCGGCTCCAGCCTGTTAAGATGACGGCTCCTGCTACCATTAAAGCTCCAATCCACGCGGTATGAATCAGCCCGATGGAATCGGTAATCACGCCTCCCAAAAAAGATCCTAGGGCAATTCCTGCGTTAAATGCTGCAATATTAATCGCGGATGCTACATCTACTGCGCTCGGTACAAAACGTTCAGCCAGCATGACGACATATACTTGCAGGCCTGGCACATTCATAAAGGCCAGCAAGCCCATAAAGAGAATCGTAATGAGGCCAGCAATTTTATAAGGAGCCGTAAATGTTAACGTAAACAGGACAAGCGCCTGTACGATAAACATATAAAACAGCGCGGCGATCGGATTTCGATTGGACAGTTTTCCGCCAATCATATTTCCGATAGCAATGGCAATTCCGTATACGAGCAGGATAATGGCTACAGTGCCGGCCTTAAAGCCCGTCACTTCCTGAAGCAGGGGAGACAGGTAAGTGAACACAACAAATGTTCCTCCGTATCCTAAAGCTGTTATGACAAATAAAAGCAGTAAACGGCCGTTTGTCACAAGCTTCAATTGATCCCGCATCGTTGTTTTCGTCCCTTTTCGTAAATTGGAAGGGACAAGAATGCCATTTGCAATGACAGCGATAATGCCGACGGCGATAATAACCATAAAGGCAAACCGCCAGCCGAGCTGCTGGCCGATAAACGTGCCGAAAGGAACTCCGGTTACTGTTGCGACGGTGAGTCCTGTAAACATAATGGAAATCGCACTCGCCCTTTTATTTTCAGGGACAAGATCAGCTGCGATCGTCGAGCCGATCGACATAAACACACCGTGTGAAAAAGCGGATATCACACGTGCTGTTAAAAGAATCCCGATGCTTGAGGCCGACGCGGCCATCGTATTCCCGGCGATAAAAATGATCATGATCCAAAGCAATAGCGTCTTTCGTGACATGCTTGAGGTTAATGACGTTAAAATAGGCGCGCCGAACGTAACACCCAGTGCGTATAGCGAAACGGTCAATCCTGCTGTTGTTACAGGAATGTGTAAATCATCAGATATTAACGGCAAAAGGCCGACGCTGATAAATTCAGTTGTCCCTATCGCGAATGCACTAATGGCGAGAGCCAGAAGTGCAGGAATGCTGCTTTTATTGGCTGAAGTCATTCAAGTTCCTCCTTTTCTGTTATGTGTTGTATGATTGAAATTCTGCCGAACAAGCTATATAAATAAAAGAGCAGATTCAATTCAGCCGGCAAATGTGATTATGAAAGATATCATCAAAAAAGAAAAGTAAGTACTTTTAAGTGCTATAGTCACTTTTTGGTGCCTGTAAGGAGAGTGAACCGCATGGAGAAGAAAAAATATAACATTTCAGTTGAAGCGACTCTTGAAGTAATAGGCGGGAAATGGAAATGCGTGATTTTATGCCACCTGACACACGGAAAAAAACGAACAAGTGAGTTAAAGCGTTTAATGCCGAATATCACTCAAAAAATGCTGACCCAGCAGCTGCGTGAGCTGGAAGCTGACGGTGTCATTAACCGTATCGTGTACAATCAGGTTCCTCCTAAAGTGGAATACGAACTGAGTGAATACGGCCGCAGCTTAGAAGGCATTTTAGATATGCTCTGCGATTGGGGAGCAAATCATATCAACAAGGTATACGGCGATACTTTCTCTGTATTAGAAGAAAGTGTGCTCAATGATAAATTGAAACAGGAATCATAAGAAAATAAAGCAGGCAGTGCGCAGCGCTGGCTGCTTTTTTGATTCTTTATCCTCATATTGTGTGCAAGAAAACGTATGATACATCATAAATTAGCGTTATAATCGTTGATTTTTATCAATATGTACTGGCGAATTCTTTTTAATGTGTTATACTAATTTCAGATGACAACAATTTAGAATGACATAATTGATGAGGGGTGACCAACGTGAAGGTAAAAGTAGCGATAAACGGGTTTGGAAGAATCGGAAGAATGGTCTTTAGAAAAGCAATGTTAGACGATCAAATTCAAGTAGTGGCTATTAACGCCAGCTATTCGGCTGAAACGCTGGCTCATTTAATAAAGTATGACACAAATCACAGACGGTACGACAAAGAGGTTGAGGCTGGAGAAGACAGTCTGATTGTGAATGGAAAAAAAGTACTCTTGTTAAACAGCCGTGATCCGCAACAGCTGCCTTGGCGGGAATATGATATTGACATTGTCGTTGAAGCAACAGGGAAGTTTAATTCAAAAGAAAAAGCGATGGGACATATTGAAGCGGGCGCGAAAAAAGTCATTCTGACCGCTCCGGGGAAAAATGAAGACGTTACCATTGTGATGGGTGTTAATGAAGACCAATTTGATGCTGAACGCCACGTCATTATTTCAAATGCGTCATGCACGACAAATTGCCTTGCACCGGTTGTGAAAGTGCTAGATGATGAATTTGGCATTGAGAGCGGTCTAATGACGACAGTGCACGCTTATACGAATGATCAAAAAAATATTGATAATCCGCACAAAGATTTGCGCCGCGCCCGGGCATGCGGTGAATCCATCATTCCGACGACAACAGGAGCGGCAAAGGCGCTTTCGCTTGTTCTGCCTCACCTGAAAGGAAAGCTTCACGGTCTCGCATTGCGTGTGCCTGTACCGAACGTCTCATTAGTTGATCTTGTTGTCGACTTGAAAACGGATGTAACGGCAGAAGAGGTAAACGAAGCATTCAAACAGGCTGCCAAAACGTCAATGTACGGAGTGCTTGATTATTCGGATGAACCGCTCGTGTCGACAGATTATAATACGAATCCGAATTCGGCGGTTATTGACGGGCTTACGACAATGGTGATGGAAGACAGGAAAGTAAAGGTTCTCGCATGGTATGACAATGAATGGGGCTACTCATGCAGAGTAGTTGATCTCATCCGCCATGTGGCGGCACGAATGAAACATCCATCTGCTGTATAGAATAAGGTCATGGACACAATTTAAGAAAAAACCCTTAACAGCATATTTCTGAAAAAACGCTTCTTGCAAATTAGACTTAAACACAGTATACTATTTTTCGTGAACTTCTTGCTTGAGACTGTTTCGGGATTACTTAAAGGGTTAGGACCTCTCCGGACTAACTTTCCCCCGTGGTAAATAGCCGACCCAGTTGTTGGAACTTCACTTTTTAATTCTTGTTAAGGGGGGTCCATGACTATGGAAACAATGGGGCGTCACGTTATCTCCGAGCTATGGGGATGCGATTTTGATAAGCTGAATGACATGGATTTTATTGAAAAAACGTTTGTAAATGCTGCTTTAAAATCAGGAGCTGAGGTGCGCGAGGTTGCATTTCACAAATTTGCACCGCAAGGCGTAAGCGGAGTCGTTATTATTTCCGAATCACATTTAACGATTCACAGTTTTCCTGAGCACGGATATGCAAGCATTGATGTTTATACTTGTGGAGACTTAGATCCTAATGTCGCTGCTGACTACATTGCAGAGGCATTACATGCTGATACAAGAGAAAACATTGAAATACCAAGAGGAATGGGGCCTGTGCAGATTAAACAGGCGCAAGCGAAAGTACTATAAAGTAAACACGAACACAAAGGGAGCTGGAGCTAGAAAGCCGTTACGCGCTTTTTAGCTTATGCTCCTTTTATTTTTATGAACAAACAGGGGCGGCTAGCTTTTTCTTTTTCCGTTTTTTTTGTAAAATAAGAAAGAGATATGTCATAAACCGCCTGATGCTGTTAGACACAGCCTAAACAACGGCTCTCCCGACAGATGCCTGTCACATCACTTATAGCCGGAGGCTGCCGAATATACATTGCAGGGTACGAAATAGTTGGGAGCTGATTTTATTGAAATGTCCTTCATGCCAGCATAACGGAACGCGAGTCCTCGATTCACGGCCTGTGGATGACGGAAAATCCATTCGCAGAAGACGGGAATGCGAAGCCTGCCATTACCGCTTTACTACCTTTGAGAAAGTGGAGGAAACCCCGCTCATCGTTGTTAAAAAAGAAGGTGTGCGAGAGGAATTCAGCAGGGAAAAAATGCTGCGCGGCCTTATTAAAGCATGTGAAAAAAGGCCTGTTTCACTCAAAACGCTGGAAGATATGTGTTTTGACATTGAAAAAGAACTGCGCAATCAAGGCTGTTCCGAAGTGAAAAGCGAGTTCGTCGGAGAAATGGTCATGGATCGCCTGGCTAAGGTTGATGAAGTCGCATACGTGCGGTTCGCGTCCGTCTATAGGCAGTTTAAAGATATTAATGTCTTTATCGATGAATTAAAAGATTTAATAAAGAAAGAGCGTTAAAGAGCTAAAAGGATTCTTCTAGCTCTTTTCTCATGTGCAAAATTGGCATTTGATAGATATTCGAAACGGTGTAAAATGAGAGGTAGAAACATAATCGGAAGGTTTGAGAATGTATGGCTGACTATTGGAAAGATGTACTGCCTGTAGACCCTTATGTGGTGAAGAGCAAATCAATGCTGCAGGATATTGACAGACAAATTATTACACAACTGTACCAGCCCTTAATCGGCCCTGTTGCATTCTCTCTTTATATGACATTGTGGGGAGAACTTGAACAAAACCGTCTGTGGGGCGGAGAATCCACACATAGACAGCTGATGGGAATGACCCAGTCCAATTTGAAAACGATCCATCAGGAACAGGGAAAGCTCGAGGGCATCGGATTGCTAAAAGTATATATGAAAGAATCCGAGCGGCAGGAGCGCCTCTTTATATATGAACTGCTGGCGCCGCTGCGGCCGAATGAATTTTTCGAAGACGGCATGCTGAACGTTTTTCTGTATAACAGAGTCGGAAAAACAAAATATCAGCAGTTAAAACAATTTTTTACGCATCCGGCGATTTCAGAAGACGCCAAAGAAATTACAAGGCCGTTTAATCATGCGTTTGAATCGCTGCAGCCGAGTGAATGGAAGCTCACATCCGATATGGAGGAAACGGTGAGACTTGCGACGGGAAGGGAGTATACAACTGTCGGACAGGCTCCGTCCTATACCGTTACAGAGGATGTGTTCGATTTTGATTTGTTTTTAGCGGGGCTTTCGGAGACGATGATTCCAAGAAAAGCAATGACACAGCAGGTGCGGGAAACGATTAAAAAGCTTTCTTATTTGTACGGCATTGATCCTTTGCAGATGCAAAATGTCGTCATGAGCGCGATCGATGAGCATGAAGTGATTACCACCGAAGCTTTAAGAAAAGCAGCAAGTGACTGGTACCAAATCGAGAGGAACGGACAGCTGCCGGACTTAGTGGAGAAAACACAGCCGGTACATCTGCGTGAAGGCGGAAAAGCGGCAGAAGAGGATTCGCTGGATAGTGAGCTGATCGCATTGCTGGAGGTCATCTCACCGAAAAAGCTTCTTCAGGATATCGCGGACGGAACCGAACCGTCAAAAGCAGATCTAAAAATTATAGAAGAAATTATGTTTGAACAGAAGCTGGAGCCAGGCGTCACAAATGTATTGATTTATTACGTCATGCTGAAAACCGACATGAAGCTGTCGAAAAATTATATTCAAAAAATTGCCTCCCATTGGGCGCGCAAAAAAGTCAAAACGGTCAGAGAAGCGATGAAGCTTGCCATAGAAGAAAACCGCCAGTATCTCGAATGGGCTGAAGGGAAAACGAGCCAATCTTCTAAACGAAATCAAAAAGTGATTCGCGAAGAAAAACTTCCTGACTGGATGAAAGAAAAGAAAACGGCTTCCGATTCTGAAACCGGACAGCAAATGCTGCATGAACAGGACTTGGAAGAACAGAAGAAAAAGATGATGGAAGAAATGAAAAAACTGAAAAAATACTCTGCCTATTAAGAGCAGAGATGCGGGGTGAAGTAATACATGGAACCAATCAGCCGTTCCCTGCAGGGCGTAACCGGCAGACCGGATTTCCAAAAGCGTCTTGAACAAATGAAGGAAAAAGTGATGAAGGATCAAGACGTTCAGGCATTTCTAAAGGAAAATGAAGACGTCATCGATCAAAAAATGATTGAAAGAAGCTTAAATAAGCTTTATGAATATATTGGACAGAGCAAGCACTGCTCTTATTGTTCAGAAGACGAAAACAGCAATAATCTGTTGGAGGGCTACCATCCGAAGCTTGTGATGACCGGCCGCTCTATTGATATCGAGTATTACGAATGTCCGGTCAAACGAAAGCTCGATCAGCAGAAAAAACAGAAGTCTCTCATGAAAAGCATGTATATTCAGCAGGATCTTCTCGGAGCGACGTTCCAGCAGGTTGATATTAATGATCCGAGCAGACTTGCAATGTTCCAGCATGTCACAGATTTTCTGAAAAGCTATAATGAGACGGGAAAAGGGAAAGGATTATATTTGTACGGCAAGTTCGGTGTAGGAAAAACCTTTATGCTCGCCGCTATTGCCAATGAGCTGGCGGAAAAAGAGTATTCCTCCATGATCGTCTATGTGCCCGAATTTGTCAGAGAGCTGAAAAATTCGCTTCAAGATCATTCGTTGGAAGAAAAGCTGAACATGGTAAAAACCACGCCTGTATTGATGCTCGACGACATCGGAGCAGAATCGATGACGAGCTGGGTCAGGGATGAAGTTATCGGGACAGTGCTTCAGCACAGAATGTCCCAGCAGCTGCCGACTTTCTTCTCTTCTAATTTCTCGCCTGATGAGCTGAAACATCATTTTACGTATTCTCAAAGGGGAGAAAAGGAAGAAGTGAAAGCGGCAAGATTAATGGAGCGGATTTTATATCTGGCTGCTCCTATCCGTCTTGACGGAGAAAACCGCCGCCATTAATAACCGCTGCGGTTCAAAGGGGAAGGAACTGAGGGTATGAAACTTAAAACGGCTGTTAAATGGCTGGCAGTGCTTGCGGGAGCAGGCTTGATTTTTTGGGCAAATAAAAGGTATTTAAATCTATCTCCGAAAGAAATCCGGATATGGGTTTTATCATTCGGCATCTTTGCGCCGCTTATCTTTATCGGGATATCGATCGTCAGGCCGCTTGTATTATTTCCGGTATCAGTTATTTCTATTGCGGGCGGACTGGCCTTTGGCCCGATTCTCGGCACGCTCTACACACTATTTGGGTCGATGTGCGCTTCGGCTGTCTCATTTTTTGCAGCCGGTCTGTTGGCGGCAAAAACCAACAGCCATCACGAAAGGCTGGAAAATATCCAGAAACAGATGGAAGAAAACGGTTTTTTCTATATCTTTCTTCTGCGGATTCTTCCGATTAATTTTGACTTCGTCAGCTATGCGGCAGGGCTTTCTAATGTCAAGCCGCTCCCATATTTTGCGGCGACGGCTGCGGGAATCATCCCTGGGACCGTTGTGCTGAACGTGCTGGGAGCAAGCTTTTTCACGGGCAATTTGCCCGCCTTCTTTCTCGTCCTCGGATTTTATATCATTTTTATGGCGCTGCCATTTATCTTCAGAAAGAAAATGCAAAGCTTGTTTCAAGAATCAAATTAAGATTTGCCGGTGACCTTTACGTCTATTTTAAAAACATCCCCCATATACTTGTATCAGATGCCGTAAGGGGGGACAAACATGCTTGAAATAATCTTTGAAGATGACCATGATACAGCCGCTTTTTTACATCTCATTCAGCATTCGGACGATCGGAAAAACATCATTGTCCGTGAAGGCATACGAAAAATCGGGATTGAAAAAGCTGAGCCGGCTTTCTCTATTCAGGGTTTTATGGAGCCGATTATGGTCAAGTTTTTTTTAGATTGCAAAGAAGACGAGCATATGCTGTCGTTGATTGAAGAGACGTATTGTTTCACGGACCAGGATGAGCAGCAGCAAATCCTTCAGCTCGCACACAGTATTATAGAAGGAGAAGCTGATGTTCTTCCGTTTGAACCGATGAAGCCGCCGCGCAAGCAGTGTATTTTAGATGAGCTCCAAACGATTTGTTTAGAGGACGGGGTATTTTCAATTCGTTCCTTTCAGACCTTTCGCCTCGGAAAGTACTACGAACAGCTTAGAGAAACTGTGGAAGCGGCAATAGACGAATATAAGATGGAGCAGGAGTACCAAAACTTTATTCAGACACTCAGAGATTATGTAATGGCTAAACCGCCGCGAATCAAAAAGGTGCACATTGTCCATGATGGTTCATTTACACTGTGGGAGATGCGCTATGTGCCGGAACGGGAAAAAATGAAATACATAGACAGGCGATTTGTCCGGGATCATCCCATGTACATTGACTCCCATTTGCTTGCGCCGCTGGTCTCCATCGCGCCTGATGAGGTGATTCTCTATACAGACCAGCCCGAGCATATGATGGTAAGGACGATTCAAAACGTATTTCAAGAGCGTGTGCAAATGCTTCCGCTTCACGCGTTTTCAAACGCTGAAACACCGGTCAAGCACTCAGAGGGATAAGTGCCGGCAGCCTGTAAACTTAAGGCTGCCGCTTGAAAAAAAGGAAATACAATCGTGTTGATTTTTTGGAACGAACAATTTATAATACATAGGAGATTAAGATTGACACACGTACTGATAAGGACATGAAGGAATGATACCGGCTTAAAGAGAGGGAAGTCACGGCTGCAAGCTTCCCAGCTAAGGACCATTCGCTTTACCGCCTTTGAACCTCAGCTGTGAACCCCCTTTATAAGGAACAGTAATAGCTGACGGGAACTCCCGTTACAGAGTTTAGAGCCGCAGATGCCGGTGTATTGGCTTGCGGAAAAAAGGGTGGAACCACGATTCCGTTTATTCAACCTCGTCCCTTTCATAGGGGGCGGGGTTTTTATATGCAAAAAAAGGAGTGACAATGATGTCAGATATGGTAAAAATCACATTTCCTGATGGAGCAGTCAAGGAGTTTGCGAAAGGAACAACAACAGAAGATATCGCGGCATCCATCAGTCCGGGATTAAAAAAGAAATCATTAGCCGGAAAACTGAACGGAAAAGAAATCGATTTGAAAACGCCGATCAACGAAGACGGCACTGTGGAAATCATTACTGAAGGATCAGAAGAGGGTCTTGAGATTATGCGCCACAGTACGGCTCACTTGCTGGCACAAGCGATTAAACGCATTTACAAAGACGTGAAATTCGGTGTCGGTCCGGTTATCGAAAACGGTTTTTACTATGATGTAGAAATGGAAGAAGCGATTACGCCGGAGGATCTGCCGAAAATCGAGAAAGAAATGAAAAAAATCGTCAATGCGAACCTTCCGATCGTTCGAAAAGAAGTCAGCCGTGAAGAAGCGAAAGCCCGCTTTGCGGAAATCGGCGATGACCTGAAGCTTGAACTGCTGGATGCGATTCCTGAGGGAGAAACCGTATCGATTTACGAGCAGGGCGAATTTTTTGACCTGTGCCGCGGCGTACACGTTCCATCAACAGGAAAAATTAAAGAGTTTAAGCTGTTAAGCCTTGCAGGTGCATATTGGCGCGGTGACAGCAATAATCAAATGCTTCAGCGTGTATACGGAACAGCTTTCTTCAAAAAAGCTGATCTTGACGAGCATCTTCGCATGCTTGAAGAAGCAAAAGAGCGTGACCACAGAAAACTTGGCAAAGAATTAAAGCTGTTTGCGAATTCTCAAAAAGTCGGACAAGGTCTGCCGCTTTGGCTGCCAAAAGGCGCGACAATCCGCCGCACGATCGAGCGCTACATTGTCGATAAAGAAATCAGCCTCGGCTATGAACACGTCTATACACCAGTGCTTGGAAGCAAAGAGCTGTATGAAACATCAGGACACTGGGATCATTATCAAGAAGGCATGTTCCCTCCGATGGAAATGGATAATGAAACACTTGTGCTCCGTCCGATGAACTGCCCGCACCATATGATGATTTATAAAAACGATATTCACAGCTACCGTGAGCTTCCGATTCGTATCGCTGAACTCGGCACAATGCACCGCTACGAAATGTCAGGTGCGCTGTCAGGTCTTCAGCGGGTGCGCGGCATGACACTGAATGATGCCCACATCTTTGTCCGCCCGGATCAGATTAAGGATGAGTTTATCCGGACAGTTCGTTTGATTCAGGACGTATATGAAGATTTCGGCTTGCACGATTACACATTCCGTCTGTCTTATCGTGATCCGGAAGACACAGAGAAATACTTTGATGACGATGAAATGTGGAACAAAGCGCAATCTATGCTGAAAGCGGCAATGGACGAAATTGGCCATGACTATTACGAAGCAGAAGGCGAAGCTGCATTCTACGGCCCTAAACTTGATGTTCAGGTGAAAACAGCGATCGGCAAGGAAGAAACATTGTCTACTGTTCAGCTGGACTTCTTGCTGCCTGAACGCTTTGATCTGACATATATCGGTGAAGACGGCAAGCAGCATCGTCCGGTTGTTATTCACAGAGGTGTGGTATCAACAATGGAACGCTTTGTTGCATTCCTAATCGAAGAGCATAAAGGCGCACTTCCAACATGGCTTGCACCGGTTCAGTTCCAAGTCATCCCGGTTTCTCCGGCTGTGCATTTGGATTATGCGAAGCAAGTACAAGAACGCCTGCAGCGTGAAGGCCTGCGTGTAGAAGTCGACAGCCGTGATGAAAAAATCGGCTACAAAATCCGCGAAGCGCAAATGCAAAAAATTCCGTACATGCTTGTGGTCGGTGACCAAGAAGCAGAAAACGGTGCGGTAAACGTCCGTAAATACGGAGAGCAGAAGTCTGAAACCATTTCACTTGATGATTTTGTGAAAAAGGCTGTAGCTGAAGCGAAGAAATAATACAAAAAAGCATGATCTCATGTAAGAGATCATGCTTTTTTATTTATGTTCTAAAATAGGAAACAAATCATGAAGGCTGCTGATGATGTGATCAGGCGTCACTTCTGTTTCATTTTTCTTATCCGTCCGGTTGATCCATACGGTTTTGATACCGGCTCTGGAAGCGCCTAAAATGTCTGTATTCAGGTTATCGCCGATCATGATGGCATCCTCTTTCTGGATCTTCATCAGCTGCAGGCAATGCTCGAAAATAGAAGCATCAGGTTTCCCTTTGCCAAAAGCGCCTGAGATGACAATTTCATTGAAATAAGGGGCGAGCTCAGGCACGCCGGCGAGCTTCTCCTTTTGCAGACTCGGATCGCCGTTAGTCAAAAGCAACAACTCGTACTTTCCTTTTAATTGATCAAGCACATCAAATGTTTCATCGTAAACAAACGGGCGTTTTCGGCGTTCCGCTGCAAAAAACTCTCCCAAATATTCACCATATGCCGGATCGTCGACACCAAGCGCTTTCAGGCCGTTTGTCCATGCGTTTCGTCTGTACTCCGGCACAATCTTATTCAGCTTCTGAAATCCTTCACTGATCGGCTCGGAGAAATTTGACCACAGCCCTTCAAATGGGTTAATGCCGATCATCACCGTATAAGGGTATGTCTCGTAAGACATGTACAATTCTCTCGCCGCTTCCCGAACAGCTGCTTCGAATTCCTCAGGGTCAAGACCATATTTTTTCTCGGCCTGTAAACATGTTTCTGCAAATGTTGTTCTGACGCTTTTCTCATCCCACAGTAGTGTATCGTCTAAATCAAAAAATACGGCTTTCATGATCTTCTCCTCTGCTTCAGATTCAATTCTTTCTGCCAAAAGGCTCATGTTTATTCTACAATAGATAAAAGCCTTGTGAAATATGTTTTCAGACGATTTTAAAAAAACAGTCAGCCATGAAACGGTTTACCGAAAAAATGATAAAATGAAATGGGAAAGAACAGGTGACACAGATGATTCAATTAATGATCATGATGCTGGAAAGGGTAGGGATTATTGTTATATTGGGATTTATTCTAGCCCACACTAAACTTTTCAGACAGGCTCTTCAAAATCCGGAGGGCTACAAAGGAAAAGCCGTATTGATTTCTATTTTTTCTCTTTTCAGCATCATCAGCAATTATACCGGCATCGAAATTCAAAAACATATGATTGTGAATAATGATTGGGTGTTTACAATAGATCCGTCGGGCTCTATTGCGAATACCCGTATTTTGGGCGTTGAAATAGGCGGGCTTTTAGGCGGGCCGTTTGTAGGAGCGGGAATCGGTTTATTAGCAGGCCTTCACCGTTTTTCGCTCGGCGGCAGCACGGCTTTAAGCTGTGCGGTCTCATCCGTTTTAGCAGGGTTTCTAGCGGGATGGATCGGCAGGTATTTTACGAAGCGCTATCGAATGCCGACACCGCGTATCGCAGCCCTCGTCGGGATCGGTATGGAGACCTTGCAAATGGTCATTATTTTGCTGATGGCAAAGCCGTTCAATGACGCTTGGGAGCTTGTCAGCATGATCGGGATTCCGATGATCCTCATTAACGGAACAGGCAGCTTTATTTTCCTGTCGATTATTCAAGCCATTATTCGCAAGGAAGAACAGGCAAGGGCGCTTGAAACGCACAGGGTGCTGACCATTGCCGATCAGACGCTTCCTTTTTTCCGTCAAGGGTTAAATGAAAGCTCTTGTAAAAGTGTAGCGGCCATCATCCATAAGATGACCGGAACGGATGCGGTATCTCTGACGGACAATGAGAAAATACTTGCGCATGTCGGCGCGGGAATGGATCATCATATCCCATCTGAAAGCCTGATCACAGGTCTGTCTAAAAAGGTAATTAAAACTGGGCGCATCATGAAGGCTACTTCACAGGAAGAGATTGAATGCACCCATTCGGAATGCCCTTTGCACGCGGCGATTGTACTGCCTTTGACATCAAACGGCAACACAATCGGAACGTTAAAAATGTATTTTAAAAGCCCGGCCGGTCTCAGTCAGGTAGAGGAGGAGCTTGCCGAGGGGCTGGCCATGCTGTTTTCGACACAGCTTGAGCTCGGTGAAGCCGAGCTGCAAAGCAAGCTTCTGAAGGATGCGGAAATCAAAGCGCTTCAAGCACAGGTTAACCCGCATTTTTTATTTAATGCCATCAATACGATTTCTGCTTTATGCCGGACAGATGTTGAAAAAACCCGTAAGCTTTTGCTGCAGCTTAGCGTGTACTTTCGTTCTAATCTCCAGGGAGCAAGACAGCTGCTGATCCCGCTTTCAAAGGAGCTGAATCATCTTCAAGCCTATCTGTCATTAGAACAGGCGCGTTTTCCCGGGAAATATAAGATTGAGCTTGATATTGACAGCAGGCTGGAGCAAATTGAGATTCCTCCGTTTGTCTTACAGGTGCTTGTTGAAAACGCATTACGGCACGCATTTCCAAAAAAACAAGACATGTGCAAAGTAACGGTTTGTGTCTTATCTGACGAGTCATCCGTCTATATGAAGGTCACGGACAATGGGCGCGGAATTCCGCCGGACGTCTTGCCGGAACTGGGGAATAAACCGCTGCCTTCTAAGGAAGGAACAGGGACTGCGCTTTATAATCTGAATCAGCGGCTGATCGGTTTATTCGGCCAGCAGGCTGCATTACATATCAAGAGTGAGGTACATAAAGGGACAGAGGTTTCCTTTCAAGTACCTATGCAGCAAATGAAAGAGGGAGAAGAACATGCTCAGGGTGTTAATAGTTGATGATGAGATTCTGGCAAGAGATGAACTGGCTTATTTGCTCAAAAGGACAAATGAGGAATTAGAAATCAATGAAGCGGAAAATATTGAATCCGCATTTGACCAAATGATGGATCAAAAGCCTGATTTGCTGTTTTTAGACGTTGATTTATCCGGAGAGAATGGTTTTGATATCGCAAAACGATTGAAGAATATGAAGAATCCCCCGGTTATTGTGTTTGCGACGGCCTATGACCAGTATGCACTTAAAGCTTTTGAAGTGGACGCTCTTGATTACTTAACCAAACCTTTCGATGAAGAAAGGGTTCGGCAAACAATGAAAAAGTATAAAAAGGTAAAGCGGGAGATTGATGAACCAGAACAGATCAGCCATGCCAGCCAGCATAAACTAGCCTTATCTGTCGGCGAATCGATTGTGATTGTGGATACGAAGGATATAATCTTTGCGGGAACCGAAGACGGCCATGTCCATGTAAAAACCTTTGATGCATCTTATTCAGTCAATGATACGCTCGTTGTCATTGAAAAAAAACTGCCGGAAACTGATTTTCTCCGCGTCCATCGAAGCTTTGTCGTTAATACTGAGTACATCAAAGAGATACAGCCATGGTTTAATTCCACCTATAATCTGATCATGAAAGACGGATCGAAAATACCGGTCAGCCGGACATATGCCAAGGAATTAAAAAAGCTGCTCCATATTTGACGGGGCGGCTTTTTGTATTTCATCCTTTTTATGCTGCAACTCATCTTTAATATTCGGCAAGTTATCATGTAAGCGCTTAATAGAGAGTGGTTCTTATTTATAATGAGGGTACAAAAGAGAAAGAGGTGAAGAAAATGAGTGCTGAAAAAGTGTACGGATTTTTAACACAAGCATTTATTTTTGCCGTCATTATGCTGGTTTCCAATATGATTGCCGCTTTTGTCCCAATTCCTATACCAGCGTCGGTTGTAGGTTTGGTCTTATTATTTCTCCTATTATGTTTTAAAGTGATTAAACTGGACCAAGTAGAAACGCTCGGAGCGTCTTTAACCTCATTGATAGGATTTTTATTTGTTCCCTCAGGTATATCTGTTATGAATTCTCTTGGTGTGATGCAGCAATACGGCCTGCAAATCGTCCTTGTCATTCTTCTCGCAACGATTATTTTATTGGGGGCAACAGGACTGTTTTCTCAGCTTATTCTTACACTGAGCGGAAAACGCAAGACTGCTGATGACATAAAAGCAAAAACGGTACAGCCCCCGCAGAAGAAAAACGAACTTGTTCATCATTAAGAGAAGCAGGAGGTTCATGAAATGGAAAGCACAATGAGTCCATATTTCGGAATTGTCGTATCACTGGCCGCTTTCGGCATCGGCACCTTTTTATTTAAAAAAACAAAAGGGTTCTTCCTTTTCACTCCATTGTTTGTTGCGATGGTGCTAGGGATTGCATTTTTGAAAATCGGCGGTTTCTCTTACGCTGACTATAATAACGGGGGAGAAATCATTAAGTTTTTCTTGGAACCCGCGACGATTGCCTTTGCCATTCCATTGTACAAACAAAGAGATAAACTGAAAAAATACTGGTGGCAAATTATGTCCTCCATTATCGCAGGCTCTATCTGCTCTGTCACGATTGTCTATTTGCTTGCAAAAGGGATTCACCTTGATGCGGCAGTGATGAAAAGTATGCTTCCGCAGGCGGCAACAACGGCGATTGCGCTTCCTTTATCAAAAGATATTGGCGGCATCAGCGATATCACAGCTTTTGCTGTTATCTTTAACGCCGTCATTGTGTATGCGCTCGGCGCTTTGTTCTTAAAAGTATTTAAAGTGAAGAATCCCATTTCGAAAGGGTTGGCTCTCGGAACGTCCGGACACGCACTCGGTGTAGCTGTCGGGATCGAGATGGGTGAAGTCGAAGCCGCGATGGCAAGTATCGCTGTTGTCGTTGTCGGGGTCGTAACGGTTCTGGTTATTCCTGTGTTCGTGCAGCTGATCGGAGGATAAGCCAAGGCTGAACCCTTGGCTTTTTCTATTTTATGGTGCGTCTTCCGGATCGATATATCCTTGTTTAATGCCCCATTCCACTTGATCGTCATGCCACTTTTTTCGTTCTTCATAACCATAGCCGTCGTCATCAGGAAGCTCTGAAGCCGGCGGTTGAATGGCATCATCTGTCTGGCTCGGGGAAGATGGCGCATTTTGGCTGTTAGATGAGGAAGCCTCATTCTGCTGACGCTGTGCCTGCGCTTGCCGTTCTTTTTTGGCGTCCGCTTCCTGCTGTTTTTGGAGTGCTGCCTGACGCTGCCTTTCAAGCTCAGCTTGCCTTTCTGCTTCCGCTAATCGCTGTCTCCCTGCTGCAGCCTGTGCCAATCGTTGCTGTTCCGCTTCTTCCTCCTGTTGTTTCTTTCGTTTCGCTCTCTGCTCTTTTTCACGTTTTTTCGCTGCAGCGATTTGCCTTTGTTTCTCTGCTTCTTCCTTCGCCTTCAGCTTTCCTAATTCAGTTGCAAGAGGATTCACCATTTTCAATGAAACGGGTTTTAGGTTTTTCAGCTCTTTCTCCAGCTTGTTTTCATGAAACGCTGCGGCTGTGATAACGGTCTCTTCTTTTGGCTCTGAAGATATGCTGTTGCTATTGGAGCAGCCGGTTACTATCAATGTTAAAAATAGAGTAAGCTGTATCAGTTTGTTCATGTGTCAGACTCCCTTCTCGTTCTTATATCGGCTTTTTTAGTGTGAGGTTCACTTTGTTTTGCATTTTTTCCTATATGTGGTTTTTGGTAAACTGCGAAATAAGGAGAAGGATGGGGTAGTATATTGATCTTCATATAACAGAATCTGGTGCAGAGCATCCGCAACTCCTGATTTTTATTTATGGCGGGGGTGTCAGCGGCTGGATGCGGGAAGATCAAATCAGCCATTTTCAACATTTGTGGCGCCGTTTTGATCTTTTCCAGACTCAGACAAAAATGCTTTATCTTCATGCCAGCCGATTCGAAACATACTATAAAGTAAGCAGTCAAATGAGTGCAGGTACGCTTTATCAAATACTAATATGACATGTACGATACCCGATTCGCTCAGACAAACCAGTGCCAGCCTGCTGGTGCCAGTCGGGGAAAAAGAAAGAAAAGTGATGAAAGGAAAGCATCGGCAGCTAAAATCGCAAAGATGAATGAAAATTCGAGAACCGTTATGTTTCCAGGGATCGGCATGGAGCGCCGCTGGCTGGCTCAGCCGATGCTGTTTTAACAAAATCCTTCATGATTGGCTGGAGGGTTCAGAACCTTGCATTCTGGATAAGAATAAAAGATTTTCTTTTTCTCTCTTGCACTCATAAATAACCCATGTTACAATGAGAAAGTTGTTCCGGATAAGTCATCCTTGACTAAACATCCGGCATTGTGTAGAATAGTTATTGAATTGAATATAAATCACAAGCAGAAGCACCCGCTTCTCACCTGATTGACACATTCATGTAGTTGGCAGGTTGACCGTACATTTTTATTGATACAGATGTTCGTAGTGTGGGTGTTTTATAATGCCCGCACTTTTTGTTTGCCTGCAGAATGCAGTCAAAAGAGTTGTGAATCAATTCGAAGAAACTATGGAGGTGGCTCATTATTAGCAAAGATCAATTGGTTAATGAGGGTATCCGTGCACGTGAGGTCCGCTTAATCGGACAAAATGGCGACCAGCTTGGAATCAAGTCCCGTCAGGAAGCACTTGAAATAGCCGGCCGCGCAAATCTTGACCTTGTGTTAGTTGCAGCAAATGCAAAACCGCCTGTCTGCCGCATCATGGACTACGGAAAGTTCAGATTCGAGCAGCAGAAAAAGGACAAAGAAGCACGCAAAAATCAAAAAATCATTAACTTAAAAGAAGTTAGATTAAGCCCGACAATCGATGAGCACGACTTTAACACGAAGTTGCGCAATGCGATTAAATTTCTTGAAAAAGGCGATAAAGTGAAAGCTTCTATCCGCTTTAAAGGACGCGCAATCACTCATAAAGAAATCGGCCAGCGTGTACTAGACCGTTTTTCTGAAGCATGTGCTGAGGTTGCGACAGTCGAAACAAAACCAAAAATGGACGGCCGCAGCATGTTCTTAATGCTCGCGCCGAAAAACGAAAAGCAATAAGGAGGAAATCCCATGCCAAAAATGAAAACTCACCGCGGATCTGCTAAACGTTTTAAAAAGACAGGTTCTGGGAAGTTAAAACGTTCTCATGCATACACAAGTCACTTATTCGCCAACAAATCTCAAAAGCAAAAGCGTAAGCTTCGCAAGAGTGCTGTTGTAAGCGCAGGAGACTTCAAACGTATCAAACAAATGCTTGCTAACATCAAGTAATCGGACAAGGAACAATTAGGAGGGAAATTTAATGCCAAGAGTAAAAGGCGGAACTGTTACACGTAAGCGTCGTAAAAAGGTTCTTAAATTAGCAAAAGGTTATTTCGGTTCAAAACATACATTATACAAAGTAGCTAACCAGCAGGTCATGAAATCTGGAAACTATGCTTTCCGTGACCGTCGTCAGAAAAAACGTGATTTCCGTAAGCTTTGGATCACTCGTATCAACGCAGCTGCTCGCATGAACGGTCTTTCTTACAGCCGTTTAATGCACGGTCTTAAGCTTTCTGGTATCGAAGTAAACCGTAAAATGCTTGCTGATCTTGCTGTAAACGATCTTACTGCATTCAATCAGCTTGCTGATGCTGCTAAAGCTCAATTAAACAAATAATGATATAGAGCCGCTCTTAGAGAGCGGCTTTTTTATATAAAGGATGAGGCAACATGATAATTGCTGTATATCTAGTTCTGATCAATCTGTGCGGTTTTTGGGTGATGGGCGCAGATAAACGAAGAGCGCAGCGCCACAAATGGAGAATTTCTGAAAACCGGCTGTGGCTGATCGCCATCGTGTTTGGAGCGCTTGGTGTCTGGCTCGGCATGCAGACCTTCAGACATAAAACGAAGCACGCATCATTTCAATACGGTGTGCCGTTTCTCTTGGTGATTGAAGCGGTGTTGATCGGCATCTATTACAGTCCGTTTGATTTATAAAAAAGCAGAAAAGCGTTTACCGCTCTTCTGCTTTTTTTGCAAGTTTAATGGGCAGATCCCAGTCAATTTTACAATCCGGATATCGTTCCAGTACTTTTTCTTCAATATTCTCAAAATCTTTTGCGGAAAAGTTTTTTAGCTTCTCAGGAGACTCCGTCCATACAAAGATGGTGTGGATGAACAACGGATGATCCTTGGAAGGAATATGCTTTTCTCCTTCAAAAAGCACGCCTTTATACGTCAATTGAAAGTTCTTTCGGGTATTGTTCTGTTCATCGATAATATAAAAAAGTTCTTTTGATTGGGCCAGCTTCAATCTTCTCTTTGGATTTGCGACATATTTGACCAAGGCATAAATACAGTAAGCAAATAGAGCAAGCAATAAAATCCGGAGAACCATGATAAACATTGTGTGAAGGCACCTCCCTCATTGTGATGATCTGATGTAATACGTAGAGCATAGAAAAAGGTTTCACTTTTTCTAAAAGAAGTTTGTTAAAAAAGATATACCCGCTTTTTAAGTGAAATAGTCGTATGGTTACCGTCAGGTTTTGTATAATAATAATGCAGGACAGATGAAGGAGGTTTTTGGAATCATGGCAAAATTGGATGAAACGTTAACCATGCTGAAGGAATTAACTGATGCAAAAGGCATTCCGGGAAATGAAAGAGAAGTAAGGCAAGTGATGAAATCATACATAGAACCATTTGCTGATGAAGTGACAACTGACCGGCTTGGCAGTTTAATTGCGAAAAAAACAGGTGCGGAAAACGGCCCGAAAATTATGATTGCCGGGCATTTGGACGAAGTCGGCTTTATGGTGACACAAATCACCGATAAAGGCTTTATCCGTTTTCAAACTGTCGGCGGCTGGTGGTCTCAAGTCATGCTGGCTCAGCGTGTCACCATCGTGACGAAAAAGGGAGAGGTCACAGGTGTTATCGGATCTAAGCCACCGCACATTTTATCTGCTGAAGCGAGAAAAAAACCGGTCGATATCAAAAAGATGTTCGTTGATATCGGAGCTTCAAGCCGTGAGGAAGCATTGGAATGGGGCGTACTCCCAGGTGATATGATCGTTCCGCATTTTGAATTCACGGTCATGAACAATGAAAAATTTCTTTTAGCAAAGGCGTGGGACAACCGTATCGGCTGTGCGATCGCCATTGATGTTTTGAGGAATTTAAAAGACACAGATCATCCAAACGTTGTGTATGGTGTTGGAACTGTACAGGAAGAGGTCGGCCTAAGAGGAGCGAAGACTTCTGCGCACACGATACAGCCTGATATTGCTTTCGGTGTGGATGTAGGAATAGCCGGAGATACACCAGGGATTTCTGAGAAGGAAGCGCAAAGCAAAATGGGAGAAGGGCCGCAGATTATTCTGTACGATGCATCTATGGTCTCCCACAAAGGGCTTCGTGACTTAGTTGTCAATACAGCAGAAGAAGCAGGCATTCCATATCAATTTGATGCGATCGCCGGCGGAGGAACTGATTCCGGGTCCATTCATTTGACGGCAAACGGTGTTCCGGCGCTGTCCATTACCATTGCAACACGATACATTCATACGCACGCTGCCATGCTGCATCGTGACGATTATGAAAACGCGGTAAAATTAATCACCGAAGTCATTAAGAAGTTAGACCGGCAAACGGTTGACGATATTACGTACCAATAAAGATACGGAAGAATCCGCCTCACAAGGCGGATTCTATTTTTTTGTCTGTACAAATTTTGGCGGAGTGACTACAATAAAGGAGATACCGAAAAATTCCTGAATCTGATCACGTACGAGAAGCAGCTCATTTGTAAGGAAAGGAGGATTCAATTTCACAATTTGTAAGCGCTTTCTAAAATAAGGGAGGTTTGAAAAAATTGAAAAAGAAAAAAGCATGGAAACGGTTCTTTCACTTTTCGAGTGCTGCTCTGACGGCGGGTTTGTTATTGACTTCCGCTTCTCCGGCATCCGCTGCATTTTGGGGAGCATCTAATGAACTGCTTCATGATCCAACGATGATCAAAGAGGGAAGCTCGTGGTACGCGTTTGGAACAGGCCTTACGGAAGAAAGGGGATTGCGGGTTCTCAAATCGTCGGATGCTAAAAATTGGACCGTGCAAAAATCGATTTTCAGCACACCTTTATCATGGTGGTCCACTTATGTGCCGAATTACGGCCAAAACCAGTGGGCACCGGACATTCAATATTATAACGGAAAGTACTGGCTGTATTATTCAGTTTCTTCTTTCGGAAAAAATGTCTCTGCCATAGGCCTTGCTTCTTCAACAAGCATCAGCTCGGGAAGCTGGAAAGACGAAGGCCTGGTGATCCGGTCGACGAGCTCCGATAATTATAACGCCATCGACCCGGAACTCACCTTTGACAAGGATGGCAATCCGTGGCTTGCGTTCGGCTCATTTTGGAGCGGAATCAAGCTGACCAAGCTGGATAAGAACACGATGAAGCCTACCGGATCGCTTTATTCCATTGCGTCGAGACCGAGTAATAGCGGAGCGCTGGAGGCTCCTACCCTCACGTATCAAAATGGTTACTACTATTTAATGGTTTCATTTGATAAATGCTGTGACGGGGTAAATAGTACGTACAAAATTGCTTATGGGAGATCTAAAAGCATAACAGGGCCTTATCTTGATAAAAGCGGAAAAAGCATGCTGGAAGGAGGGGGCACCATCTTAGATTCCGGCAATGATCAATGGAAAGGGCCTGGAGGTCAGGATATTGTAAATGGAAACATACTTGTGCGCCATGCCTATGACGCGAAAGATAACGGCATTCCCAAGCTACTAATCAATGATTTGAATTGGAGTTCGGGCTGGCCGTCCTATTAAACTGATAAGCCGGGTGAATACCTGGCTTTTTTTAAAAAGAAAAGATTGACAGTATCCTACTGAATTACTATAATGAAGTTGTTCGTACAAATTAATGATAATTCACTAGTTTTTGTTTATTAGTACGTATCTATCAATTTAGAATTGGAAGCGTTTTATTTTATAAGAAAGGGGCAGTCAACATGCTTCAGACAAGAGATTATGAATTCTGGTTTGTAACAGGAAGCCAGCATCTATACGGAGAAGAAACGCTGCAGCTGGTAGACCAGCATGCAAAAAGCATTTGTGAGGGGCTTAGCGGCATTTCTTCCAGATATAAAATTAAGCATAAACCTGTTGTAACTTCCTCGGAAACCATCAGACAGCTGTTAAGAGAAGCGGAGTACAGTGAGACATGCGCCGGTATTATTACATGGATGCACACATTTTCTCCCGCAAAAATGTGGATAGAAGGCCTTTCCTCTTATCAAAAACCGCTTATGCATCTGCATACTCAATATAATCGCGATATTCCATGGGGTACGATTGACATGGATTTTATGAACAGCAACCAATCCGCACATGGCGACCGCGAGTACGGGTACATCAATTCCCGTATGGGGCTGAGCCGTAAAGTTGTCGCGGGCTATTGGGATGATGAAGAGGTAAAGAAAGAAATTTCTCAGTGGATGAATACGGCGGCTGCGTTAAATGAAAGCAGACATATCAAGGTTGCCAGATTCGGAGATAACATGCGCCATGTTGCAGTAACGGACGGAGACAAGGTGGGAGCGCATATCCAGTTCGGCTGGCAGGTTGACGGCTATGGCATCGGGGATCTTGTCGAAGTGATGAATGGAATTTCTGACGATGAGGTCGAAACACTTTATGCAGAGTATGACAAGCTTTATGTCATCAGCGAGGAAACGAAACGAGACGAAGCAAAGATAGCGTCCATTAAAGAACAGGCGAAAATTGAACTTGGTCTAACCGCTTTTCTTGAACAAGGCGGATACACGGCTTTTACGACTTCATTTGAAGTGCTGCACGGAATGAAACAGCTGCCTGGGCTGGCCGTTCAGAGGCTGATGGAAAAAGGCTACGGGTTCGCCGGAGAAGGTGATTGGAAGACGGCTGCTCTCGTCCGGATGATGAAAATCATGGCTGAAGGTAAAAGAACGTCCTTCATGGAAGACTATACGTACCATTTTGAACCTGGAAATGAAAAGATTCTTGGCTCACACATGCTTGAGGTGTGCCCGACAGTTGCTTTGGATCAGCCGAAAATTGAAGTACATCCGCTGTCTATCGGAGGCAAGGATGACCCGGCGCGGTTTGTATTCAATGGCATCAGCGGATCAGCCATTCAAGCGAGTCTGGTTGATATCGGAGGGCGTTTCCGTCTCGTGCTCAATGAGGTAAACGGACAGGAAATCGAGAAAGATATGCCGAATCTGCCTGTCGCCCGCGTTCTCTGGAAGCCTGAGCCTTCATTAAAAACAGCGGCAGAGGCATGGATTTTAGCCGGCGGCGCACACCATACCTGCTTGTCTTACGAATTGACAGCGGAGCAATTGATGGATTGGGCGGAAATGGCGGGGGTTGAAAGTATCTTGATTTCTCACGATACATCGATTCACAAGCTGAAACATGAATTGAAATGGAACGAGGCGCTTTACAGGCTTCAAAAGTAGAGAGGAGGATGTCACTTGGCTTACACAATAGGTGTTGATTTCGGAACATTATCAGGAAGAGCGGTGCTCGTTCACGTCAAAACTGGAGAAGAGCTGGCGGCGGCTGTCAAAGAATATCCACACGCCGTCATTGATACCGTCCTTCCCAAAACGGGTCAAAAGCTGCCGCGGGACTGGGCGCTTCAGCATCCGGCAGATTATCTGGAAGTCTTGGAAACAACGATTCCATCATTACTTGAACAGACTGGTGTTGATCCAAAAGAGATCATCGGGATCGGAATTGATTTTACGGCATGTACGATCTTGCCTGTCGACAGTGAAGGACAGCCATTATGTATGCTGCCGGAATTTGAAGAGGAGCCGCACAGCTATGTGAAGCTTTGGAAGCATCATGCCGCCCAAAAGCATGCTGATCGGCTCAATCAAATCGCCGAAGAAGAAGGAGAAGCTTTTTTACAGCGCTACGGAGGAAAGATTTCATCAGAATGGATGATTCCGAAGGTGATGCAGATTGCCGAAGAAGCGCCGCACATTTATGAAGCAGCTGATCGGATGATCGAAGCAGCTGACTGGATCGTGTATCAGCTGTGCGGCTCGCTGAAGCGAAGCAACTGCACAGCTGGTTATAAAGCGATTTGGAGTGAAAAAGCGGGATATCCTTCAGAGAATTTCTTTGAAAAACTTCACCCTGCAATGAAAACGATTACAAAAGATAAGTTAGCGGGATCGATTCACTCAGTAGGGGAAAAAGCAGGCGGGCTGACGGAAAAAATGGCACAGCTGACCGGTCTCCTTCCGGGCACAGCAGTTGCTGTTGCGAATGTTGACGCTCATGTTTCTGTTCCGGCTGTCGGTATCACAGAACCAGGAAAAATGCTGATGATTATGGGAACCTCAACATGCCACGTACTCTTAGGAGACGAGGTAAACATTGTGCCCGGCATGTGCGGGGTTGTGGACAACGGCATCCTTCCGGGATTTGCGGGGTATGAAGCCGGACAGTCCTGTGTGGGCGATCATTTTGAATGGTTCGTGAAAACGTGTGTCCCGCAAGCCTATAAAGACGAAGCGGAGAAAAAAAATGTCAGCATTCACGAGCTGCTGAGCGAGAAGGCAAACATGCAAGCACCGGGGGAGAGCGGCCTCCTTGCCCTGGATTGGTGGAATGGAAACCGTTCAACCCTTGTTGATGCTGATCTAACGGGGATGCTGCTTGGCATGACGCTGCTGACGAAACCCGAAGAGCTTTACCGTGCGTTAGTTGAAGCAACAGCATACGGCACAAGGATGATTATTGAAACATTTAGAGAAAGCGGAGTGCCAATTGAAGAACTTTACGCAGCTGGCGGTATTGCTGAGAAAAACCCGTTTGTCATGCAGATTTATGCGGATGTCACAAACATGGATATTAAAATCTCAGGTTCACCGCAAGCCCCTGCCTTAGGATCTGCCATTTTCGGCGCGCTTGCGGCCGGTAAAGAAAACGGCGGCTATGATGATGTCACAGAGGCAGCGGCGTACATGGGGAAACTGAAAGATAATTCATATACGCCAAATGCTGAGCATGCCGCCGTATATGAAAAGCTATACGCTGAATATAAAGAGCTTGTTCAATATTTCGGAAAAGAGAATCATGTCATGAAGCGTCTGAAAACGATAAAAAATCTTCAATTTTCATCTGCCGCACAAAAGAATTCATAAAGGGTGATGAGCATGCTTGAAACGTTAAAAAAAGAGGTGCTGGCTGCCAACCTGAAGCTTCAAGAGCATCAGCTGGTGACCTTTACGTGGGGAAATGTGAGCGGTATTGACCGTGAAAAAGAGTTAATCGTCATTAAACCGAGCGGAGTCGAATACAGCGAGCTGACAGCCGATGACTTGGTTGTTTTGAATTTGGAAGGTGAGGTCGTAGAAGGCTCGCTCAAACCTTCTTCTGATACACCCACTCATGTTTATTTGTATAACGCGTTTCCAAATATCGGCGGGATTGTCCATACCCATTCTCAATGGGCGACAAGCTGGGCGCAAGCCGGAAGGGACATACCCCCTTTAGGCACGACACATGCCGATTATTTCGACAGTGCGATTCCGTGTACACGTGAAATGTACGATGAAGAAATCATTCATGACTACGAACTGAATACAGGCAAAGTGATCGCGGAGACCTTTCAGCATCATAAATACGAGCAGGTGCCGGGCGTGCTCGTTAATAACCACGGCCCGTTCTGCTGGGGCACAGATGCCTTAAACGCCATTCATAACGCGGTGGTGTTAGAAACGGTTGCGGAAATGGCGTATCACTCTATGATGCTGAACAAGAATGTCAACCCGATCAATACTGTTCTCCACGAAAAGCACTTTTATCGAAAACACGGAGCAAATGCGTATTATGGCCAGTCATAATCCCGCAGTATCACCGGCCGGTTTTCTGATTGACTTGGACGGTACCGTATTCAGAGGAAACGAACTGATCGATGGAGCAAGAGAAGCCATCAGTACACTTCGAAATATGGGAAAGAAAATCGTCTTTTTGAGCAACCGGGGAAATATCTCCCGTGCCATGTGCAGAAAAAAACTGCTTGGTGCCGGAATAGATGCAGATGTAAACGAAATTGTCCTGTCATCAAGTGTGACAGCAGCCTTTTTAAAAAGGAACTATCGTTTTTCAAAGGTATGGGTGCTTGGAGAACAGGGCTTGATTGACGAACTGAGGCTGGCAGGCGTCCAGACAGCAGATGAACCGAAGGAGGCGGATTGGCTTGTCATCTCGCTTCATGAAACACTCACCTACGAAGACTTGAATCAAGCCTTTAAAGCGGCCGCCGCAGGCGCTCGTATAATTGCCACGAACAAAGACCGCTATTTTCCTAATGAGGACGGGAATGCCATCGACGTCGCTGGAATGATTGGGGCGATAGAAGCTTCTGCTCAGGCGAAGACGGAGCTTGTCGTCGGAAAGCCGTCGTGGCTGATGGCGGAGGCTGCCTGTACTGCGCTGGGGCTTTCTGCACATGAATGTATGATTATAGGGGACAGCATTGAATCTGATATCGCAACGGGAAAGCTGTATGGCATGAAGAGCGCTTTAGTGCTGACTGGTTCAGCGAAACCGGGTGAACAGCGTTTGTATACGCCGGATTATGTACTGGAGTCGATTAAGGATGTAACCAAACTGGCTGAGGAGGGGATTCTGCTATGAATCATATCGCAGCTGACGTTCAGCGTGCTTTTGAACACGCGGGGGAGATGACATTTCCTGTAGAAGTAGAAGAAATTATTCTAGAAAAACAAGCAGCCGATCGGTTGTTGGATTATGTAAAAAGAAAGAATGATCAGCGTATCGTCCTTGTCTGTGATCGGAATACGCACCGTATAGCGGGGATCGAGTTAGAAGACCGCTTGATAAAGGAAGGGCTTCAGGCGGAGTGTCTGATCATTCCGGAAAATGAAGCGGGAGATGTGGCGGCAGATGAACGGTCACTCATTCATGTGCTGGTCCATACGAAAAAATCAACAGATATCATGATCGCAGTCGGTTCGGGGACTATCCATGATATTGTGCGTTTTGCCGCCTTCCAGAGGGGGCTGCCGTTTATTTCTTATCCGACCGCCCCATCCGTTGACGGATTTACATCAGCCGGTGCGCCCATTATTTTATACGGTACGAAAACCACCATCCAAACGAAGGCCCCGTCCGCGCTGTTCGCTGATCTTGACATCTTAAAATCGGCGCCGCAGCCTATGGTGGCGGCTGGATTTGGGGATATGCTAGGCAAAATGACGTCTCTGGCTGATTGGAACATTTCTCATCATCTCGCTGGTGAGCCATATTCATCAACAGGCGCAAAGCTCGTACAAGAAGCACTTGATGCCTGTATCGAACATGCTGAAGACATTGCGATGAAAACGGAAACGGGCATCCGGGTCCTGATGGAGTCCTTGATTGTATCAGGACTTGTCATGCTGGCTTTGGATCATTCCCGTCCTGCTTCAGGAGGGGAGCATCATATTTCCCATTGGATTGAGATGGAATTAATGGAGAAAAAACGGCCTCAGATTCTCCATGGGGCAAAAGTGGGCTGTGCGGCCGTTTTATTGACTGACACGTACAGAAAGCTGATCCAAGCCGAAGGGCTGAACGAATTTTCTCCGCGTCAGCGGGAAGTCATTCAATCGGCTTATGAAACGCTGCCGGAAGGAAAAAAGCTGGCCGGCTGGCTGAAATCTGCCGGAGGCCCTGCGTATTTTGACGAAATCGGTGTCGGGCAGGATTCCGTCAAAAATGCCTTCAGACACGCACACACCTTAAGAGACCGCTGCACCGGATTAAGGCTCATCAATGAAAACAAAACGCTTGTCAATCATGGTCTTTATGAATAGCCCGCACCTCGAATGGAAGGGGTAACATAGATGAAAAAGATGACTGTCTGTTTTCTTGCGCTCATGATGGTTTTGACATTATTTATCGCTGGGTGTTCAGCGGAACGGTCATCCGGTAAGCCGGGTGAAACGGAGCTGACTTTTTGGACATTTAACGGACTTCATGAGCAGTTTTATGTGGAAATGGTGAAAGAGTGGAACAAGAAATATCCTGACCGTCAAATTAAACTGAATACGGTCGTCTATCCGTATGGCCAAATGCACGATAATCTGTCGATTTCCTTAATCGCCGGGGAAGGCGTGCCTGACATTGCAGATGTAGAATTGGCGCGGTTTTCAAACTTTCTGAAGGGCACCGATGTGCCGCTTGCCGATTTGTCCCCGCTTATTGAAAAGGACCGGGATAAATTCGTAGAGGCGCGTCTTACGCTGTACAGCAAAAACGGCAAGCTATACGGGCTGGATACTCATGTAGGAACGACAGTTATGTTCTATAACATGGATATTATGAAAAAAGCCGGTATCAACCCGGATGATATGAAAACATGGGATGATTACCGCAAAGCCGGACAGAAAGTGCGCAAAGCGACCGGAAAGCCAATGGGAACAGTGGAAACAAATGATTCAGCAACATTTTTATCTATGATTTCACAGCAAAACTCAGGGTATTTTGATAAAAACGGAAAGCTGATCCTGAATAATGACACCAACGTAAAAACGCTTCAGTATTTAAAAGACCTGATTAATGATAAAACAATGATCGCTGCACCAGGCGGCGGGCATCACAGTGAAGAATATTACGGTTTTATGAACCAAGGCGGAGCGGCTTCTGTTCTGATGCCGATTTGGTATATGGGAAGATTCATAGATTATATGCCTGATCTGAAAGGGAAGATTGCCATTCGGCCGCTTCCGGCATGGAAAGAAGGAGGCGACCGTTCAGCAGGTTTGGGCGGCACAGCCACCGTTGTGCCAAAGCAGGCCAAACATGTCGAATTAGCGAAAGAGTTTCTCGCCTTTGCGAAGGGTTCTGAAGAAGGAAACAAAAAGCTTTGGAGTGTGCTCGGGTTCGATCCGCTTCGCTGGGATGTCTGGAGCTCCAAGGAATTGAAAGAGAAAAACCAATACACGGATTACTTCCAAAACGGAACAGGCATTTTTTCTGTGCTGCTCGATATCAAGGATGAAATCAATCCGATTTATTTACATGAGGATTTTGCCAAGGCTTCAGACCTTGTCAACAGAAGCGTATTATTCGACGCGCTCAAATCTCAGCAAAAGACGCCAAAACAAGCCTTGGACAGAGCGGCAGGTGAACTGAAACAGAAATAGAATCCCATTCAAAAAGTGAAAGCGGGGAGGTTCTCATGAAACCTGTGAAAACGGGAACGGCTCATCCCGTTCCTTCGGCTGCGAAAGAATCAGGCTGGCGAGGTATTTTTTATTCGAAAAAAGCGGCGCCTTATCTGTTTACAGCGCCATTTGTTTTATCCTTTCTTGTTTTTTTTCTATACCCCATCATTAGTGTCTTCATCATGAGCTTTCAAAGAATATTGCCTGGAGAGGTGACGTTTGTCGGGTTATCCAATTACACCGCTCTTAACAACCCGACGTTTTATACCGCCCTTTTTAATACGCTGGAATATACGTTTTGGACGCTGATTGTGCTGATTCCAGTTCCATTGCTGTTGGCCATATTCTTGAATTCGAAACTGGTCAAATTCAGAAACATTTTCAAATCAGCGTTATTTATACCTGCACTGACTTCTACCATTGTGGCTGGAATCATTTTCCGGCTGATTTTTGGAGAGATGGAAACATCTTTAGCCAATTCGATTTTATTGAAACTCGGCTTTTCACCGCAGAACTGGATGAACAATGAACATACCGGCATGTTTTTGATGGTGCTGCTTGCTTCGTGGAGATGGATGGGAATTAACATCCTTTACTTTTTGGCCGGACTGCAAAATGTGCCGAAAGAGCTGTACGAAGCCGCTGATATTGACGGAGCAAATACGATGAAAAAATTTATGCACATTACGCTGCCGTTTCTGAAGCCTGTATCCGTCTATGTTTTAACCATCAGCATCATTGGAGGGTTCAGGATGTTTGAGGAAAGCTACGTCCTTTGGCAAAATAATTCCCCGGGTAATATCGGCCTGACGCTTGTCGGATATTTGTATCAGCAGGGCCTTGCTTACAATGAAATGGGATACGGGGCGGCCATCGGCATTGTCCTTTTGATTGTCATACTTGTTGTCAGCCTGATTTCATTAAAACTGTCAGGCTCGTTTAAGGGGGAGGGGTAAATGTTGCAGCACAGTCCTCAGTTTCGGGTGTACAGAATCGCGCTTACTTTATTTTTTATCATGCTGAGCCTGTTGTATATTTTCCCGATTTTCTGTCTGCTTTTAGGATCATTAAAGCCGTCATCTGAGCTTTTGCGGGTGGGGCTGAATGTTGACATTGATCCAAAAGTGATGAGTCTTGATAACTATACATTTTTGTTTAACGGCGGCAGCATTTATTTTAAATGGTTTTTTAACAGCCTTGTGCTCTGTCTATTAACGACAGTGCTTACTCTGTTTTTCTCGTCGATGATCGGATACGGGCTAGCGGTTTATGAATTTAAAGGCAGAAATATCATCTTTGTTCTTGTGCTGATTATTATGATGGTTCCGCTGGAAGTGATGATGCTCCCGTTGTTTAAGCTTACAGTCGGACTGCATTTGATCGATTCGTATACGGGTGTCATTTTGCCGTTTATCGTTTCGCCGGTAGCTGTTTTCTTTTTCCGGCAATATGCACTCGGCCTTCCGAAAGATCTGCTGGATTCAGCAAGGATGGACGGATGTACGGAATTTGGCATTTTTTTCAGAATTATGGCGCCTCTGATGAAACCGGCATTCGGAGCGATGATTATTCTCCAGTCTTTAAACAGCTGGAACAACTTCTTATGGCCCTTGATTGTGCTTCGGTCGAAAGAAATGTTTACGCTTCCAATCGGGCTGTCCAGCTTGCTTAGCCCTTACGGAAACAACTATGACATGCTCATATCCGGCTCAGTATTTGCCATTTTGCCGGTGATTATCATTTTCTTGTTTTTCCAAAAGTACTTTATCTCCGGCCTGACAGTAGGCGGAGTCAAAGGATAATGAAGGAGGAAACGTATAATGAAAAAAGCGAGAGTGATTGTGGACAAAGAATATAAAATTGGTGAAGTCGACAAACGGATTTACGGGTCGTTCATCGAGCATATGGGGCGTGCTGTATACGAAGGCATATATGAACCTGATCATCCTCAGGCTGATGAAAACGGGTTTCGCAAGGATGTTCAGGCGTTAATCAAGGAATTGCAGGTTCCGATCATCCGCTATCCGGGCGGAAACTTTTTATCAGGGTATAATTGGGAGGACGGCGTCGGACCTGTTGAGAACCGCCCGAGACGCCTTGACTTGGCATGGCAAACGACAGAAACCAATGAAGTGGGAACGAATGAATTTTTAACTTGGGCAAAAAAGGTGAACACAGAAGTCAATATGGCTGTTAACCTCGGCACGAGAGGGATAGATGCTGCCCGTAATCTCGTAGAATACTGCAACCATCCGAAAGGCTCTTACTGGAGTGATTTGAGAAGATCACATGGCTATGAGCAGCCGTACGGCATCAAAACGTGGTGCCTGGGTAACGAAATGGATGGCCCGTGGCAGATCGGCCACAAAACAGCTGACGAATACGGACGGCTTGCAGCGGAGACGGCAAAGGTCATGAAATGGGTTGACCCATCAATTGAACTTGTTGCCTGCGGCAGCTCAAACAGCGGCATGCCGACGTTTATCGATTGGGAAGCAAAGGTGCTGGAGCATACGTACGAGCATGTCGACTATATTTCTCTCCATACGTATTACGGAAACCGGGATAACAATCTGCCAAACTATCTGGCTCGTTCCATGGATCTCGATCATTTTATTAAATCTGTTGCTGCAACCTGTGATTATGTAAAAGCAAAAACACGCAGCAAGAAAACAATCAATCTCTCTCTGGACGAATGGAACGTATGGTATCACTCAAATGAAGCTGATAAAAAAGTAGAACCGTGGATTACTGCGCGGCCTATTTTAGAAGATATTTATAACTTTGAAGATGCCTTATTGGTGGGCTCATTGCTCATTACGATGCTGCAGCACGCAGACCGTGTGAAAATCGCGTGTCTTGCACAGCTTGTAAATGTCATCGCGCCAATCATGACGGAAAAAGGCGGAGAAGCATGGAGGCAGCCGATTTTCTATCCGTACATGCATGCTTCTGTCTACGGCAGAGGAGAGTCGCTGCAACCGCTTATTTCTTCACCGAAGTATGACTGCTCTGATTTTACTGATGTGCCGTATGTTGACGCCGCTGTCGTATATTCTGAAGAGGAAGAAACACTGACGATTTTTGCGGTGAACAAAGCTGAAGATCAAATGGAAACTGAAATTTCCCTCAGAGGCTTTGAATCGTATCAAATCGCAGAGCACATCGTACTTGAGCATCAGGACATCAAAGCGACAAACCAGCATAACAGAAAAAATGTCGTCCCGCATTCCAACGGAACATCGTCTGTTAGTGAAAACGGCTTAACTGCACATTTCACGCCGCTTTCATGGAATGTGATCCGTCTGCAAAAACAATCATAATAGCAACATGAGCCGGAGATCTGTCTCCGGTTTTTTATTTTTTCTTAGTAAATATGATTCAGTACCTTGTAATGTTCAGTAGTGGATGTTACCATGTGAGGGATGGTGGAAAATATAAACAAAATTACGGGCCGCAGGGAGGATTTGATCATGAATGCTCAATTTAAAAAGGGAGCATTAGAGTTATGTGTGCTTGTATGTATTGCTGAAAAAGACCAATACGGATATGAGCTGTCTCAAAACATTTCCCGGTATATGGCTATTGCTGAAGGCACCTTATATCCTCTTCTAAGAAGACTGACGAAAGAGGAGTATTTAGAAACATATATGGCTCCGTCTTCCGAAGGGCCTGCCAGAAAATATTACACGTTGTCAAAGCTTGGTGTCATGCGAATGAAATTGCTGCTGGCAGAATGGGATCAGTTCACAGCATCCGTCAACCAAATCATTGATGCGGCAAGGGGAGGAGAACGATGAACCAAGAACAGTTTTTACAGGAGTTAAGTAAAGCGTTAAAGCCGCTTTCTGAAGAAGAGCGGAATGAGATCTTATTTGATTTTGAGGAACATATTACCGAAGGGATGAAAGAAGGCAGGCCGGAAGCGAACATTATCAGGGAACTCGGCTCCCCAAAACAAATTGCAAAGGAATTGGTGCCAGATGTGACGGAAACTGCTCCAGCAGTGCAGCGCCCTAAGAAGAACCTCTTCCAGATGGCATGTTCAGCAGCAGCGATAAGCATCTTGAATTTGATTTTTGTGCTGGGACCAGCTATTGGCATTTTTGGAGTGTACGTAGGTTTCTGCGGGGCAGCGCTTGCACTCTCTGTATCACCAATTATGTTTGTCGGCATGGTGATGTTTCAAATGAATACGCACATGATGCTGGAGTTCTTTTTATCACTCATGTTTGGCAGTCTGGGACTGCTATCTTGTATAGGGCTGTGGCATATAGGAAAGCTGCTGTATAGCGTGAGTTTACGATATATCAGATATAATTTAAAGCTGGTGACGGGGGCGCAGACATGAAAAAAATCATAATAGGATTGATCGCAGTATTTGCAGTCGGGGTAATCGGAGCTGTCATCTCTGCAGCTGCCTCGGATTTTACAAATGAAGAGGTGAAAGCTGCCGAAACTTATGATCCTGCAGATATTAAAAAAATTGAGGTAGCAACGAGCTCGATGAATGCAGAGGTCAAAAGCGGGCAAACGGATGATATTCAGGTAGCTGCTGAAGGACAAGTCAGTGATAAAAGCAAAAAGCTGTTCGATGTGACCCAAGATGGCAAATCATTAACAATCAATCAAATAGCACGCGAGAATATCATCTCTTTTATACCGTGGGGCAGCGAAAAGGATATGAAAATCACAATCACGATTCCGAAAAAGAAGTATGATGAGATAACCGTAACGACAACCTCTGGTGATATTCTGATAGAAAATGCGCAAACGGATCAATCAGCTGCTGACTCTACATCAGGAAATATTGAGCTGAAGCATACACGCATCGAAAACGAGCTGACGCTAAAAACAACGAGCGGAGATGTTCAAGCTGATCAAAATTCATTCGGCCAAGGTGAGGTAAAGACAACAAGCGGATCAATAAAAAGCAGCCACACAACAGCTGAAAAGGTGAACTATAAGACAACTTCCGGGGATATTGATCTTCTTCAGGATCATCAGAACGAAGAGGTCGACATCGTCACTACGAGCGGAAGTGTGTCAGTAGGGTATCAGAAAGAACCTGCATCTTTGGCAGTGGATTTTCAGGCTGACTCAGGTGATGCTGCGGTCAATCTCGACCACATCCTGTATAAAGAAAAGACAGAGCACCGTGTTGTAGGTTATGTAGGTAATAGCCCCTCTAACCATTTAAAAGTTCGTACAACCTCTGGAGACATTGAACTAAACTAACTGCCTCAAGCCGGCCCACTCCAGCCGGCTTTTTTGAATAGGAAAAAATGACCGCTTTTTGCTCTGAAATTATGATATATTTATGAAAAACAGCAAAGGGGTTGGGGAGAAATGAATGCGGTTACAATTGTGATAGCGTCAATGTGTATATTGGCTATCGCCTATCGTTTATACGGAACATTTATGATGGTGAAGGTTCTCAAAGTGAATGATGAAAAGCCAACGCCTGCACATGCGCTTGAGGATGGAAAAGACTATGTGCCTACGAATAAATGGGTCTCATTCGGTCATCATTTCGCGGCCATTGCGGCGGCCGGGCCGCTGGTCGGACCGATTCTCGCGGCGCAGTTCGGTTATTTGCCGGGATTATTATGGCTGTTAATCGGGGCGGTGATAGGGGGAGCCGTCCATGATATTGTTGTGCTGTTCGCGTCAATGCGTCAAAACGGAAAGTCGCTGTCGGAAGTGGCGAAGGATGAGCTTGGTCCTGTTGCCGGCTTTTGTACGGGACTGTCCATGCTGTTTATTATTACCATTACGATGGCAGGCCTGTCGATGGTTGTGCTGCACGCGCTTGAACGGAATCCGTGGGGGACATTTGCTGTAGGGATTACGATTCCGATTGCGATGGGTGTCGGCTTGTTTTATAAGAAAACAGGGAATTTAAAGCTGGCGTCTTCTATCGGTTTTCTATTTTTAATGGCCGGAGTGTTTATCGGGCCTTGGGTGCAGACTACCGCATTTGGTGATCTGTTAACCCTTGATACGAAAACGCTTGCAATCGCGTTGCCGATTTACGCTTTTTTTGCAGCGGCGCTGCCGGTCTGGCTGCTGCTCGCACCGCGCGATTATTTAAGCAGTTTTATGAAAATCGGTGTGTTTATCGCTTTAATTGCGGGTGTGTTTGTCGTGAATCCGTCCATTCCATTTCCGGCTTTTACGGAGTTTGTAAAAGGCGGCGGGCCTGTGCTTACGGGTCCTGTCTGGCCATTCATCTCGATTACAATAGCCTGCGGCGCGATCTCGGGGTTCCATGCCTTTGTCGGTTCCGGCACCACGCCGAAAATGCTTAATAAATGGAGTGATATGAAGCCGGTTGCTTTCGGTGCAATGCTTGTTGAGTGCCTTGTCGGCATTATGGCGCTGATTGCGGCGACTGCTTTGCAGCCTGCAGATTACTTTGCGATCAACAGCACGCCTGAGGTTTTCCGTACGCTCGGCATGGATGTTGTGCATTTGCCTGAACTGAGCAGGGAAATCGGTTTGGACTTAGAAGGCAGAACAGGGGGAGCCGTCACGCTTGCGGTAGGAATGACTTATATTTTTACCGGAATTCCGTTTTTCAGCCATCTGGCCTCATACTTTTTCCAATTTGTCATTATGTTTGAAGCGGTGTTTATTTTAACGGCAATCGACGCCGGCACGCGTGTGGCACGCTATTTGATTCAGGACTTCTTCGGAGAGGCGTATAAGCCGCTGAAGAAAACGGACTGGATTCCCGGATCTGTATTTGCCAGTGCGCTTGCCTGCTTTATGTGGGGCTATTTGCTTTACTCAGGTGATATCGGATCCATTTGGGCGCTGTTTGGCGTTTCCAATCAGCTGATGGCTTCAGTGGGTCTGATTATCGGAGCAACCATTGTGCTGAAAATCGCCGACAAACGCCGTTACATCCTCACCTGCCTCATTCCGCTCGCCTATTTATATGTGACTGTGAATTACGCGGGCTATTGGATGGTGCGCTATGTGTATCTCAATCCAGACGCTGCGGGTTACAGTGTCCTGAATGGCGTTTTGTCTATCATCATGCTGCTGTTAGGCTTCATCATTATCGTGGCGGCAGTGAAAAAATGGGCGCAGATGTGGAGAGATCCCAGCTTAAGAATGGAAGCCTCTATACCGGGATAAAAGGAAAAATGGAAACCTTAAGGAGGAAAAGAAATGAATTTATCAATGAAGTATATCATCCTGTATGTATCGGACAGCCAGCGCTCGATTCATTTTTATCAGCATATTTTGGGGCTGCCGATCCGCGCGGAACACGGCACATATGTAGAGTTTGATACCGGCTCCACCATTTTGGCGCTCAATACACGAGAAAGTGTCAAGGAAATGACGCCGTTAGATATACCGGAAACACCCGTTTCTTCACAAACATTTGAAATCGGGTTTGTCACTGAAAGTGTAGAAGCGGTCATCAAAAAAGTAAGAGAACACGGCATAACCATTATCGGGGAGCCTAAAGTGAAGCCATGGGGACAGACGGTCGCTTATATCGCCGATCCTGATGGACATTATATTGAAATTTGCAGTCCGATGGAATAAAGCACAAAGCCCAAAACAGAAATTGTTTTGGGCTTTCTTATGATGTTAGCGATCCGGCGGCTTCCAATAGCAAATCAGCAAGGTGAACAGCTCGGACCCTGCCGTTTAACCCCTCTCGTTCAATGCCGAGCTTCATCTGCAAAAGACATCCTGGATTGGCGGTTACAATGACCGCTGCTTCAGTTGCTTTGACAGCAGCCATTTTACTGTCCAGTATTTTCATTGACATGTCTGCTTCAACAATATTGTAAATTCCCGCTGATCCGCAGCAGCTGTCCGCTTTATCCATTTCTTTGAATTCAGCTCCCTTGATGCTTTGAAGAAGCTTTCTGGGCTCCGAAGATGTATGCATTACATTTCTCAGGTGGCATGAATCTTGATAGGTAATCAGCTTAGGTGTTTCAAGCTCCAAGTCTTTTTGGTGAAAATCAAGCTCAATCAAAACCGATGAAAAATCTTTTAGCTTCTGCACAAATGAAACAGCCCGCTCCGACCACTCGGGATCATCCTTCAGCAAATGGCCGTATTCAGTGAGAAAGGCTCCGCATCCGCCCGCGTTTGTAATGACAGCATCTACGTCTAGCGCTTCAAACACGGCGATGTTTTGTTTCGCAAGCTCTTTTCCCGTATTTTTTTCGCCACTGTGTCCATGCAGTGCGCCGCAGCATGCCTGCTCAGGCGGGATGACAATTTCACAGCCTGCCAGCTGCAGCAGTTTCAGCGTGGCATTGTTTGTCGGCAAAAACATCGTATCCATTAAACAGCCTGAAAAAAAAGCAACCCTTTTTTTAGCTGGGCCGACCGCCGGCAGTAAACGCGGCCGATGCTTCATTTCTTCACGTTTAGGCACATCCGGAAGAACGGCTTCCATCGTGCGCAAATGCTCAGGCAGAATGCGGAGCATGCCGGTTTTTCGCACAGCCGTCTGCAGCCCTGACCGCTGGTACAACCCAATGAGACTCACAGCCGAACGCATGCGGTTTTGATGCGGAAAGAGCTCCTGAAAAGCCGCTTTTCTCATAACACGCGCGCTGAGCGAGTGTTTTTTATTTTGGTGGATAATATCTCTTGCTTCCTCCAGCAGCTGTCCGTATTTAACGCCTGATGGGCATACCGGTTCACACGCGCGGCAGCCGAGGCAAAGAGACAGTGAACGCTCGACATCTTCATCCGGTTCAATCACACCGTCGGCGACTGCTTTCATTAAGGCGATTCGCCCGCGCGGCGAGTGAGATTCCTGAAAACCGGATTCGATATAGGTTGGGCAAGAAGGCAGACAGAAACCGCAGCGCATACAATTCAAAAGTTCGCTTTCATCCATACGCTCTTTAAACTCATGTTGGATCTGTTTCATTTCTTTTTCTGTTGTCATCTTTCCGTCACCACACGTTTTCCGGCATCTTTCGCAAACACTTTGCCCGGGTTTAAGATATTTTTTGGATCAAATGCCGCTTTCATTGCTTTCATTGCGGCGATGCCTTCTTTTTTCAGCTTCATTTCCAAGTAAGGCGCTTTCATGGCACCGACTCCGTGCTCCCCGGTAATCGTGCCGCCAAGCTCAATCGCTTTTTCAAAAATCTCGGCAAAAGCCTGTTCGACTCGCTCCATTTCATCTTTATTTCTTATGTCTGTCGTGCATGTCGGATGAAGGTTTCCATCCCCGGCATGGCCAAAGGTGCAGATCGAAATATCGTATTTCGCGGCAATGTCATTAATGGCTTTTACCATATTTGCGATTTCTGACCGCGGTACAGTCGCATCCTCCAAAATGGTGGTCGGCTTTAAACGGGCAAGTGCAGAAAGCGCTGAACGCCGGGCTTCAGTGAGGGCGAATGCTTCCTCATCTGTTTGTGCAGTTTGAACGGAGACGGCAGCGCCTTTTTTGCAAATTGCCTCAATTTTTTCCGTGTCACGAGCCACGGTCTCAGCTGTCCCGTCCTGTTCGATCAAAAGAACCGCTTTCGCATTTGTCGGAAGGCCGATCTTGGCATAATCCTCAATCACCAAAAGGGTAGGCTGATCGAGAAATTCAAGTGTAGCCGGTATAATTTTTTCGGCAATAATGGCTGACACTGTTTGAGCAGCGGCATCAATATTTTCATAAAGGGCGAGCAGCGTCTTCTTTGTTTCTGGCTTCGGCACGAGTTTGAGAATCGCTTCTGTCACAATGCCGAGTGTCCCTTCTGAGCCGACAAAAAGGCGCGTGAGATCATACCCGGCTACATCCTTTGCAAGTTTTCCCCCAGTGCGGATCATATCTCCGTTTGCCAAAACAACCTCCAGCCCGATGACGTAGTCACGGGTGACGCCGTATTTTAAGCCGCGGAGACCGCCGGAATTTTCGTTGATGTTTCCTCCGATGGTTGATATTTTCATAGAACTCGGATCAGGCGGATAGAACAACCCCTTGCTTTCAACCGCACGAATTATATCCAAGGTAATAACGCCAGGCTGGACTGTGGCCGTCAAATTTTCTTCATCAATCTCAAGAATCTGATTCATATGCTTAAAGAGAAGAACAAGCCCGCCTTCAGTAGGGCACGTGCCCCCGCACAGGTTTGTCCCCGATCCTCTCGGAACAATCGGTACACGGTGCTCACTGCAAATGTTTAAAATACGTGATACTTCATGTGCATCTCTCGGCGCAATCACTGCATCCGGCATAGACTGAAATTGCGGTGTCGCGTCATATGAATACACGAGACGGCCGGCTTTCGAGTCATCATAGTTTTCCGGTCCGACGATTTGGATCAGCTGTTCTTTTACATCTTTGGTGATCATGTTCACCCATCCCCCTATCAAAAAACGCTTTCAATCTATTGTAAAAGAAAAAAAGCAAAGCTTTCCATGTAGGGACATACAAAAAATGAAACTGAAACTCTCTCTATTTTGTATCTTGACCTAAAAAGTAAAGCGCGACATACATCGTGACGATGTCCTCTGTACGCTGAAAACTTAAACCCGTCAGCTGTTCAGCCTTTGACAGGCGATAGCGGAGCGTATTGATATGAATATGCATCTCTTCAGCCGTTTTTTTCAGGGACAAATCGTAATGGAAGAGAGTTCGTATCGTATTCATAAGCTCTTCGTTCCGGAGCGCTTCCTGAAACACTCTTTGCGGAAATTCATGTCGGGTACCCGGGCTGATCTCAGTCAGGCACATATCAAGCTTCAGGTCTTCCTCGCATACGGCGGTTTTGCGTTTAAGGCTGACGGCTAGCGCTTTTTCTGCCTGTTCGTATGACTGCGGCAGGCCGGAGCCGCTGACAGCCCTCCCAACGCCGGCAGCTGCACGGCTGTTTCCGAGGCGTTCAGCCAATGAACAAATAAGCTGAATTTGCCGCAAAAGCTGCTCCTTTTGTTCATGTTTCGGCACTTCGTGATTAATCAGAATACGTTCATTTCCCCATCTGATGAATAGATCGGATGGAAACACTGGTTTCCAGGCGCGTGTCATTTGATCAATATCGCCGGGAGACCATTCGTGCCCTTGAATGAGGATCATCTGGCGGAGGGAGGTAAGGTCAACGCCAAGAAGCTGCGCTTTTTCGAGAAAACCCGGAGACCATTCTTTTAATTGCAGCCAGTCGATCATAAAGGATTCCAGCATTCTCTCGCGCCACTGGGTCTGCTCCAGATGCCACGATTCTTTAATGAACAGCTCTGTCATTTTCCTGAGCAGCTCCCCGTACGGCTGAATCTCAGCAGGTTCTCCCGTCAGTCCGAACACGGCGATGACATCACGCTCAGAAAATACGGGGAGGTTTAACCCCGCCTTTACCCCTTTGAGTCTCTTTTCATCTTCTTTTGTAATGATCACATTGCGTTTCTCTTTCGCGCAGATGAGCGCTCCTTCATGAAATAGCCCGACTCGCTCATCATTTGTGCTTGCGATAATGAGGCCGTCTGTGCTGACAATAATGACTTCACGTTCGTACATTTTTTTCACTTCGGCAATGATTTTTTTCGCTAACAGCGGTTGTAAAAACATGGCGGCGATCCCCCTCATGTTTTTATTATATAAGAAAAAAACCGGGCGCTGTCACCCGGTTTTGATGTGCTATTGGGCAGGTTTTAATCCGCCTTCCAGCGTCTTTAACATTTCTTGTTTCTCACTCTCAGATGCGTGCTGCCAAATGACTTCAAACAAAACGCCGAGTCCCGGAAGCATTTTTTCTTCACCGCTTTGAATCGCGTCCACAATTGTGTGTTCAAGCTGCTCCTGATCATTGCCGGTTACATTGGCAATGACGGCATGACGTAAATTAAGATCCATATGAAGCGCTCCTTTTTTCTAAAAATGTAATACGTATATTCTAACCCTGCACCCGGTTTATTATGTGCTGTTCTTGCGATATAATAACATCATGTTAAAAAAAGGAGAGCCACACAGACAGTGAAACAAATAGAATCGGCAAAAAACCAAAAAGTGAAGGATTGGAAAAAACTTCACACAAAAAAAGACCGAACAAAAACGAATACCTATTTGATTGAAGGAGAACATCTTGTTGAAGAAGCCTTAAAGAGCCCGGGCGCGGTGAAAGAAATTCTTGTCAAGGATGAAGCGGACATCCCGCCGAATCTTGATATGGGCATCCAGTGCTACGTGCTGAGCGAAGACGCGTTTTCAGCTGTTACAGAAACGGAAACACCGCAGCGGATCGCCGCTGTTTGCAATATGCCGGAAGAACATCTCGCGCCGCCTAAACGTGTGCTGCTGATTGACGCTGTTCAAGATCCGGGGAATCTCGGCACGATGATTCGCACGGCGGACGCAGCCGGTTTGGATGCGGTTGTGCTCGGTGACGGCACGGCGGATGCGTTTAACGGAAAAACGCTGCGATCCGCGCAAGGCTCCCATTTTCACATTCCTGTTGTGAGAAGAAATTTACAATCATACGTGGATGAATTAAAAGCAGAGGGCGTAAAAGTGTACGGCACAGCACTGCAAAACGGGGCGCCTTACCAGGACATCTCACCATCCGGTTCATTTGCTTTAATCGTCGGAAATGAAGGGGCAGGGGTGGATACCGGATTGCTGGAAAAAACAGATTTAAACCTGTACGTCCCGCTGTACGGGCAGGCTGAATCACTGAACGTTGCAATTGCGGCGGCTATCCTGATGTACCACTTGCGAGGATAGTGTTGCGCCGAGCGGAGTATTTCACTATAATAGAACATAATATTTGAAAAACCGTGACAGAGGATCTCGATTTCTGATCAACTGCCTTCCAGGGAGAAAATGCCGCAGACTGAGAGCATTTTTAAAGCAGCCAGAAATTGGTTTCACCTCTCGAGTTGTCACCGGGACCGCGCACCTTGCGCGTAAAGGTGAACCGGAATCTGATTCCGTTATGTCAATGAAGCTGACGACAGCATCAGTCTGTCTGAAATAAGGGTGGTACCGCGGCCACAACTCGTCCCTTGTCCTATAAGGGGCGGGTTTTTTTGTTTTTTAGAGACATATAACGGTTTGTTTACATAAAAGGAGGATGCAAAATGGAAGAAAAGCTAAAACAGCTGGAACAAGAAGCTTTAGATCAAGTAGAAGCGGCAAGCTCATTGAAGGTTGTCAATGATATTCGGGTTCAATATCTCGGAAAAAAAGGGCCGATCACAGAAGTGCTGCGCGGAATGGGCAAGCTTTCTGCGGAGGAGCGTCCGAAAATGGGCGCTCTTGCCAATGAGGTAAGAGAACGAATCGCCAATGCGATTGCAGCTAAAAACGAAAAGCTTGAGGAAGAAGAAATGAAACAGAAGCTTGCGGGACAGACAATTGACGTCACACTCCCGGGTAATCCTGTCGCAATCGGCGGACGCCATCCGCTCACTGTTGTCATTGAAGAAATTGAAGATCTATTTATCGGCATGGGCTATACCGTTGAAGAAGGCCCTGAGGTCGAGACGGACTACTACAACTTCGAAGCGCTCAACCTGCCGAAAGAACACCCTGCCCGCGATATGCAGGACAGCTTTTACATCACAGAGGAAATGCTGATGAGAACGCAAACCTCTCCTGTTCAGACGCGGACGATGGAAAAGCACAAAGGCAAAGGGCCTGTTAAAATCATTTGTCCCGGAAAAGTATACCGCCGCGATAATGATGACGCGACGCACTCTCACCAATTTATGCAGATTGAAGGGCTTGTTGTTGATAAAAACATCAGCATGAGTGATTTAAAAGGAACCCTTGAACTGGTTGCGAAAAAAATGTTCGGGCAAGACCGTGAAATCAGACTTCGCCCAAGCTTCTTCCCGTTTACCGAGCCTTCAGTAGAAGTAGACGTAACGTGCTTTAAGTGCGGAGGAAACGGCTGCTCTGTATGTAAAGGAACAGGCTGGATTGAAATCCTCGGCGCCGGCATGGTTCACCCGAATGTGCTGGAAATGGCCGGTTTTGATCCGAAGGAATATCAGGGCTTTGCGTTCGGAATGGGTGTTGAGCGCATCGCGATGCTGAAATACGGCATCGATGATATCCGCCACTTCTATACAAACGATGTCAGATTTATTTCGCAGTTTAAACAGGCGTAAGAGGAGGATGCTAGAATGTTTGTTTCTTATAAATGGTTAGAGGATTATGTTGATTTAAAAGGCATGGATCCGGCTGTTCTTGCTGAGAAAATAACAAGAGCCGGTATTGAAGTTGAAGGAATTGAGTATAAAGGAGAAGGCATTAAAGGCGTTGTCATCGGCCATGTGCTGGAGCGCGAACAGCATCCAAACGCCGATAAGCTGAATAAGTGCCTTGTAGATATCGGAGCTGAGGCACCCGTCCAAATCATTTGCGGCGCGCCAAACGTGGATAAAGGGCAAAAAGTTGCAGTCGCTACAGTCGGAGCGGTGCTGCCGGGCAATTTCAAAATCAAAAAAGCCAAGCTTCGCGGTGAAGAATCAAACGGCATGATTTGTTCTTTACAAGAGCTCGGTATTGAGAGCAAGCTTGTGGCGAAGGAATATGCGGAAGGCATTTTCGTTTTCCCAAATGATGTTGAAGCAGGAAGTGATGCGTTAGCTGCTTTACAGCTTGACGATGCTGTCTTAGAGCTCGGTTTAACACCGAACCGCGCCGATGCGATGAACATGCTTGGTGTTGCTTATGAGGTTGCAGCGATTTTAGACACAGAGGTAAAGCTTCCGCAAACGGATTACCCAGTCGCTTCAGAACAAGCGTCAGACTACATTTCTGTCAAAGTTGAAGACCAGGAAGCAAATCCGCTGTATACAGCAAAAATCATTAAAAACGTAAAAATTGCTCCGTCACCGCTTTGGATGCAGACGAAACTGATGAATGCAGGCATTCGACCGCATAACAACGTCGTGGATATCACAAACTTTGTTTTATTGGAGTACGGACAGCCGCTTCACGCGTTTGATTATGACAGATTTGGCTCTAAGGAAGTCGTAGTCAGAAAAGCTGTTGAAAATGAAACAATCTTAACACTCGACGATCAGGAACGAAAACTGTCTGCTGATCACCTTGTCATTACAAACGGGTCGAAAGCACAAGCCGTTGCTGGTGTTATGGGAGGAGCAGAATCAGAAGTTCGGGAAGACACAACAACGATTTTGCTTGAAGCTGCGTTCTTCAACGGGCAGACGGTTCGCAAGGCTTCAAAAGATCTTGGTTTGAGAAGTGAATCGAGTGCAAGATTCGAAAAAGGCATTGATCCTGCGCGTGTTCGTCTTGCGGCAGAACGAGCGGCACAGCTGATCCACCTGTATGCCGGCGGTGAAGTGCTTGCCGGAACTGTTGAAGAAGACCATCTCACAATCGAAGCGAATAACGTTCATGTATCGGCTGACAAGGTGAACAGCGTTCTCGGCATGACGATCAGCAAAGAAGAACTGATCAGCATTTATAAGCGTCTTGGCTTTACTGTCGGAGAAGCAAATGACTTGCTCGTTGTGACTGTTCCGTCACGCCGCGGTGACATTCGCATCGAAGAGGATTTGATTGAAGAAGCAGCAAGATTGTACGGCTACGACAACATTCCGTCCACACTTCCTGAAACAGCGGGAACAACAGGCGGATTGACGCCTTACCAGGCAAAACGCCGTAAAGTCAGACGTTTCCTTGAAGGAGCCGGCTTGTCACAAGCGATTACCTACTCATTAACAAACGAGAAAAAAGCGGCGGCATTTGCGATTGAAAAATCATTTAACACTGTCCTTGCGCTTCCGATGAGTGAAGAAAGAAGCATTCTCAGACACAGCCTTGTTCCGAATCTGCTTGAATCCGTTTCTTACAACCTGGCAAGACAAACTGATTCGGTTGCATTGTACGAAGTCGGTTCCGTTTTCCTGACGAAGGAAGAGGATACAAAACCTGTTGAAACGGAGCGCGTGGCAGGAGCGGTAACCGGTTTATGGCGCAAGCATCTGTGGCAGGGCGAGAAAAAACCGGTCGATTTCTTTGTCGCAAAAGGAATTGTTGAAGGGCTGTTAGATAAACTGAACGTCCTGGGCAGCATTGAATTTGTGCAATCAGAAAGAAAACAGCTGCACCCGGGCAGAACTGCGAACATTCTTTTAAACGGCTCTCTTATCGGCTTTATTGGCCAAGTCCATCCTTCACTGGAAAAAGAACTGGATATTAAAGAAACGTACGTGTTCGAACTTGATCTTCACACGCTGCTTACAGCAGACACGGCGCCGCTCGTGTACACGGCGATTCCGAAATATCCGTCTGTGACACGTGATATCGCGCTTGTGACAGATAAATCAGTGACAAGCGGCCAGCTCGAGAGCGTCATTAAAGAGGCGGGCGGCAAGCTTCTGAAAGAAGTAACCGTCTTTGACGTCTACGAAGGCGAACATATGGAGGAAGGCAAAAAGTCAGTCGCTTTTTCACTCCAATATGTAAATCCGGAGCAAACGCTGACTGAAGAAGAAGTGACAAAAGCGCACGACAAAGTCCTGAAAGCGTTGGAAAACACTTATCAGGCCGTATTGAGAGGCTAATAAAAAAGCTTGCAGAGAACATCTGCAAGCTTTTTCTATGAACGTTTTTTATCCGCCAGGCGCTGCGCTTTCTGCGTATTGGCAAAATGGAGTTTTGTAAAGGTTCGGAGAGCGGATAACCCTTTTTTGAGAATCAGTTTGGCGGCCGCTTCATCTACATGAGGGCCGGCCCCTTTCGGCAGTGTCATTCCCGCCTCACGCGAAAGCTTATCCATTTCCATTAAAAAGGAATATCTCGCAATAATCGATGCAGCAGCCACTGACAGGTGAATGCCTTCGGCTTTTGTGCTGAAATAGGTGCGCTCCTGTACAATGTCTCTTCCCTTTAAATGGTTGTAGTAGACGCCGGGCTCGGCGAATTGGTCGATCAGAATCGCCTCAGGTTTTACTCCGTCCATTTTTCGCAAAAGATGGGTTATGGCCTGATTATGCAAGAGAGCTTTCATTTTTCCCTGACTCATGCCTCGTTCCTGCATGCTGTTGTACTTTTCGTTTTTTAAAACGAGCAGGCTGTACGGAATGGTTTTGATCAGGCTTCGGGCGATCTCAATGATTTGCGGGTCCTTTAGGTGTTTAGAATCCTTCACACCGAGTTCCTTCATTAAAGAAAGCTTTGTTTTGTCAACGTATGCGCAGACAACCGTCATTGGGCCAAAGTAATCTCCGGTTCCAACCTCATCAGAGCCGATGACAGACATGCCTGCGATGTCTGTTGGAGGGGCGTAGCGTGAATCAGCCGGCTTTTTTGCCGTTTTTTTCTTTTCCTGCGGCTCAGCAGTTCCCCAGCGGGCAGATTCTGCCTCTGCGTTTTTGCCCTGAAACAATACCTTCCCTGACTTATAAGCTGTAATGGTACAGCCTGCCGGTTTTGCCTGGAAAATGGCACCCTGCGGCACAGATGCAGTAAGTGAACTGTTATACGCTGTTTTCATTTGGTCAATAGCAGACATTGGTACTTTTATCACAGAATGGGACACGTAATAATCTCCTTTTTTTACACGATTCACTGTATCTACCAGTGTATCATAACAGCGGGAGGCTCGTCTTTCCATTCATTTAATAAACGTGTTATGATAGGAACTAGGATTCTCACGGAATGGAGGAGAAACGTTGTCTGACGGCAAAAAAACGAAAACAACCGTTGACATTTACGGCCAGCACTTCACTATGATCGGTGAAGAAAGCAGAGCCCATATGAGATATGTGGCCGGAATTGTTGATGATAAAATGAGAGAAATTAATCAAAAAAATCCATATCTTGATATAAATAAACTTGCAGTGCTGACAGCGGTAAATGTGGTGCATGACTATGTGAAATTAAAAGAGCAATATGAAAAACTGGAGCGTCAGCTTAAAGAAAAGGATTGAACAACTATGCTAGATATCATCATCTTAATCTTGCTCCTGATGGGGACTTTACTGGGATTAAAACGCGGTTTTATCCTCCAGTTTATCCGCTTGACGAGCTTTATTCTTTCGATCGCGTTTGCGTCTTTATTCTATAAAAATGTCGCACCGCATTTGAAGTGGATTCCCGCGCCCGATTTTTCAGCGGGACAGCCGGCGTTTTCTTTTTTCTCGGGAAATCTGGAAGCAGCCTACTATAATGCGATTGCGTTTGTCGTTCTATTTATTATCGCTAAAATCTTACTGAGAATCATCGGCTCATTCCTAAGTATTGTAGCGGGCATTCCTGTGATTAAACAAATCAACCAAATGCTCGGTGCCGTTCTCGGTTTTCTGGAAGTCTATTTATTTACATTTGTGCTGCTGTATGTTGCTTCCGTACTTCCGATAGACGGCTTACAGCAAATGATGGGGCAATCGTCTCTCGCAAATGTCATGATCAACCATACACCGTATTTGTCAGGGCTTTTACAGGAGCTTTGGACGCAATACGGAGGATAAAAAACTTCTCTTGTCCGGAGAAGTTTTTTTCAAGTATGATGGAAACATATGTGAACGTCTGGGGGTTATTCTATGCATAAAAAAGATATTATCCGGCTGCTGGAAACCATTGCAGTCTACATGGAACTGAAAGGGGACAACCCGTTTAAAGTTTCCGCATTCCGAAAAGCAGCGGCAGCCTTGGAACAGGACGACCGCAGTTTATCAGAAATGGACGACATGATGTCACTGTCCGGTATCGGAAAAGGCACGTACAGCGTCATAAAAGAATATATAGATGAAGGAAAGTCAAGTACGCTCGAATCACTGCAGCAGGAGGTGCCGGAAGGGCTGGTGCCTTTATTGAAGCTCCCGGGGCTCGGCGGCAAAAAAATCGCAAAGCTGTATAAAGAGCTTGGCGTACATGATGCAGAATCATTGAAGGAAGCCTGCGAACAGCAGAAAGTCCAAGGGCTTGCGGGATTCGGCAAGAAATCCGAAGAAAAAATATTACAGGCGCTCGGAGAAGCCGGAAAACAGCCTGAACGTTTTCCGATCGGCTATGCGCTCCGGGTCGCGCGGGAAATTGAAGAGCATCTTTCTCAATTGACAGACATCATCAAATATTCCCGTGCCGGAAGTCTCCGCAGAGCACGCGAAACCGTCAAAGATCTGGATTATATTATTGCGACGGATCATCCCGCTGAAGTAAGAGAGCAGCTGCTTGCGCTGCCAAACATCAAAAGCGTCATTGCCAGCGGGGACACGAAGGTATCGGTCATTCTTTCTTTTGAATATGAAACAAGTGTCGATTTCCGTCTCGTGACGGAAGAACAATTCCCGACAACTCTTCATCATTTTACGGGATCGAAGGACCACAATATCAAAATGCGGCAAATTGCAAAAGAACGCGGTGAACGGATCAGTGAGTACGGCGTCGAGACGGTTGAAACAGGAGAAATCAAAACCTTCCCGAGTGAACGGGAATTTTACGCACACTTCGGCTTGCCGCTGATCCCGCCGGAACTCCGTGAAAGCGGGCAAGAGGTGGAAACCTACAACGACAGCATTGAACTCATAGAGCACGATCAAATCAAAGGCGATCTCCACATGCACTCCACATGGAGCGATGGCGCCTTTTCGATCAGGGAAATGGCTGAAGCATGCATGAAAAAAGGCTATCAGTACATGGCTATCACTGATCACTCGCAATATTTAAAGGTCGCCAACGGGCTGACTGCTGAAAGGCTCAAGCAGCAGGCGAAAGAAATTGACGCGCTGAATGCTGAGTTTGAGAACTTCCGTATTTTTAAAGGCGTTGAGATGGATATTCTTCCTGACGGCACACTTGATTATGATGACGATGTGCTGGCGGAAATGGATCTTGTCATTGCATCCATCCATTCAAGCTTTAATCAGCCGGAGCACGTCATTATGAAGCGGCTTGAGACGGCACTGACCAACAAGCATGTTGACATTATCGCACATCCGACCGGACGCCTCATCGGCAGACGTGCCGGTTACGAAATCGATATCGACAAACTGATTGAGCTCGCGAAGAAAACAAATACGGCGCTTGAACTCAACTCTAACCCTGCGCGTCTCGACCTGCGGACAGAGCATTTAATAAAAGCAAATGAACAAGGAGTTACATTGGTCATTAATACCGATGCCCATAACATCGAGATGTTAAACGATATGAAAACCGGCGTTACTGCCGCGCGCAAAGGCTGGACGGAAAGTAAAAACGTCCTGAATGCCCGGTCGCTTGAAGATGTACAGGCATTCCTGAAGCGCAACGATTAAGTAAGGAGGCTCACACAACCGTGCAGCAAAAAGTATTATCATCTCTTGAATTCCATAAAGTGAAAGAACAGGTAATCGAGCACGCCGCTTCATCGCTCGGAAAAGAAATGCTTCTCCAGCTAAAGCCTTCTGCTTCGATTGACGAAATCAAAAAACAGCTGGATGAGGTAGATGAAGCCTCTGCGATCATCCGGCTGCGAGGCCAGGCACCGTTTGGCGGCCTTACCGATATCAGAGGGGCATTAAGACGGGCGGAAATCGGCAGCGTTCTCAGTCCCTCGGAATTCACTGAAATATCAGGACTGCTTTACGCAGTCAAACAAATGAAACACTTTCTCGGACAAATGGCTGAAGACGGAGTCGACATTCCGCTGATGCAGCAATATACTGAACAGCTCATTACACTGCCCGATATAGAACGAGAAATTAATTCCTGCATAGATGATCACGGCGAAGTGCTAGATCACGCGTCAGAAACGTTAAGAGGAATCCGCACGCAGCTCAGAACGCTCGAATCGAGAATCAGAGACCGGTTAGAGTCCATTCTGCGTTCCTCCTCTGCTTCGAAAATGCTGTCTGATACGATTGTTACAATCCGAAATGACCGCTTTGTTATCCCGGTCAAACAAGAGTACAGATCAAGCTACGGAGGCATTGTGCATGACACCTCTTCTTCTGGCGCGACTCTGTTCATTGAACCGCAGGCGATTGTAGATATGAACAACTCGCTTCAGCAGGCGAAAGTGAAAGAAAAGCAAGAAATTGAACGGATTTTACGCGTGCTGACAGAGCATACGGCGGAGCACACAGAGGAGCTTTTTCAAGATTTGCAAGTCCTGCAGACGCTTGACTTCATTTTTGCAAAAGCGAAATACGCAAAAGCGGTCAAAGCTACAAAACCGACCATGAATGACAGCGGATTTGTCCGTCTGAAAAAAGCGCGCCATCCATTGCTTCCGCCTGATCAGGTGGTCGCCAATGACATCGAGCTGGGCGGCGATTTTTCAACCATCGTGATTACAGGACCGAATACCGGGGGGAAAACAGTTACTTTAAAAACACTGGGGCTGTTGACCTTAATGGCGCAATCGGGTCTTCATATTCCGGCAGATGAAGGATCGGAAGCCGCTGTATTTGAGCATGTGTTCGCTGATATCGGCGATGAACAGTCGATCGAGCAAAGCTTAAGTACATTTTCTTCCCATATGGTGAACATTGTCGGCATTTTAAGACAAGTCAACGAAAACAGCCTTGTGCTCTTTGATGAACTGGGAGCGGGTACAGACCCGCAAGAAGGCGCGGCACTCGCCATGAGCATCTTGGATGAAGTCCACCGCACCAATGCCAGAGTATTAGCGACGACGCATTATCCTGAGTTAAAGGCGTATGGCTATAACAGAGAAGGCGTCATGAACGCCAGTGTCGAATTTGACATTGAGACCCTTTCACCAACCTATAAGCTCTTAATCGGTGTGCCGGGACGAAGCAACGCCTTTGAAATTTCTAAACGGCTCGGGCTTCCGGACCATATTATCGGGCAGGCGAAATCAGAAATGACGGCCGAGCATAATGAGGTCGATACGATGATTGCGTCTCTTGAACGAAGCAAAAAACGGGCGGAAGAAGAGCTTTCGGAAACAGAGGCGTTCAGAAAAGAAGCCGAAAAGCTGCATAAAGAGCTGCAGCAGCAAATCATCGAACTCAACAGCAAAAAAGACAAATTGATGGAAGAGGCCGAACAGCAGGCGGCTGAAAAAGTTAAAGCGGCCACAAAAGAAGCTGAAGACATCATTCACGAATTACGCTCGATTAAAGAAGAACACAAGTCCTTCAAGGATCACGAGCTGATTAACGCGAAGAAACGGTTAGAAGGCGCTATGCCGACCTTTGAAAAGTCCAAAAAACCGGAAAAACCGAAAACGCAAAAACGCGTCTTGAAGCCGGGGGATGAAGTAAAAGTCCTTACTTTCGGGCAGAAAGGAACATTGCTTGAAAAAACCGGCGGCAATGAATGGAATGTTCAAATCGGCATTTTAAAAATGAAAGTGAAAGAAAAAGACTTGGAATTTATCAAATCGGCTCCGGAACCAAAAAAAGAAAAACTCATTACGGCGGTTAAGGGCAAAGATTACCACGTATCGCTTGAACTTGATCTTCGCGGCGAGCGCTATGAAAATGCCCTCAGCCGTGTTGAAAAATACTTGGATGACGCGGTGTTAGCGGGATATCCAAGAGTGTCCATTATCCACGGCAAAGGTACCGGCGCTTTAAGAAAAGGCGTGCAGGATCTCCTGAAAAATCACCGCAGCGTTAAAAACTCCCGTTTCGGTGAAGCTGGTGAGGGAGGATCAGGCGTTACAATTGTTGAACTAAAATAAAAGGGAGTATGGCCATGAGTGATTTTTGGGAAAACGAGCTTGTGGAAATCGCGGCGTATTACAGTGTCGCGGTTCTCTGCCTCGTCCTCTTTTTGACTGTGTTTGAGCTGGTGACAGCTTATAAAAACTGGGAAGAGATTCAAAATGGAAATCTCGCTGTGGCAATGGCAACAGGCGGGAAAATTTTAGGGATAGCAAATGTGTTCCAGCACTCCATCTCTCAGCACAATTCTCTGCTGCAAATGATCGGCTGGGGTGTGTACGGGTTTGTTATGCTTTTGATCAGCTACTTCATTTTTGAGTTTTTGACACCGCGGTTTAAAATTGATCAAGAAATTGAAAATGATAACCGGGCTGTCGGCTTTATTTCATTTGTCATTTCTGTCGGGCTCTCATTTGTTGTGGCAGCCGGAATATAAGGGGACGGAGAATAGATGGAAAAGCTTGCAAAAATACTGCTCGCCGCGGCGGGAATCTTTTTGTTGATTGGTCTTATTTATTTGTTCGTATGATGAGAAAAAGAAAGATTTTCCTTTCTTTTTCTTTTTTTTGCCGTCCATCTGCTATAATAATAGGGTGAACTCTAAAATCGAAAGGGGAGGTTTTATGCAGTCTCAAAAGCCGTGGCTTGCTGAGTATCCCGACGAAATCCCGCATGAGCTTCCGTTGCCGAACCAAACCCTGCAATCCATCCTGACAGACTCCGCCGCACGATTCCCTGACAAAACAGCCGTATCTTTTTTCGGAAAGAAACTCACCTTTCATGACATTTTGACGGATGCTCTTAAACTCGCATCTTTTCTGCAGCAAAATGGCCTGCAAAAAGGAGACAGAGTGGCTGTCATGCTGCCCAACTGCCCGCAATCTATCATTTCCTATTACGGGGTGCTGTTTGCCGGCGGTATCGTGGTGCAGACAAACCCGCTCTACACCGAGCATGAGCTCGAATATCAGCTGAGAGACGCAGAGGCCAGGATGATCATCACCTTGGATTTGCTTTTCCCGAAGGCAATAAAAATGAAAACGTTATCAATCGTAAATCAGATTTTGGTGACGAGTATAAAAGACTATTTGCCGTTTCCAAAAAATATTCTCTATCCGCTTACGCAAAAACAAAAAGTGCACATTGACTATGATGAAAACGACAATATTCATACCTTTGCTTCGAGCATGAAGCGGGAAAAAACAGAACTGATCACAATTCCGGACATTGACCCTGAACATGATATCGCCGTTCTGCAATACACTGGAGGTACGACGGGAGCGCCCAAAGGAGTCATGCTCACGCACAGAAATATTTTAGCCAATACCGAAATGTGTGCGGCTTGGATGTACAACGTAAAAGAAGGCGATGAAAAAGTGCTTGGCATTGTCCCATTTTTTCACGTCTATGGGCTGACGGCAGTGATGAATTATACGATTAAACTAGGATTTGAAATGATCCTGCTTCCCAAGTTCGATCCGCTGCAAACGCTCAAAATCATCGATAAACAAAAACCGACACTGTTTCCCGGCGCGCCGACGATTTACATTGGCCTCTTGCATCATCCCCAATTACAGCAATACGATCTGTCATCCATTAAAAGCTGCCTCAGCGGCTCAGCCGCTCTTCCTGTCGAGGTGAAGCAGCAATTTGAAAAGCTGACTGGCGGAAAGCTTGTGGAGGGATATGGTTTATCCGAGGCATCTCCGGTGACACACGCTAATTTTATTTGGGGAAAAAACAAACCCGGCAGTATCGGCTGTCCCTGGCCTAATACAGACGCAGCCATTTACTCTGAAGAGACTGGCCATTTTGCCGCTCCGTATGAGCATGGTGAGATCGTCGTAAAAGGCCCGCAGGTCATGAAGGGGTACTGGAACAAGCCGGAGGAAACGGCTGCTGTCTTAAGGGACGGGTGGCTTTTTACCGGAGACATGGGCTATATGGATGAAGATGGATTTTTCTATATTGCCGACCGGAAGAAGGACATCATTATCGCAGGCGGCTATAATATTTACCCGCGGGAAGTTGAAGAAGCGCTGTACGAACATGAAGCGATTCAGGAAATTGTCGTTGCAGGCGTGCCTGATTCGTACAGAGGGGAAACGGTAAAAGCGTTTGTCGTGTTAAAGAAAGGCGCACAAGCCGACGCAGCAGAACTGGACGCTTTCGCCAGAGCCCGTCTCGCACCCTATAAAGTGCCGAAAGCCTATGAATTCAGAAAAGAGCTTCCGAAAACAGCGGTTGGGAAAATTTTAAGAAGGCGTTTACTTGAAGAAGAAACCGAAAATCATCATATCAAGTAACAAATAGAGCCAGAAAAAGAGAACATTTATGAATAAACTTGACAAACCGGAAAATCCTTCTTATCATAAAATTATGAATGAATAGTCATTCATTTCTATAGGAAGGAACGATGAAAATTGAAGCAAAAACGGCCAAAGTATATGCAGATTATTGATGCAGCAGTTGAAGTAATTGCGGAAAACGGCTACCACCAGTCACAGGTATCTAAAATCGCCAAACAAGCCGGAGTAGCGGACGGCACCATCTATCTTTATTTTAAAAATAAAGAAGACATTTTAATTTCTCTGTTTAAAGAAAAAATGGGCCAATTCATTGAGCGGATGGAAGAGGACATAAAAGAAAAGGCAACAGCAAAAGAGAAATTGTCGCTCGTGATTTCAAAGCATTTCTCACTCTTGGCGGGAGACCATAACCTCGCCATTGTCACTCAGCTTGAGCTCCGCCAATCCAATTTGGAGCTGCGGCAGAAAATTAATGAAATATTAAAGGGCTACTTAAATATTTTAGACGGCATTCTGACGGAAGGAATACAATCAGGCGAGTTAAAAGAAGGCCTCGATGTCCGCCTCGCCCGGCAGATGATTTTTGGAACGATTGACGAAACCGTGACGACCTGGGTGATGAATGATCAAAAATATGATCTGGCTGCTTTGTCAGACAGTGTTTTAGAATTACTGGTATCCGGAATTCACAATAAGTAAAGGAGTTCTGTCCTATGAATGCAATATCACTCGCAGTTGATCAATTTGTTGCAGTTATGACGATTCACAATCCGCCGGCAAACGCGCTTTCTAGCCGGATATTAGAAGAGCTGTCCTCCTGTCTTGATCAGTGTGAGACAGATGCCGGCGTGCGGTGCATTATTATACACGGGGAAGGAAGGTTCTTCTCCGCCGGCGCTGATATCAAAGAATTTACATCACTGAGAAACAGTGAGGATTCCTCAATGCTGGCTGAACGCGGCCAGCAGCTGATGGAGAGAATGGAGAGCTTTCCAAAACCGATTATCGCAGCGATTCACGGAGCTGCCCTCGGCGGCGGGCTGGAGCTTGCAATGGCCTGCCATATCAGAATTACGGCAGAAGATGCCAAACTGGGGCTTCCTGAGCTTAACCTCGGTATTATTCCCGGTTTTGCAGGTACACAGCGGCTCCCGCGATACGTTGGTACAGCAAAAGCATTGGAGCTCATTGGATCAGGAGAACCGATATCGGGGAAAGAAGCGCTTGACCTCGGACTTGTGACAATCGGAGCAAAAGATGAAGCAGAAGTGCTTGAAAAAGCGAAAACGCTTGCCGCCAAATTTGCAGAAAAAAGCCCGCAAACGATGGCGTCTCTGCTTGAGCTTCTCTATACAAATAAGGTGTATTCCTATGAAGGCAGCTTAAAGCTTGAAGCAAAGCGTTTTGGAGAAGCGTTTGAGTCGGAGGACGCCAAGGAAGGCATTCAGGCATTTCTCGAAAAAAGAAAGCCTCAGTTCAAAGGCGAATAAAAGGGGATATGATCATGAATCTATTTGTACTGATGAAACGGACGTTTGACACAGAAGAAAAAATCGTCATTGACGCAGGGAAGATTCAGGATGACGGGGCTGAATGGATTATCAATCCGTACGATGAGTACGCGATTGAAGAAGCCATTCAGCTGAAGGAAAAACACGGCGGCACCATCACCGTTGTTACTGTCGGCGGCGAAGAAGCGGAAAAGGAGCTGCGTACAGCGCTTGCCATGGGATGTGACCAAGCCGTTTTAATCAACATAGAAGATGATCTCGAAGAACCCGACCAGTATTCCATTTCTCAAGTTTTATACCACTATATGAAGGATCAGGAGTTTGACCTTATTCTCGGAGGAAATGTCGCGATCGATGGAGGCTCAGGACAAGTGGCGCCTCGCCTGGCAGAGCTTTTGGACATTCCGTGCATCACGACGATCACCAAACTCGACATCAATGGAAGTGACGCAGAAGCGGAAAGGGACGTTGAAGGGGATGTTGAAAAAATCAAAACGACTCTTCCTTTGCTGGTCACAGCTCAGCAAGGCTTAAATGAACCGCGCTACCCATCGCTTCCGGGGATCATGAAAGCCAAGAAAAAACCGCTTGAAGAGCTTGAGCTGGATGATCTGGACTTGGATGAAGAAGATGCTGAACCAAAAATGAAAACAATTGAACGTTTTCTGCCTCCGAAAAAAGAAGCCGGAAAGCTTCTGCAGGGTGAGCCTGCCGAACAGGCAAAAGAGCTCGTATCATTGCTCCGCAGCGAGGCGAAAGTCATTTAGCGCTTGCACATTCAAAGAAACAGGGGGATGTTAGGATGGGAAAAAAAGTGATCGTACTCGGAGAAATTCGTGACGGAGAACTGCGAAATGTCACCTTTGAAGCGATCTCCGCTGGAAGAACCATTTCAGGTGATGGAGAAGTGATCGGTGTTCTTATAGGAGAAAACGTATCACAGCATGCAGAGGAGTTTATCCACTACGGTGCAGACAAAGTTCTCACAGCTGAGGACCCAAAGCTCAAGGCATATACGGCAGACGGATACAGCCAAGTGATGCGAACCATTATTGAAAAGGAGAAACCTGATGCGGTCGTATGCGGACACACTGCAATGGGGAAGGATCTGTCGCCGAAGCTTGCAGCCCGGCTCCAAACGGGATTGATTTCTGACACTACAGATGTAAGCGTTACCGGAGAGAACGTTGTTTTCACAAGACCGATTTACTCAGGGAAGGCATTTGAACGTGTCATTTCAACGGATCCGATGACGCTTGTGACGATTCGTCCAAACAACATTCAAGCGTTAGAAAAAGACGCCAGCCGGGCAGGCAGCATTGAAAGCATCGAAGTTTCCCTTACGGATCTCCGTACCGTCATACAAGAGATCGTCAAAAAAACAGCGGACGGCGTTGATCTCTCTGAAGCGAAAATCATTGTTGCGGGCGGCCGCGGTGTAAAAAGCAAGGAAGGCTTTCAGCCGCTGCAGGAGCTTGCCGAGGTGCTGGGCGCAGCAGTCGGCGCTTCACGCGGGGCGTGTGACGCTGATTATTGTGACTATGCTCTTCAAATCGGACAGACCGGAAAAGTTGTCACTCCTGATTTGTATATCGCCTGCGGAATTTCCGGTGCCATTCAGCATTTGGCGGGGATGTCCAACAGCAAGGTAATTGTCGCCATCAATAAAGATCCTGAAGCCGATATTTTTAAAATAGCTGATTACGGTATTGTAGGAGATTTATTTGAAGTCGTCCCATTACTGACTGAAGAATTCAAACAGCTGAATATTCACTCATAAAGGGAAGCCCCGGACTGCAAAAGTTCGGGGTTTTTGAATACATACGTACAAATATTTAGTAATAAAAAAAGTCGTTGACATGTACGGACATATATAATAAGGTTACTTTAAAAGCGCTTACATTCATGCTGGCTCCTCAGACAAAACACAGATCCTATATTTGACTGTGGTGCTTTTCATATTTATGAAAGGAATGATCAAGCATGTCTGAACATACAGCAGTGATTCAAACGGATATTGTAAAAGGAACGATCAACAAAAATATATACGGTCATTTTGCTGAGCATTTAGGAAGAGGGATTTATGAAGGGATTTGGGTCGGAACGGAATCAAGCATTCCTCATATAAACGGTATAAGAAAAGATGTGTTAGAAGCGCTGAAACAGCTGCGTATTCCTGTCCTCCGATGGCCGGGAGGCTGCTTTGCGGATGAATATCATTGGGCTAATGGTGTGGGTGACCGCAAGACGATGCTCAATACTCACTGGGGCGGTACAGTTGAATCGAATGAATTCGGGACACATGAATTTATGATGCTGTGCGAGCTGCTTGAGTGCGAACCTTACATTTGCGGCAATGTAGGAAGCGGAACAGTTCAGGAAATGGCGGAATGGATCGAATATATGACCTTTAAAGAAGGCACGCCCATGTCGGATTGGAGAAAACAAAACGGAAAAGAAGAGCCTTGGAAGCTGAAATATTTTGGAGTGGGCAATGAAAATTGGGGCTGCGGCGGCAACATGCATCCAGAGTACTATGCCGATCTATACCGCCGTTTTCAAACGTATGTCCGCAATTACAGCGGCAATGAAATTTATAAAATTGCCGGCGGTGCAAACGTCGATGATTTTAATTGGACGGACGTGCTCATGAAAAAAGCCGCTGGCCTGATGGATGGGCTAAGCCTTCATTACTACACGATTCCGGGAGATTTCTGGAAGGGCAAAGGATCGGCCACAGAATTTACAGAGGACGAATGGTTCATCACGATGAAAAAGGCCAAATACATTGATGAATTGATTGAAAAACACGGAACAATTATGGACCGGTATGATCCGGAACAGCGGGTCGGACTGATTATTGACGAATGGGGCACATGGTTTGACCCTGAGCCAGGAACAAACCCAGGCTTTTTATATCAGCAAAACACGATTCGTGACGCGCTGGTCGCAGCTTCTCACTTTCACATTTTCCATCAGCATTGCCGCCGGGTGCAAATGACCAACATCGCACAGACGGTAAACGTGCTTCAAGCTATGATTCTGACTGAGGGAGAACGGATGCTATTAACGCCGACATACCATGTGTTTGATATGTTTAAGGTACATCAGGATGCCTCTCTTTTAGATACTGAAACAACGTCCGCTGACTATGAATGGAAGGGAGAAACGCTGCCTCAAATCAGTGTGTCAGCATCAAGAAATGCTGAGGGCGATATAAACGTCAGCATCTGTAACATTGATCATCAAAATAAAGCAGAGGTGGAGATCGAGCTGAGAGGTCTTGACAAGACTGTGGATCATTCCGGCGTTATCCTGACTGCTGAAAAGATGAACGCCCATAACACGTTTGATGATCCGGAGCACGTAAAACCTGAATCGTTCAGCCGTTATTCTGTAAATAAAAACAAATTGAAAGCAAAGCTGCCGCCAATGGCAGTTGTCTTACTCACATTACGGACTGATTCTTAACCAAAAAAAGGAGCGCCGATCCACTAGAGGACAGCGCTCTTTTTTGTTTTGAAACAGCTCCAAAAGGGCATGGTAAAGTATATGACGGTTATAGAAGGGATGTTGTCCTATGCTTCGTACAATTTTAATGATCATCGGCGCAATCGTGGTGATCGGAGCGATTATCAGATTCGTGTTTTAATTTCGAAATGCCCCATTCTATGAGTAAACCGATTGTGATCAGGAAAAAATAATTTATAAGCATTTAAATAGCGTGAACGAATGGGAGATGCTATACTAAAAATCATCATTTCACAATTGGAGGAATTCAATAATGGCTATCGTAAAAGCAACTGATCAATCTTTCTCAGCTGAAACAAGCGAAGGCGTCGTACTGGCTGATTTCTGGGCCCCTTGGTGCGGACCTTGTAAAATGATTGCACCTGTTCTTGAAGAATTGGATCAAGAAATGGGCGACAAACTGAAAATTGTAAAAATCGATGTAGATGAGAACCAAGAAACAGCAGGCAAATACGGCGTTATGAGCATCCCGACACTTCTTGTCTTAAAAGATGGAGAAGTTGTTGAAACATCTGTAGGCTTCAAACCGAAAGAAGCGCTTCAAGAGCTTGTAAACAAACATCTTTAATGTTCGGCTGCTTACATGCCAGAGCGATTCCAATTGAGGGATCGCTTTTTTTATTCGCCAATCGTGAACCATGGAGAAAAACACCTGTTCGTGTTAAACTGGAAACAAAGGACTAACTATAAGGAAGGGTAACATATGAACAAACAACTGAAAGAAAAACTCGCCCTCCTTCCCGATCAGCCCGGGTGTTATTTAATGAAGGACCGTCAGCAGACAGTGATCTACGTAGGAAAAGCAAAAGTGCTGAAAAACAGAGTGCGCTCCTACTTTACCGGGTCTCATGACGCAAAAACACAGAGGCTTGTGACGGAAATCGAGGATTTTGAATATATCGTGACGTCCTCCAATCTTGAAGCGCTTATTTTAGAAATGAACTTGATCAAAAAGCATGATCCGAAATATAACGTCATGCTGAAAGATGATAAAACCTATCCTTTTATAAAACTCACCCATGAACGCCACCCAAGGCTGATTGTCACCCGCAATGTCAAAAAAGACAAAGGGCGCTATTTCGGACCGTATCCGAATGTTCAGGCCGCAAGGGAGACGAAAAAGCTGCTCGACCGTCTCTATCCTCTCAGAAAATGCTCAAAGCTCCCCGACAGAGTGTGTCTTTATTATCACCTCGGACAATGTCTTGCTCCGTGTGTAAAGGACATTTCTGAAGAGACAAACAGAGAGCTGGTTGAGAGTATTACCCGTTTCTTAAAAGGCGGCTATAACGACGTCAAAAAAGAGCTTGAAGAGAAAATGCTTGAGGCGGCTGAGAACCTTGAATTTGAACGGGCAAAGGAGCTTCGTGACCAAATTGCCCATATCGAATCAACGATGGAAAAACAAAAAATGACGATGAACGACTTAGTCGACCGTGATGTATTCGCTTACGCTTATGATAAAGGCTGGATGTGCGTACAGGTCTTTTTTGTACGGCAAGGAAAGCTCATCGAACGTGACGTCAGCATGTTTCCGCTTTATCAGGAAGCAGATGAAGAGTTCCTTACCTTCATCGGGCAGTTTTATTCAAAAAACAATCATTTTCTGCCGAAGGAGATTTTAGTGCCGGACAGCGTCGATCAATCGATGATTGAGCAGCTGTTGGAAACAAACGTCCATCAGCCGAAAAAAGGGTCGAAGAAAGAATTGCTTATGCTGGCACATAAAAACGCAAAAATCGCGCTTAAAGAAAAATTCTCTTTAATCGAACGTGACGAGGAGCGTTCAATCGGTGCTGTGCAGAAACTCGGAGACGCCTTAAATATTTATACCCCGCACAGAATCGAAGCGTTCGATAACTCGAATATACAAGGGACAAACCCGGTTTCGGCGATGATTGTGTTCATCGACGGCAAACCATACAAAAAGGAATACCGCAAATACAAAATCAAAACTGTCACAGGGCCTGATGATTACGGCTCAATGAGAGAGGTTGTCAGACGAAGATATACAAGAGTGCTTCGCGAAAACCTGCCGCTCCCTGACCTGATCATTATAGACGGAGGGAAAGGCCAGATCAATGCGGCCCGTGACGTCATAGAAAACGAACTCGGCCTTGATATCCCGATTGCCGGCTTGGCGAAGGATGATAAACACAGAACCTCCAATTTATTAATCGGCGATCCGCTGGAGACGGTTTATCTTGAACGAAACAGCCAGGAATTTTACCTGCTTCAGCGCATTCAGGATGAGGTGCACCGGTTTGCGATCAGCTTCCACAGGCAAATCCGCGGGAAAAGCGCGTTCCAGTCTGTGCTAGACGATATACCCGGAATCGGAGAAAAAAGAAAGAAAATGCTGTTAAAGCATTTCGGTTCCGTCAAAAAAATGAAGGAAGCAAGCCTCGAGGACATCAAAAAAGCGGGTGTACCCGCAGCGGCGGCACAGCTGCTTTATGATAAATTGCAAAAATAATGTTGTCCTTTTGAAAAAGTTCTGATAAAATGTGAACTAATTTCATAATTAGATCGTGTAATATGGTGAAGATAGAGGTGCGAACTTCAAGAGTAAGCCTTTGGAGAAAGATGGATTCTGAGAAAAAGGCTGAAAGGGGAGCGTCGCCGAAGCAAATAAAACCCCATCGGTATTATTTGCTGGCCGTGCATTGAATAAATGTAAGGCTGTCAAGAAATCATTTTCTTGGAGGGCTATCTCGTTGTTCATAATCATCGTGATGATTAATTGATAAGCAATGAGAGCAATTCCTCTCATTGCTTTTTTTATTGTGGACAAAGCGCTCTTTCTCCTCACCCGCACGAACCAAAATGTAAAGGGTGGTTATACATGGGTCTCATTGTACAAAAATTCGGTGGTACTTCCGTCGGCTCAGTCGAAAAAATTCAAAATGCAGCAAATCGCGTCATTGCGGAAAAACAGAAAGGCCATCAAGTCGTAGTTGTCGTATCAGCTATGGGGAAATCCACTGACGCATTGGTCAGCCTTGCAAAAGACATCACTGATCAGCCGAGCAAACGTGAAATGGATATGCTGCTGGCAACAGGCGAGCAGGTCACCATTTCCTTGCTTTCCATGGCGCTGCAGGAAAAAGGCTATGACGCCGTTTCCTATACAGGATGGCAGGCGGGGATCCGCACGGAGGCCGTCCATGGCAACGCCAGAATTACGGAGATGAACACATCCGTGTTAGAAGGCCAGCTTCAGGAAGGAAAAGTCGTTGTTGTGGCAGGGTTTCAAGGCATGACAGACGACAGTGAAATCACGACATTGGGCAGAGGTGGTTCAGACACAACAGCAGTGGCTTTGGCTGCCGCATTAAAAGCGGATAAATGTGATATTTATACAGATGTGCCCGGCGTGTTTACAACCGATCCGCGCTACGTGAAATCAGCGAGAAAGCTTGCCGGCATCTCTTACGATGAAATGCTGGAGCTTGCCAATTTAGGCGCTGGAGTTCTTCATCCGAGAGCGGTTGAATTTGCGAAAAATCACCAAGTGCCGTTAGAAGTGCGTTCAAGTACAGAAACAGAAGCGGGAACATTAATTGAGGAGGAATCATCCATGGAGCAGAATCTTATCGTCAGAGGCATCGCGTTCGAAGATCAAATCACAAGGGTAACCATCTACGGGCTGACAAGCGGCCTGACCACTTTGTCTACTATTTTTACAACTCTTGCAAAAAGAAACATTAACGTGGATATCATTATTCAAACGCAGGCGGGAGACCATGAGACCGGAATTTCCTTCTCTGTTAAATCCGAAGACGCGGACCAGACTGTTGCCGTACTTGAAGAGTACAAAGATGCGCTGGAATTCGAAAAAATCGAGACAGAAAGCAAATTGGCCAAAGTATCCATTGTCGGATCAGGCATGGTATCAAATCCCGGTGTAGCGGCTGAAATGTTTGCTGTACTGGCGGAAAAAAACATATTAATCAAAATGGTCAGCACATCTGAAATCAAAGTTTCAACAGTAGTGAGCGAAAATGACATGGTAAAAGCGGTGGAAGCACTCCACGATGCATTCGAGCTCTCGAAACATCCTTCAGCTGTGTCATGACAACCAAAAAGGCGGGACTCATGCAGTCACCGCCTTTTTCATTAAACAGGGTCTTTCATATCCCATTTAACAGTCAGAACCACTTTATCGGCTCTCTTTTTTACTTGTTCGTATGATTCGGCAATCTGATCATTCATCAATTGAATTTGCTCGGCGATGAAGCCAGCTTCCAGCTGAAAGCAAGGTTCTTTCTGATATTTTAGCCGATTGGAAATGATCTGTCCTTCAAGCTCGAATTCTAGCTCTTGTTTCTTTGCGCTAACGTTTGTGAGGGTTCCCCAGCCTGCTTCTTCAAAGAAAGCCGGAAATTCCTCCCATGATTCAAGAGGAAACTTTCGGGCGAGATGTTTCCCTGCCCAATACATCATGGAAGAGTAATCTTGGCCAAGCATGTCTGGGAGAACAATCTCTCGTATCAGTTCATAGGCATAGGCGTTCATTTCAATTTCTTTTAGATTATGTATTGATGCTTCATATTTAGACTTCATATCTGTCTCCCCTCTCTCCTTCGTATATTATAGCCCAAACAGGGGGGAGGATTACAGAATGATCCTGTAATTCTCATGAAAAATTAAGAAAGAATTATATATTGATAAAATAAAATTTTTGAATCAACTAATCAATTCGGAAAATTAGAATTTATGTACGCGTTTTCTTGACGCCCTTTTGTGGTAGGAGTAAAATGAAATTGTCAATAAATCTTAATAAAGTGCTTACAATTGAAAGAAGTGGGGGAAGAGATTTAGCACATTTCGCACTTATCAAACAGGGGGTAAAGTAATGTCTGGGAACAGAGAGTTTTATTTTCGAAGATTGCATTCCTTGCTTGGCGTCATACCGGTCGGCATCTTTTTGATTCAGCATTTAGTCGTCAACCAGTTTGCCGCAAGGGGCGCGGAAGCATTCAATAATGCTGCTCATTTTATGGATAGTCTGCCTTTCAGGTATGCTCTGGAAATCTTTATTATCTTCTTACCTTTAATTTATCATGCAGTTTATGGTGTGTACATAGCGTTTACTGCGAAAAATAACGCAGGACAATATAGCTATATGCGAAACTGGCTCTTCGTCCTGCAGCGTGTAACCGGTATCATCACTCTCATTTTTGTGAGCTGGCATGTGTGGGAAACCCGCATTGCTGCACAGATGGGCGCTGAGGTCAATTTCGACATGATGGCGAATATCTTGAGCTCGCCGGCTATGCTGGGCTTTTACATTGTAGGTGTTTTATCGACAATTTTCCACTTCTCGAACGGTTTATGGTCTTTTGCTGTCACATGGGGCATCACTGTAACGCCACGTTCTCAAAGAATTTCGACGTACGTTACGCTGATTATCTTTGTTGCACTGTCATACGTAGGCTTAAAAGCGATTTTTGCATTTGTATAAGAGTACTAGATTACTAGAGGGAGAGGGGCTATCATGAGTCAAACAAGCATTATTGTAGTCGGCGGGGGTCTTGCCGGCCTCATGGCGACAATCAAAGCAGCGGAATCAGGAATGGCGGTTAAGCTGTTTTCCATCGTTCCTGTGAAACGTTCTCATTCGGTTTGTGCCCAAGGCGGCATCAACGGAGCAGTCAATACAAAAGGGGAAGGCGACTCTCCGTGGGAACATTTTGACGATACTGTATACGGGGGAGACTTTCTTGCCAATCAGCCGCCGGTTAAGGCGATGTGTGAAGCGGCGCCATCAATCATCCACTTATTAGACCGGATGGGCGTCATGTTTAACCGGACGCCTGAGGGGCTGCTTGATTTCCGCCGATTTGGGGGTACACAGCACCACAGAACAGCTTATGCCGGTGCGACGACTGGCCAGCAGCTGCTTTACGCTTTGGACGAGCAAGTGCGCAGATACGAGGTTGCCGGTCTGGTCACAAAATACGAAGGCTGGGAATTCCTTGGCGCTATATTAGATGATGACAGAACCTGCCGCGGAATTGTCGCGCAAAACCTGACAAACATGCAAATTGAATCCTTCCGTTCTGACGCTGTCATTATGGCGACAGGCGGACCGGGAATCATTTTCGGTAAATCCACAAACTCCATGATTAATACAGGGTCTGCTGCATCGATCGTTTATCAGCAGGGAGCGTATTATGCAAATGGAGAATTCATTCAGATCCACCCGACAGCTATACCGGGGGATGATAAATTAAGGCTGATGAGTGAATCAGCGCGCGGTGAAGGCGGACGCGTATGGACATACAAAGACGGTAAGCCATGGTATTTCCTTGAGGAAAAATATCCTGCATATGGGAACCTGGTGCCGCGTGATATTGCGACACGCGAAATATTTGATGTGTGTGTGAATCAGAAACTCGGCATCAACGGCGAGAACATGGTGTATCTCGATCTGTCTCATAAAGATCCAAAAGAGCTTGATATTAAGCTCGGCGGCATCATTGAAATTTATGAGAAGTTTATGGGAGACGACCCGCGCAAACTCCCAATGAAAATCTTCCCTGCGGTTCATTATTCAATGGGCGGCTTATGGGTAGATTACGATCAAATGACAAATATCCCGGGACTGTTTGCCGCTGGAGAATGTGATTACTCCATGCACGGCGGCAACCGCTTGGGAGCAAACTCCCTGCTCTCCGCGATTTACGGAGGAATGGTAGCCGGACCGAATGCGGTTAAATATGTAAACGGCTTAGAATCTTCCGCAGAGGATATGTCTTCATCGATATTCGATGCCCACGTGAAAAAAGAAGAAGAAAAATGGGCTGAGATCATGAATATGGACGGAAACGAAAATGCGTACGTCCTCCATAGAGAGCTCGGGGAATGGATGACGGCGAATGTGACGGTTGTCCGCCATAACGACAAGCTGTTGAAAACAGATGACAAAATTCAGGAGTTAATGGAGCGGTATAAAAAGATTAACATCAATGACACGACAAAATGGAGCAACCAGGGAGCTATGTTTACACGCCAGCTTTCAAACATGCTTCAGCTTGCCAGGGTGATTACACTGGGTGCTTACAACCGTAATGAAAGCAGGGGCGCCCATTATAAACCGGATTTCCCTGAGCGTAATGACGATGAATGGCTCAAAACAACAATGGCTAAACATGTAAGCCCGTATGAAGCGCCTGAGTTTGAGTATCAGGATGTCGACGTATCACTGATAACGCCTCGGAAACGGGATTACTCGAAGAAGAAGGTGGCGAAATAATCATGAGTGAGAAAAAGACCATACGATTTATTATCACACGTCAAGATACACCCGACAGCACACCTTACGATGAAGAATTTGAAATACCATACCGCCCGAACCTGAACGTCATTTCCGCTTTAATGGAAATCCGCCGGAATCCGGTTAACGTGAAAGGTGAAAAGACAACTCCTGTCACATGGGATATGAACTGTCTTGAAGAAGTATGCGGCGCATGTTCAATGGTTATAAACGGAAAGCCCCGCCAGTCTTGTACGGCGCTTGTTGACCAGCTTGAACAGCCGATCCGCTTAAAACCGATGAAAACATTCCCGGTCGTGCGTGATCTGCAGGTTGACCGCAGCAGAATGTTTAATTCTCTGAAAAAAGTAAAAGCGTGGATACCGATCGACGGCACGTACGATTTAGGACCGGGACCGAGAATGCCGGAAAAACGCCGCCAGTGGGCATATGAATTATCAAAATGCATGACGTGCGGTGTCTGCCTGGAAGCCTGCCCGAATGTAAACAGCAAATCGAAATTCATGGGTCCGGCTCCAATGTCTCAGGTCCGTCTGTTTAACGCCCATCCGACAGGAGCCATGAACAAATCCGACCGGCTGGAAGCGCTGATGGATGAAGGAGGCCTTGCAGATTGCGGCAACTCGCAAAACTGCGTTCAATCCTGTCCGAAAGGCATTCCGCTTACCACTTCTATCGCTGCCTTAAACAGGGATACAAACTTACAAGCATTCCGCAATTTCTTCGGAAGCGACAGAGTATAAGATGAAAAAAACCTCTTCCGCATGGGAGAGGTTTTTTTAACAATAAGGAGATGAGTGAAATGAAGCTTCCTGCTTACATTGACATGCCGTTTCAAAAATGGATAGAATCCTTTTCTTTTTTTAATGAAGTATCTGTACGATTTTCTGAGACAGATATGTTTGGGCATATGAATAATGTAATCCCTTTCATCTATTTTGAAGAAGCGAGGATATCTTATTTTAAAAATCTGAATATGATGAAACAACATAAGCAAACCATGACAGTCGTCGCCAGTCAGCAATGTGATTATCTGCGCCAAGTTATGCCTTATGAAGACTTGCGTATTTATGTAAAAACAAGCGCTGTCGGCAGTTCATCCCTCACCTTGCATTACCTCGGAGAAAATAGCGTAGGGGAGCCTTGCTTCACTGGAGCTGTTGTCATGGTTCAAGTGTCAAAGGAAAGCGGAAAGGCTGTCAGCTGGACGAGTGAGGAGAAAGAAAAGCTTCTCCATACACGATAAACTAATTCTTCTGTAAACGTCACCTCCTGCGCCCTCCTGACATATGATATCTTGACTATATCAAAACCCATTCGTTTCAGATTCGCTCTCACCTTAGCAAGGAGGGTTACAATACTTGAAGGAGAAAGAATTTCAATCGAAGCCGCTGCTAACGAAAAGAGAAAGAGAAGTGTTCGAATTGCTCGTTCAAGATAAGACAACAAAGGAGATTGCAAGCGAGCTATTTATCAGTGAGAAAACCGTTCGAAACCATATTTCAAATGCCATGCAGAAATTAGGTGTGAAAGGGCGTTCGCAAGCCGTTGTTGAGCTTCTTAGAATGGGTGAGCTAGAGCTTTAATCCTTGCCGGTATTCCTTCTTTTTAGGAGGGAGCCGGTTATTGCTGTTTGTTTGAAAAGTTCCAAATTCCTATATTAAACTAGGATGATACGATATAAAACGAGATTTTCAATTTGCTTTCATTTGCCTAATGTCCCTCTATTTCTCGTCCCGCGAGTCTTGCATTTTCTTTAAAAAAGAAGGAAAATAGACACGGAACGCTTTTGTGCGTAAGAGATCCTTGAGTGAGGGATGGACAAATGACATCAAAACCTTTGGAGCATGTTGCGGACATTGAAAAGTCGCTCCGCCACATTGCCGCGATCATTAAACAAAAAGGAAGAGAAATCCTAAACCAATACGCGATCACGCCGCCGCAATTTGTCGGTCTGCAATGGCTTTATGAATTAGGAGACATGACAATCGGCGAACTATCGGGGAAAATGTATCTGGCATGCAGCACGACGACGGATCTCATCGACCGTATGCAAAAAAATGAGCTTGTCGAGCGGGTAAAGGATCCGGCGGACAGACGTGTCGTCAGGATACACCTTCTGCCTGAAGGAGAACGCATTATCCAAGAGGTCATTACAAAAAGGCAGGAATACCTGCGTGATATGTTCGAAACGTTTACAGATGAAGAAATAGCCATCTTCGAAAAATCATTGATGAAACTGCAGCATGAAATGAAGAGAAAATGAGGCGATTTTGTTGGAACAACCAATAGGAGTCATTGATTCCGGGGTTGGCGGGTTAACCGTTGCAAAGGAAATCATGAGACAGCTACCAAAAGAAAATATAATCTACGTAGGGGATACAAAACGGTGTCCGTACGGGCCGCGTCCTGAAGAAGAAGTGCTTCAATACACGCGGGAGCTGACAAATTATTTGTTGAAAAACCACCACATTAAGATGCTGGTGATCGCCTGCAACACCGCGACAGCAATTGCACTGGAAGACATCCAGCGCGACGTTGATATTCCGGTGGTCGGGGTGATCCAGCCTGGTGCGCGGGCAGCGATAAAAGTGACAGAAAATCAGCATATCGGTGTAATCGGCACAGAAAACACCATTAAGAGCAATGCTTATGAAGAAGCCCTTCTGGCATTAAATGCCGAACTGAAGGTCGAAAATCTTGCCTGTCCGCTGCTTGTGCCGTTTGTGGAAAGCGGAAAGTTTCTGGACAAAACAGCAGACGAGATTGTCAAAACATCATTATCTCCATTAAAAGATACATCGATTGACTCGCTGATTTTAGGCTGCACCCATTATCCTATTTTAAAAGACGCAATTCAAAGATATATGGGAGAGCATGTGAATATTATTTCGTCAGGCGATGAAACAGCCCGGGAAGTGAGTACGATTCTATCGTATAAAGGACTGCTGAATCAATCTCCGTTTACCCCAGATCATCAATTCCTGACTACAGGAGAACGGGATCAGTTTGCGAAAATAGCAGATGACTGGTTTGGCCATGAAGTAGGTCACGTAGAATGCATCTCTTTGCGAGAACCAATTAGAAGATAGTTTTGCCCCGCAACGGCGTGTTGCGGGTTTTTTCTGTTTTTAATGGAATTCATCGGTCTATTTTCCGCAGAGGCTCGTATACATAGTAGTACAAACAGCCTTAGGAGGGAAAAGTATGCTGAAAAAAGGACCTGCAGTCATTGGTGCCACTTGTCTCACCTCTGCCTTGCTTTTATCCGGGTGCGGTTTATTTCAATCCGATAAGACAGCTGAGGAAATCGATCCGCCTCAAGACGTTACATACGTAAATGATGAAGCGGGGACCGATTCAAATACAACAGCAGCCGAAAAAACAAAAAATGAAAAAAGTGATACCGAAAAAGCGAATCAGGACTCTTCTACAGTGATGAGGGAGCTTTATCTCATTGATAAAAACGGTTATGTCGTTGCTCAAACGATGCCTCTTCCGAAAAGTGAAGGAACGGCTAAGCAGGCGCTTGAATACCTTGTGCAGGGCGGGCCTGTGTCAGAGATTCTGCCGAATGGCTTCAGAGCTGTTTTGCCGGCTGACACAACTGTTAACGTAGATATCAAAAAAGATGGCACTGCTATAGCGGACTTCTCGAAAGAATTTAAAAACTATAAGAAGGAAGATGAACAGAAAATCGTTCAATCGGTGACGTGGACGCTGACTCAATTCAGTTCAATTGATAAAGTAAAGCTGAGAATCAACGGCCATGAACTGAAGGAGATGCCTGTAGGCGGCACGCCGATCTCAGACGATTTAAGCCGTAAGGACGGGATTAATTTGGAAACAGCAGGCGTCAATGATCTCACTGCTACACATCCGCTGACAGTCTACTATTTGGCGGAAACCGATGACAGTGAGTATTACGTGCCGGTAACGAAACGAATTGACAATTCTAAAACAGACGACATTACAGCGGCTATTAATGAACTGGCTGAGGGCCCGAGCAAGGCGAGCGGCCTGTTAACGGATTTCAGCGAAGATGTGAAATTGGTCAGTAAGCCGAAAATCAAAGATGGACGTGTAACGTTAGATTTTAATCAATCCATTTTCGGAAGCGCCGATGAAAAGACGAAAATGATTTCTTCAGAAGTGCTCAACAGCATTGTGCTGACTTTAACAGAGCAGCCGGATGTAAAAAGCGTATCCGTTAAAGTGAACGGAAAAGCCGAGCTTGTGAACGAAAAAGGCGAAAAACTTTCAGAAGCGGTATCCAGACCGTCTCAAGTGAATACGGGTAGTTTTTAAATTGGGATTTTTGATATACTAGAAAGAAAGAGGTTAGCGTTCCGGCTGCCTCTTTCTTTATTCAATTCCGGGACAAAAATGGTTTATGTACATACAATCGGAGGTAAAACATGAGACATGACGGAAGACAACATGATGAGCTGCGTCCAATCACGTTTGATTTGGACTTTATCAGCCATCCGGAAGGGTCTGTTCTAATAACAGCGGGGAATACAAAAGTAATCTGCAACGCATCTGTAGAGGACCGCGTACCGCCGTTTTTGCGGGGCGGAGGCAAAGGCTGGATTACAGCTGAATACAGCATGCTGCCGCGGGCTACAAATCAAAGAACGATCAGAGAATCTTCCAAAGGAAAAATTTCCGGCAGAACGATGGAAATTCAGCGTTTGATCGGCCGCGCGCTTCGGGCAGTCGTTGATTTAGAGAAACTGGGCGAACGGACGATTTGGATTGACTGTGATGTCATTCAGGCGGACGGAGGAACGAGAACGGCTTCCATTACCGGAGCATTTCTTGCCATGGCGATTGCGGTTGGCAAGCTTCTCAAAGCAGGAACGATTAAAACAAACCCGCTCACTGATTACCTGGCAGCGATCTCTGTCGGAATTGATAAAGAGCGGGGAATTTTGTTAGATTTAAATTATGATGAAGATTCTGCTGCTGAAGTTGATATGAATGTCATCATGACAGGCAGCGGCCGCTTTGTGGAGCTTCAGGGAACAGGGGAAGAGGCAACCTTTTCACGTGAGGATCTGAATGGGCTTCTCGGTCTTGCAGAAAAAGGCATTCAGGAACTGATTGACAAGCAAAAAGAAGTACTGGGCGATTCTCTTCCAGAACTGAAATAATGACAGAAAGGCTTGATCATCATGAAAGAAGCAATTATTGCAACTCACAATCCGGGAAAAGTGAAGGAATTTAAAGAAATCCTTGAGCCGAAAGGGTACGAGGTAAAATCATTAGCTGAAATCGGGTTTACAGATGAAATTGAAGAGACAGGCCATACGTTTGAAGAAAATGCGATTCTAAAAGCGGAAGCGGTGGCGAAAGCAGTGAACAAAATGGTGATTGCAGACGACTCCGGCTTGTCCGTTGATAATTTAGGAGGCCGTCCCGGCGTCTATTCAGCACGCTATGCAGGGGAACAGAAAGATGACCAGGCGAATATCGATAAAGTGCTGAGCGAGCTGAGAGGCATCGAAAAAGAACAGCGTACGGCACGTTTTCGCTGCGCGCTTGCCGTAAGTATTCCGGGAGAGGAAACAAAAACAGTCGAAGGTCATGTTGAAGGTTATATTGCCGAAGAGCCGAGAGGAGAATACGGATTTGGCTATGACCCGATCTTTATCGTCAAAGATAAAGATAAAACTATGGCCGAGCTGACAAGTGATGAAAAAAATAAAATCAGCCACAGGGCTGACGCGCTTAAAAAGCTGTCGAAGCTGTTGGAGGCATAAGGGGGAGCTTATATATGAACGTGCTGATTATCAGTGACAGCCATGGGCTTGAAGAGGAGCTTCAAACCATAGCGAAACGTCATGAAGCGGATGTTGATCTCATGATTCATTGCGGAGACTCTGAGCTTGAAACCGGCCATCCGGCGTTAGAGCCTTATTCCGTTGTAAAAGGCAATTGTGATTTTATCGGCGATTTTAAGGACGAGCTCCTGCTGACGGCCGGTTCCAAAAAAATATTGGTTACGCACGGACACCTTCATGGTATTAAACAGACCTTGCTAAACGTATACTATCGTGCAGAGGAGCTCGGAGCGGATATCATTTGCTTCGGGCATTCACACATCGCAGGAAGCGAAATGCTGCGCGGAAAACTGCTGATTAATCCCGGCAGCATCCGCCTTCCAAGAGTGCGCAGCACAGAAAGCTATGCTATACTGTCTTTAGAAAATGATACAGCAACAGTGCGTTTTTATAACCAAGCAGGCGATGAAATCATTGATTTGCAACACCGGGTAACCCTATGAAATATCACATGAGGAAGAAAATTTTCTTCCTCATGAAAAAAATTCTAAAAAACCGTTGACTTATCATTGCATCCCATATATAATAAATCTTGTCGCTGATAGTTAAAGCGAAAACAAAAAACAAAACGTGTCCCAGTAGCTCAGCTGGATAGAGCAACGGCCTTCTAAGCCGTCGGTCGGGAGTTCGAATCTCTCCTGGGACGTACCAAGAAAAAACCTCAAATCTTTAAAGGATTTGAGGTTTTTGTTTATGATGATTTTTTATTTGTTATTTAACGTATCATCATCCAGATCGCGGACATTCCCTTCTTTATTCAGACGCGGTTCTTCTTTTTTCACAGTTTCGGAAATATGTTCGTTTTCTTCGACAGTCCGTTTTCCGACAACCACTTCATCCGTAACAACTGGTTTTTTTGTCACTTCGAGCTTTTCCTCAACGATAGGAACTCTGACCGTTTCTGAGTCATTTACGGGAGAAGCGTCTGCCGTGTTTTCATCCACCGGACGGCGTTCAACGTAAATTTCATCATGTCTTACCGGAATGTCCATATCTCTTTGTTCTGTTTTGACTTCTTTTCCGATTTCCACTTCTCCGGTTTGGATATCTTCTTTATCCACTTTCAGCTGTTCTTCTCGAAGCGGCATGGTTTTTTCTTCTTTTGTTGTATAATCTACTGTCTCATTTGTATTTGCAAAGCCGCCTGAAAGGGCATTGCCGTTATCAATAGTTGCATCTAAGTCTGCGTCTGTATCAACGGCTACGAGAAGCTTTCCGTCATCCAGGTCCTCTTGGTACTTGTCTATTTCGTCATTTGAGATATCCAGGTCTGATAATGCTTTGCTGTGTGCGCCAGTATCATCCATTGTGAAATAATCTTTCAGTTTATCAAAAAAGGATTCAGAATCGCTATTATTTGTTTCAAGGGCTTGGTTTACTTCTGTCCCTGTACGGGATTCGAGATAATCGGTATCCTGGCGATTTGTGACAACAGAAATATCGTCAGAATCATACCCCTTTGTTAGCAAGCCTTCAATCACTGCAATGGTCTCTTGCGGAGTTTCGTATACACCAACTACACTTTTTGTCATATTAATCTCCTCCTCTGTAAAAATAAAATTTTATCGTTCTTGTCGTCTTTAATTCCCGTTACGTTTTAAAATAAACAAAATAGAAAACACTTGGTGCTGCCAACAGCATTCAGGCGAAAGACAGGAGGAAATAAAAAAGATAGATAAGACAGAAACATAGTCCCGCACTTATCTATCCTTTATATTTCACAATTCCTTTGTCATAAACACGCTGTTCGGATCTTCTATATAGTCTGCAAACGGCTGGCAATACCGGAAACCGAAGCTTTCATAAAGTTTTCTAGCCGGCTCGAAAGAAGTCATTGGCCCCGTTTCCAAACTCAATCGATGATAGCCGCGCCGCTTGGCTTCTACTATAATGTGCTGAAGAACCTTGCTGGCAACGCCCTTTCTTAAATGGGAAGAAGAGGTTCGCATCGACTTAATTTCTCCATGCCGGCTGTCCAGTTCCTTAAGTGCTCCGCAGCCGGCTAATTCATTGTCGTCCCAAGCGCTCCAAAATGTAATCTCAGGTTTTTTCAGCCTTTCTATGTCCAGGGCATGAATACTTTCAGCCGGAGACATGAGAGTCATGCTATGTAAATGCTCACTTACTAATTCGATCACTTGATGTCCGGTCAAATCATCTACTTTAATATGCAAAATGAATTCCTCCTCAAAAACGTGTCACTCTGAACAGACTTATCCTTTATCTTAAAATATATCCTTTTTGCTTCCAAATAGTAAGATAGGAAACCTCACAGTCTATTAACTTTATTAAAGATGAATAAATTAACAAGTGCCGAACATAGATGTTCGGCACCTCATGATATTTTAATATCGAAATCCTCCGTGTACTCCAGATGCTCCGCCGAATCCTCCGGCGTGCGTTGCGGGAATACTGAAACCGCCGCCATGGCCGCTATAGCCGGCACCTGAAAATTGCTGCCCGTAAAATCCTGAAGCATATGGAAATGAGGAGTACATAGCAGAGGGGGTGCTTAGCGGGCTGTATGCCTGGCTGTACGGCTGTCCGTATCCAAAGCCTCCAAATGGCTGGTGGCCTTGCTGATAAAAGCTGGGAGCTGCCGGATAAAATGGCTGGGGAAAGCTTGGAAAACCCCCGGGAAATCCTTGGATGTCTGCTAATGATTTATTCATCTCGTATCACCTTTTCTTTGCAAGATAACACCAGTGTATGACGAAAAATAATGAAAGAGCCTATCCGAACTGAAATTGTTTTTTGCCAGAAGATCTTTCATATGTACGTCTCATCGAAACAAAAACACGTCATATTATATGACATGTTTATATGAAATTGAAAAATTCGAGTGTAAACTTGATAGATTAATAAAAAAATTACAAAAACTTTTATCTTTTGAAATTCCTTATATACCAATAATGAAAGCGTATACAGTATAGTTTGATTAATCTAAATTGTCTAATAATTTTAAAAAATGCTGTTGACACTGCGTCCAAAGCGGCGTAATATGAGTTCAACAAAAGATAAACGCAAGTTTCACAAGCACAAATGATTGCAATAGGATTTTAAAAAAATGAAAAACAAACGATCTTCTTGGACGGCAGAAAAGCTGTTCAAGAGACTGAATATGAAAAGCGCAGATGAGGATAAGTAGCCTTGAAAAAGCTTTCCACAGAGAACCGGATTAGCTGAGAACCGGCGAAGCTTTACAAGGTGAACTCGCCTCAGAGTGCCAGTCTGAAATCACAGTAGGACTTGGCCGGGTGAACGATGATGTTTACTCGTTATTAAAACGGATAGGAATATCCATGAGACGGCCGCATGAAAGGCCGTAAACAAGGGTGGTACCGCGGAAAGAAGAGCCTTTTCGCCCCTTTTGGCTATCGCATTCAATGCGCGGCTGATTGTGGGCGGAAGGGCTTTTTTTATTGAATAATCAGCTGTAAAGCTAATAAATGATGATCTTTAGAGGATGAAAATCCAAAAGGAGGAACTAAAAATGGGGACTAATGTACAGGTGGATTCAGCATCTGCCAAATGTACACAGACGATGAGCGGAGCGTTAATGCTGATTGAATCATTAAAGAAAGAAAAAGTAGAAATGATATTCGGCTATCCGGGCGGAGCTGTACTTCCGATCTACGATAAGCTGTACAATTCGGGAATGGTACATATCCTTCCCCGGCACGAGCAAGGCGCCATTCATGCAGCAGAAGGATACGCGAGAGTTTCTGGAAAACCAGGGGTCGTTATTGCGACATCAGGCCCGGGAGCGACAAACCTTGTTACTGGACTTGCGGATGCCATGATTGATTCACTGCCTTTAGTCGTCTTTACAGGGCAGGTGGCAACCTCCGTTATCGGCAGCGATGCTTTTCAGGAAGCGGACATTTTGGGGATTACAATGCCGGTTACAAAACACAGCTATCAGGTCCGCCAGCCGGAAGATCTGCCGCGCATCATTAAAGAAGCATTCCATATTGCGACAACGGGAAGACCGGGACCTGTATTAATCGATATTCCGAAAGATGTTGCAGCAATTGAAGGGGAATTCAGCTATGATCACGAGATGAATCTCCCGGGATATCAGCCGACAACGGAGCCGAATTATTTGCAGATCCGCAAGCTTGTGGAAGCTGTAAGCAGCGCAAAGAAACCGGTTATCCTAGCGGGTGCGGGCGTATTGCACGGAAAAGCGTCAGAAGAATTAAAAAATTATGCCGAGCAGCAGCAAATTCCAGTTGTACACACGCTTTTAGGACTTGGGGGTTTCCCGGCAGACCATCCGCTTTTCTTGGGGATGGCGGGGATGCATGGCACTTATACAGCGAACATGGCCCTTCATGACTGTGATCTTTTAATCAGCATCGGCGCCCGTTTTGATGACCGCGTCACAGGAAACCTGAAGCATTTTGCGAGAAACGCAAAGATTGCCCACATTGATATTGATCCGGCTGAAATCGGAAAAATCATGAAAACACAGATTCCGGTTGTCGGCGACAGCAAAGTTGTCCTGCAAGAGCTGATCAAACAAAACGGCAAACAAGGCGATTCAAGCGAATGGAAAAAACAGCTTGCCGAGTGGAAAGAAGAGTATCCGCTCTGGTACGTAGACAATGAAGAAGAAGGCTTTAAACCTCAAAAATTGATTGAATACATTCATCAATTTACAAAGGGGGAAGCCATTGTCGCAACGGATGTCGGCCAGCATCAAATGTGGTCAGCACAATTTTATCCGTTCCAAAAGGCAGATAAATGGGTGACATCAGGCGGTCTTGGAACAATGGGTTTCGGCCTTCCGGCAGCGATTGGCGCACAGCTGGCCGATAAAGATGCAACCGTGGTGGCGGTGCTTGGAGACGGCGGTTTTCAAATGACGCTACAGGAACTTGATGTTATTCGCGAATTGAATCTGCCGGTTAAAGTTGTGATCTTAAATAACGCTTGTCTCGGAATGGTAAGACAGTGGCAGGAGATTTTCTATGAAGAGCGTTATTCAGAGTCTAAATTCGCTTCACAGCCTGACTTTGTCAAATTGGCAGAAGCATACGGCATTAAAGGCATCAGAATCTCCTCTGATGCAGAAGCGAAGGAAAAGCTGGAAGAGGCATTGACATCAAAAGAACCGGTTGTCATTGACGTTCGGGTCGCCAGCGAAGAAAAAGTATTCCCGATGGTGGCTCCGGGGAAAGGGCTGCATGAAATGGTGGGGGTGAAACCTTGAAAAGAATTATCACATTGACTGTGGTGAACCGCTCCGGCGTGTTAAACAGGATCACCGGTCTATTTACAAAAAGACACTACAACATTGAAAGCATTACAGTTGGACACACAGAAACAAGCGGCGTCTCCAGAATTACCTTTGTCGTTCACGTTGAAGGAGAAAATGATGTTGAACAGCTGACAAAACAGCTTAACAAACAAATTGATGTGCTGAAAGTCACTGACATCACAAATCAATCAATTGTCCAAAGGGAGCTGGCCTTAATCAAGGTCGTTTCCGCACCGTCAACGAGGACAGAGATTCACGGAATTATAGAGCCGTTCAGAGCTTCTGTCGTTGATGTCAGCAGAGACAGCATCGTTGTACAGGTGACTGGCGAATCTAACAAAATTGAAGCGCTGATTGAATTACTAAAACCGTATGGAATCAAAGAAATTGCGAGAACAGGTACAACGGCTTTTGCGAGGGGCACTCAGCAAAAGTCGTCATCCAATAAAACAATATCTATTGTATAAAACAAAACAAGGGAGAGATTGAAATGGTAAAAGTATATTATAACGGTGATATCAAAGAGAACGTATTGGCTGGAAAAACAGTAGCGATTATCGGTTATGGCTCACAAGGGCATGCACACGCGCTGAACCTGAAAGAAAGCGGAATTGACGTGATTGTCGGTGTCAGACAAGGAAAATCTTTCACTCAGGCGCAAGAAGACGGACATCGAGTATTTTCAGTAAAAGAAGCTGCGGCTCAAGCTGAGATCATTATGGTTCTTCTTCCGGATGAACAGCAGCAAAAAGTATATGAAGCTGAAATCAAAGATGAGCTGACTGCAGGCAAATCATTGGTCTTCGCTCACGGATTTAACGTTCATTTCCACCAAATTGTTCCACCGGCAGATGTTGACGTATTTTTGGTAGCGCCTAAAGGTCCTGGACATTTGGTTAGAAGAACATATGAGCAAGGAGCAGGCGTACCGGCGTTGTTCGCGATCTATCAAGATGTGACAGGTGAAGCGAAAGATAAAGCTTTGGCATACGCAAAAGGAATCGGCGGAGCAAGAGCAGGCGTTTTGGAAACGACATTTAAAGAAGAAACAGAAACGGATCTGTTCGGTGAGCAAGCTGTACTTTGCGGAGGATTAACTTCCCTTGTAAAAGCTGGATTTGAAACATTAACTGAAGCTGGTTATCAGCCGGAACTTGCATACTTTGAATGTCTTCATGAGCTGAAATTGATCGTTGACCTTATGTATGAAGAAGGCTTGGAAGGCATGAGATACTCTATTTCTGATACTGCTCAATGGGGAGATTTCGTATCCGGGCCGCGTGTTGTAGACGCAAAAGTAAAAGAATCAATGAAAGAAGTCTTAAAAGACATCCAAGACGGAACATTTGCAAAAGAATGGATCGTAGAAAACCAAGTAAACCGTCCTCGTTTCAACGCAATCAATACGAGCGAAAACGAACATCAAATCGAAGTGGTGGGAAGAAAGCTTCGTGAAATGATGCCGTTTGTCAAACAAGGCAAGAAGAAGGAAGCGGTGGTCTCCGTTGCGCAAAATTAATTTTTTCGATACGACGCTTCGTGATGGTGAACAATCCCCTGGAGTAAACTTAAATACACAGGAGAAACTTGCCATAGCAAAGCAGCTCGAAAGACTCGGGGCAGATATCATTGAAGCGGGATTTCCCGCTTCGTCCCGAGGTGACTTTTTAGCTGTGCAGGAAATCGCAAGAACCATAAAAAATTGTTCTGTGACAGGTCTTGCCCGCTGTGTAAAAGGTGATATTGATGCGGCCTGGGAAGCGTTAAAAGACGGTGCTCAGCCAAGAATTCACGTATTCATTGCCACATCGGACATTCATTTAAAACACAAGCTGAAAATGACGCGTGAACAGGTCATCGAAAGAGCCGTTGAAATGGTGAAATACGCAAAAGAGCGTTTCCCGATTGTTCAATGGTCTGCTGAAGATGCCTGCCGAACTGAACTGCCGTTTTTAGCGGAAATCGTAGAAAAAGTGATTGACGCAGGGGCTAGTGTCATCAACCTTCCGGATACAGTCGGCTATTTGGCTCCGGCAGAATACGGGAATATCTTTAAATATATGAAAGAGAACGTTCCAAACATTCATCAAGCAAAGCTGTCAGCTCACTGCCACGATGATTTGGGAATGGCAGTCGCCAATTCTCTCTCAGCGATCGAAAATGGCGCCGATCAAATTGAATGTGCGATTAACGGAATTGGTGAAAGAGCCGGAAATGCTGCATTAGAGGAAATTGCAGTTGCCCTTCATATCAGAAAAGATTTCTATCAAGTCGAAACAGGCATTACGCTAAATGAAATAAAACGCACTAGTGATTTAGTAAGCAAGTTCACAGGTATGGCTGTTCCGCGAAATAAAGCGGTAGTGGGCGACAACGCATTTGCTCATGAATCAGGCATCCACCAGGACGGCTTCTTAAAAGAAAAATCAACATACGAAATTATTTCACCAGAGCTTGTCGGTGTAACGGCAGATGCGCTTGTCCTAGGCAAGCATTCAGGACGCCATGCATTTAAAGACCGGCTGACTGCATTGGGATTCCAATTTGATAGTGAAGAGATTAATAAGTTCTTTACGATGTTTAAAGAGTTAACTGAGAAGAAAAAAGAAATCACTGATGAGGATCTTGTCTCTCTTATTTTAGAAGAAAAAGTAACAGACCGCAAGATTGGGTATGAATTTCTTTCTCTGCAAGTCCATTATGGAACATCTCAGGTCCCTACGGCTACGGTTTCTTTGAAAAATCAAGAAAACGCCCAGCTTATTCAGGAAGCGGCAACAGGAGCCGGAAGCGTGGAAGCGATATACAATACCCTTGAACGCTGTATTGATAAAGATGTGGAGCTCTTAGACTACCGCATTCAGTCCAATAGAAAAGGCGAAGACGCATTTGCCCAGGTTTATGTAAGAGTAGTAGTAAACGGAAAAGAATCAGCAGGGCGGGGCATAGCGCAAGACGTATTAGAAGCTTCGGCGAAAGCCTATCTGAACGCTGTCAACCGTCAATTGGTTTTCCAGTCTAATATGAACGGACTGCAAAACCATACAGCTGTCGGATCATAAAAGAAAGGAGAACTTAATTTGAAGAAACGGATTGCTCTATTGCCCGGAGACGGGATCGGCCCCGAAGTATTAGAATCAGCGACAGACGTGCTGAAAAGTGTTGCCGAACGCTTCAGCCATGAATTTGAATTTGAATACGGCCTTATTGGAGGAGCGGCAATTGACGAACACAACGACCCTCTCCCAGAGGAAACCATTGCGATTTGTAAAAAGGCTGATGCTATTTTGCTTGGTGCTGTCGGCGGCCCGAAATGGGATCAAAACCCTTCGGAGCTGAGACCCGAAAAAGGTCTGCTCAGCATTAGAAAACAGCTTGACCTGTTTGCGAATTTACGGCCTGTGAAAGTGTTTGAAAGCCTTTCTGACGCTTCGCCTTTGAAAAAAGAATATATTGATAACGTTGATTTCGTTATCGTTCGTGAACTGACAGGCGGTTTGTATTTCGGACAGCCGAGCAAACGCTATGTAAACAGTGAAGGTGAGCAAGAAGCGGTAGACACACTGTTTTATAAGAGGGAAGAAATTGAACGCGTGATCAGAGAGGGCTTTAAAATGGCGGCTGCCAGAAAAGGCAAGGTTACCTCTGTTGATAAAGCGAACGTTCTTGAATCAAGCAGGCTGTGGCGGGAAGTGGCTGAAGACGTCGCAAAAGAATATCCTGATGTGAAACTTGAGCATATGCTCGTTGATAACGCGGCTATGCAGCTGATTTATGCACCGAATCAATTTGATGTCGTGGTGACTGAAAATATGTTTGGTGACATTTTAAGCGACGAAGCGTCCATGCTAACAGGTTCTCTCGGAATGCTTCCGTCAGCCAGCTTATCAAGCTCAGGACTCCATCTGTTCGAGCCTGTACACGGCTCAGCACCTGACATAGCAGGGAAAGGGATGGCAAATCCATTCGCGGCGATATTATCAGCGGCAATGCTTTTGAGAACATCTTTCGGGCTTGAAGAAGAAGCGAAAGCTGTAGAAGATGCAGTCAATCAGGTTCTTACTTCCGGAAAAAGAACAAGAGACTTGGCAAGAGGCGAAGAATACAGCAGCACTCAGGCCATTACAGAGGAAGTAAAGACGGCATTGATGAGTGAAAATACAATTTCTAACGTGTGACAGCTTATGGTGTAAGCGGTCTTAGTTCATAGGTAGAGGGAGGAAATAAAGATGATGCCTCGAACGATCATCGAAAAGATTTGGGATCAGCATATTGTAAAACATGGTGAGGGAAAACCGGATCTTCTCTATATTGATTTGCATCTCATCCATGAGGTGACATCCCCTCAGGCATTTGAAGGGTTGAGACAAAAGGGAAGAAAGGTCAGGAGACCGCAAAATACATTCGCAACGATGGATCACAACATTCCAACCGTCAATCGCTTTGAGATAACGGACGAAGTTGCGAAACGCCAAGTGACAGCGCTTGAGCGGAACTGCGAAGAGTTTGGCGTACGCCTTGCCGATCTTCACAGCGTAGATCAGGGGATTGTCCATGTAGTCGGGCCCGAGCTTGGCTTAACGCTTCCGGGAAAAACGATCGTATGCGGCGACAGCCATACTTCCACTCACGGTGCATTCGGCGCCCTGGCATTTGGAATCGGAACGAGTGAGGTTGAGCATGTTCTTTCTACACAGACACTCTGGCAGCAGCGTCCGAAAACGCTTGAGGTGCGTGTAGACGGGACACTGCAAAAAGGGGTAACGGCAAAGGATGTCATTCTTGCTGTTATCGGTAAATACGGCGTGAAATTCGGCACCGGTTACGTTATTGAATACACTGGGGAAGTATTCAGAAACATGACGATGGATGAGCGGATGACCGTTTGCAACATGTCAATTGAAGCCGGAGCAAGAGCAGGTTTGATTGCGCCTGACGAAGTGACATTTGAATATTGCAAAAACCGCAAGTATACGCCAAAAGGAGAAGAATTTGATAAAGCCGTAGCAGAATGGAAAGCGCTGCGCACTGATCCAGGTGCTGTTTACGATAAATCAATTGTGCTTGACGGCAATGACATTTCTCCTATGGTGACATGGGGTATCAACCCGGGAATGGTTCTTCCTGTCGATTCTGAAGTTCCGGCGCCGGAAAGCTTTTCAGCGGAAGATGACAAAAAAGAAGCGATTCGCGCTTATGAATATATGGGGCTGACTCCTCATCAGAAAATTGAAGACATTAAAGTGGAGCACGTATTTATCGGTTCCTGTACAAATTCACGCATGACTGACCTCCGCCAGGCTGCCGATATGATCAAAGGGAAAAAGGTGGCTGAAAGTGTTAGAGCAATCGTCGTGCCTGGATCTCAGAGCGTAAAACTTCAGGCTGAAAAGGAAGGGCTTCATCAGATCTTCTTAGACGCTGGATTTGAATGGAGAGAATCAGGCTGCAGCATGTGTTTGAGCATGAATAATGACGTTGTTCCTGAAGGAGAGCGCTGTGCGTCAACCTCTAACCGTAACTTTGAGGGCAGACAAGGAAAAGGCGCGAAAACACATCTCGTCAGCCCTGCGATGGCTGCGATGGCCGCCATTCACGGCCATTTCGTGGATGTCAGAAAGTTTTATCAGGAAAAAACAGTTGTGTAAGGAGTGCACGAGATGGAACCTTTGAAAACACATACGGGGAAAGCGGCCGTATTAAATCGTATTAATGTTGATACAGACCAGATCATTCCGAAACAATTTCTAAAGAGAATTGAAAGAACGGGCTACGGCCGTTTTGCATTCTTTGACTGGAGATACGATGCGAATGGCGAACCAAACCCGGAATTTGAATTAAACCAGCCGGCTTATGAAGGGGCGTCCATTTTAATAGCGGGAGAAAACTTCGGCTGCGGGTCATCGCGTGAACACGCTCCGTGGGCGCTTGATGACTACGGCTTTAAAATCATTATCGCACCGTCATTTGCTGATATTTTCCACCAAAACTGCTTTAAAAACGGTATGCTGCCGATTCGTATGCCGTATGACAATTGGAAAAAGCTTGTCGGACAATACGAAAATCAGTCACTGCAAATGACAGTCGATCTTGAAAATCAGCTTATTCACGACAGCGAAAGCAATCAGATCTCATTCGAAGTCGATCCGCATTGGAAAGAAATGCTGATCAACGGCTATGATGAAATTTCATTAACGCTTTTACTTGAAGATGAAATTAAGCAATTTGAGTCGCAGAGAAGCTCTTGGCTTCAAGCTTAAAAAAAGCTGCCCGGCAATTTGTCCGGCAGCTTTTTTTGCCTGGCAGAACCTTTCCTTTCTTGTTTTTGTGTACGGGTGTTGATACACTTGAACAAAATAAATGCCTGAAAGGAATATAGGTATGACGCATGACAAGAAAAACGCAAAAATTATTCCTTTTCCTCATTTGAAAGACCGTCTGGTGGAAAAAGGAATGTCCTCGCTGAAGGAGAAAAAGTATCAAGAGGCGCTGGAACTGTTTTCAGAAGCAATGAAATATGATGATACTGAATCAGATCTTCACTTGGGTATGGCCATTTGCTTTTTGGAGCTGGGCGAATTGGAAGAGGCAAAACGTGTATGCGAAAAGATGCTGAAAGAAGGATACGGCCAGTATTTTACAGTTTTACAAGTATACATGACGATCTTAATTCAGCTTAAGAAATACGAAGAAGTCAAAAGCACGATTGAGGCCGTCCTGGAGGAAAATCAGCTGCCTGCGGAAAGCGCCGAGCAATTTTATAAACTGCTTGATTTCAGCCGCAAAATGACCGACCCAGAGCGAGAAGACGAGGCTTGGGCCGAAGAGTATGAAGATGTGATCGACACGGAGAAAGTGTTAGCCAGCCCAGAGGAACAAATGAATTTGATCCATTCATTGAAAGACCGCAATGTAGCGAAGTATACGGGGCTGTTAAAAACAATTCTTGAAGATCCCGCTGCTCACCCGATTATCAAGACGATGATCGTGATGTTAATGGCGGAACACGACTACAGCAAACCGGTCCACATTACAAAATTCGGCGACTCCATGACAATCGAGCCGAGCGAGACTGTCCCGCCTGACGCCTCCCCGATTTTGCACCGCGTTCTCCGTGTGCTGGATGAAACGCTTGGGAATGAAAATCCAACCCTGTATGCAGCGGTAGAAGAACTGTGGAGAAGACATTTGTATGTTTTATATCCATTTCAGCCAAAATTGCTGTCTGCCGATCTTTGGGCGGCGGCCCTGCATAAAGTCGGCTATGAAATGCATGGGATTGAGATTGAAAGAGAAGAGCTGCATATGATGTATGAGTTTACCGACAGAGAACTTGATGAAGCGTGCACAATGATTAAAGATATTGAAGAAATTTCTTATTTGTAAATCACGCCATATAGTTGAAAGCGGTATGTGTTATGTTATAATATAATGGTTGTATTTGTGTATAACGGGTTATAAGAAATACGGTTGGACAGGCTTTGCAGTTCATTATTAAAATGTATACATAATGATTCTGATCTTTGGCAGCTTCGTTTTTGATGGACGAAGCCGAATGATTGCTTTAGAATGGAAGACCGACACAACCTGAATAGATTTTTGGAGGGAAACACATGTCTGTAAAATGGGAAAAACAAGAAGGCAACGAAGGCGTTTTAACGGTTGAAGTTGATGCTGAAACATTTAAAACGGCACTTGATGATGCATTTAAAAAAGTAGTTAAGCAAGTTTCAATTCCTGGATTCCGTAAAGGGAAAATTCCTCGCGGTTTATTCGAACAGCGCTTTGGCGTAGAAGCTCTTTACCAAGATGCTTTGGATATTCTTCTTCCTGTAGAATACCCTAAAGCGGTTGAAGAAGCTGGAATCGAGCCTGTAGACCGTCCTGAAATCGATGTTGAAAAAATCGAAAAAGGCGAAAGCTTAATCTTCACTGCAAAAGTAACAGTGAAACCTGAAGTGAAGCTTGGCGAATACAAAGGCTTAGGCGTCGAAAAAGACGACACAGCTGTAACTGACGAAGATGTTCAAAACGAACTAAAGGGGCTTCAAGAGCGTCAAGCTGAGCTTGTTGTAAAAGAAGAAGGCGCTGTTGAAGAAGGAAACACAGTTGTTCTTGACTTCGAAGGATTCGTTGACGGCGAAGCATTCGAAGGCGGAAAAGCTGAAAACTATTCACTTGAAGTGGGTTCAGGTTCATTCATCCCTGGCTTCGAAGATCAGTTAGTTGGCCTTGAAGCAGGTGCTGAGAAGGATGTTGAAGTAACATTCCCGGAAGAGTACCACGCTGAAGATCTTGCCGGCAAACCAGCTGTCTTCAAAGTGAAAATTCACGAAATCAAAGCGAAAGAGCTTCCTGAGCTTGACGATGAATTCGCAAAAGATATCGATGAAGAAGTGGAAACACTTGCTGAATTGACTGAAAAAACGAAGAAACGCTTAGAAGAAGCTAAAGAAAACGAAGCTGACGCTAAATTGCGTGAAGAGCTTGTTCTGAAAGCTTCTGAAAACGCTGAAATCGATGTTCCTCAAGCGATGATCGACACTGAGCTTGACCGCATGCTGAAAGAATTCGAACAGCGTCTTCAAATGCAAGGCATGAACCTTGAGCTTTACACTCAATTCTCAGGCCAAGACGAAGCTGCGTTAAAAGAGCAAATGAAAGAAGATGCTGCAAAACGCGTAAAATCTAACCTGACTCTTGAGGCGATTGCGAAAGCGGAAAACCTTGAAGTAACAGATGAGGAAGTTGATGCTGAGCTTTCTAAAATGGCTGAAGCATACAACATGCCTGTTGAAAATATCAAACAAGCCATCGGTTCTACTGACGCGATGAAAGAAGATTTAAAAGTTCGCAAAGCAATTGATTTTCTTGTAGAAAACCGTTAATATGGTGCATAATAATAGTAATAATAAAACAGGGCGCGAATGATTCGTGCCTTGTTTTGTACAATTATGATATATCTCTTTTTCTTGGGGCAATATAGTTAATGCAGGCTGTTTTTTGTCATACATATAGAATGTGCAAGTCAGAAACACAATGTTACCGTCTTTTTGGAAAGTATGGTAAAATGCAATACATACTCGTTTCGTTTCAAGAATCATTTTCTTTTGCTCTGCCGGTAAAAGAAAAAGTGAGACAAGATTAAGGGGTGAAAGAATGTTTAAATTCAACGAGGAAAAAGGACAATTAAAATGCTCGTTCTGTGGAAAAACACAAGATCAGGTTCGTAAGCTTGTAGCTGGACCTGGTGTATATATATGTGACGAATGTATCGAACTCTGCACTGAAATTGTGGAGGAAGAACTCGGAACAGAAGAAGAAGTAGAATTTAAAGATGTGCCGAAGCCGCAGGAAATTCGTGAAATTCTGAATGAATATGTAATCGGTCAGGATCAGGCGAAGAAATCACTAGCTGTTGCGGTGTATAACCACTACAAACGCATCAACTCCAACAGCAAAGTGGACGATGTCGAGCTTTCGAAAAGTAACATTTCATTAATCGGCCCGACAGGAAGCGGTAAAACCCTTCTTGCGCAAACTTTAGCCCGTATTTTAAATGTGCCGTTTGCGATTGCTGACGCTACGTCCCTGACAGAAGCTGGATATGTAGGTGAAGATGTAGAGAATATTCTCTTGAAACTCATCCAAGCTGCTGACTATGACGTGGAAAAAGCGGAAAAAGGAATTATTTATATTGATGAAATCGATAAAGTGGCAAGAAAGTCTGAAAACCCGTCTATTACACGTGATGTGTCAGGTGAAGGCGTGCAGCAGGCATTGCTAAAAATTCTTGAAGGAACTGTGGCGAGCGTGCCGCCTCAAGGCGGACGTAAGCACCCTCATCAAGAGTTTATTCAAATTGACACAACAAACATTTTGTTCATTTGCGGCGGTGCCTTCGATGGTATCGAACAAATCATCAAACGCCGTTTAGGACAAAAAGTGATTGGCTTCGGTTCAGATAATAAGGCTGCAGATCTGGAGAAAGAAGACCTTCTTTCAAAAGTGCTTCCAGAAGACTTGCTCCGTTTCGGATTAATTCCGGAATTCATCGGACGTCTTCCGGTTATTGCAAGTCTTGAAAAGCTTGACGAAGAAGCGTTGGTTGCGATCTTAACAAAACCGAAAAACGCTCTTGTGAAGCAGTTCAAGAAAATGCTTGAGCTTGATAATGTTGAGCTTGAGTTTGAAGAAGAAGCACTGTCTGAAATTGCTAAAAAAGCAATTGAGCGTAAGACAGGAGCACGCGGACTCCGTTCCATCATTGAAGGCATTATGCTTGATGTGATGTTTGACCTGCCTTCCCGTGATGACATTGAAAAATGTGTGATTACTGGGGCGACTGTAACGCATGGAGAACCGCCTCGCCTTTTGTTAAAGGATGGAACTGAAGTTAGCCAAGATAAAACGTCTGCTTAAAAATGAAAATGAACCTCCTGAGTGGTAACATTCAGGAGGTTTTTTTGTTGTGTAAACTCTTCCGGAAAACGTTTATTCCCCTCTTTTATGGGAGATACTAGCAATCAGAGGAATGAATTGGATACATAAATTGTTTTTCAGGAGGGACCACCATGAGTTGGACAGGGATCGCTTTATTTATTCAGCTGTTTTTTGGGATTATCATTGGTTTGTATTTTTGGAATTTGCTTAAAAATCAAAGGACACAAAAAGTCACGATAGATAAGGAATCAAAGAAGGAAATGGAGCAGCTTCGCAAAATGCGGGCTATCAGCCTGTCCGAACCGTTATCTGAAAAGGTGCGCCCTAAAAGCTTTCAAGATATCGTCGGTCAGGAAGACGGGATTAAAGCGTTAAAAGCTGCGTTGTGCGGACCGAATCCCCAGCACGTCATTGTCTATGGACCGCCGGGAGTCGGAAAAACAGCTGCTGCAAGGCTTGTGTTAGAGGAAGCCAAAAAACATAAGCAATCACCTTTTAAAGAGCAGGCTGTTTTTGTGGAACTCGATGCAACAACGGCTCGATTTGATGAAAGAGGAATTGCTGATCCGCTCATTGGATCTGTACATGATCCAATATACCAAGGGGCCGGAGCGATGGGACAGGCAGGTATTCCGCAGCCGAAGCAGGGGGCTGTCACGCATGCCCACGGCGGTGTATTGTTTATTGATGAAATTGGGGAGCTGCACCCGATTCAAATGAATAAAATGTTAAAGGTGCTTGAGGACCGGAAAGTATTTTTAGACAGCGCTTATTACAGCGAAGAAAATACACAAATACCGAACCACATTCACGATATTTTTCAAAATGGGCTTCCAGCTGATTTTCGTCTGATCGGTGCGACAACAAGAATGCCTAATGAAATCCCTCCGGCAATCCGATCCCGCTGTTTAGAGGTATTTTTCCGCGAGCTTGAGAAAGATGAGCTGAAATCAGTTGCCAAAACAGCAGTGGATAAGATTGAAAAGAATATTTCTGAAGAGGGGCTTGATTTGCTGACCAGCTATACGCGGAACGGCCGGGAAGCCGTCAATATGATTCAAATCGCGGCGGGAATGGCGGTGACCGAAGATCGGAAGGACATCACCATTGAGGATATAGAATGGGTGATTCATTCCAGCCAGCTTACCCCTAAGCACGAGCAGAAAATCGGCACTGCACCGCAAATCGGCATTGTAAACGGACTCGCAGTGTATGGCCCTAACAGCGGTTCGCTGCTGGAAATCGAAGTGAACGTAACACCGGCTCAGGATAAAGGGTCAATTAACATTACCGGAATAGCAGAAGAAGAAAGCATCGGCAGCCAATCAAAATCAATTCGCCGGAAAAGCATGGCAAAGGGCTCGGTTGAGAATGTGCTAACCGTACTGCGTACAATGGGAATGAAGCCTTCAGACTATGATATCCACATTAATTTTCCGGGCGGCATTCCGATTGACGGGCCGTCGGCAGGTATTGCCATGGCGGCGGGAATTTTTTCAGCCGTTCATAAAATTCCGATTGACAACACGGTTGCCATGACAGGCGAGATCAGTCTAAACGGACTTGTAAAACCGATTGGAGGCGTGATCCCGAAAATTAAAGCGGCAAAACAGTCCGGTGCCAAAAAAGTTATTATCCCGCATGAAAATCAGCAATCGATCTTAAAACAGATTGAAGGGATCAAAATTGTGACGGTGAAAACGTTCCAGGAAGTGCTTGATGAAATTTTAGTGAACCCGCCTACTGAACAAAAACCGTTTAACATGCAAATGAATAAAGAATCGGTCTGACCCTATTTTGAAAATAGGGTTTTTTTTATGAAGGACATCTTTTCCTTTTTCAGATGAGAAAGAAAGGGTATACTACGAGGAGACTGTGTTATAGAAAAGCTGAACCATGCCGTTTATTGTACAAGGATGAAAAAGTTGTATTATAATGGTTCATACTAAAGTCACGGAGGTGTCAGTCACATGGCAGAAGAATTAAAACGCAGCATCCCGCTCCTCCCTTTAAGAGGTTTATTAGTGTACCCGACAATGGTTTTGCACTTAGATGTAGGACGTGACAAGTCGGTTCAGGCCCTTGAACAGGCAATGATGCATGATCATATGATATTTTTAGCTACTCAGCAGGATATTTCGATAGACGAACCGGGTGAAGACGAAATTTTTACTGTCGGCACCTATACGAAAATTAAACAAATGCTGAAGCTTCCGAACGGTACGATCCGTGTGCTGGTGGAGGGCATACAGCGCGCCCAGATCATTGAATACAGTGAGCATGAGGATTATACATCGGTAGACATTCAGCTGATCCATGAAGATGATTCAAAAGATACAGAAGACGAAGCGCTGATGCGGACTTTGTTGGACCACTTTGATCAGTACATAAAAATTTCTAAAAAAATCTCAGCCGAAACGTATGCCGCGGTTACTGATATCGAAGAGCCGGGCAGAATGGCAGACATTGTTGCTTCTCACCTGCCTCTTAAACTAAAGGATAAGCAGGATATTTTAGAAACGGCCGATGTCAAAGACAGACTGAATAAGGTCATTGATTTTATCAACAATGAAAAAGAAGTGCTTGAGATCGAGAAAAAAATTGGCCAGCGTGTCAAACGTTCAATGGAGCGTACGCAAAAGGAATATTATTTGCGCGAACAGATGAAGGCGATCCAAAAAGAGCTAGGCGATAAAGAAGGCAAAACAGGTGAAGTTCAATCGCTGACCGAAAAAATCGAAGAAGCGGGTATGCCTGAACATGTGAAGGAAACGGCTCTTAAGGAATTAAACAGATATGAAAAAATTCCGTCCAGTTCTGCCGAAAGTTCTGTTATCCGCAATTATATTGATTGGCTGGTCGCTCTCCCATGGACGGATGAGACAGAAGATAAGCTTGATTTAAAAGAGGCTGAACATCTTTTGGACAAAGAACATCACGGACTTGAAAAAGTGAAAGAGCGTATTTTAGAGTATTTGGCGGTTCAGAAGCTGACAAAATCCTTAAAAGGCCCGATTCTCTGTTTGGCAGGACCTCCGGGGGTCGGAAAAACGTCCTTAGCCAAATCGATTGCTAAAAGTATGGATCGGAAATTTGTCAGAATTTCACTTGGCGGGGTGCGCGACGAATCAGAAATTCGCGGGCACAGACGGACATATGTCGGGGCAATGCCGGGACGTATTATTCAAGGCATGAAAAAAGCCGGCAAGCTGAATCCGGTCTTCTTACTAGACGAAATTGACAAAATGTCTTCTGATTTCAGAGGCGATCCGTCATCCGCAATGCTTGAAGTGCTTGATCCGGAGCAAAACAGCACCTTCAGCGACCACTACATTGAGGAGACCTTTGATCTGTCAAAAGTGCTCTTTATCGCTACGGCTAACAATTTAGCGACAATCCCGGGACCGCTTAGAGACAGAATGGAAATCATTAATATTGCGGGCTACACGGAAGTGGAAAAACTTGAAATTGTGAAAGATCACCTTCTTCCGAAGCAGATCAAGGAGCATGGGCTCAAAAAGAGCAACCTGCAGCTGCGTGATCAGGCCATTCTTGATATTATTCGCTATTATACGAGAGAAGCAGGCGTGAGAAACCTCGAACGCCAGCTTGCTGCCATCTGCCGCAAGGCCGCAAAAGCCATTGTTTCTGAAGATAGAAAACGGATTACAGTTACGGAGAAAAATCTTCATGACTTTATCGGAAAACGAATTTTCAGATACGGACAAGCAGAAACGGAAGATCAGGTGGGCGTCGTCACGGGGCTGGCTTATACAACTGTCGGCGGAGATACGCTGTCGATTGAAGTATCGCTTTCTCCAGGGAAAGGAAAATTGATCCTGACGGGTAAGCTTGGCGATGTCATGAGAGAGTCTGCTCAGGCGGCTTTCAGCTACGTGCGTTCAAAAACAGAAGAACTTGGCATTGAACCTGACTTTCATGAGAAGTATGATATTCATATACACGTTCCTGAGGGTGCCGTGCCTAAAGATGGTCCTTCTGCCGGTATAACAATGGCTACTGCGCTTGTTTCTGCTTTAACAGGACGGGCTGTATCGCGTAAAGTCGGAATGACTGGCGAAATTACGCTTCGCGGACGCGTGCTTCCGATCGGCGGACTGAAAGAAAAAGCACTCGGGGCACATAGAGCGGGATTGACGACCATTATTGCGCCTAAAGATAATGAAAAAGATATAGAGGATATTCCAGAAAGCGTCAGAGAGGGGCTTACCTTTATATTGGCATCCCACTTAGACGAAGTTTTGGAACATGCCTTAGTAGGAGAGAAGAAATGAAAGTCACAAAGTCAGAAATCGTAATCAGTGCAGTTAAACCTGAACAGTACCCTGAAGGGGGGCTTCCGGAGATTGCACTGGCCGGAAGATCGAACGTTGGAAAGTCATCTTTTATCAATTCATTGATTAATCGTAAAAATCTTGCGAGAACATCATCAAAACCGGGAAAAACACAAACATTAAATTTCTACATTATTAATGACGAATTGCATTTTGTTGATGTACCGGGTTACGGTTTTGCCAAAGTGTCAAAATCCGAGCGTGAAGCTTGGGGCAGAATGATTGAAACCTACATCACGACACGCGAGGAATTGAAAGCAGTGGTGCAGATCGTTGATTTGCGGCATGCACCGTCTAATGATGATGTGCAGATGTATAAATTCTTAAAGTATTACGGCATTCCTGTTATTATTATCGCTACAAAAGCGGATAAGATCCCGAAAGGAAAATGGGACAAACATGCGAAGGTTGTCCGACAGACATTAAATATTGATCCGGAAGACGAGCTGATTCTCTTCTCCTCAGAAACGAAAAAGGGGAAAGACGAAGCTTGGGGAGTGATCAAAAAAATGATAAACCGGTAGAGAATACTCTCTGCCGGTTTTATTTATCGTATAGATTTTTTTCGTTTTATCAATAATAACAATAAACTGATTCCGATAAATACAAATGGCCAATACTCTTTCAGCAGGGCCGTGGGAACATGCGCAGACTCGAGCCATGCCATAATCTGTTTGAAAAAGTAAAGAAACAGGGAAAAACAAATCATCGAAACAGCTTCATATACATATTCTTTTTTCTGAACGGTTGAAACGAGCAGTGAGAAGCCGACCATGAAGAGTAGCATTTCAAAATCATCCGGCCACCATGTCCACTTTGGCTTAGCGAAAAAGTGCAAACCGATTCCGAAGAGAAGCAAGCCGATAAAGAAATGGGGGGAGACAGCTTCTTTTTTTCCTTGGTATATAAAGGATGCGCCTAACAGCATAAGAAGAACAGGCCATTGATCCTGACCTGAAAACAGTTCGGCTTGGCCGCTTTCAAGCCATGCGTAAACGGATGCGGCGAGCAGCAGACAAGGAAATAAAATTGATTTTTGTTTCATGCATATCACCTTCTTGTTTTCTAGAGCTGATTTTAAGTAAGTTTCTGCTGTTTTTGGTATTGTCAATAGGAACATATTTTGTTCGTGAAGCTTTTTCTAATATAGCACAAGATTTTTGAAATCTGTTCACAATTTGCGAAAGAAACTATGTTATAATTATTATAAATAATGAATTCTATGTTAGAATGATTATAAATTAAAGTTTGGGTGTTGGGGGTGTAAGGAAAGCTATGCATATACTTGTTGTGGGAGTAGATTATAAATCCGCCCCTATTGAGATACGTGAAAAAGTAAGTTTTCAGCCGAATGAGCTTGCAGAAGCGATGGTGCAGCTAAAAGCAGAGAAAAGCATTCTCGAAAATATCATCGTATCTACCTGCAACCGCACTGAAATTTATGCGGTAGTCGACCAGCTCCATACCGGCCGTTATTATATAAAAAAATTTTTAGCTGACTGGTTTCACTTAAGCAAAGAAGACCTGTCGCCGTTTTTAAGATTTTATGAAAGCGATGCGGCTGTTGAGCATTTGTTCCGTGTAGCCTGCGGATTGGATTCTATGGTGATCGGTGAAACGCAAATTCTCGGTCAGGTGCGCGACAGCTTCAAAACAGCTCAGCAAGAAAAAACGATCGGCACGATTTTTAATGAGTTGTTTAAGCAGGCGGTTACAGTGGGTAAACGGACTCATGCCGAAACAGACATTGGCTCTAATGCAGTGTCTGTTAGCTATGCGGCCGTTGAGCTTGCGAAAAAAATCTTCGGAAACCTTTCAAGCAAGCATATATTGATCCTTGGTGCAGGAAAGATGGGCGAGCTTGCAGCCGAAAATCTGCATGGACAGGGAATCGGAAAAGTGACCGTCATTAACAGAACATACTTGAAAGCGAAAGAACTTGCAGACCGTTTCTCCGGTGAAGCGCGAAGCTTAAATCAGCTTGAAAGCGCGCTTGCAGAAGCCGATATTTTAATCAGCTCTACCGGTGCGAGTGATTTTGTTGTGTCTAAAGAAATGATGGAAAACGCGAATAAGCTTCGCAAGGGCCGTCCTTTATTTATGGTGGACATCGCCGTGCCAAGAGACTTGGATCCCGCTTTAAACGATCTAGAAGGCGTCTTCCTTTATGATATAGACGATCTTGAAGGGATCGTAGAAGCGAACCTGAAAGAGCGGAGAGAAACCGCTGAGAAGGTTGAACTGTTAATCGAAGAAACCATTGTGGAGTTTAAACAATGGCTGAATACACTCGGTGTAGTGCCCGTCATTTCCGCATTGCGTGAAAAAGCGCTGGCAATCCAGTCTGAAACGATGGACAGCATCGAACGGAAGCTGCCTCATTTGACGACAAGAGAGAAAAAACTTTTGAATAAACATACGAAAAGTATCATTAATCAAATGCTCCGCGACCCGATATTAAAGGTGAAAGAACTTGCGGCAGAGGCTGATTCTGAAGAAAAGCTGGCTTTGTTTAAGCAGATTTTTGATATAGAAGAAGCTGCGGGCCGGCAAATGATCAAAAGCGTTGAAGGCAGACAAAAGGTCCATTCTTATAACAAGGCTGAATCAAGAGCGGGGTTTGCCCCACTTGTAAGTGAGTGAAAGCTGAATGATTGATACTGCAATGGCAAGACTTAATGAAGGGACAATCGTCATTTACGCATTAAGTGTACTCTTTTATTTTATAGATTTTCTTCAACACAACCGGAAGGCTGGGAAAATGGCCTTCTGGTTGCTTTCTATTGTCTGGACTCTGCAAACCGTGTATTTAGCCTACTTTATGTGGGTGACGGGGCGGTTTCCGGTATTAAATGTGACGGAGGCGCTTTATTTTTATGCTTGGGTGCTTGTCACACTGTCACTTGTACTGACAAAGCTGCTGCGTGTTGATTTTATTGTGTTTTTTACAAATGTAATAGGGTTTGCTATGATCGCCATTCATACATTTTCACCGACGGAGCAGCAGTCAGCGGCTTTTTCGGGTCAGCTCGTATCGGAGCTGTTAGTGATTCATATTACAATGGCGATTCTTTCTTACGGCGCTTTTTCCCTTTCTTTTGTATTTTCTGTGCTCTATTTGTTTCAATATCATCTCTTAAAAAAGAAAAAATGGGGAAAGTGGCTGTTGAGAATAGAAGATTTGTCTAAGCTTGATTATATGGCGTATGTTCTGAATGTCATCGGAGTTCCAATGCTTTTGCTGAGTTTGATTCTTGGCGTCATTTGGGCGTATGTGTCTCTAGAAACGCTGTATTGGTTCGACGCCAAAGTGCTTGGTTCGTTTGTCGTCCTGCTTCTGTACAGCTATTATCTCTATATCAGGCTGATTAAAGAGCTTCAGGGAAAGGTCGCCGCACTGTGGAATACGGCTTGTTTTCTCGTGCTGATGATCAATTATTTCCTGCTCGGAAGCCTGTCTCAATTCCATTGGTTCAGTTAAATAATGTGCCCAAGCAGATTCGGGAGGAAAGAAAAATGAGAACGATAAAAGTAGGTTCCAGACGGAGCAAACTCGCTATGACCCAAACAAAATGGGTGATTCGCAAACTGAAGGAAATCAATCCTTCTTTTGCTTTTGACATAAAAGAAATCGTCACAAAGGGTGACCGGATCGTTGATGTTACCCTGTCAAAAGTGGGAGGGAAAGGGCTGTTTGTCAAAGAAATCGAACAAGCGCTTTTAAACGAAGACATTGATATGGCGGTTCACAGCATGAAGGATATGCCTGCCGTTTTGCCTGAAGGCCTTGTGATCGGCTGTATTCCTGAACGGGAAGATCCTCGTGACGCTCTTATTTCAAAGAATCGTGTAAAGCTTTCTGAATTGAAGGAAGGTGCTGTAATCGGCACAAGCAGTTTAAGAAGAAGCGCGCAGCTTTTGATTGAGCGCCCTGACATTACAATTAAATGGATTAGAGGTAATATAGATACGAGACTTCAAAAGCTGGAAAACGAAGATTATGACGCAATTATTTTAGCTGCAGCAGGGCTTTCCAGAATGGGCTGGAAGCAGGATGTCGTAACTGAATTTCTTGAGCCTGAGCGCTGTCTTCCGGCTGTTGGCCAAGGCGCTCTTGCAATTGAGTGCCGCGAATCCGATCGAGAGCTTTTAACGTTATTTTCTCAGTTTACGGATGAGTACACAAAACGGACTGTACTTGCAGAACGTGTCTACTTAAACGCGATGGAGGGCGGCTGTCAGGTGCCGATCGCCGGCTACTCGGTGATAAACGGCCAGGATGAAATTGAACTGACAGGGCTTGTGGCTTCGCCTGATGGAAAAATCATTTTCAAAGAAACCGTCACCGGAAACGATTCGGAGGAAGTCGGTAAGCGCTGTGCGGCTCTCATGACTGATAAAGGCGCTAAAGATTTAATCGATCGCGTAAAACGGGAGCTAGATGAGGATGGTAAATGATTTTCCTTTGAAAGGAAAAACAGTGCTTGTCACCCGAAATAAGACGCAGGCAAAATCGTTTCGGCAGAAAGTGGAGCAGCTTGGCGGAAAAGCGGTATTGGCCTCATTGATCACGTTTCGCCGAGCTCTGCCGAATGATCTGGCGGAACAGGTGCGAATAGATCTAACCATACCGGGCTGGCTTGTGTTTACGAGTGTAAATGGAGCGGATTTCTTTTTTTCTTATCTGAAAGAAAATCAGCTTATTGTTCCCGGTCATAAAAAAATTGCGGCTGTTGGTGAAAAAACCGCACGCCGTTTAGAATCGTACAACGTATCGGTTGATGTAATGCCTCATGACTATATTGCAGAACAATTGGCGGACGCTCTTAAGCAGCATGCCGAACCGTCAGAACGGATTTCAGTCATAAAAGGCAATTTATCTCGCGATGTGATAAAAAAAGAGCTTACGCCTCTTGGCTTTGAGGTGAAGGAATGGGTCGTATATGAAACTGTTCCTGATGAAGATGGCATCGAGGAATTAAAAAATGCCGCGAATCAGTATTCATTTGATTATGTGACATTTACAAGCTCATCAACCGTACATACATTTATGCATGTTCTGGGAGAAGGAATAAAAAAATGGCCGGCGCACCAGACGGACTGCATCAGCATCGGACCGCTAACGAGGGACGCTCTGCTATCGTACGGAATCACGTCGTATATGCCTGATACATTTACAATTGACGGCATGCTTGATTTAATGTGCCGCATGTCTAGAAAGGAAGATAGAATATGAGTCAATCATTTAACAGACACCGCCGTTTGCGGTCATCAAAAGCAATGAGAGAGATGGTGAAAGAAACTCGTCTGCATCCATCTGATTTTATTTATCCGATCTTTGTCGTTGAAGGTTTAGAAGGAAAAAAAGCTGTTCCTTCAATGCCTGATGTTTATCATGTATCTTTAGATCTATTAAAGGATGAAGTGGCTGAGCTGGTCAGTCTCGGAATTCAATCCGTCATTGTTTTCGGCATACCTGAAGAAAAAGATGATTGCGGAACGCAAGCTTACCATGACCACGGGATTGTGCAAGAAGCAATTGCCGAAATTAAAAAGCACTTCCCTGAGATGGTTGTCGTTGCTGATACATGCCTATGTGAATATACAGATCACGGACATTGCGGTCTCGTCAAAGACGGACAGATCCTGAATGATGAATCCTTGGAGCTATTGGCACAGACAGCTGTCAGCCAAGCAAAAGCCGGAGCGGATATCATTGCGCCTTCTAACATGATGGACGGATTTGTGACGGTTATCAGAGAAGCGTTAGATAAAGAAGGCTTCATCAATATTCCGATCATGTCTTACGCCGTGAAATATTCAAGTGAGTTTTACGGTCCGTTCCGTGATGCAGCAAACAGCACGCCTCAATTTGGCGACCGCAAAACGTATCAAATGGACCCTGCCAACCGTCTGGAAGCACTCCGTGAAGCCCAATCAGATGTTGAAGAAGGCGCGGACTTCCTGATTGTGAAACCTTCCCTTTCTTATATGGATATCATGCGGGATGTAAAAAATGAGTTTACATTGCCGCTTGTGGCTTATAATGTAAGCGGAGAGTATTCTATGGTGAAGGCTGCAGCTCAGAACGGCTGGATCAAGGAAAAAGAGATTGTCTTAGAAATTTTGACAAGCATGAAGCGTGCGGGTGCCGACCTGATTATTACGTATCATGCAAAAGACGCAGCAAAATGGCTTGCGGAGTAATTTTATTCAGTTGACAGGAGTTGAGGCAGATGAGAAGCTATGAAAAATCAAAAGCGGCTTTTAAAGAAGCGCAAAAACTCATGCCGGGCGGTGTAAACAGCCCCGTTCGCGCCTTTAAATCGGTAGACATGGACCCGATTTTTATGGAGCGCGGAAAAGGCTCTAAAATCTATGATATTGATGGAAATGAGTATATTGATTACGTCTTGTCATGGGGGCCTTTAATTTTAGGACACACAAATGACCGCGTTGTAGAGAGCCTCAAAAAAGTGGCTGAATACGGGACAAGCTTCGGAGCTCCGACTGAGGTGGAAAATGAATTGGCGAAGCTCGTCATTGACCGAGTGCCGTCAGTAGAAATTGTACGGATGGTCAGCTCGGGAACCGAGGCGACCATGAGCGCGCTTCGTTTGGCAAGAGGATATACAGGCCGCAATAAGATTTTAAAATTTGAGGGCTGCTACCATGGACACGGAGATTCTCTGCTGATTAAAGCGGGTTCAGGAGTGGCAACACTCGGTCTGCCTGACAGCCCGGGCGTACCTGAAGGAATAGCGAAAAACACCATCACCGTTCCGTACAATGATTTAGAAAGTGTAAAGCTTGCATTCCAACAGTTCGGTGAAGATATTGCAGGCGTCATCGTAGAACCGGTTGCCGGAAACATGGGAGTAGTTCCGCCGCAAGAAGGCTTCCTGCAAGGATTGCGTGATATTACTGAACAGTACGGCACGCTGCTGATTTTTGATGAAGTCATGACTGGCTTCCGGGTCGATTACAAATGCGCTCAAGGCTATTTCGGCGTAACGCCTGATCTGACTTGCTTAGGAAAAGTAATCGGGGGCGGACTGCCTGTCGGCGCTTATGGCGGTAAAGCCGAAATTATGGAGCGGATTGCTCCGAGCGGTCCGATTTATCAGGCAGGTACGCTGTCAGGCAACCCGCTTGCGATGACGGCTGGACTCGAAACATTAATGCAGCTCACGCCTGAATCATACAAGACCTTTATGAAAAAAGGTGACAGGCTGGAAGAAGGCATATCAAAAGCGGCAGAGGCGCACGGTATTCCGCATACCTTTAACCGCGCAGGTTCAATGATCGGTTTCTTCTTTACAAATGAACCTGTCATCAATTATGAAACAGCCAAAGCATCGGATTTGAAGCTGTTTGCCAAGTATTATAAAGGAATGGCAAACGAAGGTGTGTTCCTTCCGCCGTCTCAATTTGAAGGGCTTTTCCTCTCGACGGCTCATACTGATGAAGATATTGAAAAAACAATTCAGGCAGCTGAGAACGTATTCGCTGAGATCAGCCGCGGATAAGTACGATAAAAACCGGTATCAAGGACATCCTTGTACCGGTTTTTCTATGCTTCCCCATTCATATTTTCTCCATTTCATACATACACCTTTAGTGACATCTAATTTTAAGGATTAGATGAAAGGAGGATATGAACTTGCCGCAAAATCATCGATTGCAATTTTCTGTAGAAGAATCGATCTGTTTCCAAAAAGGACAGGAAGTTTCTGAACTGCTTTCCATTTCATTAGATCCTGATATTAGGGTTCAGGAAGTAAATGATTACGTTTCAATCAGAGGATCGCTTGAACTTACAGGTGAGTACAACATAGATCAGAGCAAAAATACTGAAGAGTTTTATACCGATAAGCGGTTTGTCGAAGAGGTCAGAACGAGAGAGGATGGAACTGCGGAACTGACTCATTGTTTTCCTGTCGATATTACCATCCCGAAAAATAAAGTCAGTCATTTACATGAAGTTTTTGTGTTTATTGATGCATTTGACTATCAACTAACAGACTCGCGCATCCTGACGATCCAGGCTGATTTAGCAATAGAAGGCCTTCTTGATGACACAGCAGACAGAGAGCAAGACATTCCTCTCTATGAAGCTCCTGATGAAGGTTTTTCTGAGCCGCCAGAGCTATTTGCTTTAGAAGCAGAGGACAGCGAAGAAGAAGCGCCAGCCGAGCCGCCGGAGCTTCTAGTCTCGGAAGCAGGGCTTCGTGAAGAGCAGGAAAATGAAGAGGAAGAAGCTGAGCGGTCAGAGCCATTGGCTTTGAAATCAGAGGACAGCGAAGATATAAAGGCGGAAGAAGCGCCAGCTGAGCCGCCAGAGCTTGTTGTCTCGGAAGCGAGGCTTCGTGAAGAGCAAGCAGATGAAGAGGAAGAAGCTGAGCGGTCAGAGCCATTGGCTTTGAAATCAGAGGACAGCGAAGATATAAAGGCGGAAGAAGCGCCAGCTGAGCCGCCAGAGCTTGTTGTCTCGGAAGCGGGGCTTCGTGAAGAGCAAGCAGATGAAGAGGAAGAAGCTGAGCGGTCAAAGCCATTGGCTTTGAAATCAGAGGACAGCGAAGATATAAAGGCGGAAGAAGCGCCAGCTGAGCCGCCGGAGCTTGTTGTCTCGGAAGCGAGGCTTCGTGAAGAGCAGGAAAATGAAGAGGAAGAAGCTGAGCGGTCAGAGCCATTGGCTTTAAAAGCAGAGGACAGCGAAGGTATAAAAGCGGAAGAAGCTGAGCGATCAGAGCCATTGGCTTTAAAAGCAGAGGACAGCGGCGGTATAAAAGCGGAAGAAGCACCAGCTGAGCCGCCGGAGCTTCTAGTCTCGGAAGCGAGGCTTCGTGAAGAACAGGAAAATGAAGAGGAAGAAGCTGAGCGATCAGAGCCATTGGCTTTAAAAGCAGAGGACAGCAAAGATATAAATGCGAAAGAAGCGAAGCCGCCGGAGCTCATTCTTTCAGAGGCAGAGCTTCGTGAGGAAGCGGAAACAATAGAAGCAGATTCCCCAAAGGCTGCTTCAGGAATAGAGATCCGCGAAAAAGCAGAGACGGAAGAAGAGCAGGCTGAACTGTCAAAACCGCTTGTTTCAGCGGCGGAAATATCACCTGCTGTAGAAGCTGAGCTTCAGCAAGAGGCTGAGCGTGGTGAAGAAAAAACAGAAAAGCCAGATTCTCCTATTCTTGAGCATGCTCTGCGTCAAGAATCCCAAAAAACAGAATCGGAGCTATCGGATCACATAGAGCCTGCACCTCGACAGGATGCAGAACAACCGGAGGAAGTCGAGGAAACTATACGTGAAGACGTTGTTTCTTTAGAAGGAAGCAGAGAGCAGGAAGAAGCGCCAGCTGCACTTTTAAAGGAAGAAGCAGCAGCTCCAACCCTGCATTTTAATCAAAAGATAAGTGCTGAAGAGGAATCTCAGGAAGAAGAGCTTACGCCGGCCTACCGTACCTTCCTGCCGGAACAAGATTCAGAAGAGCATTCCTTTTATTCAGCGCCTAAGCTGCTGGAGGAAGAAGAGCAGAAGAAAGAAAGCTTTGAAATTGAAGTGAGAAAAACACCTACACCTGAAGAACCTGAGGAAGAGGCGTCTTTTCATTCTTACCAGCTGCCAGACACTTCCGAACCTGAAAGGAAGGAAACAGATGCTATTGCTGGGGCTGTTCCTGCTGCTCAAACAAAGGGAACTGAAACAAAGGAAAATCATAATTCTCTTTATTTAACAAAACTCTTTACGAGAGAAGAGGATGAGTTTTCTAGAATGAAAATCTGTATTGTTCAGCAGGAAGATACCATTGAACGTTTATGCGAACGGTACGACATTACCTCCCAGCAGCTGATCAGGATGAATTCTTTGGCGCTGGATGATGAATTGAAAGCAGGGCAGATTCTTTATATCCCTCAATACAACAGCAGCCATGCGTAAGCCGTAAGCGATCGGAAAATGTGGTGAATGGAATGGAAGATGTCCAATCGGTTCTTCAGGAATACGGACTGACGGCTCAATTTATTGAGCCAGTCAGTTCTCGTGTGTGGAAAGTGTATTCAGATTATGGGGTATTTGCGCTGAAAAAAATGAAATCGGTTCGCGGCAAACATTTTACAGATCAAATGGTGGCAATTGAGGAAAAAGGCTTTCATTCCTTTGTTCCCATTTACAGAACAAATGGGGGAGAGTTTTTCTCCGGGGGCGTACAAACTGGAGACTCCTATTACTTAATGCCTTGGCTCCAATTTGACCAAGAGGAAGAGCGGGATCAGAAACATGCCTATCTATTTAGAGAAACAGCCCGCCTTCACGAGAGAACTGCGCAGGAAATCAAGGTCAGGCGTGAAGACATTGAACACCACTATGAACAAACGAGAAAAAAGTGGGAAAATGAAAAGGTCATTTATGAACAGTTTGTAGACAGAGCTGAGAAAGAATGGTACCTTTCCCCCTTTGAATTGCAGGCTGTAACCTATTATTCAGAAACCATTTCCGCCGTAAACTTTGCGCTTGAGCGGATTAAGGACTGGTATGAAACGGCAAAAGAAAAAGGCTCCTCAAGGGTTGTCATTACCCACGGCAGCCTGTCTATTCACCATTTTCTGTATAATGATGCAGGGACCGGATACTTTACGAATTTTGAGAGAGCGTCTGTGGGGCCGCCGCATAACGACTTGCTCGGCTTTTACACACGAATGTTCAGCGGTTTTCCAAAAGCTTGTCCGGAGTGTGTCGATTGGTTTTATGCATATACGAAAGCATTTCCTCTGCATGAGGCTGAAATCAGTCTTTTTCTCAGTTACATGGCTTATCCGGCAGCGGTGTACAAAGTGCTGAACCGCTATCAGACCGGGAAAAGACGGCGTGAAAAAGATGAATGTACACACTTATTAAAGGCATACTGGCAAATGAAAAATATTGAGCCGTTTGTGATGAAAATCCATCAAATTGAACAAGAGAAAAAATTTCAGGCGGAAAACGAGTCCACGTCTTAATTGGCGCGGACTTGTTTGTTTATATCCATTCCAAATGAAGCGCACAGGCTAACAGAATCAATATTGCGAGCAGCAAGACATCAAAGGTTGTCGGAAAGAAAATGGTTCTGATACCTTGGAAAATCGTAATCGGGATAATCACTTGCGCGGATACAAGCCGAATTTGCCTGACCCACGGCGGCAGGGAATAAGAGCTGAAACGTTTCTTCACGGTGCATCCTCCTCAACGCATTTACAAGCATCATATGTATACTTGGTCAATAGGTGCCTGCCCATCTTGTATAGGACGCAGTATTTTTGGAAAAGATGATTGACGAATCAAAAACACTTTTACTATAATAAAGAACATAAATAAAGTATATAATGAGCTGATAGATACACCTGCTTAGAACGGGAAGAGTACAAGAAAGACGCATGCAGAGAGAGGAGCCGCTTGCTGAAAGGCTTCTTATGTTGTCTGATTGGAAGGTCGCCCGGGAGCATAATTTCTTGAAAGAAGAGTAGAGAAATTCGGGAAACCCCCGTTATCCGTTGAAGCGCATGAACTGACAAAGTTCATGAAAAAAGGTGGTACCGCGAAAGAGCTTTTTCGTCCTTTTCCCAAGGATGAAGGGCTCTTTTTTCGTTCTCAGCCATTTTAAACATGCTGGAGGGTTATGATGGAAACGAATGAACAAACAATGCCGACGAAATACGATCCGGCTGCGGTTGAAAAAGACCGATATGATTTTTGGCTAAAAGGTAAGTTTTTTGAAGCAGGCAGCGATCAGACAAAGGAGCCGTACTCTGTCGTTATTCCGCCGCCAAACGTAACAGGAAGGCTTCACCTTGGCCACGCTTGGGATACAACGCTGCAAGACATTGTAACAAGAATGAAACGCATGCAGGGTTATGATGTACTGTGGCTTCCGGGTATGGACCACGCCGGTATTGCGACACAGGCTAAAGTTGAAGCGAAACTTCGTGAAGAAGGCACAAGCCGTTACGATTTAGGCCGTGAGAAATTCCTTGAAGAAACGTGGAAGTGGAAGGAAGAGTATGCTGACTTCATCCGCAGCCAGTGGGCGAAATTAGGGCTTGGCCTTGATTATTCCCGTGAGCGCTTCACGCTTGATGAAGGCTTAAACAGAGCGGTTCGCGAAGTGTTCGTCAAACTTTATGAAAAAGGCTTGATCTACAGAGGCGAATACATCATAAATTGGGACCCTGCAACAAAAACAGCTTTATCAGACATTGAGGTCATTTACAAGGATGTTCAAGGCGCGTTTTATCACATGAGCTATCCGCTTGCTGACGGATCAGGTTCAATTGAAATCGCGACGACACGTCCAGAAACGATGCTTGGTGATTCAGCCGTTGCGGTTCACCCTGAAGATGAGCGCTACAAGCACCTTATCGGAAAAACGGTTATTCTGCCTATCACAAATCGTGAAATACCGATTGTCGGCGATGACTATGTTGATATGGAATTTGGTTCAGGTGCGGTAAAAATTACGCCTGCCCACGATCCGAACGACTTCGAGCTGGGCAACCGTCATAACTTAGAGCGCATTCTTGTCATGAATGAAGACGGCACGATGAATGAAAATGCGCTGCAATATCAAGGCATGGATCGCTTTGAATGCCGCAAAAAGCTCGTTAAAGATTTACAGGAGGCAGGCGTTCTCTTCAAAATCGAGGATCATCTGCACTCTGTCGGGCATAGTGAACGAAGCGGAGCAGTTGTTGAACCTTATCTTTCTACCCAATGGTTTGTGCGCATGCAGCCGCTTGCTGATGCAGCAATAGAATTGCAGGAGAAAGAAGAAAAAGTCAACTTTGTTCCTGACCGCTTCGAAAAAACGTATTTGCATTGGATGGAAAATATCCGCGACTGGTGTATTTCCCGTCAATTATGGTGGGGCCACCGCATTCCTGCCTGGTATCATAAAGAAACAGGCGAGTTATATGTCGGTCTTGAAGCGCCGGAGGACAGCGAAAATTGGGAGCAGGATACAGACGTGCTGGATACATGGTTCAGTTCTGCGCTCTGGCCTTTCTCCACTATGGGCTGGCCTGATTTGACAGCTGAAGACTTTAAACGCTATTATCCGACTGACGTTCTCGTTACAGGCTACGACATCATTTTCTTCTGGGTGTCACGCATGATTTTCCAAGGGATTGAATTTACTGGCGAACGTCCGTTTAAAGATGTTTTAATCCATGGCTTAATCCGTGATGAGCAAGGCAGAAAAATGAGTAAATCTCTTGGCAACGGTGTCGATCCGATGGACGTGATTGACAAGTACGGAGCCGATTCTCTTCGCTATTTCCTGGCGACTGGAAGCTCTCCTGGCCAAGATCTTCGCTTCAGCTATGAAAAAGTGGAATCGACTTGGAATTTTGCCAATAAAATTTGGAACGCTTCTCGTTTCGCATTAATGAACATGGATGGCATGACATATGATGAGCTTGATCTTTCAGGTGAGAAATCAGTAGCTGACAAGTGGATTTTAACGCGTTTAAACGAAACGATCGAAAGTGTGACACAGCTAGCTGATAAATATGAATTTGGTGAAGTCGGCCGCCATTTATATAACTTTATTTGGGACGATTTCTGTGATTGGTATATTGAAATGGCGAAGCTTCCTCTATACGGAGAAGACGAAGCGGCTAAGAAAACAACCCGTTCCATTCTTGCTTATGTTCTGGACCAAACGATGCGCCTGCTCCATCCGTTTATGCCATTCTTAACGGAGGAAATTTGGCAGCACCTGCCTCACCAAGGAGAATCCATTACTGTAAGCACATGGCCTGCTGTTGTGCCTGAGCATACAGACACTGAAGCTGCTGCTGACATGAAGCTTCTCGTTGAACTGATCCGTTCTGTGCGTAATATCCGCAGCGAAGTAAACACACCGATGAGCAAGCAAGTTGAATTGTACATTAAAGCGAGCACGGACGAGGTCGCAGCCCGTCTCGAAGCAAACCGTTCTTATGTGGAACGCTTTACAAATCCGAGCGCGCTGAAAATCGGTACAGATATCGAAGCTGTTGATAAAGCAATGACGGCAGTTGTCACAGGAGCAGAGGTCATACTTCCGCTTGAAGGTTTAATTAATATCGATGAAGAAATCGCCCGTCTGCAAAAAGAATTCGATAAGCTGACGAAAGAAGTCGAGCGTGTCCAAAAGAAACTTGGAAACGAAGGATTTATAAAAAAAGCGCCTGCACACGTAATTGATGAAGAACGTGAGAAAGAGAAAGATTATGTGGCAAAGCGTGACGCTGTTCAAAAACGAATGGCTGAGCTGAAGGGCTAATGAAAAGCCGAGGCGGTTTCTTGAGAAACCGCCTTGTCTTATAAAAGAGGGGATTATCATTGTTTACTGCATATGAAGAAGCGCGCAGCTGGATTCACAGCCGTCTAAAATTCGGAGTGAAGCCCGGTCTTGATCGAATGAAGCAGCTGATGGCGCGATTGGACCATCCTGAAAAGAAAATCCGCGCGCTCCACGTGGCGGGAACAAACGGCAAAGGATCAACTGTCGCTTTTATCCGTTCTATGCTGCAAGAAGCGGGATACACTGTCGGTACGTTTACATCGCCTTATATCATCACATTTAATGAGCGCATCAGCGTAAACGGCACACCTATTACAGATGAGGAGTGGGTCACACTCGTTAATCAGGTGAAACCGATCGTTGAAGAGCTTGATCAAACTGAACACGGTCAGCCGACAGAATTTGAAATTATGACGGCTTGTGCATTTTTATATTTTGCTGCGTATCATCAGGTCGATTTTGTTATTTTTGAAACAGGTCTGGGCGGAAGGTACGATTCTACTAATGTTGTCGAGCCGCTTTTAACCGTCATCACAAGTATCGGACACGACCATATGAACATTTTAGGAAACACCATTGAAGAAATCGCAGGCGAAAAAGCCGGGATTATAAAAGAAGGCATTCCGATCGTGACAGCCGTTACCCAGCCGGAAGCCTTACAGGTAATCCAGCATGAAGCTGAGCGAAAATCTGCTCCTTTTCAGTCATTGCATGATACAAGCAGGATTTATAATGAAAAGGCTCTCCCTGCAGGAGAACAGTTTTCTTTAAAAACCGGAGAAACGTGTTATGAAGATATTCGAACATCTCTCATCGGTACGCATCAAAGACAAAATGCGGCATTGTCCATTTTGGCTGCCGAGTGGCTTAACAGGGAAAACATTGCTGAAATGAGTGATTCTGCGTTAAGAAGCGGGCTCGTAAAGGCTGCTTGGCCGGGCAGATTAGAGTTGGTTCAGGAACATCCGCCGGTATATTTAGACGGCGCCCATAATGAAGAAGGGATCGATAAGCTGACTGAAACGATGAAGCAGCGTTTCCCAGATTCCGATATTTGTGTGGTGTTCAGTGCGTTAAAGGATAAGCCGTATCATGACATGATTAAGAAACTGGAAACGATCGCGCACTCGATTCATTTTGCTTCTTTTGATTTTCCGCGTGCTTCTCTTGCGAAAGATCTGTATGATGCTAGTGAAATCAGCAGCAAAAGCTGGAATGAAGATCCGGAGCATGTGATCAAATTAATAGAAAGCAAAAAAGGCTCAAATGATATCGTGCTCATTACGGGATCACTTTATTTTATTTCTGACATTCGAAAAAGAATGCTGTAATGACTTTGGCCCGGCAGAATCAATAATGATATTCTGCCGGGATTTTTTCTGTCAAAATCTAAAATTGCTTATTATAGATCAATATGCTTGCTGTGCTACAATCCATAGCATAATCTAAAGAGAGTAAAGGTGTGTTGTCTATGATTCAGATTCTTTTTGTCCTCGGCCTTATCCTCGGTTCATTTTATTATACGGTTGGATGCCGTATCCCCTTGCACATATCCATCATAAGTCCGCGTTCAGCATGTTCCTTTTGCCGTCGAACCCTAACCCCGACGGAATTAATCCCTGTTTTATCTTTTATTCTGCAAAAAGGCAATTGCAAAAGCTGCGGCCAAAAGCTCTCTCTTATGTACCCGGCGGCAGAGCTCTCGACAGCGAGTTTATTTGCAGCCGCGGGATTTCGTTTTGGTTTGTCTTGGGAACTGATTGTTGCGTTGGTGTTTCTATCTCTTCTAATTATTGTTTCTGTGACAGATATTCACTTTATGCTGATTCCAAATCGCATATTGCTATTCTTTCTTCCCTTTCTGGCAGCTGGCAGAATCATTTCTCCGCTTCTTTCTTGGTATGAAGGCTTTATAGGCGCGGCTGCCGGTTTTCTTTTACTGGCCTTTATTGCCGTCATCACTCATGGAGGAATAGGGGGAGGGGATGTTAAATTATTTGCCGTTATCGGCCTTGTGCTTGGTGTGAAAATGCTTGCTGCCGCCTTTTTCTTTTCAGTTTTTATAGGCGCATTGTACGGAGCTGCCGCTGTACTGTTCGGAAGGCTGGCCAGAAAACAGCCGATTCCCTTTGCCCCGGCAATTGCGGCAGGAAGCATTTTCGCTTATTTATACGGTGACTCTATCATTTCCTTTTATGTCAAAACGGCGTTAGGCTGACTGATGAAAAATTTGACGAACGTTTTTTGGACAAGACGACAAAAGTCTTGTTCTTTTTTTTTTCGCCTGTGCTAAAGTGTGTAGCATGAAAAGCCACAAGAACGGTCACACAAATGAAGGGAGGAAGCAGAATTGAAAAAAAGGAAGCAAAAAAAAATCAGTAAAGCGGAAGAAAAAGCCCTTAAGGTGACGATTAATGGAAAAGAAGAAACAGTTTACGAGCAGGAGACACCGAAGACAGAGCAAGAAAAAAACATGACGTTTTCAAATTGGGAGGAAAAGAGAAAGGCGGAGCAGGAGGTTGCAGCCTCCCATGAACATCCTGATGAAGATGAATTTAACTGGGATTCAGAGGAGGATAAGGTGTTTAAAGATGATCCCAAAGTTGTTCCGCCCTATCAAAAGAAAAAATCGAAGCTCTATTCAAAAGGAAAGACAGGGACGGCCAAGCCGGTAAAAAGAGTGGCGGCAACGATTGCCTTTGCAGCGGTTTTAGGCACCGGCTTAGGGTTATTTGCATTAAATATATCAGGCAATAAAGAAGCGTCGGCGCCAGCCTCTTTAGATGCCTCTTTAGGCAGCCAGACGGCAAAAGCAGGAGATACAGCTGCGGAGAAACAAAGCACCGCCGGAGAAAAACAAGCGGCACAAACGGAAGGTACATATAAAACATATGCAGTGCAAGCAGGAAAGTTTTCAAATGAAAAGGGTGCAGAGACGTTAACTGAACAGCTGACTGAAAAAGGATATTCCGCCGTTTACCTGTCAAAGGATGACGGGTACACGTATGTCATCGCGGGCCTGGCAAGTGATAAGGCTGTATCACAGCAGGTAGGGCAGCTTTTAATCGACAGCGATTTTGAAGCCTGGGGGGGCAAGGAACTATCTTTATCAATAGAGTCGGATATGACAGATCCTTTCAAGAAAACAGCGGAGCTCTCAGCGAAGGCGATCCTGGGAGAAGATATTACAAAAGCGAGTGTTGAAAAAATAAAAAATTCGCTCGGTAAAACAGAAGCAGCTGAAACGGGAGAGAAAAAAGCAATTTTGCAGGCGTTAAAGGAATTAGAGGACCCAAGTGCTGAAGCCGGATGGAAGGCTCAGCAGCAGCTTTTAGCCGTAATTAAATAATAGAAAGTGCCTGAGCCTTCGTCCTTAGTGACAGGCTTTTTTTATTTTGTCATGAAAAAGTTATTTTTCTGAAATTGTGGCGAGCCTCGTGATTTGGTAGGATAAATGAGTATCTTTTTTTCTTAAGCAAACCCTGAAAGGATGACGAACATGGCTAAGCCGCTTATACTTGCATCACAATCTCCGCGAAGAAAAGAACTCCTCGATCTGCTTCAGATTCCCTACACCATTATTGTCAGTGAAGTAGAGGAAAAATTAAATCGAAACTTTTCACCTGAAGAAAACGTCCAATGGTTGGCAAAACAAAAAGCTAAGGCTGTGGCCGATCTCAATCCGGGCGCAATCGTAATCGGTGCTGATACAATGGTATGTCTTGACGGTGAGTGCCTAGGCAAACCGCAAGATCAAGAAGAAGCCGCTGCTATGCTCCGCAGGCTTTCCGGCCGTAGTCATTCAGTGATAACCGCTGTCAGTATTCAAGCTGCAAATCACAGCGAAACGTTCTATGATAAGACTGAGGTTGTGTTTTGGCCCCTCAGTGAAGAAGATATTTGGACTTATATTGAAACGAAAGAACCGATGGATAAAGCAGGTGCTTACGGCATCCAAGGAAAAGGCGCACTTTTTGTAAAAAAAATAGACGGAGATTATTATTCAGTCGTAGGGCTCCCTATATCAAAAACAATGAGAGTTCTGAAGGATTTTGATGTAGAAGCCTGACGATTTTTATAAACGGGAAGGGAAAGAAAAGGAGGGCTTGATCATACACGATCTGCCATTAAAACTCAGAGATTTCCCAAAGAAAGAAAAACCTAGAGAACGGCTGCTGAAAGTCGGAGCCGAGAACTTAGCAAACAACGAACTTTTGGCTATTTTATTGCGGACAGGCACAAAGAACGAATCTGTTATGAACCTTTCAAACAGGCTTCTGCGCTCGTTTGACGGGCTGCGTCTGCTGAAAGAAGCTTCCGTTGAGGAGCTGTCCAGCATCCCGGGAATCGGTCTGGTGAAGGCTGTGCAAATACTGGCAGCAGTTGAACTGGGAAGCCGTATTCATAAACTAGCCAATGAAGAACATTTTGTAATCCGCTCCCCGGAAGACGGCGCAAACCTGGTCATGGAGGATATGCGCTTTTTAACCCAGGAGCATTTTGTCTGTTTATATTTAAATACAAAAAACCAAGTCATCCATAAACGCACTGTTTTTATCGGAAGTCTGAATTCATCTATTGTCCACCCCCGGGAGGTATTTAAAGAAGCGTTCAAACGATCTGCCGCTTCCTTTATTTGTATCCACAATCATCCTTCGGGGGATCCGACGCCGAGCAGGGAAGATATTGAAGTGACAAGAAGGCTGTTTGAATGCGGAAACCTGATTGGCATCGAGCTGCTTGACCATTTGGTGATTGGCGACAAAAAATTTGTGAGTTTAAAGGAAAAAGGATATTTGTAACACTTTTTTTTTCGTCGAATTAAGCTATAATAGAGTTTATGAGTTTTTCCCTTTAGGGTATTTTTGCTTTAAGAAAGGAAGATACATACATATGTTTGGAATTGGTACAAGAGACCTTGGTATAGATCTTGGAACTGCGAATACGCTTGTTTTTGTGAAAGGTAAAGGAATTGTTGTGAGAGAGCCGTCAGTCGTTGCTCTGCAAACGGATACGAAATCGATTGTTGCTGTCGGAAATGATGCGAAAAATATGATCGGACGGACTCCTGGAAACGTAGTAGCTCTTCGCCCGATGAAAGACGGCGTTATCGCTGATTATGAAACGACGGCTACCATGATGAAATATTACATCAATCAGGCCATTAAAAATAAAGGCATGTTTGCCAGAAAACCTTATGTGATGGTTTGTGTGCCATCCGGCATTACTGCGGTTGAAGAGCGTGCTGTTATCGATGCGACAAGACAAGCCGGAGCGCGTGACGCGTATCCGATCGAAGAACCGTTTGCTGCGGCTATCGGCGCCAATCTGCCGGTTTGGGAACCGACTGGAAGCATGGTTGTTGATATCGGTGGCGGAACGACAGAAGTTGCGATTATTTCCCTCGGAGGTATTGTAACATCTCAATCCATCCGCGTTGCCGGTGATGAAATGGACGATGCGATTATCAACTACATCAGAAAAACATACAACCTGATGATCGGGGACCGCACTGCTGAAGCGATTAAAATGGATATCGGCTCTGCTGAATCCGCAGAAGAATCCGATAAAATGGAAATCCGCGGCCGTGACTTGCTGACAGGTCTGCCGAAAACGATCGAAATTACTGGAAAAGAAATTTCTAACGCTTTGCGTGACACTGTGTCAACTATTGTAGAGGCAGTGAAAAGCACACTTGAAAAAACACCGCCTGAGCTTGCCGCAGATATCATGGACAGAGGTATTGTGTTAACCGGTGGCGGAGCGCTTCTTCGTAATTTGGACAAAGTCATCAGCGAAGAAACAAAAATGCCGGTCCTTATCGCTGAAGACCCGCTTGATTGTGTAGCGATCGGTACAGGAAAAGCACTGGAGCACATCCATCTTTTCAAAGGAAAAACAAGATAACGGGAGTTCAATAGAAGAGGTGTAACACGATGCCGAATAAACGGTTAATGCTATTACTTCTGTGTATTATCATATTGGTGGCTATGATTGGATTTTCGCTGAAGGACGGCCGTAATACCACCTGGCCTGAGAAACTGATCGGTGATACGACGGGAGTATTTCAAAACATTTTTCATACGCCTGCCGAATTTTTTGCAGGGATATTTGAGAACGTTAGTGATTTAAAAAACACATACGAAGAAAACGAGCGTCTGAGAGAAAAGCTTGACGGACAGACAAAATATGAAGCCAAGCTCCAAGAACTTGAAGACGAAAACAAATCCTTGCGTGACGAACTCGGCCATGTGAAATCAATAAAAGATTACAAGCCGATTTTGGCGACAGTCATTGCCAGAAGTCCTGATAACTGGGCGAAGCAGGTGACTATTAACAAAGGGACTCAGCAAAACGTAGCGAAAGATATGGCTGTAACGAACGAAAAAGGCGCATTAATCGGGAAGATTAAAAGCTCCGGCCTTAATAACTTTACGTCTACGGTCCAGCTTTTAAGCGATACTGACCGGAATAACAGAGTCGCAACAACCATTTCCGGGAAAAAAGGCAGCAAAGGCTACGGTTTAATCGAAGGCTATGATAAAGACAAAAAACGGCTTAAGATGACCATAATCGAACGCAAGGATAAACAAGATGTGAAAAAAGGCGATCTGATCGAAACGTCGGGCACAGGAGGCGTATTTCCAGAAGGGCTGACAATCGGTGAAGTGACTGAGATCGAGTCTGACTCTTATGGATTAACGAAAGTTGCCTATGTAAAACCTGCGGCTGATCTTTCTGATTTAAATAATGTGATCGTTGTTAATCGTGATGTGCCGACTGTCGATACAGAGGAGGAAGGATCGTGAAACGTTTCCTTCTCCCTTTCGTTATGATGTTGGTTTTTTCGGCGGAAAGCATCTTTACTGATCTGGTGCATTTCCCGTTCGTCACGGATGACCAGGTGCTCGTCCCGCGTTTTCTGATGCTTGTGCTGATTTTTATGTCGGCTTTTATCAATCAAAAACACGCGGTGATCTACGGTTTTATTTTCGGCTTTCTATATGATATGAATTATACAAGTCTATTAGGTGTTTATATGTTTGGCTTTGCGGGGCTAAGCTATTTGGCATCAAAAGCGTTTAAAGTGCTGCACACAAACGCTTTTGTCGTCATCCTGATTGCTGTTCTTGCAGTTTGCCTGCTTGAATTTTATGTATTCGGCATTCAGTCGCTGATTCACAAAGACATTATGACGTTTAATGGCTTTGTGCTAGACCGGTTTATACCGACAGTTTTATTAAATATGATAAGCGCACTCATCCTGGTTCTCCCATTTAGATTATTTTTTATGAGTCTAAAGAAAGAATTGAGAGATGAGTAAAAAGGATTTTATCTTTTTTTGACGAAATGAGTATGTTGTTGAGGTGAATATTGTGAAGACCAAAAAGCAGCAATATGTAACGATAAAAGGAACAAAGAATGGTTTGACATTGCATCTTGATGATGCATGTTCTTTTGATGAGCTTCTCGATGGTCTTCAGAATATGCTGTCAATTGAACAATATACAGATGGAAAAGGCCAGAAAATCAGCGTTCACATTAAGCTGGGCAATCGCTGCTTATATCAGGAGCAAGAGGAACAGCTGACCGAATTAATTGCGTCAAAGAAAGATTTGTTTGTTCATTCTATTGAGAGTGAAGTCATTACTAAAAAAGAAGCACAGCGTATGAAAGAGGAAGCTGAAATTATTTCTGTTTCAAAAATTGTCCGTTCAGGCCAAGTGCTCGAGGTGAAGGGCGATTTGCTTCTAATCGGAGATGTGAACCCGGGCGGGACAGTCAGAGCCGGCGGAAACATTTTTGTTTTGGGTTCGCTGAAAGGGATTGCCCACGCCGGATTTAACGGAAATAATCATGCGGTCATTGCTGCCTCTGAAATGCTGCCGACACAGTTAAGAATCAATCACGTGTTAAATCGCTCCCCAGACCACATTCAAAAAGGGAACGAAATGGAATGTGCTTATTTAGATACAGACGGAAATATGGTCATTGAACGCCTTCAACATTTGGCTCATTTAAGACCTGATCTAACAAGGCTTGAGGGAGGAATGTGAATTGGGTGAGGCTATCGTAATAACTTCGGGAAAAGGCGGAGTAGGTAAAACAACAACATCTGCTAACCTCGGTACCGCCTTAGCCATTTTAGGGAAGCGTGTATGTTTAGTAGATACTGATATAGGACTGCGCAACCTGGATGTAGTAATGGGTCTTGAAAATAGAATTATTTATGATCTCGTAGACGTTGTAGAGGGCAGATGTAAAATGCATCAGGCGCTCGTAAAGGATAAACGTTTTGATGATTTGCTCTATTTAATGCCCGCTGCTCAAACGAGCGATAAAACGGCTGTTGCTCCTGAACAAATTAAAACTATGGTCCAAGAGCTCAAGCAGGAATTTGATTATGTCATCATAGACTGCCCCGCAGGAATTGAGCAAGGATACAAAAACGCCGTTTCCGGGGCTGACAAGGCGGTAGTGGTCACAACGCCTGAAATTTCAGCTGTGCGAGATGCTGATCGCATTATAGGGCTTTTGGAACAAGAAGAAAATATTGAACCGCCGCGGCTCGTCGTAAACAGAATCAGAAATCACCTGATGAAAAACGGTGACACGATGGATATCGATGAAATCGTTCAGCATTTGTCGATTGATTTGCTCGGTATCGTTGCCGATGATGATGAAGTGATTAAGGCATCTAACCATGGCGAACCGATTGCAATGGACCCTAAAAATCGCGCCTCCATCGCATATCGCAATATTGCCCGCCGCATTTTAGGCGAATCTGTTCCTTTGCAGGTGCTTGAAGAGCAAAACAAGGGAATGATGGCTAAGATTAAGTCATTTTTCGGAGTAAGATCATAATTTCATAGAATAAAAGAGAAGAATCTGACAAAGCAAATGCTGTGTCAGATTTTTTTGTTTCTGACTGCTCTGTGCTGAAGGTAAATCGAATAATTGCCGTGGACAAGACATATGATGTACAAACCCAACGAATGCAAAGGATGATGGCAATGAGTCACAGAGCAGATGAAATCAGAAAACGATTAGAGAAAAGAAGGAAACAGGTTTCCGGCTCAAAACGTTTCCCTACTCAGACAGGTTCCGAAAAGCAAAAACCGCCGTCCTGGGTCATGATGTCTGATCAGGAAAAACATGGAACCCTCCCGGTATATGAAGATGGCAATTCGAATTTCAGCGGAAGACACCCTTTGGTGAAAACAGACTCAATTATTCTGAAATGTCTTCTATCGGCCTGCCTTGTTCTTGTTTCTGCCATAGCCTATAAAACAAATATTGGACCCGTCAGCCAGATCAAGCCGGTCGTTGCACAAACCTTCGAAACAGAATTTCAATTTGCTTCAGCAAGCCATTGGTTTGAAACGAAATTTGGCAGCCCGCTTGCATTTCTCGCTCCTGAAAAGAAAAATAAGGAACAGCAGGTTGAAGTGGGTCAGGATCTCGTCGCACCCGCATCTGGTAAAGTTCAGCAGGATTTTCAGGACAACGGGGAAGGCATTAAAGTCGAAACAAGCAGCGATACAATCGATTGTATAAAAGAAGGCTATGTTGTTGAAGTCAGTAAAGATGGTGAGACGGGGCTGACAGTGAAAGTGCAGCATGCTGACAATACCTACAGCATTTATGGTGAACTGAAAGACGTGGATGTCGCTTTATATGATTTTGTAGATAAAGGCAAAAAGCTCGGTTCGATTAAACTCGATGATCATAACAAAGGGCTCTATTATTTTGCCATGAAAGACGGCGACAAATTTATTGATCCGATTCAGGTGATCTCATTTGAATAAATGGCTTGACCTCATCTTGAAAATTCATGTTCATCCTTTTCTTTGGATTATCATGGCGCTGGGGCTGATTACAGGGCATATGAAAGCATTGCTGTGTTTGCTTGTGATTGTTCTGATCCATGAGCTGGGGCATGCCGCTCTGGCCGTGTTTTTTTCTTGGAGAATCAAGCGTGTTTTTTTGCTGCCATTTGGAGGAACAGTTGAAGTGGAAGAGCACGGAAATCGGCCGTTAAAGGAAGAGTTTGCGGTTATTATTGCCGGACCTCTTCAGCACATTTGGCTTCAGCTTGCGGCTTGGATGATTGCAGGCCTCTCAATAATTGATCAGCAGACCTTTGAACTGTTTACATTTTATAATCTATCTATTTTATTTGTGAATCTGCTGCCGATTTGGCCGCTTGATGGCGGCAAGCTGTTATTTTTAATTTTTTCAAAGCATCTGTCTTTTCAAAAAGCGCACCGGCTGAATCTGAAGACTTCACTTGTGTGCTGCCTGCTTCTCGCATGCTGGGTTTTATTTGCGGTTCCTCTGCAAATCAGCGCATGGGTTTTGTTTGTCTTTCTGGCTGTTTCTCTGTTTGAGGAGTACAGGCAAAGACACTACATCCATGTGAGGTTTCTCCTGGAAAGATATTATGGGAAAAACCGTGAGCTTGAAAAATTGCTACCGCTTACCGTTAATGCTGAGGACAAAGTCTATCATGTCATGGCGGAATTCAAACGAGGCTGTAAGCATCCTATTATTATAGAAAAATCCGGAGAGAAGCTAAGCCAGCTGGATGAGAATGAAGTGCTGCATGCCTACTTTGCTGATAAGCGGACAAATTCCTCTATGGAAGAGCTGCTGCTCCCTTATTAAAATCGATTGACAAACGCCTTGTATTCTGATATATTTTTTAATGTTATGGATGTAGCACCAATGCTACAACCGCTCAGTACAGGTGTTAAGAGTTGTTTTACAGCCCCCTGGTATCTGGCGAGTCTTAGTCTAATAGGAGGTGCAGAGAATGTACGCAATCATTAAAACAGGCGGTAAACAAATTAAAGTTGAAGAAGGCCAAACTGTTTACATCGAGAAACTTGCTGCTGAAGCAGGTGAAACAGTTACTTTTGAAGACGTTTTGTTTGTTGGCGGAGACAATGTGAAAGTCGGCAACCCTACAGTTGAAGGCGCAACAGTAACGGCTAAAGTTGAAAAACAAGGCCGCGCGAAAAAAATCACTGTTTTCAGATACAAAGCAAAGAAAAACGTTCATAAAAAACAAGGTCATCGTCAGCCTTACACTAAAGTGACGATCGAAAAAATCAACGCGTAAGCATGATTCAGGCAACAATCAGACGGTCCCGTACTGACAAAAGCTTATTGTCTTTTGAAATGACGGGCCACGCCAACTTTGCTGAACATGGACAAGATCTCGTTTGTGCCGGAGTAACAGCCGTTGTGTTTGGATCCGTTAACGCGGTCATCGCGCTGGCGGGCTTCGAGCCGCTTCTTGATATAGGAGAAGACGGGGGTTATTTCTACTTTGAATTCCCTGAATCTCTTGATCCGGAGGCGCGCCAAAAAGCTCAGTTGCTGATTGAAGGCATGATTGTTTCGTTAGAGACAATTGAGCGGGATTATAAAGATCACTTGCGTGTGACCACAAACATAATATAGGAGGTGAGCTACATGCTTAGATTAGATCTTCAGTTTTTCGCTTCTAAAAAAGGAGTAGGTTCTACAAAGAACGGACGTGACTCTGAGGCTAAACGTTTAGGTGCTAAACGTGCTGACGGTCAATTCGTAACAGGCGGTTCTATCCTTTACCGTCAACGCGGAACAAAAATTTACCCAGGTGAAAACGTGGGCCGCGGCGGAGATGACACTCTTTTTGCGAAAATCGACGGAACTGTTAAATTCGAACGTTTCGGCCGTGACCGCAAAAAAGTGAGCGTATATCCTGTAGCTCAATAATGATTCAAAAACTCCGGTCGATGATGACTGGAGTTTTTTTTGCAATATGCGGAGTAAGCATCAAGAATGTTATGCAGAGTATGTGCGAGCAGACCCCGCCAAGAATGAGAACGAATGTCTCAAACCCACTGGATATGTTCCCCAAGCAGTAATACATAAAATGTTCTGCCTGGCTGAAAATCAACCGAAGCCAGAAAAAAGGAACATGATATTTCTGGGAAAAACAATTGTTTTTCTATCAAAGCCTTCTCTGTTATAATTCATAATACACACTTATACAGACTCCTAAATAAGAAATCAAATGATTGGGAGTGCGAAAATGAAGGATGTTTCAAAAAATCAAGAAGAAAATATAAGCGATACGGCTTTAACAAATGAACTGATTCATCTTCTTGGCCATTCCCGGCATGATTGGATGAATAAGCTGCAGCTAATTAAAGGAAACTTAAGCTTGCAGAAGTATGACCGCGTCTTTGAAATCATTGAAGAAATGGTGATAGACGCTAAGCACGAATCAAAGCTCTCAAACCTGAAAACACCGCATTTAGCGTTTGATTTTCTTACGTTTAATTGGAAAGCCCAATGTATGACACTTGAATATGAAGTTCTCGGGGAAATTAAGGATTTGTCAGCTTATGATCAAAAATTGGCGAAACTGATGAGAAAGCTGTTTGATCTGTTTGAACAAGCAGTCACTAGAGGCAGTGAAAATCATTTAACCGTTTCGCTTCAAACCGATCATCCTGACAGACAGCTGATTCTGTACCTTGATTTTCACGGCACTTTTGCCAATATATCTGCCTTTGACGATTTTCGGCAAAATGGATATGAGGACTTTGATATCATGCGTTTTGAGATCACAAGTCACGAATGTCTGATTGAAATTGGGTTGAACTAGCGGAGTTTTTTAACGGTTTAGAACGGAGGACATTATGTTTGTAGATCAGGTGAAAGTGTATGTAAAAGGCGGCGACGGAGGCAACGGGATGGTTGCGTTTCGCCGTGAAAAATATGTGCCGAAAGGCGGCCCTGCCGGCGGCGACGGCGGAAAAGGAGGAGACGTCGTTTTTGAAGTGGACGAAGGTCTCCGTACTCTTATGGATTTTAGATATAAAAAACACTTTAAAGCGATTCGCGGCGAGCATGGCATGTCAAAAAACCAGCATGGACGAAATGCTGATGATATGGTCATTAAAGTTCCGCCTGGCACTGTTGTGACAGACGATGATACAAAACAGGTCATTGCCGATTTAACCGAACATGGACAGCAGGCTGTCATCGCAAGGGGCGGAAGAGGCGGAAGAGGGAACTCACGCTTTGCCACACCGGCGAACCCCGCACCTCAGCTCTCAGAAAACGGTGAACCGGGAAAAGAACGCTATGTTGTTCTTGAATTAAAAGTGCTTGCAGACGTCGGGCTTGTCGGGTTCCCAAGTGTAGGAAAATCGACTTTGTTGTCCGTCGTTTCATCTGCAAAACCGAAAATTGCGGATTATCATTTTACGACACTTGTTCCGAATCTTGGCATGGTCGAAACAGATGATGGACGGAGCTTCGTTATAGCCGATTTGCCTGGACTGATTGAAGGGGCTCATCAAGGCGTCGGGCTTGGCCACCAATTTTTGCGCCATATTGAGCGGACCCGTGTTATCGTTCATGTCATTGATATGTCCGGCTTGGAAGGCCGCGATCCGTATGAGGATTATGTGACAATTAATCAGGAATTGAGCGAGTACAATTTGCGTCTCACTGAGCGCCCGCAAATTATTGTCGCAAATAAAATGGACATGCCGCAGGCGGCGGAAAATCTTGAAGGGTTTAAAGAAAAGCTGACGGATGATTATCCGGTGTTCCCGGTCAGTGCAGTGACAAGAGAAGGTCTTCGCGAGCTTCTGTATGAAGTTGCCAATCAGCTGGAAAACACTCCGGAATTCCCGCTGTATGACGAGGAAGAGCTTACGCAAAACCGTGTTATGTACACGATGGAGAATGAAGAAGTGCCATTCAGCATCACGCGAGATCCTGACGGAGTCTTTGTGCTTTCAGGAGACAGTCTTGAGCGGTTATTCAAGATGACTGATTTCTCACGTGATGAATCTGTTAAACGATTTGCAAGACAGATGCGGGGAATGGGTGTTGATGAAGCACTCAGAGAACGCGGGGCCAAAGACGGAGACATTATCAGACTTCTTGAATTCGAATTTGAATTTATTGATTAATGATGGGTGAGAGCCTGGATATCAGGCTCTCTATTTTCAAAAGGGGGGATGCAAGTGAAAGAGGAGACGTTTTATCTTGTCCGTGAAGATGTGTTGCCTGATGCGATGAGAAAAACATTGGAAGTCAAAAAACTGCTGGATCGAAAAAAAGCAGAATCAGTGGCAGATGCCGTTCAAAAGGTGGATTTAAGCAGAAGTGCATTTTATAAATACAGAGATGCCGTTTTTCCTTTTTATACAATGGTTAAAGAGCAAATTATCACACTTTTCTTTCATTTAGAGGATCGCTCCGGGGCGTTATCTCAGCTCCTTCAGGCGGTGGCTGACTCTGGAAGCAACGTTCTTTCCATTCACCAGACCATCCCGCTTCAAGGGAGAGCAAACGTAACGCTGTCTATCAGTACATCTGCAATGGAAGAGGATATTCATACATTAATGAACAAGATGAGAAAGTTTGACTTTGTAGAAAAGGTTGAAATATTAGGTTCAGGAGCGTAAGGGGAGAGAATATCGTCATGAAAGTCGGTTATTTAGGTCCAGCAGCTACATTCACACATCTAGCAGTCAGTTCTTGTTTCCAAAATGGCGCCGAGCATGTTGCTTACCGCACGATACCGGAATGTATAGATGCGGCAGTCGCAAGTGAGGTTGATTTTGCTTTTGTTCCTTTAGAGAACGCATTAGAAGGATCAGTAAATTTAACAATAGACTATTTAATACATGAACAGCCTCTGCCCATCGTAGGTGAAATGACATTACCGATTCATCAGCACTTACTCGTTCATCCTTCCAGAGAAAATACGTGGAAAGATCTAGACAAAATTTATTCTCACTCACATGCGATTGCGCAGTGCCATAAATTTCTGCATCGGCATTTTTCTTCCGTGCCGTATGAATACGCCAATTCAACCGGAGCGGCGGCAAAGTTTGTCAGTGACCATCCCGAGCTGAATATCGGGGTGATTGCCAATGAAATGGCGGCTTCTACATACGAATTAAAAATCGTAAAACGGGATATACAGGATTATAGAGACAATCATACGCGATTTGTCATTCTGTCTCCTGATGAAAATATAACCTTTGAAGTGAATTCAAAATTGAATTCAAGACCAAAAACAACACTGATGGTGATGCTTCCGCAGGATGATCAGTCCGGAGCGCTGCATAGAGTGCTGTCTGCTTTTTCTTGGAGAAACTTAAACCTGTCAAAAATCGAATCCCGTCCGACCAAAACCGGGTTAGGGAATTATTTCTTTATTATTGATATTGAACAGGCGTTTGATGAAGTATTAATCCCTGGGGCTATGCAGGAGCTTGAAGCGCTCGGATGCAAAGTAAAGCTGCTTGGTACATATCAATCTTATCAATTATAAAAAGCCCTATTAGGGCTTTTTTTAGTCTTCAATCAAAATACCGGCTTCTTCGAGTGCTTGACAGGCTTGATCGATGCGATGTTCATCGGGTGCTGTCAGTGTATGAAGATGCACACCATCTGTCAACTGTGATAAATAGGCGGCATTTGTGGAATTGATCTTTTTGATGAAATGTTCGACTTCTTTTCGCGTGCCGACTTGGATCGCTGCAGTTAAATCTCCGTATACAGGATGCTCAATTTTTACGTCTTTTACAGTTACCCCTTCATCCACGATGAGCTGCAATTCTTCTTCTGTCCGTTCAGGCCCGTGCAGACACGCTATAATTCTTTCTGCCTGCTGATGCTTCTGAGCGGCGGCGTCCAGATAGACATAGCCTTGGCTTGTGGCGATAATCGGCTCGTTTCTCGCTTTTAAAAGCGAGATATCCTGAACGATCACCTGTCTCGAAACATTTGCTTTTTTTGCGAGCTCTCCTCCTGTCAGCGGCGATGTGGATTCCTTCAGCCACAAAAGAAGCTGCTCACGCCTATTGGCGCCCAAGAGCTTTAATTCTTCGGTCAATATGATATTCTCCTTTCCTTTGTTCCAAAAGCGCTGTAAACGTATGTAATAACATATCCAGCTGTTCAGTTGTTGTGTTTTTTCCGAAAGAGATGCGGATAAATTGCAGGGCTTCCTGTTCTGTTTTTCTTAACGCTTTCATCGTTTCAGACGGCCCGTGATAACCTGCAGAACAAGCGCTGCCCGTTGAAATGCAAATATTATTCCGATTACATTCTAACATAACATATTGTCCTTCAAATGAGCCAAAAAAACACCCGATAATATGGGGCAGACATTCTGTGTTTGCACCATCTGCCGCAAGGGTTACAGGGAGAGACCGAATACGGATTTGTTCTAAAAAGTATTGTCTTAACATTTGATTATGGGATATCTGACTTTCCATTTCACTTACGATCAGCTCCGCTGCCGCTGTAAAGGCTCCGATACCCGGTACGTTTATCGTGCCTGCTCGAAACCCATTCTCATGAACGGTGTCAGGGTACACCGGTTTCCAATTGACGTCCGGCCGAATATAGACAGCTCCGACTCCTTTAGGGCCGTGAATTTTGTGACTGGAAATAGAGAGAGCATCCACCCCCATTTCTTCAGTATGGATGGGCAGTTTGCCGAATGTTTGTACCGCATCACAATGAAGAAGAATTTGCCTGTTGTGAAGATACGATGACAGGTGTTTAATGGGCTGAATAATTCCTGTTTCTGAATTGGCATGCTGAATAGAAACCAGGCCTGTGTCCGGGCGAATATGAGCTGCCAATATTTCCTCGGTAATAAGTCCGTACTCGTTAGGCTTAATGATTGTCACGTCAAAGCCATGATTCTGCAGTAAAGCAGCACAGTTATGGATTGATTGATGTTCCATGGCAGTCGTAATAAAATGTCTTTTTGTTTTTGGCAGGCCGTTTAACAATGATTGAATGGCAAGAAAATTGGATTCAGTGCCGCCGCTTGTAAAATATATACCGCCTGTTTCTCCGCCGATTATGTCAGCTATTTTCCCCCGGCAGTACTCCAGTATATGATTTGCTTTTCCCCCAGCGTCATGCAAGCTGCTGGCATTCCCGTACATATCAATGCTGAGCTTCTGAAATACGTCCAGTGCTTCCTCGCAAATTGGCGTGGTTGCTGCATAATCTAAATAAATCATCCGGTCTTTCCTCCATATGTTCTTCATAAAAAACTCTTGAGTTTATTTTATCGTTGTGTAAATATAGGTGTCAAGACAGGTGTAAACAACAGGAGGTGGCATATGTCTATAAAGACGATTGTGGTTATTGGTTCAGGAGCGGCGGCACTTGCCCTGGCTTCTGCACTTCCGCCATCATACCAGGTGACTGTCATCACGAAAAAAAGCACAAAAAACAGCAATTCAAGACATGCACAGGGCGGAATTGCGGCGGCTTATGCAAAAGATGACTCGATTGCGTCTCATATGGAGGATACGTTATATGCAGGCTGCGGACATAACGATCAAAACATCGTATCAGACGTTTTACTTGATGGAAAAACCATCATTGAGAACTTTTTGGAGAATGACTTTCCATTTGACCGGGATAAACAAGGCAAAGTCAGCCTTGGCAGGGAAGGAGCCCATACGCGTAACCGCATATTTCATGCGGGAGGAGACGCTACAGGCAGCATGCTTATTGATTACTTGCTGAAACAAATCAATAGCCAAATCGAAGTCATCGAGAATGAAACAGCGGTTGATTTGCTGATGAAGAATGGGCGCTGTGCCGGTGTAGTGACGAAAGACAGCCGCGGCCGGATCAATTTGCGGCATGCGGATGAGGTTGTGCTGGCAGCTGGCGGATGCGGAAGCTTGTTTCAGCACCATACGAACGATCCATCTGTCACGGGTGATGGTCTTTCACTTGCTTACCGGGCCGGAGCGGAATTAACTGATTTAGAGTTTACCCAGTTTCATCCTACACTTCTCGTCAAAAATGGCGTCTCGTGTGGGCTTGTTTCAGAGGCAGTCAGAGGTGAGGGCGGTTTTATAACAGACCAAAACGGCCGCCGTATTATGGCCGGACGGCATCCGCTGGAGGATTTAGCACCACGGGACGTCGTCTCGCGGGTGATTCATGAAGAAATAGCAAAAGGAAAACGTGTGTATATTGATTGCAGCGCTATTTCTGACTTCGAAGTGCGTTTTCCCACAATCACCTCTATTTGCGAAAAGGCAGGGGTTGATATTCGTAAAAGAAAAATACCTGTTGCGCCGGGAATGCATTTCTTAATGGGAGGCGTTTCAGTCAATCGGTGGGGAGAAACAACTGTGCCCGGGCTTTACGCGATAGGGGAAACTGCATGCACCGGCTTACACGGAGCCAATCGTCTTGCGAGCAATTCCTTGCTGGAGGCACTTGTATTTGGTAAAAGAGCAGCAGAACATATCATGAGAAAACCGGTTGATATCAGGTATAGTCAATTCAACGGTGAAACCAGCGGAGTTTATGCGGTGCCGAATATCGAGCTTTCTGAACTGCAAAACAGAATGACAAGCGACATGTCCATAGTAAGAGAAAAAGACAGACTGATTGAGATGAGCAATTGGCTTTATGGGCTCCCATCTCAGAAGATAAATGTGAAGGATATCACAATTCCGCAGCTGGAGCTTTCTCACTTGTGGCAGGTTGCAAAGCTGATGACTTCGTCTGCTCTATTGCGGGAAGAAAGCAGGGGGGCGCATTTTCGAATTGATATCCCTCAGGCTGATACAGGCTGGCAAGGCAAACAAATTGTCCATACAAAAAAGGGAACCAAAATGAGAAAAAACGAAGGGATTTGGAGAAATGAATCATTTACAGCTGAAAAAATTGCTGAATCACTTTTTTCATGAGGATATAGGGACGGGAGATCTTACATCACAGTCCATCTTTGAAGGACAGAACTGTGAGGCCTCAATTGTTGCAAAGTCAGACGGCATTTTCGCCGGAGCTGCGGTAATAAAGGAAGGCTTTGCCTTTTTAGATGAAAAGGTTCAGACGTTTTTACACAAAAAAGATGGAGATCATTTGCGAAAGGGTGATGTGATTGCCGTCTTACGCGGGCCGGCCGCTGCTCTTCTTTCTGGAGAGAGGGTAGTATTAAATCTTATTCAAAGGCTGTCGGGTATTGCGACGATGACAAGGCAGGCTGTTGAACGGCTTGATGATGAACAGATTAAGGTTTGTGACACAAGGAAAACGACGCCGGGGTTAAGAATGCTCGAAAAATATGCGGTCAGGATCGGAGGAGGATATAACCATCGATTCGGCCTGTACGACGGAATCATGATCAAAGATAATCATATTGCAGCTTGCGGTTCCATTGTAAAGGCGTGTGAAAAAGCGCGGCAGGCAGCAGGGCACATGGTGAATATTGAAGTGGAAATTGAATCTGAGGAGCAGCTCAGAGAAGCCATTCTTGCTGAAGCTGATGTCATTATGTTTGACAATTGCCCGCCTGACACTGTCCGCCATTTTGCAAATATCACACCGGATCACATTAAAACCGAAGCTTCCGGAGGAATTACATTAGAATCTCTGCCCACTTTTAGAGGGACGGGTGTGAATTATATTTCCTTAGGATTTCTGACTCATTCGGTCAGAAGCTTAGATATCAGCATGGATGTAGCGTTAACAAATCAGTCAGTGGAGGAATGCGGTTATGTCAATTCTTGAGGCAATCAAACAATTTGAAATGATGCCTGACCATTATAAAGGGCTGTCAATGAAAGAGATGGAGAGACGTGTTGCAGCCATTAAGGAAAAGTTCGGGAGCAAGTTGTTTATTCCAGGCCATCATTATCAAAAGGATGAAGTAATTCAATTTGCTGACCAAACGGGCGATTCACTCCAGCTTGCCCAAATGGCGGAAAAAAATAAGGATGCGGAATATATTGTATTTTGCGGCGTACATTTTATGGCAGAGACCGCTGATATGCTGACAGGTACGGACCAAACGGTCATCCTGCCAGATATGAGAGCGGGCTGTTCTATGGCTGATATGGCTGACATGCAGCAGACGAACAGGGCGTGGGAGAAACTTCAGCATATATTCGGCGACACGATCATACCATTAACCTATGTGAATTCTACAGCGGAGATCAAGGCATTTGTCGGAAAGCACGGCGGAGCGACTGTAACCTCATCCAATGCCAAAAAAGTGCTTGAATGGGCGTTTACACAGAAAAAACGCATTTTATTTCTGCCTGATCAGCATTTAGGAAGGAACACCGCTTATGAACTTGGTATCCCGCTTGAGGACATGGCTGTCTGGGACCCGATTCAAGATCAATTAGAGAACGAGGCAGAACAAAACGATATCAAGGTTATTCTTTGGAAAGGCCACTGCTCTGTTCATGAAAAATTCACCGTGAAAAATATAAATGATTTGAGAGAACGAGATTCTGACATCCGGATCATTGTTCATCCTGAATGCTCCCATGAAGTCGTAATGCAAAGTGACGACAGCGGATCAACGAAATATATTATTGATACAATCAGCCACGCTCAGCCGGGAAGCAAATGGGCAATCGGTACAGAAATGAATCTTGTTCAGCGACTGATTCAAGAGCATTCCGACAAACAAATTGAATCACTCAATCCGGATATGTGTCCATGTCTGACGATGAATCGAATTGACCTCCCGCATTTGCTCTGGTCTTTAGAACAAATAGAAAAAGGAGAACCAGCAGGCGTGATCAAAGTGCCGAAAGTCATTCAGGACGATGCCCTTCTTGCGCTGAATCGAATGCTTTCCATCACGTAAACCAGAAATATTTCCCCTCCTGTACTCATAATTTCTTTCGATCAGGCATATGTTGTGAAGAAACATATTGTAATCACAACTGAACTGTTCACGTTTTGCATAGGAGGGGAAAACGTTGAAAATCCATATCGTTCAAAAAGGCGATTCACTCTGGAAAATAGCTGAAAAATACGGAGTTGATGTTGAGGAAGTAAAAAAACTCAATACGCAGCTCAGCAATCCAGATTTAATCATGCCTGGGATGAAAATAAAAGTGCCGTCTGGAGGTGTTCCAGTCAGAAAAGAGATAAAAGCGGGCAAAAGTCCGGCGGCAGTCGGGGATGAGAAGCAAGAACATCCATTTTCTAAGGAGAAGCCTAAATCCGTTGTCGACGTAGAAGACACAAAACCGAAAGAAAAGCAGTCTGTTCCTTTTGTCCCGCCGATGCCGAATTTGCATGATAATGTGTATCCTGAAGCTGATGTGAACGATTATTATGATATGAATCAGCTTTTTCAGCCTTGGTCACCTCCTAAACCGGAGGAGCCTAAAAAGCATCATGACGGAAATATAGATCATATGTATGACATGCAAGATCAATTTCCACAACAGGAGGCAATGAGTAATATGGAAAATGCAAATTATCCGAATATGCCCAATACGCCTAAGGCGCCAGATGTAGGCGGTATGGAAGAAGAAAACATCCACCACACTGTTCCGAATATGCCGGCAGTTCAGCCATATTATCCGTATCCAGCCCATTTTGTGCCATGTCCGGTTCCTGTCTCACCGATACTGCCTGGATCCGGCCTGTGCTACCCATACTATCCTGCACATGCATTTCCGATGCATCAGCCTTATGGCTACCAGCCAGGTTTTGTATCACCTTCGCAATATGATCCGGGTGAATATGATAACCAGCATCATGAAAACAGCCATCACGGGCATTACGGATATCAGCCTTCGCACGGCGCGCCTCAATATGCATCGCCGGCTTATGGATCTCCTTATGGGCATATGCCATATGGTCCTTATTATGGCGCTCCTCAAGTGATGGGTGCTTATCAGCCAAATGTGGCACATGGTTATATGCCGCCATTTAAGGATCATGATGATTGCGGGTGTGACGATGATCAGCAGCCATACTTCTCAGCACCTGGATATCAGGGAGGAGCATATGGAACTCCTTATATGCCTTACGGAGGAGCAAATCCGAATCCGTATGCAGCCGGAACTTCCATGCCAAATCAGCCTTCAACAAACCAGATGTTTGGACGCCCGGAAGAAGAAAGTGAATGATTGTTCGGGACGATGTAAATCGTTCCTTTTTTTATATTGTCTTACAATCGTCGAATGGTCATAACTGACACGCTTAACATATCTCCCTGATGCACATGATAAAAACGAGCACAACATGCTCAATCAGTCCTCGGGGGGTTTTTCCATTGGGTAGAAAGTTAACAATTGCAGGCCTCATTTTGATGACAGCCGGATTAACAGCATGCGGCGCAAATAATGATGCCCTTAATGATACGCGTAATAACGGTAATAACGGCAATACCCGTCCAATCGGATATTATACAAATGAGAATGACGCTGACAGACAGGGAGACGGGATGGATCACGACGGCCCGGTCTCTGAATTGATGGAGGACCAGAACGGCCAGAACGGCCGTGACCGAAACACAACCAATGTAAACGACCGTGTTACTGCAGATGATCGCGTCCCATTGGCAACTGACGGAACATATAACAACACAAATAACAGAAACATGAACCGAAATGGGACGAACAACAACGGGTATGACAACCAAGAGAACAGAAGACTTGCCGCAAAAATCGCCAATCGTGTGAAACAAGTCAAAAACGTCAACGACACACAAGTGATGGTAACGGATGACAAAGTAGTCATCGCAGTCAGAAGCCACGCTGATTTTACACAGTCTGACAGGCAAAATGTCAAAAAAGCCGCACGAAACTATGCGGATGGCCGTGACGTTCAAGTATCTACAGATAAAGGACTGTTCACAAGACTTCATAAAATGAACAGACGCTAGGACTAAGAAGGCTGCCGGAGAGTGATTCCCGGCGGTCTTTTTCTTTACAACGGCTTGCAATACCCATTAAAGTGTACATAGAAATATCAAGGAAGGTGAAAGCATGGCTGGCCATTCTAAGTGGAAAAACATCCAAAAAAGAAAAAATGCGCAAGACGCAAAGCGCGGAAAAGTATTTATGAAGCTTGCTAAAGAAATCTATGTGGCAGCAAAGCAAGGCGGAGCCGATCCTGAAGCAAATTCAGCATTGCGGCTTGTGATTGAAAAAGCAAAAGGCGCCAATATGCCAAATGATAATATAGACCGTGCCCTAAAAAAAGCCGCAGGAAGCCAGGACGGCAGCAGCTACGAGGAAATCACCTATGAAGGCTACGGTCCCTCAGGGGTTGCCGTCATGGTGGAGTGCTTAACTGATAATAAAAACCGTACGGCGACAAATGTGCGGACAGCTTTCAATAAAAACGGCGGAAGTCTCGGAGAAAGCGGATGTGTAGCATTTTTGTTTGAACGGAAGGGGTACATTGCAATTGACCGCACACATCGGCAAATAGAAGAGGATGACTTGATGCTTGATGTCATAGAAGCGGGCGGCGAAGAGCTGCAGACAGAGGATGAATTCTTTGAGGTATTAACAGCGCCTGAACGTTTTGAAGAGGTAAAAACAGCACTTGAAGCAAATTATCCAGTTGATTCAGCTGAAGTAACCATGATTCCGAAAACATATGCAGAGGCTGATGATGAGGCTGTTGAAAAACTGGAAAAATTGATCGATGCGCTTGAAGACGATGATGATGTTCAGGCAGTGTATACAAATTACCAGTAATATAAAAATGACCGGCGCGAAGTGATCTCAGGCCGGTCTTTTTTCATCTTAAGAGACGCGCTCATTTTCGTGTGTGTATTCTTTCTCCCAGAAATCAGCGTTTTTGATGCCGAGAGCTTTAGGATCAAAGACTGGGTCTAAGCCTTGTTTCTTCTGTTGCTCATAATTCTTTAACGCAATAAGCGCCGGCTTGGCGAGCAAAACAATGGCAATGACGTTCAGCCAAACCATAATGCCAAGTCCCGCGTCACCTAATGCCCAAGCAAGTGTAGCGGTTTTGACAGCACCGTAGAATGTCGCGGCTAAAATGATCAGTTTTAAGCCCAGCATTGCCCACTTGCTTTCTCTGCCTCTCGCTAAATATGTGATATTTGTTTCAGCGATGTAGTAATAAGCCATAATGGTTGTAAAAGCGAAGAAGAACAAAGCAATAGCGACAAAGCCTGCACCAAAGCCGGGCAGCACACTGTCAATGGCGGCCTGAGTGAAGCCCGGTCCAGCTTCTACACCTTTCAGGTGATTGACAATAAATGAACCGTCGGCAGCCTGTGTATTGTACATACCGGTAAATAAAATCATGAATGCTGTAGCGGAACATACAAATAAAGTGTCGATATAAACAGAAAATGCCTGAACCAATCCTTGCTTTACCGGATGAGATACCTCTGCGGCGGCAGCAGGATGAGGGCCTGTTCCTTGTCCGGCTTCGTTTGAATAAATGCCTCGTTTGACGCCCCATGAAATGGCCATGCCGATGAGACCGCCGAATGCGGAATCTAATGCAAAAGCACTTCTGAAAATCAAAGAAATGACAGCAGGCAGTTCAGAAATATTCATCACAATGATGATCAGAGAGAGCAGAATGTATCCGACTGCCATAAACGGGACAATCATTTGTGCGGCACTGGCGATACGTTTTACACCTCCGAAAATGATAAAACCTAATAAGAGAACAAGAAAACAGCCAGTAATGGCAGGAGAGATGCCGAATGCATTTTGGACGCCCGCTGCAATGGAGTTGGACTGGACCCCTGGCATAAGGAGAGCCATTGCAATAAGGGCCGCAGCCGCAAATAAAACAGCAAACCACTTAATGCCTAATCCTTTTTCTATATAATAAGCGGGTCCGCCTCGATATTGGCCGCCTTGTTTCACTTTATAAATTTGGGCAAGAGTAGATTCAACAAAGGCGCTCGAAGCACCGATAAAAGCAATGGCCCACATCCAGAACACCGCGCCGGGTCCGCCGAACGCAATTGCTGTTGCCACACCTGCGATGTTTCCGGTCCCCACCCTGCCGGACAGCGCGATTGATAATGCTTGAAACGAAGATACCCCTGCCTCTGAGCTCTTGCCTTGAAACATCAGCACAATCATTTCCTTGATGTGTCTGACTTGTAAAAAACGGGTCACAATAGAAAAGATCAATCCAATTCCTAATAAAATATAAATGACGGGTGTACTCCATAAGACCGCGTTTAAACTAGCAACAACATCTGCCATCAAGCTTCCTCCTCACGTCGTTTCGATTGCATTTATAAAGAGGATTTTGGGTTAATTGAACTATTTTTACAATCAATCTGTCACATTATATAACGTGTAATGATCATGAGAGGGGAGAATGGGGTGAAAAAAGCGCAGCGTATGAAGTACGCTGCGCTTCTGTTTATAAAGGCATGTGGACACCAATTATGAAACAGTCTTTGAGAAATAAATAGCCAAGCTCATTGTGTATATAAAAGGCAAACGATAAGGATCTTTCATTATCTCACCTCACTGATGCTTGCGGCGGTTCCTCACGAATCCAATGATCATCCTTTCGCCAATCATAAGTTTCATCGATATCGAGATGTAAAGTCTGGCTGCCGATTTTTACTGTATTGTTGTTCAACCATTTAACAGATAGTCTGCTGTCAGGATAATTCCAATAGATTGTTTTTTTGACAAGTGTTTTTTCATTCACGAGTTCGCCCCTGGCGGCATCTGAGCTTAAGGTATTTTTGGATATATAAGTGTTTAGCGTATAGCTTCCGTCAGGCGATTCCACTGATTGTACGAGGCTGCCTTTCGGAACGTTTTTCAGTGAAAAAAACATCCAATAGACGGCACCGCCGAAGAACAGAAGACATGAGAATATTATAAGAAGGACTTTACTGCGTGTTTTGATGTGACTATCTCCCTTTTTCTCTCTTTTACCACATCACGGATTTTATACGATCTTTACATTTCTTTAAAATTTCCTCAATAAAGTGCAGGTATGATAAAAGAAAATAGATAAAGGGTGGAGGAGACAGAAATGGAAAACACATATTGTCATTCCAGCGAAAAGAACTCAGACGCGGTTTATTTGAGTGTGAGAGGATATCGCATCAAGCTGTCGCCTGAACAAATGAATTTAATTTCTGCTGTCAGAAAGTAAAAATAAAATGATAAAGGCAGCCGCTTATGCGGCTGCCTTTTCTATGAAAAATATTTTCTTTTCCGTTGTGCAAAGTGCTTCTGAAACCAAACTTTTTTATATAAAAAAGCAATAACCTCAAGCCAAAAGCCCGGGATTTTTTTCGGGAAAATCGGCTTTTTATAAAGCGTATGATACGCCGTTTTTAAATCGTCCCACTGCGTGCACGTTTTCGTCTGTTCAAATCTCGCAACATCAATGACCCGCACTGCTCCGGATTCTGTCAGAATCAGATTGCGCAAATGAATGTCTGACGGGTTGAGGCCGGCTGCACGGGCGTCAGAAAGTGCGTCCTCTACCTGCTGAATCATATCGTCGCTGATCGCGATGCCTTTTTTCAGGCAGTTGTAAAAGGTATCGCCTTTAATATATTCCATTAAAATAAATGAATCACCAGTTTCATAAATGTCAGGGTAGAATGCGGATCCGGCTAATTTTTCATAAATCGCTGCTTCTTTGACGGCTGTCGCTTGATACTCCGGAAAAAATACCTTCAGCGCCATTTTCCGGTCACCTTCTGTTATGGCAAACACATAGGCGCTTCGTCCCTTGCCGATCAATGTTAATTCCTCGGGTTTCTCTTTGACTTTATCAAATCTGCTGTTTTGGCGGTATATGACTGAATGGGCCAGTGCCTCTGCTTTTGTCAGCATTTCATTCACCTTCTTTGCTCTATTTTATGCAGTTGTTTATAGGAAAATCCAAAACTGTTCAGGAAAAAGAGCCTAAATATAGTGTATCTGGTCTTGGGAAAGAAGGCTACCTATAAGCTTTGATTGTGATAAAAGAGACATGAAAACGTTGATTCCACTCCTTGAAAAGCGCTTACAAATGGGATACTATTAATTTGAAATAAAGCGCTTTCGTAAACTATCAAGGGGGAACACGCTATGACGAAACAGATGGTGACAGGAATTATCGGTGCAGGGCGCATCGGCAAACTTCATGTTCAAAATATACATCGGATTCCTCATATGAAAATAAAAGCGGTTTCTGATATTTCTGCAAGCTGTTTACAGGATTGGGCCGCCAGTCACCACATTGAATACATAACCGCTGACTATAGAGATTTATTGCTTGATCCTGATATTGACGCTGTTTTTATCTGTTCGCCAACAAACACACATGCGCAAATCATCAGAGAAGCAGCTGAGGCGAAAAAACATATTTTTTGTGAAAAACCAATCAGTTTTTCTCCTGATGAAACGAAGGAGGCACTTGCGGCCGTGCGGAAACATGGGGTTAAGCTGCAAGTCGGATTTAACCGCCGTTTCGACCCTCATTTTAAGAAAATCAAAACCATTGTCTCAAATGGTGAAATCGGCCCGCCTCATTTATTAAAAATTACGTCACGGGACCCTGAACCCCCGAATGTTGATTATGTCCGCACATCAGGCGGCTTATTTATCGATATGTCGATTCACGATTTTGATATGGCGAGATACATCATGGGAAGTGAAGTGACGGAATTGTATGCAAAAGGAGCGGCTTTGGTGAATCCGTCCTTTGCAGAGCTGGGGGACATTGATACGGCTGTCATTACCTTGACATTTGCAAACGGTGCCATGGGTGTGATAGACAACAGCCGTCAAGCTGTGTACGGATATGACCAGCGGGTCGAGGTTTTCGGCACGAAAGGCTCGGCAGCAGCGGATAACAGCAGGCCGACGACGGTAGAAGTGTCAACGGCTGACTTTGTCATGAAGGATAAACCGCATTTCTTTTTTCTTGAACGCTATAAGGAAGCCTACACAGAAGAGATTCTTCAGTTTGCAGATGCGATCAAAACCAATCGGGAGACTGCCTGCACCGGCGAGGACGGCTTTCAGGCGGAACGAATAGCAAGGGCGGCTCAGCAGTCGCTCGCTTTAGGCATGCCTGTCAGCATTGAACATACTGAAAAAATTGTTTTTTAATATTCAGATAAAGGGATTACAATACAGCAAGCTTGGGTATATACATTCCATTGATACTTTATAAAAAGTAGGCGGTGGAAATCATGAATACAGCACATGCTAAAGGAAATGCTTTAAACAAAATCGGTATTCCTTCTCACATGATTTGGGGTTATATTGGTGTGGTCATCTTTATGGTTGGAGACGGACTTGAGCAAGGATGGCTGTCTCCTTTTCTTGTTGATCACGGTCTCAGTATGCAGCAATCTGCTTCGCTGTTTACGGTGTATGGCATTGCTGTCACGATTTCGGCTTGGCTATCAGGAACCTTTGTCCAGACTTGGGGGCCAAGAAAGACGATGACGGTCGGTTTACTTGCTTTTATCCTCGGTTCGGTTGCTTTTATCGGCTGGGCGATTCCTCATATGTACTATCCGGCTCTCTTGGGCAGCTACGCGCTCAGGGGCTTGGGATACCCGCTGTTTGCATACTCGTTTCTTGTATGGGTATCATACAGCACCTCTCAGCAAATCCTTGGTAAAGCCGTCGGCTGGTTTTGGTTTATGTTTACGTGCGGCCTGAACGTGCTTGGACCGTTTTATTCGAGCTATGCGGTTCCGGCGATTGGAGAAATCAATACGCTTTGGAGCGCTTTACTATTTGTGGCAGCAGGCGGAGTTCTCGCACTGTTTTTTAATAAAGATAAATTTATGCCTGTACAAAAACAAGATCAGCCGAAATGGAAAGAGCTGTCGAAGGCGTTTACAATTATGTTTGAAAATCCTAAAGTCGGCATCGGCGGCGTAGTCAAGACAATAAATGCTATCGGACAATTCGGATTTGCGATATTTCTTCCGACCTATTTGGCGCGTTACGGCTATTCTGTTTCAGAATGGCTGCAAATTTGGGGGACGCTGTTTTTTGTCAACATTATATTTAACATCATTTTCGGCGCGGTCGGAGATAAACTGGGCTGGCGCAATACTGTCATGTGGTTTGGCGGAGTCGGCAGCGGCATTTTTACACTGGCGCTCTATTACACGCCGCAATTGATCGGGCATCAGTACTGGGTGCTGATGATCATTGCCTGCTGCTACGGTGCGGCACTGGCCGGATATGTTCCATTAAGCGCGCTTTTGCCGACGCTTGCGCCTGATAACAAAGGTGCTGCCATGTCTGTGTTAAATCTGGGATCGGGTCTGTGCGCTTTTATTGCTCCCGGCATCGTGAGCCTTTTTATCGGCCCGCTCGGCGCAGGCGGCGTGATATGGATTTTTGCGGCATTATATTTTCTCAGTGCTTTCCTGACACAATTTCTGACGATTTCAGAACGGCACGCCGATATGTATCCAGAGGAACGGCTTGTCAGGAAAAATGTGCAAACAAATTTTGAGGAAACGGTTAAGCAGTAGCCTCTTTGGTCAGACTAGTCATAAACGTGTGCAAAGAGGTGTAAAGGGTGAAACGATTTAGCACTGCGTATCTGTTGCTGGGGATTTTATGCTCAGCCGCAGCTTTTCTAATGGGTGCTCCCCGCGCGTCAGGGGCGGAAGTGGAGCACTATGAACCGCTGCAAGTGCATGTGCAGCTTGAAAAAGTGTATTTGGATGGAGAGGTCAGCATCGAGCATAAGCGTGAAAAGGTGCTGTCCATGGATGACTTTTGGGCGGATTATGCGGGATGGACGCTTGTCGAACATAAAAATGGGTACGTTCTATTTCGGAAGCAGGTGGACGATATTTCTCCGCTCAGCAAGGTGAATGGTTATATCGGCGTTTCTGACAGCGGAGTAATTTCCACCTTTCATGGACGGCCGGAGTCGGATTCTGAACCGATTCAATCTTTTTTTCAAATTGACTTAGAAAGACTGGAGAGCCATATGCAAAAAAATCTCGAAAAAGGCATTCCGTTTCGGACGAAAGCGGAGTTTGAAGATGTCATAGAACATATCAAGACGTACAGCGGGTGACCACTGCTGATTGAAGACATGTGCTCATGTCTTTTTTTTCGTGGAACAATGAATGAGAAGCGAACATATGTTAACTTTTCTTTAAGCCTTTGGCTGTTTTTATGGTACAATGAAGAACAGTCAAAGAGGTGAATTTTCGTGATCGAATTTGTTAAAGGGACGATTGATTATGTATCTCCCCAATATATTGTGATAGAAAACGGCGGCATCGGCTATCAGATTTTTACGCCAAATCCGTTTATATATAAGGAGAGAAGTCAAGAAACCATTTTTACGTACCATCATGTAAGAGAAGATGCGTTTTTACTATACGGCTTTTCAACAAGGGAGGAAAAAGCGCTCTTTACAAAGCTGTTAAATGTGACCGGAATCGGTCCAAAAGGGGCACTCGCCATTTTGGGATCAGGTGACCCGGGAGCGGTCATTCAAGCAATTGAAAATGAAGATGAAGCCTTTTTAGTCAAGTTTCCGGGTGTCGGCAAAAAAACTGCCCGCCAGATTATCCTTGATTTAAAAGGAAAGCTGGCTGACGTCGTGCCTGAAATGATTGAAAATCTGTTCAATCATGAAGAAAGACTTGAAAAACAAACGGCAGAAACGGCGCTTGAAGAAGCACTCGAGGCCCTCAGGGTACTTGGTTATGCCGAAAAAGAAATCAAAAAGGTACTTCCTCACTTAAAAGAGGATATTGGTCTGACAACAGACCAGTACGTAAAAAAAGCATTACAAAAACTATTGAAGTAAGGTGATGTTCATGGATGAACGGCTCGTCTCAAGTGAAGCAGACAACCATGAATCAGTGATAGAGCAAAGCCTGAGGCCTCAGCGCCTGGTTCAATACATCGGGCAGCATAAGGTAAAAGAGAATTTGCGTGTTTTTATAGATGCCGCAAAAATGAGACAGGAAACGCTTGATCATGTTCTTTTATACGGTCCGCCAGGGCTTGGAAAAACGACGCTTGCTTCCATCGTTGCCAACGAAATGGGAGTGGAGTTGCGGACGACTTCGGGACCTGCGATTGAAAGGCCGGGTGATTTGGCTGCGATCTTAACGGCGCTCGAGCCGGGGGATGTATTATTTATCGATGAGATACATAGGCTGCACAGATCGATTGAAGAGGTGCTTTATCCGGCAATGGAAGATTTTTGTCTTGATATTGTCATTGGAAAAGGGCCTTCTGCCCGTTCAGTCCGTCTTGATCTTCCGCCTTTTACACTGGTCGGCGCCACGACAAGAGTAGGGCTTTTGACGGCGCCGTTAAGAGATCGATTCGGCGTCATGTCGCGGCTTGAGTATTATACACAAGAAGAGCTTGCTGATATTGTTACGAGAACGGCTGATGTGTTTGAGGTTGAAATTGATCAGCCGTCAGCGCTTGAGATTGCCAGAAGATCAAGAGGAACGCCGCGGGTGGCCAACCGCCTGCTGAGAAGGGTCCGGGATTTTGCACAGGTGTTAGGCGACAGCCGGATTACAGAAGAGATTTCTCAGGACGCTTTGGAGCGGCTTCAAGTCGACCGTCTTGGCTTGGATCACATTGATCACAAGCTGCTGATGGGAATGATCGAAAAATTTAACGGCGGTCCGGTGGGGCTTGATACGATTTCAGCCACGATCGGCGAAGAACCGCATACGATTGAAGATGTGTACGAACCGTATCTTCTGCAAATCGGTTTTATCCAGAGAACGCCGCGGGGAAGGATCGTCACACCGGCCGTTTATCATCATTTTCAAATGGAGGCTCCCCGATATGACTGAATTTCCTAAGATCATTATGATTCTTGGTGCTGTTTTGCTAATTATCGGAGCGGTTTTGCATTTTGTCGGCAAGATGCCGGGAGATATTTTTGTAAAAAAAGGAAATGTGACGTTTTTCTTCCCGGTTGTCACTTGTATTATCATAAGTGTGGTATTATCAATCTTGCTTAATCTTTTCGGCAGAATGAAATAACAAAAGACTAGAATAAAGGTGAAATTATGAAAGTTGATTTATTTGATTTTGAACTTCCGGAACGTTTAATTGCACAGGTGCCATTGGTACAGCGTGACGCTTCAAGGCTGATGGTGCTTGATAAACATACAGGAGAGCTGACAGACAGCTCGTTTAAACAGATCATCAGTTTCTTTAAAGAAGGGGATTGTCTCGTGCTGAACAATACCCGCGTTTTGCCTGCCCGGTTATTCGGAACAAAAGAGGATACGGGGGCAAAAGTAGAACTGCTTTTGCTGAAACAGGAAGCCGGTGACAGGTGGGAAACGCTCGTCAAACCGGCAAAACGGGTAAAAAAAGGAACCGTTGTAACATTTGGAGACGGCAGATTAAAAGCTGTCTGCACGGAAGAGCTGGAGCATGGCGGCAGAAAAGTTGAGTTCCAATATGACGGTATTTTTTACGAGGTGCTGGAATCACTCGGAGAAATGCCGCTTCCGCCATATATTAAGGAACAGCTTGATGACAGAGAGCGTTACCAAACGGTGTTTTCAAAAGAAATCGGATCTGCCGCTGCGCCTACAGCCGGACTTCATTTCACGGAAGACATTTTACAGCAGCTGAAGGACAAAGGCGTTCAGATTGAGTTCATCACACTGCATGTCGGTCTCGGAACGTTTCGTCCGGTCAGTGCCGATGAAGTGGAAGAGCATAATATGCATGCAGAGTTCTATCAAATGTCAGAAGAAACGGCCGCGGCTTTAAACAGCGTAAGGGAAAAGGGCGGACGGATTATTTCTGTCGGCACGACCTCAACCCGCACGCTTGAAACGATTGCCGGTGAACATGATGGGCGATTTAAAGCATCAAGCGGATGGACATCTATTTTTATTTATCCGGGCTATGAATTCAAAGCCATTGACGGAATGATTACAAACTTTCACTTGCCGAAATCATCATTGATTATGCTGGTCAGTGCGCTTGCAGGCAGAGAAAACGTTCTGCGTGCGTATAACCATGCGGTTGAAGAAGAATACCGTTTCTTCAGCTTCGGCGACGCAATGCTGATTATATAAATTGAGAACAGGAGGCCTCATAAAAAGTGGCTGAACAACCAATACGCTATGAATTTATAAAAGAATGCAAACAAACAGGGGCGCGCCTGGGCAGAGTGCATACTCCCCACGGCTCCTTTGAAACGCCTGTTTTTATGCCGGTCGGCACACTGGCGACAGTTAAAACAATGGCGCCTGAAGAGCTGAAGGCAATGGACGCGGGCATCATATTAAGCAACACATATCACCTATGGCTTCGCCCGGGACAGGATATTGTAAAAGAAGCGGGCGGACTCCATAAATTTATGAACTGGGACCGCGCAATTTTAACAGATTCCGGCGGTTTTCAGGTCTTTTCATTAAGCAAGTTTCGTAATATAGAGGAAGAGGGCGTTCACTTCCGCAATCACTTAAATGGAGATAAGCTGTTTTTATCTCCGGAAAAAGCGATGGAGATCCAAAACGCACTCGGCTCTGATATTATGATGGCATTTGACGAATGCCCGCCATATCCGGCAGAATACGATTACATGAAACGGTCAGTTGAGCGGACAAGCCGCTGGGCTGAACGCTGCCTGAATGCCCATGCCCGGCAGGACGAGCAAGGCCTGTTTGGTATTGTTCAGGGGGGAGAATACGAAGATTTGCGTACACAAAGCGCGAAAGACTTGATTTCCCTTGATTTTCCGGGATATGCTATAGGTGGATTGTCCGTTGGTGAACCGAAAGACGTTATGAACCGGGTGCTTGAATTTACGACACCGCTTTTACCGAAGGATAAGCCGAGGTATCTGATGGGAGTCGGTTCTCCGGATGCTCTGATTGACGGAGCGATCCGCGGAGTAGACATGTTTGACTGTGTGCTGCCTACCCGTATTGCACGGAACGGCACGGTGTTTACTGCTGAAGGACGGCTCAATATGAAAAACGCAAAATTTGAGAGAGACTTCCGTCCGATTGATGAAGAGTGTGATTGCTACACATGTAAAAATTACACACGGGCGTATATCAGACACTTGATTCGCTGCAATGAAACGTTTGGACTCCGATTAACAACTTACCATAACCTTCATTTTCTGTTACACTTAATGGAGCAGGTAAGACAGGCTATTCGCGAGGATCGTCTGGGTGATTTCAGAGAAGAGTTCTTTGAGCGTTACGGCTATAACAAGCCAAATGCGAAAAGCTTCTAATATAAAAAGCCATAATGGCAAGTTTGTTTCAGAAAGGGGGGAAAAAGATGACAGGTACTTTAGGTACATTAGTTCCTATTATTTTAATGTTTGCGGTTCTTTATTTCTTGCTGATCCGTCCGCAGCAGAAGCAGCAAAAAGCTGTGCGTCGAATGCAGGAGGAACTGAAAAAAGGCGATTCAGTCGTGACAATCGGTGGATTGCACGGTACAGTTGACTCTATCGACGAAAGCAAAGTCGTCATTAAGACTGGTGATAACACACGTCTTACTTTCGACCGCCGCGCGATCAGAGAAACTTCTGCTGCTGAATAACAGCAGGAGTTCATACATAGCAAACAAAAAAAGAGCGGGTAACCCCCGCTCTTTTTTTATTAGGAAGATCTGCTTCCTCTCAAATTCACTCCGAAAATGCCGCCAAGCATACATACGCCTAAAAAGCCAAGATGGAAGAGCAGCTGTTCTGCTGTAAATGTTTTTCCGAATCCCAGATATTGAAACAGTAAAATAATCAAGGAAAAGCTTAAAGCAGTCAATGCCCCAATCAGCCATCCTCTTTCCTTCCCTTTCCCGCCAGATATGAATCCGCCGATAAATAAAGAAAGAAATGATACGGCGGTGATCAGCCAGTTGAATGATGATTCTTCAAGCGAGGTTGCTGTCAGTAAAAGCGAAACGGCTAAACTCGTTAGGAGCATGGCTGAAAAAATAGCGATTAAGCCGTAGAGTATGCCTTTTCCAACTTGTTTCGTTTCCTCCATTAATTTCTCCTCCCTGCCTATCTATAAAGGCTTCTGTTCTTTTTAAACAAAGCCTCAGACATGCTGATGGCTCGTCTTTGTAAAAATGTATTCCCTCGTTCCGTGAATTAGACGTAAAAGCTTTATGAAATACGATCACTTTTTCTTACATAAATCGTATGTTTTGTTGCATGCTATGATGAGTTGGAGGTGCATGATGGAAGAGCTTCTTACTATAACGTTTCGCACAGTCGTATTATATTTTGTGATCCTGATTATTTTTCGTTTCATGGGCAAGCGGGAGATCGGAGAGCTTAGTATATTAGATCTCGTTGTCTTTATCATGATGGCAGAAATTGCTGTCCTGGCCATAGAAAACGTAGAGGACCATCTGTTTCATACCATTTTGCCAATGCTTGTGCTAATGATGATCCAAGTGACGTTTGCATACATATCCTTAAAAAACCGGAACGTACGTCAGCTTCTTGACGGCAAGCCCACCATTATCATTAAATACGGAAAAATTGACGAAAACGCCATGAAATCACAGCGTTATAATTTTGATGATTTGATGGTTCAGCTAAGAGAAAATAATATCGACAGAGTGGCTGATGTATCATTTGCTATATTAGAGCCGTCAGGCAAACTGACTGTCGTAAAAAAACAAAACAATGATGAACATAGACAGCTGGAGATGCCGCTTATCATTGACGGTGACATTCAAACTGAGAACCTGGCTCGGATCGGCAAAGATAACCAGTGGCTTGAGGAGAATTTATTGAAACAGGGATATACGAATCCTTCAGCTATATCATTTTGTTCGTTTACTGACGGCGAATTTTTTATTGATGAAAAAGATGGGCGCCGCACCTGATTTTCATCGGACGATCAGGCGTCCGATAATAGGGATGCGGCGAAGCTCATCTTTTTTGATTAAACGGAAAACGAGCAGCAAGATGATATAGAAAACAGCGCTTATCGCAATCCATCCGGCAACATTCACAGCCTCCGACTCTCCGAACCGCACATATTGTTTGACAGCAGAGCTGAGGAACCCGCATATAAAAATAACCGCAAAGCAGAGCACGTACTCTTTTATTTTGATGCTGATCGGCAGCACTTTGCTCACTGTCGCTGCATGCAAAAGGGTGACGAGCACCATGCCCGTTACAATCGCTAATGCAGCACCCATGATGCCGAGAGACGGTCTCGTGGCAAGGACGAAAATAAGGCCTGTTTTTACAAGGGCTCCGATCAAGCTGTTCATCATTGCAGCTCCTGCTAAATTGAGCGCCTGCAGCACAGCCTGAAGCGGACCCTGGAAATAATAAAGCAGAAAAAACGGAGCCATGACTTTTATAAACACGGCTGCACCTGAGGACCCATACATCACGCTCATCAGCTCATCCGCAAACACATATAAAATCACTACTGAAATGCCCCCACTAAGCAGGCACAGCCGCATGGCCTGCTCCAATCGGTATTCAACCACCTGAAGTTTTTTCTGTTCCATTCCTTCACTTATCGCAGGAACAAGCGCGGTCGACAAAGAATATGTAATAAAGCTGGGCAGAGTCAGCAGCGTCATGGCAAAGCCGGTCAGTTCCCCGTATTGCTTTGTAGCCGCAACTGTCGCCACTCCGGCAATTGCAAGGCTTTGCGCGACAACAATGGGTTCAAAAAACCAAGACAGGTTGCCGATAAAACGGCTGCCGGTTGTAGGAAGTGAGACGCTCATTAATTGAGAAAAAGTTTCTTTTCCATTTTTAATCGATTGAAAAAAATGTTTTCTGATTTTCATTGTCTTTTTGAATTTGAAACAAATGAATAAATAAACAAGTGACGCCAGCTCTCCTGCAACTGAAGAAAGCATGGCTCCCGCTGCGGCATATTCAATTCCGTAAGGGAGAAAAATCGTCGTACATACAGCCACGAGAGAAATGCGGACGACCTGTTCCAGGACTTGTGAAACGGCAAGCGGGTTCATGTTTTGTTTTCCTTGAAAATACCCTCTCAGCACACTGGATATGGCGATAATCGGCACGACCGGAGTAATGGCCAAGAGGGGGTACAGCGTCCTCTGATCTGTCAGCATGGTTTCCGCCATTACCGGGGCGAAAAATAAAAACAGCGGTGTGAAAATCAGGCTGAGAATCCCAGTGATGGTAAGAGACATGACTAAAATATTTTTCGTTTTTTGATGATCTCCGCGTGCGCTGGCTTCAGCGACAAGCTTACTGATCGCGACGGGAAGACCGAATTGAGTTAATGTAGTGGCTAAGAAAAAGGTAGGAGCCGCCATCATATAGAGCCCGACCCCTTCTTCACCGATAAATCGGGCGATGACCACCCGGTTGACAAAGCCGAGCATTCTTGTGACCATCCCTGCTGCGATAAGGATAAGAGTGCCCTTTAAAAACGTCTGTTTCGCCATTTTTACCCCCTGCCTTCTCAAACTACCTGGAATCATATACAATAAAGATATGCGTATATATCGTCCAAGCATGACAAGTCTTCTTGAAAAACAATAAAAAAGGAGCGTGGAATTCGTGGATAAGCATCCAGCCGATCTGTATAAAGACCACGTAAGGCCGTTTCTTTACAGCAAACTGGAAGAGTTTAAGATTCTGGGATATGATGATGTTGAACTCGAAAGCTTGTGGTCATACTTAAAAAACAAGAAGTGGAAAAAGAAATCGGAGCTGCATATCTATGAACTGACAAGGGATATTTTATCAGTGAAAATTGGAGAATTTATGAACTATGCAACTGTTGAGTCATTTAAAACGTCTAATTGGCTGGGCAGTGAAGAAGGTCAGGAAGCATTGGAAGAACTACTGAGGTAGCAGTTGATCTGCATAGGTTTAAGGGAGGATATACATAATGAAAAAAGGACGCTTGATTGCGTTTTTCCTTTTCGTTCTATTGATTGGCACGGGGCTGGGCTACTTTACAAAGCCTGCTGCAAACAATATTACGTTAGGATTGGATTTGCAAGGCGGATTTGAGGTGCTGTATGACGTACAGCCCGTAAAAAAAGGTGACAAAATCACAAAAGACGTTCTGGTCAGCACAGTAGAGGCTTTGAACCGCAGGGCGAATGTCCTCGGTGTCAGTGAACCGAACATCCAAATTGAAGGAAATAACCGGATTCGTGTTCAGCTAGCTGGTGTGACAAACCAAAACAGAGCGCGGGAAATTTTGGCGACTGAGGCTCAGCTTTCTTTCAGAGATACAAATGACAAAGAATTGCTGAACGGTTCTGATCTCGTTGAAAACGGGGCAAAACAAACATACGACGCCAAAACAAATGAACCGATTGTCAGTATTAAACTGAAAGACGCTGATAAATTCGGTGAAGTGACGAAAAAGGTCATGAAAATGGCGCCAAACAACCAGCTTGTCATTTGGATGGATTACGAAAAAGGAGACTCTTTTAAGAAAGAAGTTCAAAAAGAGCACCCTAAGTATGTTTCTGCTCCGAATGTAAGCCAGGAATTAAACACAAAAGACGTTACAATTGAAGGGCATTTTAAAGTCCAGGAAGCGAAAGATTTAGCCAGCATTTTAAATGCCGGGGCGCTGCCTGTTAAACTGACTGAAAAATACTCAACATCAGTAGGCGCACAATTTGGACAGCAGGCGCTGCATGATACGGTGTTTGCAGGTATTGTCGGAATAGCTATTATTTTCCTATTCATGCTTTTCTATTACCGCCTGCCAGGATTGATTGCGGTGATTACGCTATCAGTTTATGTATACATTACGCTCCAGATTTTTGACTGGATGAACGCTGTTCTCACTCTTCCGGGAATAGCCGCACTCATTTTAGGGGTCGGGATGGCTGTAGATGCCAACATCATCACCTATGAGCGGATTAAGGAAGAGCTTAAGCTAGGAAAATCCGTCCGTTCTGCCTTCCGCTCAGGAAACAGACGGTCATTTGCGACGATTTTTGACGCGAATATTACAACCATTATTGCAGCGGTTGTGCTCTTTGTCTTTGGGACAAGCTCTGTTAAAGGGTTTGCGACAATGCTGATTCTGTCGATTCTGACAAGCTTTATTACCGCAGTCTTCTTATCAAGATTTCTGCTCTCGCTTCTTGTGGAAAGCAGATGGTTAGACCGGAAAAAAGGCTGGTTTGGCGTCAAAAAGAAACATATTGTGGACATCCAGGACACAGATGAAAATACAGAACCGTATACGCCGTTCCAAAAATGGGATTTTACGAGCAAGCGAAACTTTTTCTTTATTTTCTCAAGTGCAGTTACCGTTGCCGGGATTATTATTCTGCTTGTATTTAAACTGAATCTGGGCATTGACTTTGCGAGCGGCGCACGGATTGAAGTGCAAAGTGACCATAAGCTCACGACAGAGCAGGTGGAGAAGGACTTTGCATCACTTGGCATGGAACCTGACACGGTTGTCTTGTCAGGCGAAAAGAGCAATATTGGTGTTGCCCGCTTTGTAGGAGTGCCTGATAAAGAAACCATTGCAAAAGTGAAAGATTACTTTAAAGACAAGTACGGATCCGAGCCGAATGTCAGCACGGTGTCACCTACTGTTGGTAAAGAACTGGCGAGAAATGCATTGTACGCAGTAGCCATTGCTTCAATCGGAATCATTATTTACGTTTCCATCCGATTCGAGTACAAAATGGCGATTGCTGCGATTGTTTCACTGCTTTATGATGCTTTCTTTATCGTCACATTTTTCAGCATTACAAGGCTGGAGGTAGATGTTACCTTTATTGCGGCCGTCCTGACGATTGTCGGTTATTCGATTAATGATACAATCGTTACATTTGACAGGGTTCGCGAGCATATGAAAAAGCGCAAGCCGAAAACGTTTGCCGATTTGAGCCATATCGTAAATCTAAGCTTGCAGCAAACCTTTACAAGATCCATTAATACTGTATTAACTGTAGTGATTGTTGTCATAACACTGCTGATCTTTGGGGCATCTTCTATTACAAACTTCTCAATCGCTCTATTGGTTGGGCTGTTAACAGGTGTTTATTCATCCCTCTACATTGCCGCGCAAATTTGGCTTGTTTGGAAAGGGAAAGAATTAAAAAAAGGTACGGAACAATAGAGTAGCTGTCAGGCTGTCCATTATGGGCAGCCTGATTTTTTGGCGTTTGATTGATCTTAAAATAGACATTTGCTATAATGACATACGCTTACAATTAAACATATAAATGGTGTGAAGAGGATTTGTGACAGGTTTTCATTTATGTGGGAGGGTTTGGGTATGAAGGTTCGCGAGTCGGAGCTGCCGGGTATCGGGCAAAAAGTTGAGATTGTCACCAGAAACCAAGATAAAATATCAATTATCATTCATGACGACGGCAGAAGAGAGCTGTATTATTTTGACGAAAATGATCATGAAGAATGTGTGACATCCGTACAGTTTGATGATGCGGAAGCGAGACAGATTTCTGCGATTCTGGGCGGGATGGCATATAAACCGAAAGCGTTAGAAACCGTGGAAGTGGCTCTTGACGATTTGATCATAGAATGGTTTAAAGCAGAAGCAGGAGCACCAGCCGTTCACAAGACAATCGGTGATTTGGACGTGCGGCAGGAATATCAAGCGACAGTCATCGCTATATTAAAGAAGAATCAGAAAAAGCAATTGAATCCAGGGTCTGAAACAGTGATAGAAGAAGGAGATACACTCGTCATCTCTGGAGAGAGAGACGGACTGAAGAGGCTGATCCGTGAAAAATTAACCGCACTGGGGGCTTGACTCGCGTCAAGCCATGTTTAAAACCAATGTGAATAGGGAAACTAACCTCAATAAGTGAAGTTTGGGGGTAATCGAATGAACAAACAATGGACGATTATATTTGCACTTATTTTTACGTTGCTTGTCGCTGTTTTCGCAGTCATTAATGTAAGATCCGTAGAAGTTGATTACCTGTTTGGCAGATCAGAGTGGCCGCTTATTCTAGTCATTTTAGGTTCAGTACTGATGGGGGCGCTGATCGTTTTTTCTGCCGGAATTTTTCAAGTCATGAAATTAAAGAGAGAAATAAAAGCGTTGCGGAAAGAAACCAAAACCGCACAGGATGTGATACATAACCAAGAGGATGCTCATTTGAATGATGTTCAAGCCGACACACAGGATGCATCCGCCATTATTGAGAAAAAAGACTAGTTTTCGAATTATATTTGAAACCCCTCAGCATGCTCTAGTATAATAGGGTGGTTGAGGGGTGAATTTATGTTAGCGTCAAAAATGCGATGGGAAATCCAGCGACCAGATCAGGAAAAGGTCAAATCACTCACAGAACAATTGGACATAACACCTCTTGTTGCGTCGCTGCTTGTAAAAAGAGGCTTTGATACGGCAGAAAACGCGAGGCTGTTTTTACATACAAAGGATACCGAATTCTATGATCCCTATGAGATGAAGGGGATGAAAGAAGCGGTAGAACGAATAAAACAGGCGATTTCACAACAAGAACAGATTATGATATATGGCGATTATGACGCCGATGGAGTTACCAGTACTTCAGTGATGCTGCACACTTTGCAAAAGCTGTCGGCGCAAGTTGATTTTTATATACCTGACCGGTTTAAAGAAGGCTACGGCCCTAATGAACAGGCATTTCGCTCGATTAAAGAACGAGGCTTCTCACTCATTATTACGGTTGATACGGGGATTGCCGCTGTCCATGAAGCGAAGGTAGCAAAGGAACTTGGCTTAGATGTCATCATTACCGACCACCATGAGCCTGGACCGGAGCTTCCGGATGTCCATGCGATCGTTCACCCGAAGCAGCCTGGCTGCACCTATCCTTTTAAGGAGCTTGCAGGAGTGGGCGTGGCGTTTAAGCTTGCCCACGCATTATTGGGCGAATTGCCAGATGAACTTCTTGACCTGGCGGCAATCGGCACCATTGCCGATCTAGTTCCGTTGCATGATGAAAACAGATTAATTGCAACATTAGGTCTCGAAAAGCTCCGGCGGACGAACCGGCTTGGCTTAAAAGAACTGATTAAGCTCTCAGGCGGAGAAATCGGAGAAGCGAACGAAGAAACCGTCGGATTTCAGCTCGCACCGAGACTGAACGCAGTCGGAAGAATTGAACAGGCCGATCCTGCTGTTCATTTGCTGATGTCAGAGGACCCGTTTGAAGCGGAAGAGCTTGCCGCTGAAATCGATCAGCTTAATAAAGAACGGCAAAAGATGGTCAGCAAAATGACGGATGAAGCGATTGAAATGGTTGAACAAGAAGGGCTTAATCAAACTGCGATTGTCGTGGCAAAAGCAGGATGGAATCCCGGAGTCGTCGGAATTGTTGCTTCAAAGCTTGTAGACCGTTTTTACCGCCCGGCCATTGTCCTTGGAATTGATGAAGAAAAAGGGATCGCCAAAGGTTCGGCACGAAGCATCAGGGGATTTAATTTGTTTGAAAGCCTTTCTGAATGCAGAGATATTCTTCCGCACTTTGGAGGCCATCCAATGGCGGCTGGCATGACGCTGAATGCCGAAGATGTGCCGGAATTGCGGAACAGGCTGAATGAGATAGCTGACAATACGCTTACAGAAGAAGATTTTATTCCTGTACAGGAAGTAGACCTCGTATGCAGCGTGGAGGACATTACGGTTGAAAGCATCACAGAGATGAATCTGCTTTCCCCCTTCGGCATGCTGAACCCGAAACCGCATGTGATGGTAGAAAACGCAGTGCTGGAAGATGTCCGCAAAATCGGGGCGAATAAAAATCATGTCAAAATGACGATTAGAAACGATTCCTTCCAGCTTGACTGCGTCGGTTTCAATAAAGGCGAGCTTGAGGAAAATATTGTGCCCGGTTCAAAAATTTCGATTGTTGGTGAAATGTCGATCAACGAATGGAATAACAGAAAAAAACCGCAGCTGATGATCAAGGATGCGGCTGTTGCTGAATGGCAGCTGTTTGACTTAAGAGGAAAACGCACGTGGAAAGATCCGGTTTCCGCCCTTCCGTCTGATAAACGAGTCATTGTCTCCTTCAAAGAAGAAACCAAAGTGCTTCTTCAGTCTGAAGATTTTCGCCATGACGTGCACGTTATCAGTTCTGAAGACCAAGCGAAGGCATGTGAACTTGACAATGCATATATTGTATTACTGGATTCTCCGCCTTCGCTGGACATGCTCGCACGTTTGCTGGAAGGCAAAGCGCCTGAGCGGATTTACTTCATCTTTCTCAATCATGAGGAACACTTTTTATCATCTTTTCCGGCAAGAGACCACTTTAAATGGTATTATGCATTCTTGCTGAAAAGAGGCACTTTTGACTTGAATAAACACGGCTCAGAGCTTGCGAGGCATAAAGGCTGGTCCGTTGAAACAATCAATTTCATGACAAAGGTGTTTTTTGATCTCGGTTTTGTTAAAATAGAGAATGGTGTGCTGTCTGTAATAAGCGGAGCGAAAAAACGCGATTTAACAGACTCGCAAACATATCAAGCAAAACAGCAGCTGATGGAGCTGGATCAAAAGCTGAATTATTCTGCGGCTGAAGAGCTGAAGGAATGGCTGAATAAGCTGATGAAACAAGATTCAGAGGCTTATGAAAGTACGAGGAGGACATAAAACAGATGGATTTAAAACAATACGTAACAATTGTACCCGATTACCCGAAAGAGGGCGTGCAATTTAAAGATATTACGACACTGATGGATAAAGGCGATGTCTATCGCTATGCAACAGATCAAATTGTGGAATATGCGAAAGAAAAACAAATTGATTTGGTTGTCGGCCCAGAGGCGCGCGGCTTTATTATCGGCTGTCCGGTTGCCTACGCGCTTGGCGTCGGATTTGCACCGGTGCGCAAAGAAGGCAAATTGCCGCGCGAGGTCATCAAAGTGGATTACGGTTTGGAGTATGGCAAAGACGTATTAACGATCCACAAAGATGCGATTTTACCAGGCCAGCGTGTGCTTATTACAGATGACCTGCTTGCAACAGGCGGCACAATTGAAGCAACAATCAAACTTGTTGAGGAGCTTGGCGGCATTGTAGCTGGTATCGCTTTCTTAATCGAGCTTTCTTACCTTGATGGTAGAAATAAACTTGATAATTATGACATCTTAACATTAATGAAATACTAAAGATAACCTCATAAAGGAAAAAGCACTCGATACAGGGTGCTTTTTTCCTATTGTTTTGCATTTATTTGATATATTATTTGGTGATTTGAACTTCTGCTCTTTACATCTATCGTTTTTTTCTTGATAATAAACTACAATACAGTTTACATTTTAAAAAAGGTGATTCCATGGCGAACGAACAAGTATTGACTGCCGAGCAAGTTATTGATAAAGCGCGCAGTTATCTATCCGATGAGCATATCGCATTTGTCGAAAAAGCATACCTGTACGCTGAAGATGCTCATCGCGAGCAATACCGCAAATCAGGTGAGCCTTACATCATTCATCCGATTCAGGTTGCGGGAATTCTCGTTGATCTTGAAATGGATCCATCCACAATCGCGGGCGGATTTCTGCATGATGTAGTGGAGGATACTGATGTGACGCTTGATGACCTGAAGGAAGCATTCTCCGAGGAAGTAGCAATGCTTGTGGACGGTGTAACGAAGCTCGGTAAAATTAAATATAAATCTCAAGAGGAACAGCAGGCGGAAAATCATCGCAAAATGTTTGTCGCTATGGCTCAAGATATCCGGGTCATACTGATCAAGCTGGCGGATCGTCTTCACAATATGCGGACGCTGAAACATCTTCCCCAAGAAAAACAGCGTAGAATTTCTAATGAAACGCTGGAAATTTTTGCTCCTTTGGCTCATCGCCTCGGGATTTCAAAGATTAAATGGGAACTGGAAGATACGGCGCTCCGTTATTTGAATCCTCAGCAATATTACAGAATTGTCAACCTCATGAAGAAAAAACGCGCAGAACGCGAGCTTTATGTCGACGAGGTTGTCAATGAGGTGAAAAAACGTGTCGAAGAAGTCAATATCAAGGCTGACTTCTCAGGCCGGCCGAAACATATTTACAGTATCTATAGAAAAATGGTGCTGCAAAATAAGCAATTCAATGAAATTTATGATCTGCTTGCTGTCCGGATTCTCGTGAACAGTATAAAGGACTGCTACGCGGTGCTCGGCATTATTCATACCTGCTGGAAGCCGATGCCCGGCAGGTTCAAAGATTATATCGCAATGCCGAAGCCGAACATGTATCAATCGCTTCATACAACAGTTATAGGGCCTAAAGGCGACCCGCTGGAAGTGCAGATCCGCACCTTTGAAATGCATGAAATCGCGGAATATGGGGTTGCGGCTCACTGGGCTTATAAAGAAGGAAAAGCAGCGAGTGAAAGCGCAACATTTGAGAAAAAGCTTTCATGGTTCCGCGAAATTTTGGAATTCCAAAATGAATCAACAGATGCCGAAGAATTTATGGAATCGCTCAAAATCGATTTGTTCTCGGATATGGTGTACGTCTTTACGCCAAAAGGAGATGTCATCGAGCTTCCGTCCGGTTCTGTCCCGATTGATTTCTCTTACCGGATTCACTCTGAAATCGGCAATAAAACAATCGGTGCGAAGGTCAACGGAAAAATGGTGACCCTTGACCATAAGCTCCGGACAGGTGATATCGTTGAAATTCTCACCTCCAAGCATTCCTATGGTCCGAGTCAGGATTGGGTGAAGCTTGCTCAAACCTCACAGGCGAAGCATAAGATCCGTCAATTCTTTAAGAAGCAGCGGCGCGAAGAAAATGTCGAAAAAGGCCGTGAATTGGTTGAAAAAGAAATTAAAAATCTGGACTTTGAAGTGAAGGACGTCCTGACACCGGAGAACATCCAAAAAGTTGCAGATAAATTTAATTTCTCAAATGAAGAAGACATGTACGCAGCGGTCGGCTACAATGGCATCACAGCCCTGCAGGTGGCGAACCGGCTGACGGAAAAAGAAAGAAAACAGCGCGATCAGGAAGAACAAGAAAAAATTGTTCAGGATGTCACTGCGGAGCCTAAACCGTATCCGCAAGGAAGAAAGCGGGAAGCTGGCGTTCGCGTCAAGGGGATCGACAATCTCCTTGTGCGTTTATCGAAATGCTGTAATCCTGTGCCTGGTGACCATATTGTCGGTTTCATTACAAAAGGCAGAGGGGTTTCCGTCCATCGCGACGACTGCCCGAATGTCAAAACGAATGAAGCGCAGGAGCGGCTGATCCCCGTAGAGTGGGAACATGAGTCACAGGTGCAAAAACGCAAGGAATACAATGTTGAGATCGAGATTCTTGGGTATGACCGCCGCGGATTGCTTAACGAGGTGCTTCAGGCAGTGAATGAAACGAAAACAAATATTTCTTCTGTCTCTGGCAAATCGGATCGCAACAAAGTGGCAACCATTCATATGGCTATTTTTATCCAGAACATCAATCATCTGCATAAAGTCGTCGAGCGCATTAAGCAAATAAGGGATATATATTCTGTGCGCCGCGTCATGAATTAAAGGAGTCAGAAAATGAAATTAGTCGTTCAGCGAGTAACAGAAGCAAGCGTAACCGTTGATGGAGATGTGATCGGCCAAATTGGACAAGGCATTATGGTCCTGGTCGGCATCACTCACGATGATACAGAAGAGGACGCCGCTTACTTAGCGGATAAAGTGGTGAATCTTCGCATTTTCGATGACAGTGATGGAAAAATGAATTTGTCGCTTCTAGACACAGGCGGAGAGATTTTGTCTGTTTCACAGTTTACGCTTTACGGAGATACGAGAAAAGGACGGCGCCCGAACTACATGAACGCCGCAAAACCTGATAAGGCTTTGGGGCTTTATGAAAAATGGAATGACCTGCTTCGTGAAAAAGGAATCAAAGTAGAAACCGGTAAATTCGGCGCCATGATGGATGTAAAGCTCACAAACTCCGGACCGGTCACATTGATTATGGATTCAAAATAAAAAGCTGCCAAAAGGCAGCTTTTTTTATTGAAAATATTTCTCCAATCCGCTCTCAATTCCGTCTGTTACTTTTTCTTGATATGAATTGCTATGTACAATGGCTTCTTCCTGCGGATGGCTTACATATCCTAGCTCGTACAGCATAGCGGGCTGTTTGTTTTCACGGAGCACATAATAATCTCCGAACAGTACGCCGCGGTCAGGAATTGAAGATCGCTTAACCACTTCAGAGTGTACATCTGATGCCAGTTCCTGATCCTTTGCAGGACTGTAGTAATAAGCTGTGCTTCCCCTTGTAGAAGTATCCGCAAAGCTGTCGTAATGAATGCTGATGAAGGCGTCTGCATTGCGGTAGTGAGACGTCGAGACTCGTGACTGTAAGCTGACAAATGTATCATCCTGCCGTGTCACATACACGTCTGCTCCTGCTGATCTAAGTTTGCTGGCCAGCAGTTTCGCCGTTTTGATCGTCAGTTTTTTCTCGAATTGGCCTGAATAGCCGATTGTTCCGCTGTCTTTTCCTCCATGCCCCGGATCGACAACAATCGCTTTGTTTTTCAGCGACCCGCTTCCGGAAGCGGAATCAGCGACAGGCGGCTCTCCGGATTCTTCAGCGCTTTTAGACGTCTGTACCACCCAGTTGGCGACATAAGCGGTCTGCCCATTGTCAAGTTTTACTTCATACCAGCTGCCCTTTGATCCGGTAATGGAGTACGCATCGCCTTTGGCTGCGCGTTTAACGATAGAAGCTGATGTTGAAGCATCGCTTCTTAAATTCGTTCCTCCGTATACGATATAGGCTTTTTTTGTACTGTCTGAACTTCTGACATCAGCTGAATCTTCAGCTGGGTCAGAACTGGTCACAATGTAATGGCTTGCGACCCAGCCTTTTAGCCCATTCACTTCAATATGGAGCCAGCCGTTTTTCTCTTCGAGGATTGTAAGTTTCGTTCCTCGCGAGAGTTTTGTTATAATCGCTGCATCATGTGAGGCGGACCCTCTGACATTCAGTGAAGAAACGCCAACCGTGCCCGTTGTTGAACCAGATGATTCTGTCTGATCACTTTCCTCAGACGCTGAACTGCCGCTGCCTGAAGTGACGTATTCGGAAGATACCCATCCGGTGGAATTTCGATATGATATTTTGATCCAGCCGGAATCCTTGTCAATCACTGCGGCTTGGCTGCCCTGCGGGAATTTGCCGATGACTTCGTATGAAGTACCAGGGCCTGTTCTCATCCGTAAATCGGGATCTGTTGATGTTACAGTTTCACTGCTGTCTGTAGAGCTTGTGCCTGACTGTTTTTCCTTAGTAATAAGCCAGGAGACAACCCACCCTTTATCTCCGGAACCAAGCTGTATTTGCACCCAGTCTCCGTCTTCTTTCAAGATGGGGTAGCGTTCTCCTTTTTTCACCTCCGCCATGATGCCGTAGCTAAGCCCCGGGCCGCTTCTGACGTTCATTTCATCTGTTGCGATGACCGCTTCTCCCTGAGCGGCTGTAACGGCAGAAAAAGGCGGGAAAAGCGCCCCGGCGACGATAATACATACAATAAGGACAAAGTGTTTCTTGCTCATTGTGTCCTCCTTTCTAATGATCATAAAAAAAAGCATTCTTTCTTAATATCGTAAAGTCCTTTCTGATTTTTAAATAAAAATAAAATGATTTGTTTATACTAGGCATAAATCCAATGAAAAAGGTGTGCAAATCATGAAATATCATCCAAAAATGGGACGTGCATTTCACGACGGCGAAGGAAACCTGCATTTCAGTGATCATGCCGATCCTGATACAATCGGTTATCTCACTGAAACGGCAACGGAATTTGGTCTTATGTCCAAAGAAGCATCACAGCAGAAAAACAACCGGAATAAAGCTTGACAGAGTACAGCAATGCCATTATTATAATAGAAATCGAGTACATAATAAATAATAATTAAACTGAACCAATAATGGAGAAGAGTAGGTCAGATTGCATGGCTAGAGAGGAACCGCCCCAGGCTGAAAGCGGCTCCCATTGCGTCTTTCTCGAAACAACACTCCGGAGGTTTCCTGCTGAACGCGTGATACCGTCATTAGGCAGTGAACGTGAACCTGCGTTAAAGGATCGAGCGGGAATACGAAAATATTCCAACTAGGGTGGCACCACGGGTATAACTCTCGTCCCTACTATATGTGTATAGTAGGGGCGGGAGTTTTTTTATTTTTCATCATTGACGATAAATGTATATTTTATAAGGGATACATAAGGAGGTCTACACATGGGATATAACATTCCAAGAGGAACACAAGATATTCTGCCCGGAGAATCAGAGCGCTGGCAGTATGTTGAACAAATCATGAGAGACACTTGCCGAACTTATCAATATAAAGAAATCCGCACGCCGATTTTTGAGCATACAGAACTGTTCGCCAGAGGCGTCGGGGAGTCTACGGATATTGTACAAAAAGAAATGTACACCTTCCAGGACCGCAAAGGCAGAAGCCTGACGCTTCGCCCCGAGGGAACTGCTGCAGCAGTTCGCGCTTTTAATGAAAATAAATTATTTGCGAATCCTGTTCAGCCGACAAAGCTGTATTATGTCGGGCCGATGTTCCGTTACGAACGTCCGCAGACAGGCCGTTACCGCCAGTTTTATCAGTTTGGAATCGAAGCGATTGGATCGAAAGACCCTGCAATAGATGCTGAAGTAATGGCGCTGGCGATGGGTATTTATCAGAAGGCCGGCTTGAAAAACGTCAAGCTTGTGATAAACAGTCTTGGCGATCGGGACAGCCGCAAAAGCTACAGAGAAGCGCTCGTGAAACACTTTGAGCCGCGCATCGAGGAATTTTGTTCAGACTGTCAGTCACGTCTGCACACCAATCCGCTCAGAATTTTGGATTGCAAAAAGGACCGGGATCATGAGCTGATGAAATCGGCACCTTCTATTCTTACTTACTTAAATGAAGAATCAGCCGCTTATTTTGAAAAAGTGAAGCAATATTTAAACGATCTCGGCATTTCTTATGAAATTGATCCTAACCTTGTGAGAGGGCTGGATTATTATAATCATACCGCATTCGAAATCATGAGCAATGCGGAAGGCTTTGGCGCGATTACAACGCTTGCCGGCGGCGGCCGCTATGACGGATTGGTCGAGCAAATCGGCGGACCAGAAGCGCCCGGCATCGGATTTGCGATGAGCATTGAACGCCTGCTTGCCGCAATTGATGCTGAAAAAAGAGAACTGCCTGTTGATCAGGGGATTGACTGCTATATCGTGACGCTTGGCGAAAAAGCGAAGGATTATTCCGTTTCGTTGGTGTACAAACTGAGAGAAGCCGGCATTTCCAGTGAAATTGATTACGAAAATAAGAAAATGAAAGGGCAGTTTAAAACAGCTGACCGCCTCAACGCCAGATTTATTGCGATTTTGGGAGAGGATGAGCTTGCTCAAAACAAAATCAATGTAAAGGATGCAAAAACAGGCGAACAGATTGAAGTGGCTCTTGATGAATTGATACATGTGATGAAAGCAAACCAAAAGGGATAAGGAGTGGAACGCATTGTTTGGAAGAACATATTATTGCGGTGAAATGACTGAAAAAGCAATTGGCGAATCTGTAACGCTGAAAGGCTGGGTCCAAAAAAGACGGGACCTCGGCGGATTGATTTTTATTGACTTGCGTGACCGTACGGGAATTGTTCAAGTCGTTTTTAACCCTGATGTATCAAAAGAAGCGCTTGCTATTGCGGAAGGCATCAGAAACGAATATGTACTTGATATTCAAGGAAAAGTGGTTGCGCGCGAAGAAGGTACAGTGAATAAGAATTTGAAAACAGGCGCGATTGAAATTCACGCTGATGCAGTGACTGTATTGAGTGCTGCGAAGACGCCTCCGTTTGCCATTTCTGATCAAGCGGATGATGTATCAGAGGACGTGCGTTTAAAATACCGTTACTTAGATTTGCGCAGACCGGCTATGTTTCAAACGATCCAGCTGCGCCATAACGTGACGAGAGCTGCTCGGGGCTTTTTAGATGAAAAAGGGTTTCTTGATATTGAAACGCCGATTTTAACAGGAAGCACACCTGAGGGCGCACGTGACTACTTGGTGCCGAGCCGTGTGCACGAAGGTGAATTCTATGCGCTCCCTCAATCTCCGCAGCTATTTAAACAGCTTCTGATGGTCTCAGGCGTTGAACGCTATTATCAGATTGCCCGCTGTTTCCGTGATGAGGACTTGCGTGCGGACCGCCAGCCTGAGTTTACGCAAATCGATATTGAAATGTCCTTTATGAGCCAGGAAGACATTATGTCATTGGCTGAGGATATGATGGCAAAGATTATGCGTGAAACGAAAGGTGTGGAACTCAAGCTTCCTCTGCCTCGAATGACGTATGACGAGGCGATGAACAAATACGGTTCTGATAAACCGGATACTCGCTTTGACATGCTTTTGACAGATGTATCTGACATTGTAAAAGATACTGAATTTAAGGTGTTCTCATCAGCTGTGGCAAACGGCGGTGTAGTCAAAGCCATCAACGTAAAAGGCGGGGCAGGCGATTACTCAAGAAAAGACATCGATGCTCTAGGCGCGTTTGCCGCAAATTATGGAGCGAAAGGACTTGCTTGGGTGAAGGTCGAAGCGGACGGAGTGAAAGGCCCGATCGCCAAATTCTTTGATGATGAAAAGCAGTCTAAGCTGATTGAAGCACTTAATGCCGCTGAGGGTGACTTGCTGCTGTTCGGAGCGGATAAATTCGAAGTTGTTGCCGCATCACTCGGAGCCCTGCGCTTAAAGCTTGGGAAAGAACGGGGACTCATTGATGAAAACCTCTTCAACTTCTTATGGGTTATTGACTGGCCGCTCTTAGAGCATGATGCGGAGGAAGGCCGTTTTTACGCAGCGCACCATCCGTTTACAATGCCTGTCCGCGAAGACCTTGAGCTGATTGAAACAGCGCCTGAGGACATGAAAGCACAAGCCTATGACCTCGTCTTAAACGGCTATGAGCTTGGCGGCGGTTCGATCCGTATTTTCGAAAAGGATATTCAGGAAAAAATGTTTGCACTGCTTGGTTTCACAAAAGAAGAAGCAGCAGAACAGTTTGGATTCCTTCTTGAGGCATTTGAATACGGCGCTCCTCCGCACGGCGGAATCGCGCTTGGCTTAGACCGTCTCGTGATGCTTCTTGCCGGCCGTACGAATCTGAGAGATACGATCGCTTTCCCGAAAACGGCAAGTGCAAGCTGTCTGATGACAGATGCGCCGGGAGAAGTAAGCGACGCGCAGCTTGATGAACTTCACCTTTCTATTAAATCAAAAGTAAAGAACTGAATGTGCAGTTCGATTCTTGAAAATCAAAATCGTCTATGATATGATTTTGACAAGTTAAATAAAGTCCTGATGTGTTAGTTGTACACCTAGTTTTGACCGAACATTTTTTTGATTTGGGAGCCCGCATTTTTAAATGGCGTACATGCCTCTTTTCATTCGGTAAAGAGGACTTACAAGATTTAAAAGAGGGCACCCACCTGCTGAGAGCGGGTTCAAAACAAAGGAAAGCTGCAACGGCACAATTGGGACTTTATTTTTTATGCGCAGAAAAAACGGCTGTTTCTGTAATAGCCATTTATCATATGAAAACCAGATTACGAATGTGGAGTGAGGTTCTTGTTACACCAGTTTTCACGCAATGAATTAGCTATTGGAAAAGAAGGCCTTGAAACGCTGAAAAACAGCACGGTTGCTGTGCTTGGAGTTGGAGGCGTCGGATCGTTCGCAGCGGAGGCGCTTGCACGTTCAGGCGTTGGACGCATCCTGCTTGTTGATAAGGATGATGTGGACATCACAAACGTAAACCGTCAGCTTCACGCTCTTCTTTCAACTGTCGGTCAGCCGAAAGTGGATTTAATGAAAGCGCGTATTGCAGACATTAACCCCGAGTGTGAAGTGATTTCGTTAAAAATGTTCTATACGGAAGAAACGTATGAGCAATTCTTTGAGTATAACCTTGACTATGTGATTGATGCGTCAGACACCATTCATTATAAAATCCATTTAATGAAAGAATGTCTGAAACGGGATATTCCGCTGATCTCCAGTATGGGTGCGGCGAATAAGACAGACCCGACACGTTTCCAAATCGCAGATATTTCTAAAACGCATACTGACCCGATCGCAAAGGTGGTTCGTACGAGACTCCGTAAAGAAGGCATCAAAAAGGGCGTTCAAGTGATTTTCTCCGATGAAAGCCCGATTGTAATCCGGGAAGACGTCAGAAAAGAAGTCGGAAATGACGATGCGAAAATCCGCAAAGCCAAAATGCCGCCTTCCTCTAATGCTTTTGTGCCGTCAGTTGCGGGATTGATTATGGGCGGTCATGTTGTCATGGATCTTTTGAAAGATATTGAAATCAAACGCGTGAAGGATAAATAATGAATAAAAAACAGCCTTGAAGCATATTCAAGGCTGTTTTTTTATTTTCTTTTTATTAATTTATCGTACACTTGCTTTAACGCAGATTCAAATTTACCAGTTTGCTTCGGTTTGTAATATTGCTTGTTCTTTAAAGGATCAGGGAGGTACTGCTGTTCAACCCATCCATTTTCGTAATTATGAGGGTATTTATAGTCGATTCCTCTTCCAAGTTCCTGTGCCCCTTTATAATGCGCGTCTTTTAAATGTTTTGGGACATCGCCGATTTTTCCTGCTCTGATGTCCGCGAGCGCTTCATCGATTGCTAAAATAGCTGAATTGGATTTTGGCGAGAGACAGAGCTCAATGACCGCATTGGCCAGCGGTATGCGCGCTTCAGGGAAGCCGATACGTTCGGCGGTCTGAACTGCATGCAGCACTCTCGGTCCGGCCTGCGGGCTGGCTAAGCCGATATCCTCAAAGGCGATAACCAACAGTCTTCTCGCGATGCTTTCCAAGTCACCCGCTTCAATTAATCTGGCCAAATAGTGAAGAGCGGCGTTGGCATCAGAGCCGCGGATCGATTTTTGAAAAGCGGACAAGACGTCATAATGCGCATCACCGTCTTTATCGTGAGAAAAACTCTTTTTCTGCAGGCATTCTTCCGCAGACTCTAACGTGATGTGAATCACGCCGTCCGCAGACTCCTTCGTTGACAATACGGCAAGCTCAAGCGCATTTAAAGCGGAACGGACATCTCCTCCGCATCCGTGGGCAAAATGCTCCATCGCCTGGTCATCAATTGAAACGGAATATGTGCCAAGCCCCCGGTGCTCATCATGAAGAGCTCGCTCTAATGCCTGTTTAATCAATTCAGGTGTTAATGGCTCTAGCTCAAAAATCTGCGTTCGGCTTCTGATGGCCGGATTTATGGCGTGATATGGGTTAGCTGTAGTGGCGCCGATTAAAATAATCATGCCATTTTCTAAATAAGGCAAAAGAAAATCCTGTTTTCCTTTATCGAGTCTGTGGACTTCATCCAAAATCAAAATGACCTGGCCGGACATTTTGGCTTCTTGGGCTACGATCTCCATATCCTTTTTATTGTTAATAACGGCATTCAGCTTGCGGAAAGCAATACTTGTTGAACCGGCGATTGCTGTTGCGATTGAGGTTTTTCCAATTCCGGGCGGCCCGTACAAAATCATGGATGACAAATGTTTTGCCTGAACCATTCTGCCGATAATTTTATCTTCAGCCACCAGATGCTGCTGGCCGATAATATCCTCTATTTTCGTCGGACGCATCCGATATGCCAATGGCTTCATCATCATCTCTCCTTACTTAATTACAGGGTAACGGAAAACCGGAAATTAGAAAAGGGGGAAGCCCCGTTTCCGCCAGCTTCCATGAAAATTCGCAGAAGGTATGCTATAATAGCAGTTGGTCTATTATTTAATAAACGGACGAATTATATAGAAATTACCATTATATATGTGGAAAATCATGAAATAACAGAGGTGTTCATGTTGAAAATATCAACCAAAGGAAGATACGGTCTCACCATTATGATCGAGCTCGCGAAAAAGCATGGTGAAGGCCCGACTTCATTAAAAAGCATCGCACAGACAAATAATTTGTCAGAGCATTATTTAGAGCAGCTGGTCTCACCGCTCAGAAATGCCGGCTTAGTCAAAAGCATCAGAGGCGCATACGGCGGATACGTATTAGGCAGTGAGCCGGATGCCATTACAGCTGGAGACATCATCCGCGTGCTTGAAGGTCCGATCAGCCCTGTGGAAGTGCTCGAAGACGAGGAGCCTGCCAAGCGGGAGCTGTGGATCCGCATACGGGATGCCGTCAAAGAAGTGTTAGACAGCACAACATTAGAGGACCTTGCCAGCTATACAGATGGGGAGCAAGAAGCTTATATGTTCTATATTTAAATCAGAGGTGTAAAACAAAATGGAACGGATTTATTTGGATCACGCCGCAACGTCTCCGATGGATGATCGCGTGCTGGAGAAAATGATACCGCATTTCTCCGGAAATTTCGGCAATCCATCCAGCATTCATTCATTTGGAAGAGAATCACGCAAATGGGTGGACGAAGCAAGAGCGCAGATTGCAGCTGAAATTGGTGCGGCAGAACAGGAAATTATTTTCACTAGCGGGGGAACGGAAGCCGACAACTTAGCGATAATGGGAACTGCGCTTGCCAGAAAAGATCAGGGAAAACATATCATCACGACAAAAATTGAGCATCACGCCGTGCTACACACTTGCGAAAAACTGGAGGAAGACGGATTTGAAGTGACGTATCTGGATGTTGATGAAAACGGCAGAGTCAGTGCAAATCAGGTGAAAGAAGCACTACGTGATGATACAATCCTTGTGACAGTGATGTATGGAAATAACGAAGTCGGAACTGTGCAGCCGATCGATGAAATCGGCCAGCTGCTGAAGGAACACACGGCTTATTTTCATACCGATGCTGTTCAGGCATTCGGGTTTTTTCCAATTGATGTGAAAAGCAGCCATATTGACCTTCTGTCTGTTTCTGGGCACAAGCTCAACGGGCCAAAAGGGACAGGCTTTTTATATGCAAGTAAGGATGTAAAGCTTTCTCCGCTGTTATTCGGAGGAGAGCAAGAAAGAAAACGCCGTGCCGGAACAGAAAATGTTCCGGGAATTGTCGGGCTGAAAGAAGCGGTCAAGCTGTCGGGCGAAGAACGGGACGAAAAAAACGAGAAGTATCAATCGTTTAAAACAATCATTGCCGGTACGCTTAAGGATGCCGATGTGGCATTCGAGATCAATGGAGATCAAGAGCATAGCCTTCCGCATGTCATGAACCTTTATTTTCCCGGTGCATCTGTGGAGGCACTGCTGGTAAATCTTGATATGGCGGGAGTTGCGGTCTCCAGCGGATCAGCGTGCACCGCTGGTTCAGTCCTGCCATCACACGTTCTGACTGCCATGTTCGGTGAAGAGAGCGACCGGCTGACGTCCTCAATTCGAATCAGCTTCGGTCTCGGCAATACGGCTGAGCAAGTGAAAACCGCTGCCGAACATGTGGCTGCCGTTGTAAAGCGGCTGACACAATAAGGCGGACTTAATTATTGGAGTGAATGAAATGGAAAAACGGCCGGAGGATACAAGAGTCGTTGTCGGCATGTCCGGCGGAGTAGACTCATCTGTGGCGGCTCTGCTGTTAAAAGAACAGGGCTATGATGTGATCGGAATCTTTATGAAAAACTGGGATGATACGGACGAAAATGGTTTTTGTACGGCGACAGAGGATTATGAAGATGTCATCCGCGTCTGCAATCAAATCGGAATTCCGTACTATGCCGTTAATTTTGAAAAGCAATATTACGAGAAGGTATTTCAATACTTCCTCGATGAATATAAAGCAGGCAGAACACCAAACCCGGATGTGCTGTGCAACAAAGAAATTAAATTCAAGGCATTTTTGGAGCATGCCCTGTCACTTGGCGCCGACTATTTAGCGACTGGCCACTATGCAAGGGTCGACAGAAGCGGCGGCAAAGTCAGAATGCTGCGCGGCATTGATGAAAACAAAGATCAAACGTACTTCTTGAATCAGCTGACAGAAGATACGCTAAGCAAAGTCATGTTCCCGATCGGCGAGCTTCAAAAAAGCCGTGTGCGTGAAATTGCCAAAGAAGCAGAACTTGCAACGGCAACGAAAAAAGACAGCACAGGCATCTGTTTTATCGGCGAACGCAACTTCAAAACGTTTCTTAGCCAATATCTCCCTGCACAGCCGGGCGATATGATGACGATGGACGGCGAAGTAAAAGGACGCCATGACGGGTTAATGTACTACACGATCGGACAGCGTCACGGCCTTGGCATCGGCGGAAGCGGCGAGCCGTGGTTTGCGGTCGGTAAAGATCTTGAAAAGAACATCCTTTACGTGGATCAAGGGTTCCACAACCCGCTCCTTTACTCCGATAAAATCACAGCAACCAATATCAGCTGGGTTCGTTCGGATATCATGAAGGGCGAAGAGATTTCCTGCACGGCTAAATTCCGTTACCGTCAAGAAGACCATAAAGTCACGGTTCGAATGACTGGGGAAGGCGAAGCGGAGGTTATCTTCGACGAACAGGTCCGTGCTGTCACACCGGGACAAGCCGTTGTCTTTTATGATGGCGAAGAATGCCTTGGCGGCGGAACCATCGATGACGTATATAAAGACGGAACAAAATTGTGGTATGTATAAAATGAAAAAAACCTCAACAGCGAGTTGGGGTTTTTTAATGAAAGGAAGATGTCTGTGGACTACAATCAAGCCGGTATAGAGGCAATGCAGGAAGGCGATTACGAAAAAGCGGCAGAGGCTTTTACAAAAGCGATTGAAGAGAACAAAGAAGACGCAATTCCGTATATTAACTTTGCTAACCTGCTTTCATCAGTAAATGAACTGGAACGGGCGCTTGCGTTTTATGAAAAAGCGCTTGACTTAGACAGCGGGGCAGCCACTGCTTATTATGGAGCAGGAAATGTCTATGTTGTAAAAGAAATGTACAAAGAAGCGAAAGACATGTTTGAAAAAGCGCTGCGTGCCGGAATGGAGAACGGTGATCTTTTCTACATGCTTGGAACCGTTCTCGTAAAGCTTGAGCAGCCTAAGCTCGCTCTGCCATATTTACAAAGAGCCGTCGAGCTGAATGAAAACGATGCAGAAGCGCGTTTCCAATTCGGGATGTGCTTAGCGAACGAAGGCATGCTGGACGAAGCACTCAGCCAATTCGAAGCTGTAACAGAGCAAGACCCGGGGCACGCGGATGCGTTTTATAATTCCGGTGTCGCTTATGCTTATAAAGAAAATCGTGAAAAAGCGCTTGAAATGCTGGACAAGGCTATCGAAATCCAGCCCGATCATATGCTGGCGCTTCATGCAAAAAAACTGATCGACCCATCATAAAAAGCTCAGGAGGAGGGACGGCTCGTGCAGCAGCACCCGGATCAGCTGAAAATGGAGGAGGAGCCCTTTTTAAAAGGGACAGTAAACACCGTCATTTATCACAATGACGCCAATTTATATACGGTTCTGAAAGTGAAAGTCAGAGAGACCTCCGAAGCTATTGAAGATAAAGTCGTATCCGTGACGGGCTACTTCCCTGCGCTTCAAGAAGAAGAGACCTACACGTTTTACGGAAAAACCGTTACTCACCCAAAGTTCGGACTGCAATTTCAAGCTGAGCATTTCAAAAAGGAGATCCCGACAACAAAAGAAGGTGTCATTCAGTATTTGTCGAGCGATCTGTTTGAAGGAATCGGTAAAAAAACCGCTGAAGAGATTGTAAAAAAACTGGGTGACAGTGCGATTAATAAAATTTTGGCTGATTCTTCAGTCCTTTATGATGTTCCGAGACTGTCAAAAAAGAAAGCTGACACCCTTGCCGGTGCTTTGCAGCGGCATCAGGGACTGGAGCAAATTATGATTTCGCTGAATCAATTTGGGTTCGGCCCTCAGCTGTCTATGAAAATCTATCAGGCCTATGAATCCGAGACGCTTGAGAAAATTCAGGAAAACCCTTATCAGCTTGTGAGAGACGTGGAAGGCATAGGCTTTGGAAAAGCAGATGAGCTTGGCGGAAGAATGGGGCTCTCAGGGAATCATCCTGAGCGGATAAAAGCGGCTATTTTGTACACGCTTGAAACGACATGCCTTTCAGAAGGGCATACGTACATAGAAACGAAGCAGCTGATTATCGAAACCCAAACGCTGTTAAATCAGTCAGCGGCAGATGGACAGCGCATTACAGAAATGGATGCCGCTAATGCAATGATTGCGCTTGGAGAGAATAAGGATATTGTCATTGAAGATGAACGATGTTACTTTCCGTCGCTGTTTTTCGCTGAACAAAATGTTGCAAAGCGTGTGAAACAGATCGCAAGCCAAACCGAATATGACGACCAGTTTCCTGAATCAGAATTCCTTCTGGCTTTAGGGGAATTGGAAGAGCGTATGAATGTTCAGTACGCGCCGAGTCAGAAGGAAGCGATACAAAAAGCGCTGTCGTCACCGATGCTTCTTTTAACGGGAGGGCCGGGTACCGGTAAAACAACGGTCATCAGAGGCATTGTGGAATTGTATGGAGAACTCCACGGTGCTTCGCTTGATCCGTCGGATTATAAAAAAGATGAAGCCTTTCCGATTGTGCTGGCCGCGCCTACAGGTAGAGCGGCGAAACGAATGAGTGAGTCAACGGGTCTTCCGGCGGTTACGATACATCGGCTGCTCGGCTGGAACGGCGCGGAAGGATTTACTCATACAGAGGACCAGCCGATTGAAGGGAAGCTTTTGATTATCGATGAAGCGAGTATGCTCGATATATGGCTTGCGAATCATTTGTTCAAAGCGATCCCTGACCATATTCAAATCATCATTGTCGGAGACGAAGACCAGCTGCCTTCCGTCGGACCCGGTCAAGTGCTCAGAGACCTTTTGGCATCCCAGGTGATTCCGACCGTAAGACTGACAGACATCTATCGGCAAGCGGAAGGATCGTCGATTGTCGAGCTTGCCCACGAGATGAAAAACGGGCTGCTTCCGAACAACCTGACGGCCCCGACAAAGGATCGTTCCTTTATTCGCTGCGGTGGTTCGCAAATTAAAGAAGTGGTTGAGAAGGTTGTCGCGAATGCATTGAAAAAAGGATATACGGCAAAAGATATTCAGGTCCTCGCACCGATGTACAGAGGGAAAGCCGGAATCAATGAGCTGAATGTGATGTTGCAGGATATTTTAAACCCTCCAAAAGAAAAGCGGAGGGAAATTAAGTTCGGTGACGTTGTCTATAGAACCGGGGATAAAATTTTGCAGCTTGTCAATCAGCCGGAAAACAATGTGTTTAACGGCGATATTGGAGAAATCACTTCCATTTTCTACGCGAAGGAAAATACAGAAAAAGAAGACATGGCTGTTGTCTCTTTTGACGGCAATGAAATGACATTTACGAAAAAAGACTTCAGTCAGTTTACTCATGCGTATTGCTGCTCTATTCATAAATCGCAGGGCAGTGAATTTCCGATCGTGGTTCTTCCTGTAGTGAAGGGCTACTATAGAATGCTCAGAAGAAACCTTCTATATACTGCCATCACGAGGGCGAAGAAATTTCTCATTTTATGCGGGGAAGAGGAAGCGCTGGAGTGGGGCGTGAAAAATAATGACGCGACTGTCAGACAGACCTCATTAAAAAACAGGCTGTCAGCGCAGGCGGCTGAAATGGATGCTGAGCTGGCGGCTTTGCAAAAAGAGCTCCCGTTCAGCGTGCACGACGCAAATATCGGAATGGAAGGCATTACGCCATTCGATTTTATGAAAGAAGAACAGCTGTAAAAAGGGCTCCCGTGTTTGCGGGAGCTTTTTTCATTGGGGGTGGAAGTGATTTCATCGTATGTGTCAAAGGCGAAAAGCAAAACCTAAGCCTGTTCAACAAAAGGTGGTTGATCACACTTTGAGAACATGCCATGAGGTAGAAGGTTTTCCTGTATATTCAGAACAAACTTCTGTTTATCTTGGGACGATTTCTGATATTTGTTTTTCTCTTGAAGGAAATTGTCTCGGATTTATTCTTGAACAAAAACGTCTTTTTCATAACCATCATGCGCTTTTACGAGCATGTGATATCAGTTGCATTCTTCATGACCGGATATTGGCCGCAGTCAATTCAGAACAGCTTTTGCCTCTTCCGAAATCATGCTTCACATATGAGCAGATGAAAATGAAGCTCGTGAAATCGCAAGAGGGTGATATTTTGGGGATGCTGGAAGATGTATACTTTTGTTTGGACAAGGGCATAATCGTAGCATATGAACTCTCGGACGGTTTCTTTTCTGACTTGGCGGGGTGCAAACGCCAGATCCAAAGAGCGGATTCGCTTGTAGAGGTGCGGAAAGACGAGATCGTTCTGAACGGATAGAGGTGTGAGATATGCTTATATGCCCGAACTGCAAAAGTAAGGATATCGGGAAAATCGGCGTGAACCAATATTATTGCTGGGGCTGTTTCATTGAGCTGACAGTGGTCAAAGGGAAGATTGAAACTCATCAAGTGGAAGAAGACGGAACGCTAAGCAGCCTGGATGATTTGTTTTCTGAGGATGAACGCAGCATCAATTTTTAATAACGAAAGGAGATGCGCAGGATGAATCGGACAATGACTTCTCTTTTGGCGCTGGGAGCCGGGGCTCTCGTGTACCGAATGGCAACTCAATCTGACATGCTGAATAATCGAAGCATGAAGCGGATGAGAAAAAGAATGATGAAGATGTTTTAAGGAATGAAGGATACTCTCTTTAGAGTATCCTTTTTATGTCTGCCGTGCCTCTAGGCGTCTGGCTGCAAGTGAAAGACTGTAATTGACTGCAAAATACATCAATGCCGCCAGCAGAAAAATCGGTAAAAAATAACTGCCGTCAGCGCTTTGCCCGTTTAAAATCTGCGCGTTATGAATAAGCTCAGGCAGGGCAATCACAACAGCTAGCGATGTATCCTTTAATAAAGAAATAAACTGGCTTACGATCGGCGGAACCATCCGGCGAAGCGCCTGAGGCATCACAATAGAGAAAAGTGTCTGTGTATAGCTAAGACCGGAGGAACGCGCCGCTTCAATCTGCCCTTTGTCAACTGAATTCAGGCCGCTCCGTATGATTTCAGAAAGCATGGCGGATTCAAAGATTGTTAAGGCTGTAATAGCGGCAGCTGTAATTTCAAGTTTGATCCCAATTTCCGGCAGGGCGAAAAACGTAAAGAAAATAATTAATAATAAGGGGAGATTTCTGATCGTTTCAACGAGAACGGCAATCAGTTGAGAAAGAATTGGGATTTTCGCATAGCGGAGAGTACCTGCGATCAACCCAAAAATAAAGCTCAGAATGATAGAAATAAATGCAACGTACAGTGTGACGAGAAAGCCGTCCCATAAAAAAGCTAAATGTTCAGATGAATAAGCTCCGATGAAATCCAATGTTTTTCACTCCTTATCAATAGCTTCTTTCCAGCCGTTTTTCCAAATAGTTAACACCGATACTAAGCGGTATCGTCAGCACTAAGTAAAAGAGTGCCACAAAGATATAGACATCAAAAACGACGAGCGTGCTTGATGACACCAAATCCGCCTGATACATGAGATCCAATCCGGCAACAACCCCGAGAATAGACGAGTTTTTGACCAAGTTTAAAAATTGATTGCCCAAGGGGGGGATCACAATTTTGATCGCCTGGGGCAAAATGATATATATCATCGCCTGGCTGTAGGTAAAGCCTGACGATCTTGCTGCTTCCATTTGCCCTTTTGAAACAGACTGGATGCCGGCTCTGATGGCTTCTGCGATAAAAGCAGACGTATAAATTGTGAGCGCAACGGTACCCGCTTGGAATCCATCCAGCCTCAGACCCGCATTTGGAAGTCCAAAGTAAAAGACAAATGTAATCAAAAGCAAGGGGATATTGCGGATAAATTCGACATAAGCCGTCCCGAGCCATTGCAAGGGCTTAAATACTGTTATTCTCATCACCGCGACAAGAACGCCAAGCGCAAAGCTGCCGGCCAGCGCGATCAGGCTTGCGAGCAGCGTGTGGTAAAAACCGTCCATATACATGTCGAAGTTATCGAATAGAATAGACACATTCATATGCTTTATTCACTCTCCTTATAAAATCGGGATGAGCATCGCCTGCTCACCCCGGGATGTTCGTTATTCAGCTGGTTCTTCTTTAATCCATTTTTTATAAATCTCGTCATATCTACCGTCCGATTTCATCTTTTCGAGAGAAGCGTTAATTTCTTTTGCGAGAGCCGATTGTCCTTTTTTTACGGCAATTCCATATGGCTCATCCGTGAATGGTTCTCCTGTTAATTGATAATTTTTATTCTCGTCAGCCATTCCGTATAAAATGGCATTATCCGTTGTGAGAGCATCGCCTTGACCGGATTTCAGCGCTGTAAAGGCTTCGGTGTAGTTTTCGAACTCTAATACACTCGCATCAGGCGCCTTTTCGCGTATGTTTTGAGAGGAAGTGGAGCCTTTTACAGCGAGAACTTTCGAGCCTTTGCCAAGGTCCTCAATACTTTTGATCTTGCTGCCTTTTTTCACGAGAAGTGATTGGCCTGCTTCAAAATAGACATCGGAAAAGTCAACTTCCTTTTTTCGTTCATCAGTGATCGTCATCGTTGCGACAATGGCGTCGATATCTCCGTTTTGAAGCATCGGGATCCTTGTTTTTGATGTGACTTCTTTAAATTCAGCTTTGTTTTCGTCGCCTAAAATATCTTTAGCGATTTGTTTGGCAATGTCGATGTCAAATCCCTCGATATCACCTGAGCTTGGGTTTTTCAGGCCGAACAGCCTGGTGTCGGTTTTAACACCGAAAACAATTTTGTCTTGATCTTTAATGGCAGCTAATGTATCTTTTTTGCTATCCTTTGCGCTTTCTCCGTTTGACCCCTTGCTTCCGCATGCAGCAAGCATGACAACAGCGATTAAAGAAATCAATGCTAACGATAAAATCTTTTTCATACAAACTCCCCCATTTCTCTTTTTAATGATTTAAAATACGGCTCAAGAATAGGCGTGCCCGTTCTTCCTTCGGGTTTGCGTAAAACTCAGCCGGTGCTGCTTCCTCCAGAATGTTTCCTTCATCAATAAAGACAATACGATCCGCCACTTCTCTCGCAAACCCCATTTCATGCGTCACGACAACCATTGTCATGCCTTCTTTGGCGAGGTTCTTCATCACATCAAGCACTTCACCGATCATTTCCGGATCGAGCGCCGATGTCGGCTCGTCAAACAGCATGACCTCCGGCTTCATCGCCAGTCCCCGGGCAATAGCCACACGCTGCTGCTGCCCGCCGGAAAGCTGGGAAGGGTAGGCGTTTGCTTTCTCAGGGATTCCGACTTTTTCAAGGTAATACAGCGCAGTTTCCTTCGCTTGTTCAGCGGATTGTCCGAGTACTTTTACGGGCGCCAGCATAATATTTTGCAGCACGGTTTTATGAGGATATAAATGAAAGTGCTGAAACACCATTCCGATATTTCGCCGTACGTTATTAATGTCAGTTTTTCTGTCATTAATAACTGTGCCGTTTACGGTAAGTGTTCCTTCGTTAATCGTCTCCAGCCTGTTGATGCATCTGAGCAAAGTGCTTTTTCCGGAACCTGATGGGCCGATAATGACGACGACTTCACCTTTTTCGATTTGCAGGTTAATCTGCTTTAGCACATGAAAATCTCCGTAATGCTTGTTTACATTTTGAAATGAGATCATCGCAATCCTCCTAACAGAAACTTCAATAATTATGTGTAAATGTAACTAACTTACAAGGTTGAGGAAAGTAACAACACGATATGATGCATACCTTAGTGCGAAAGGGTCAAACTTTTCTGGAAATTTAGCGTGGAAAAATATCCATTCCATTTGTCTGTGTAAAGAAAACATAAGAGAATAATTCCCTATAATCCTCAAAAGATATAGAAGAGGTGAAAGCAGATGCTCCAGAAACCGGTGCAGCTTTTGTTATGGGTGGCCATTTGTTTATTGGTCCTGTTAACAGTCTATGTCTTTTGTATGCTAGATATGTTATGGTCTCCCCTGTGGCTCGTCATAAAATCGATCTTTATTCCCTTGATCATTTCTATTTTTATTTCTTATTTATTACTTCCGGTCACTGAGTGGCTTCATGACAAAGGTCTGCCAAGGACTTTAAGCATTTTGGTGATTTACGTCCTTTTTTTTGGCGGACTGGGCTGGGCATTATATAAAGGTGTGCCTGTTCTAATCGTGCAGCTGACGGATCTGTCAGAAAATATACCTATGTTTGCCGAGACGTACAATGGGCTCCTTCTCCATGTGCATAACCATACAGATGACTGGCCGGACGGCATGCATCAGCGCATAGACAAAATGATTAGGCAGACAGAGGCGTTTTTCGCCGGCACAATCGAAGGGGCAATTAGCGGAATCCGTAAAGTGCTCGACTATTTCTTAATTGCGGCAACGATTCCTTTTCTCGTGTTTTATATGGTCAAGGACATCGAATTGATGAAAAAAACGGTGTGGTATTTGACGCCGAAGTCGTGGAGGAAGCGGGGCAGCGCTTTTTTGCTTGATGTAGATGATTCTCTCGGTGATTACATTCGCGGCCAGCTGCTCGTCTGCTTGATTCTCGGAGCCGTAGCCGGTATTACATTTTGGATATTTGGCCTTCCGTATCCGCTGATACTGGGTCTTATCTCGGGTATTACGAATGTCATCCCGTACTTCGGTCCCTTTATCGGCGCTGTTCCTGCGCTTTTGATTGCAATGACGATTTCTGTGAAGGCCGTTCTTGTCGTTGTCATTACGGTGTTTGTACTTCAATTTTTGGAAGGAAATGTCCTCAGTCCGTTTATTGTCGGCAGAAGTCTCAAGATGCACCCGGTAGTGATCATGCTTGCGCTTCTTGCCGGAGGTGAGCTGGCGGGGATTGTCGGCATGATACTTGCAGTGCCTGCTGCGGCTGTTTTAAAAGTAATGATGATCCATTTTCTGCGGATGCGGACGGAGCATTGACATTGGCGTGCCGCTTGTCTATAATTTCTCGTAGAATACATACGAATCTCGAGTGACGGATCTGAGTACGCCGAAGCCCTGTTAAAGAGAGAAGCTCCGTAAGCTGAAAGGAGCTTTATCAGAAGATCGGAGGAAGCTAATCCTGAGTGCAGTTAATCGCTGCCGCACATCCTGCGTTATTGGATGAAAGGTGACGGGCGAATCATAAGGCCCGTAATCAGGGTGGTACCGCGAGACAGCTCTCGTCCCTGTGTAAACGTGTGTTTGCATAGGGGGAGGGCTTTTTTGCTGTCACTGAAGAGAATTTCGATTTTTATAGAGGAGGAAATACAATGAAACACTTAACTTCTGCTGAAGTGCGTCAAATGTTTTTGGATTTCTTTAAAGAAAAAGGACATGCTGTAGAGCCGAGCGCGTCATTAGTGCCTCATGAAGATCCTTCACTGCTTTGGATTAACAGCGGTGTTGCGACGCTGAAAAAATATTTTGACGGCCGCGTTGTGCCGGAAAATCCAAGAATCGTAAACGCTCAAAAAGCAATCAGAACAAACGATATTGAAAATGTGGGTAAAACCGCGCGCCATCACACATTCTTTGAAATGCTCGGAAACTTTTCCATCGGTGATTATTTTAAAGAAGAAGCGATCACATGGGCTTGGGAATTTTTAACGAGTGACAAGTGGATTGGTTTTGACGAAGAGCTTCTTTCTGTTACAGTTCATCCGGAAGATGAAGAAGCGTATGAGTTTTGGGCGAAAAAAATCGGTGTTCCGGAAGAAAGAATTATTCGCCTGGAAGGGAACTTCTGGGACATCGGCGAAGGGCCGAGCGGACCAAACACAGAAATTTTCTACGACCGCGGTGAAGCGTACGGGAACGATCCTGACGATCCGGAGCTTTATCCTGGGGGAGAAAATGACCGCTATCTTGAAGTATGGAACCTTGTATTCTCTGAGTTCAACCATAATCCGGACGGCACGTATACGCCGCTTCCGAAGAAAAACATCGATACAGGGATGGGGCTTGAAAGAATGGTATCTGTCATTCAAAATGTCCCGACAAACTTTGATACTGATTTGTTTGTTCCAATCATCAAAGCGACAGAAACGATTTCCGGTGAAGCATACGGCCAAGATCATGTAAAAGACACTGCATTTAAAGTCATCGCCGACCACATCAGAACGGTTGCTTTTGCTGTCAGTGACGGGGCGCTTCCGTCAAATGAAGGACGCGGCTATGTATTAAGACGTTTATTGCGCCGCGCTGTGCGTTATGCCAAAACGATCAACATCAACCGTCCGTTCATGTACGATCTTGTGCCGGTTGTTGCTGAGATCATGGCTGCTTTCTACCCTGAAGTAAAAGAGAAGGAAGAATTCATCTCAAAGGTCATTAAAACGGAGGAAGAACGCTTCCACGAAACACTGAATGAAGGACTTGCCATCTTGTCAGAAATGATCAAAAAGGAAAAAGATAAGGGCAGCAGCGTCATTTCAGGTGCGGATGTCTTTAAACTTTACGACACGTACGGATTCCCGGTTGAACTGACTGAAGAATATGCGGAAGATGAGAACATGACAGTTGACCATAAAGGCTTTGAAGAAGAAATGAACCAGCAGCGCGAGCGGGCCAGAAATGCACGTCAGGATGTGGGCAGCATGCAGGTGCAGGGCGGCGCATTACGCGACGTAACAGAAGAAAGCACATTTGTCGGCTACTCCCAAACAAAGGCTGATGCCAATGTGATTGTGCTTCTGCAGGACGGCCAGTTAATTGAAGAAGCACATGAAGGCGAAACTGTACAGATCATTCTTGACGAAACACCTTTCTATGCGGAAAGCGGCGGTCAAATCGGCGACAAAGGCTTTTTGCGCAGCGAGCAGGCAGTGGTAAAAGTGAAAGATGTGCAAAAAGCGCCGAACGGCCAGCATGTGCATGAAGGTGTTGTCGAGAGCGGAACCGTTCAAAAAGGCATGCATGTAACAGCTGAGGTTGAAGATCATATGAGAAGCGGCGTGATTAAAAACCATACGGCAACGCACTTATTGCACCAGGCCTTGAAGGATGTTCTTGGAACGCACGTCAATCAGGCGGGCTCCCTTGTGAATGAAAACCGCCTTCGTTTTGACTTCTCACACTTCGGGCAAGTGACAAAAGAAGAACTCGAACGAATTGAAGTCATTGTAAACGAAAAGATTTGGGCAAGCATCCCGGTCAGCATTGATCTGAAACCGATCGCTGAAGCAAAAGAAATGGGAGCTATGGCTCTGTTCGGAGAAAAATACGGTGATATTGTAAGGGTTGTTCAAGTCGGAGATTACAGCCTTGAGCTTTGCGGCGGATGCCATGTCAGCAACACAGCGGAAATCGGTTTATTTAAAATCGTATCTGAGTCTGGAATCGGAGCGGGCACTAGACGGATTGAAGCTGTAACAGGACAAGGCGCTTACGTGGAAATGAACAGCCAGATCTCAGTTTTGAAGCAGACTGCCGACGAACTGAAAACAAATATCAAAGAAGTGCCGAAGCGCGTTGCTGCGCTGCAGGCTGAGCTGAAGGAAGCGCAAAGAGAAAATGAATCTCTTCTGGCGAAACTCGGCAACGTTGAAGCAGGCGCGATTCTATCAAAAGTAAAAGAAGTTGATGGTGTCAGCGTGCTTGCGGAAAAGGTAAACGCCAAAGACATGAACCATCTCCGCACAATGGTTGATGAACTGAAAGCAAAAATCGGCTCTGCGGTCATCGTGCTTGGCGCTGTGCAAAATGATAAAGTCAATATTTCTGCCGGTGTTACAAAGGATCTGATTGAGAAAGGCCTTCATGCCGGCAAGCTTGTCAAACAAGCCGCGGAAGTTTGCGGCGGAGGCGGCGGAGGCCGTCCGGACATGGCACAGGCGGGCGGCAAACAGCCGGAAAAATTAGAAGAAGCATTGGCTTCTGTAGAAGATTGGGTGAAATCCGTTTTATAATTTGCCCATGTAGTGTAGAATGATGGTAAGATTAGGACCCCAGGCTGAACTTTGCCTGCGAATTTGGGAAAGAGGTGCAAAACGGTGAGCTCGTTTGATAAAACGATGAAATTTAATTTCTCCGATGATTCTGCCGAGACTAACGTAAATGAGGTGCTGATTACTGTGTATGACGCGCTTCAGGAAAAGGGCTACAATCCAATCAATCAGATTGTCGGATACTTGCTGTCAGGTGATCCCGCTTATATTCCTAGGCATCGTGACGCTCGCAATTTAATTCGCAAACTTGAAAGAGACGAATTAATCGAGGAATTGGTGAAGTCTTATTTAGAACAGCATAAAGAGGCGTAAATAAACAATGAGAATATTAGGGCTCGATTTAGGAACCAAAACACTCGGTGTTGCTCTGAGCGATGAAATGGGCTGGACTGCTCAAGGCATTGAGACCATAAAGATAAATGAAGCAGAGGGCGATTACGGATTACCCCGTTTATCTGAACTGACAAAAGACTATACTATAGATAAGATCGTGCTCGGCTTTCCTAAAAACATGAATGGAACAGTCGGCCCGAGAGGTGAAGCCAGCCAAACATTTGCGAAAGTGCTTGAAACCACGTACAATGTTCCTGTTGTGCTGTGGGACGAGCGTCTTACCACAATGGCGGCTGAAAAAATGCTGATTGCCGCTGATGTCAGCAGGCAGAAACGAAAAAAAGTCATTGATAAAATGGCGGCTGTTATGATTCTGCAAGGATATCTTGACAGCTTAAATTAAAGCCAGAGGTGAATATAATGGAACACGGCGAAAAAAATATTACAATTGTTGACGATCAAGGAAATGAACAGCTTTGCGAAGTGCTGTTTACATTTGAAAACGAAGAGTTTGGCAAATCTTATGTGTTGTACTACCCAATTGAAACAAAGAATGACGAAGAAGTAGAAATTCTTGCTTCCAGCTTTACGCCAAACGAAGATGGTGAAGACGGCGAACTATTCCCGATCGAAACCGATGAAGAATGGGATATGATCGAAGAGACATTAAACACGTTTTTAGCGGAAGAAGACGAAGAGTAAAAACCGCGCCAAAAGCCGGAGCCTATACTGCTCCGGCTTTTTTTCTGCTTATAAAGAGACTTTTTTTGTAATAAATTGCCGAAACAGCATGAATCATGTAGTATAAAAGCTGATGGGAGGAGACCTTATGTATATTAATCAGCAAAAAAAATCATTTTTAAATAAAAAAAGAATTGTACTGTCTTCCATTATTGTGCTGCTTCTCATCATAGGCGGAGCATTTTTATATGGGAAATCACTGCTGGAACCTGTTGAAAAAAACAATAAAACGACAGTTAATATTAACATTCCGAGCGGATCGTCTGTATCTGCGATCGCATCGATTTTGAAGGAAAACAATGTCATAAAAAGTGAAAAGGCATTTCAGTACTATGTGAAATATAAAAAAGCTTCCGGATTCCAAGCCGGGTACTACCATCTGAACAAAGGAATGGATCTGGATGCCATTATCAAGAAGCTGACAAGCGGAGCAACAAACTACGCCTTTCAAATCACGGTCCCTGAGGGGAAACAGCTGACACAGATCGCCGACGCCATTACGGAGGAAACGAAATACTCAAAAAAACAGGTCATGGCAAAGCTGGACGATAAAACGTTTGTCAATCAGCTGAAAAAGGAATTTCCGGACACCGTTACAAACGATGTTTTTCAGAAGAATATAAAGCATCCGCTGGAAGGATACCTATTCCCGGCTACATATCCATTCCACGATCCGGATACGTCGCTTGAGGACATCATAACTGAGATGATGAAACAGACAGATTCTTATGTGAAGACATACAAAACAGAAATGAAGAAAGAAAAGCTTTCTGTGCATAAGCTGCTGACGATGGCTTCTTTGATCGAAGAGGAAGCGACTGAAAAAGCCGATCGCCATAAAATTTCCAGCGTCTTTTATAACAGGCTGAAAAAGAAGATGCCGCTTCAGACCGATCCGACCGTCTTGTACGCGGCTGGCAAACATAAAGACCGGGTGCTATATAAAGACCTTGAAATCGATTCGCCGTACAATACGTATAAAAACACCGGTCTGCCGCCAGGACCGATTGCCAATGCCGGAATGTCGTCATGGGAAGCGGCGCTTCATCCGGATAAAACGGACTATCTGTACTTTTTAGCAAAATCAAACGGTGAGGTCGTATTTACGAAAACATTAAAAGAACATAATAAAGCAAAAGAAAAATATATTTCGGCAAAAAATCAGAAATAAAAGGAGAGCAAAAGCTCTCCTTTTATTCGCATTCCGCAAGGTTTTATGATAAAATATATCGGGTTGTTTACTAACGTATACAAGTTGTGCTCAGAGAGTGTCCTGTGTCAAAGACTGGGGCACTCCTTTTTAGAACGGGAGGCTGTTTGTTGTGACAGACCGCTATGAACAAATAAATGACTATATAGAAGCATTATTGAAGCCTCAGCCGGATAACGTGAGGAAACTGGAAGCATATGCGGAAGAACATCATGTTCCGATTATGGAAAAAGCGGGCATAGAAGTGCTGCTCCAAATTTTGTCTGTCAAACAGGCGAAGAAAATACTGGAGATCGGAACGGCTATCGGTTACTCGGCCATTCGAATGGCGCTGGCACTGCCGTCTGCAGAAATATATACGATTGAACGCAATGAGACACGCCATGAGGAAGCTGTTAACAACATAAAGGATTTTCAGCTTGATGACCGAATCCATGTGTTTTACGGGGACGCGCTCGAATTAGCAGAAGCCGTTCATGTCACAGCGCCATATGATGTGATTTTCATTGATGCTGCTAAAGGTCAATATCAAAACTTTTTTCACTTATATGAACCGATGCTTTCGCCAGACGGGGTGATTTTAACAGACAACGTGCTGTTTAAAGGTCTGGTGGCAGAGGATTACAGCAAAATAGAACCAAAAAGAAGGCGCAGGCTGGTATCAAAAATCGATGAGTATAATCATTGGCTGATGAATCATCCGGATTATCAAACTGCGATTATCCCTGTTGGGGACGGGCTTGCGATCAGTAAAAAGAAGAGGTGAACGTCATGAAAAAGCCAGAGCTCTTAGTCACACCGACAAGTACGGCAGACATTTTGCCGCTGATTCAGGCGGGGGCAACTGCGTTTTTAGTTGGGGAACAGAGATACGGTCTGAGATTAGCGGGGGAATTTTCCCGTGAGGATGTAACGAAAGCGGTAGACATTGCCCATAACGAAGGAGCAAAAGTATACGTTGCCGTAAATGGAATTTTTCATAACGATAAAGTGGGAGAACTTGGCGATTATCTCGCTTTCTTAGCGGAAACGGGCGTTGATGCGGCTGTATTCGGCGATCCTGCCGTTCTTATGGCTGCACGTGAATCAGCGCCGGAGCTGAAGCTTCATTGGAGCACAGAAACGACAGGAACCAACTATTATACATGCAACTACTGGGGACGTAAAGGCGCAGCTCGATCTGTGCTTGCCAGAGAATTAAATATGGACAGCATTGTTGAGATCAAAGAAAACGCAGAAGTTGAAATTGAAGTCCAGGTGCATGGAATGACCTGCATGTTCCAGTCGAAGCGTTCCTTGATCGGAAACTATTTCGAATACCAAGGCAAAGTCATGGACATTGAAAGAAAGAAAAAAGAATCCGGCATGTTCCTGCATGATAAGGAACGCCATAATAAATATCCGATTTTCGAAGATGAGAACGGCACACATATCATGAGCCCGAACGATGTGTGCATTATTGATGAACTTGAAGAGCTGATAGATGCGGGAGTCGATTCTTTCAAAATCGACGGTGTTCTGAAATCATCTGAATACTTAGTGGAAGTCACCAGCATGTACAGAGAAGCGATTGATCTGTGTGCGGAAAACCGTGACGATTACGAAGCGAAAAAAGAAGACTGGATCGAACGTATTGAAAACATTCAGCCAGTAAACAGAAAAATAGATACCGGCTTCTTCTTTAAAGAAACGGTTTATTAATGAAAAGGAGGTTACGCTATGACTGCCGTAAATGATAAGATTTCTAAAATAGTTGATGGTAAGCGTGTGATTACGAAAAAGCCAGAGCTTCTCGCGCCTGCGGGGAATCTTGAAAAGCTGAAAATTGCTGTACATTACGGAGCGGATGCCGTCTTTATCGGAGGGCAGGAATACGGGCTTCGTTCGAATGCGGATAACTTTACGATTGAAGAAATCGCAGAGGGCGTGGAATTTGCGAAAAAATACGGCGCGAAAATTTACGTCACGACAAATATTTTTGCCCACAATGAGAATATTGACGGGCTTGAAGATTATTTAAAAGCTCTCGGTGACGCCAATGTTGCCGGCATCATTGTGGCAGATCCGCTTATTATCGAAACCTGCCGCAGAGTAGCTCCTCATGTTGAGGTTCACTTGAGCACGCAGCAATCTCTCTCCAACTGGAAGGCTGTTCAGTTCTGGAAGGAAGAAGGGCTTGACCGTGTGGTGTTAGCCCGTGAGACAAGCGCGCTCGAAATCAGAGAAATGAAAGAAAAAGTAGATATCGAAATTGAATCCTTTATTCACGGTGCGATGTGTATTGCATACTCCGGCCGCTGTGTCTTGAGCAATCACATGACAGCCCGCGATTCCAACCGCGGAGGCTGCTGCCAGTCATGCCGCTGGGATTATGATTTATATCAAACCGACGGTGCCAATGCCGTTGCTTTATACAGTGAAGAAGACGCTCCGTTTGCAATGAGTCCGAAAGACTTGAAGCTGATTGAGTCGATTCCGAAAATGATTGAAATGGGCATCGACAGCTTAAAGATTGAAGGACGGATGAAATCCATTCACTACGTAGCGACAGTTGTCAGCGTGTATCGTAAAGTGATTGACGCTTATTGCGCTGATCCCGATAACTTTGTGATTCAAAAAGAATGGCTGGAAGAGCTTGATAAATGCGCCAACCGTGACACTGCGACAGCTTTCTTCGAAGGAACACCAGGCTATGAAGAGCAAATGTTTGGCGAACACGGCAAAAAAACAACATTTGATTTTGTCGGCTTAGTGCTGAATTATGATGAGGATACACAAATGGTCACTCTTCAGCAGCGCAATTTCTTCAAAAAAGGCGACGAAGTAGAATTTTTCGGTCCGGAAATCGAAAACTTTACACATACGATTGAAACTATTTGGGACGAAGACGGAAATGAGCTAGACGCTGCCCGCCATCCCCTGCAAATTGTCAAATTCAAATTAGACAAAAAGATTTATCCGAGCAACATGATGAGAAAGGGGAAGTAATCACCCATGGGTAAGAGTCCAGTAGTCATTGGAATCGCAGGAGGTTCCGGTTCAGGAAAAACGAGTGTAACACGTTCAATTTATGAACAATTCAAAGGGCACTCGATTTTAATGATCCAGCAAGACCTCTATTATAAAGACCAAAGCCATCTTCCATTTGAAGAAAGGCTGAATACAAACTATGATCATCCGCTTGCGTTTGATAATGACTATTTAATCGAGCATATTCAAGACCTATTGAATTACCGTCCGATTGAAAAGCCGATTTACGATTATAAGCTTCACACACGGTCAGAAGAAACGGTTCACGTAGAGCCGAAAGACGTGATTATTCTTGAAGGCATTCTTGTTCTTGAAGATAAAAGGCTGCGCGACCTGATGGATATCAAGCTTTACGTTGACACAGACGCTGACTTGCGCATCATCAGACGGATTATGAGAGATATTAATGAGCGCGGACGCTCTATTGATTCTGTCATTGAACAATATGTGTCTGTTGTCCGCCCGATGCACAATCAATTCGTTGAGCCGACAAAGCGATACGCTGATATTATTATCCCGGAAGGCGGACAAAATCACGTTGCAATTGATCTGATGGTCACAAAAATTCAAACCATTCTTGAACAAAACGCGATTTTGTAATACCATAGCATAGACATAAATAACTCTGACCATATTATGTATAGGCAGGAAGGGGATGTGTAAATTCCCTTCTTTCCCTGTTTATAAACGCGAAATATTTGCAGAACCACAAGATTCAGTTTAAGATAAACAGTACCAATATGGGAGAGAAGAACGAGGACTGCCCTGTGTTCTCATTCTTGTATTTTAGTTTATGCTCTCATACATAATCGAAGATGTTGAGGGACAACCAGAAGGAGTGAAGGGACATGGCACAAGAGAAAGTTTTTCCTATGACTGTAGAAGGAAAACAAAAACTTGAACAAGAATTAGAATATTTGAAAACGGTTAAACGAAAAGAAGTAGTAGAGCGCATCAAAATCGCGAGAAGTTTCGGGGATCTTTCCGAAAACTCTGAATACGACTCAGCGAAAGAAGAGCAGGCATTCGTAGAGGGCCGTGTAACGACTCTTGAGAATATGATCCGCAATGCGAAAATCATTGAAGATGACGGCGGCTCTAACGTTGTCGGTTTAGGTAAAACCGTCACTTTCGTCGAACTGCCTGATGGTGATGAAGAATCTTATACAATCGTCGGAAGCGCTGAAGCTGATCCGTTTGAAGGGAAAATTTCAAACGACTCGCCGATCGCTAAAAGCCTGCTTGGCAAAAAAGTAGATGATGAAGTCACAGTTCAGACACCGGGCGGAGAAATGCTCGTGAAAATTGTGAAAATTTCATAATATCCGTTTAGCAAAGAAACACCTCGTCCACAATGTGGGTGAGGTGTTTTTTTATGAAGTTATCGAAACGAATGAAGCTGGCTGTTCTGGCTTTTTTAATCGTGTTTTTTCTGCTTTTACTGAGGCTCGCGGAAATCCAGCTGTTTTTCACAGAATCATTTTCGAAAAAGAAAATTAATTTAATACAGGAAAGTGTTAATCAGCGGACGGAGGAAGTGCTCATTTCTGACGGCAGAGGATCGTTTTTAGATCGAAACGGCCAAGCGCTGACTGGGACAAGCGAGCCTGCGGTTGTCTTGTTCCCTTTTCTGTTAACGCAGGACTGGCCGATTAAAAAAGTCGCAGAGATTCTCGGCATGTCTGAAGATGATTTGCATCAGACTCTTGCAAAATCGAAAAAACCAGTTATTTTACATCAAAAGAAAATCAAAACACTTTCGAAGGAATCTATCACAAAAATCAATTCTTTGAAATATCCTGGCATTTACGGCGTATATATGGAGAATGAAGACAAGCCCAGTCTTGCCTCGCATACGATAGGCACAACCAATCAAGATCCGGCGCTTCTCCGCAATAAGTATCCTGAAAAGGAAAACCTGCCGATTAAAACGAAAATCGGCACAACTGGTTTAGAACGGACATTTGATGAGTTTTTGCTCCCGGAACAGGACACGAAGCTTTTGTATCATGTGGACGGAAAAGGAAACCCTTTGTTCGGCATGGACGTCAAATATACAGCTGAGGCCAACTCATTTTATCCGCTCCAAGTCAAAACAACGATTGATCAAAGCATTCAAAAAGCGATAGAAGGCATACTAGATGATCAGGGGCTGAAAAAAGGAGGAGCGGTGCTGCTGGACATCGAAAAGAGCAGTGTGTTGGGCATCGTAAGCAAACCGGATGCCGATGTGTCCAGACAAAACACGCTTCAAAATTATATGCTGACGCCAATCTATCCCGGCTCCGTTTTTAAAACTGTGATAGCGGCAGCTGCGATTGAGCATAACGCGGTAAAGCCGAGTCAAACCTTTAATTGTAATTTAAACCTGTACGGCGAACCGGGAGACGATAAAGGAACCCTGTCCTTTGAAGAAAGTTTCGCGCAAAGCTGCAATTACACGTTTACCAGTCTTGCCGAACAATTAATGAAGAAAGACCATTCCGTCATTGAAGACATGTCAGAAAAGCTGTCCCTTACAGATCGGGCAGGCTGGGAAGGAAAACTGTACCACGAGTCAGATTTCCGCCAATTCTATAATGAAAAAAGCGGTGTGATTTGGGGGGATGAAAAAGACAAATCAGTCAAAAAAGCAATTGCGCAAACAGCGATCGGGCAGAAAAATGTAAAGGTAACGCCGCTTGAGGTAGCTAATATGATGGCGACAATCGCCCGCGGCGGTGAAAAGCGGCAGGTGAAAATCGCAGAGCAGATTGAATACAAAAACGGCACAACGCTCGTCAAGTTTAAAGATCAGAAGCTTAAAGGAGAAACAATAGACAAATATACGGCACAGCAGCTTCAAAAAATGCTGCGGCGGGTGGTGGAATCTCCTTCCGGAACGGGCAGAAGGTTTCAGGATCTCTCGTATACTGTAGCAGGGAAGTCAGGCACCGCCCAGACAGGCAAGCTTTCAAAAGATAAAGAAACGCTTTATGAAAAATGGTTTGCCGGGTATTTTCCCGCGGATAAGCCGAAATACGCGCTTGTCGTATTGCACATGGATACGCCGGGGGATAAGGCTCTGACAAATTCGGTGTTTTATGATATTGTTAAAAAAGTACACGAAATTGAAATCAATCAGAAATAGAACAACTTCTCAGCACATGGTAAAATATATGCTGAGCCAAGAGGGATAAAGGAGTGCAGAATTATTGAGCAATAATCAATCTCGTTATGAAAACCGTGATAAGCGCAGGAAAGCTAATTTAGTGCTTAACATCTTAATCGCAATCGTATCTATTCTAATTGTTGTAGTAGCAGCCAATCTCTTCATTAACAGTCCTTCTAGCAAAGATGTCAGCAAGGATTCTGAAACGGCGCAAAAACAGGAATCTCCGGCTTCAGGAAAGACGGAAAAGAAATCGGATGAGGATATAAAAGACAGTAAGAAAGATACATCTGACAGCGAAAAGGATTCTGAGAAATCTTCTGACTCAGATTCAGATTCCAAAAAAGATGATTCTTCTAAAAGTGATGACTCAGATTCAGATTCAGACTCAAATTCAGATGACCCGCTTAAAGACGCAAAAGTCACAGAAGGCGGCTCATCAAGTGATGTGGAAAAAACGTATGAAAATCCTGACTGGAAAGCAGTCGGAACTGAGCAGAAGGGCGAGCATGCCGCCACTTATGACTCAAGCTCACAAGACTGGGCTGAGATGCTGAAAGCCATATCATATGCAACCGGTGTTTCAACAGATAACATGACCGTGCTCTGGCTCGGAAATAACGGCAGCCCTCAGGATGCCAAAGGTAAGATTTTAGATAAAACGAGCGGAGAGAAATATCAAGTAACGATTACATGGGTTGATGAAAAAGGCTGGAAGCCGACAAAAGTAGAAAAATTAAAATAAACAAAAGCAGCCGAATCTTTCGGCTGCTTTTGTTTTACACCTCAGCCGCAAAATGAACAACGGCGCTGTAAAAAAATTTTCCGTCTGCCACAGCAGTTTGATGCGAGACAGATTTCACACGCAGCATGATTGCTTTATTGTTTTCAATTTGTGTGTTGATTTTCTTTTCAAGCTCCTGCAATGATGCCGCTTCGAAAAATTCTACTTTGTCTTTAATCATATCCAATTGAAAATTCATCTTTCGACCCCTCCGCCTTTACAAGTCATATGAAGTATAAGCCTTTTTACGCTGTACGCGCAATATATGACTGGATAAAAAACACCAAAGTGTTTTAGTACCTACTTTCAAGAAGATATGGTAAGATAGGAACTGTTCCATCATTAATTCATAGTATGCTTATAGGAATTATAAAATATGGAGTGTGACAACTATGGGACGTGAATTTATCCCTCTTTTTGAGGATTGGGCCGCAACTTACGATCAAACAGTTCAAGGTTTTGATATTCAGTATAAAGAGGCGTTCAGAGGCTATGATGATATTTTGAATGCCATTGTCAGCCGGTCAGGGATTCGTGTATTAGAATTTGGGCCAGGGACCGGCAACTTGACAGCGAAACTGCTTGAAGCGGGGAAATCTGTATTTGGAGTCGAGCCGTCTCCGGCGATGCGCAAGTTAGCATCTGACAAGCTTCGCGGCAGGGCGGAAATTGTTGACGGAGACTTCCTGACATTCCCTGAACCGCCATTTCAGGCTGACACGATTGTCAGTTCATATGCTTTTCATCATTTGACTGACGAAGAAAAACGAGCTGCAATAAAGCAATATGGCAAATACCTTCACATGCATGATAAAATAGTGTTTGCCGATACTGTCTTTGAACACGAGGAAGCGTATAATCAAGCCATTGATAAAGCACGTTCTCAGGGCTTCTATCAGCTGGCGAATGATTTAAAGACAGAGCATTATCCCACATTGGAAACGATGAAAGAGATGTTTACAGCTGAAGGTTTTGCAGTCCAATTCATTCAGCAAAACGACTTCGTGTGGATAATGGAGGCGATCAAACGGTAAAGTGAAGGGAATGTGTATAGATGAAACTAGCAGTCATCGGAGCAATGGAAGAGGAAGTAACCATCCTAAGAAACAAACTGGAAAATGCAAAAACAGAAACGATCGCGCACTGTGAATTTACAACAGGCCAATATGAAGGAACTGAAGTGATTCTTTTAAAATCAGGAATTGGAAAAGTGAATGCTGCGATCAGCACGACACTTCTGCTTGATCGCTACAAGCCTGATTATGTGATTAACACAGGCTCAGCGGGCGGATTTCATCATACACTGAATGTGGGAGACGTCGTCATTTCTACTGACGTTCGCCATCATGATGTAGATGTAACGGCCTTTGATTATGAATACGGACAGGTGCCAGGCCTTCCGGCTGCTTACGCCGCAGATGAAAAGCTGATCAGCATTACTGAAGAAGCGATTTCTGAGCTTGACGGCATTCAAGTTGCAAAAGGAACGATCGCAACAGGTGATTCTTTTATGAATGATCCGAAGCGGGTCGAAGAGGTGCGTGCGAGATTTTCTGATCTGTATGCGGTTGAAATGGAGGCAGCGGCAGTCGCTCAAGTGTGCCACCAGTTTAAAACGCCGTTTGTTGTGATCAGAGCATTATCTGATATCGCAGGAAAAGAATCACATGTATCATTTGACCAATTTTTAGAGCAGGCCGCTGTTCACTCAACAGAGCTTGTGTTAAAAGTGATCAAACGAATTCATTAAAACGGGGGAGTGTTCTCCTCCGTTTTCCCTAAAACAACCTCTATCAAGGAGGAGGACATATATGACAGTTATTACGGACATTACGGAGCTGATTGGGAATACACCGCTTCTCCGCTTGAAGAATTTTGATATTCCTGAAGGAGTGGCTGTATATGCCAAGCTGGAAATGATGAACCCTGGCGGAAGCATAAAAGACAGGCTGGGAGATATGCTGATTCGTGACGCCCTGGATTCAGGCAAAGTGAAGCCCGGGGGAGTCATTATAGAGGCAACGGCCGGAAATACAGGTATCGGGCTTGCCCTTAACGCCAGAAAACATGGTTTAAAAGCCATTTTCTGTGTTCCGGAACATTTCAGCAAAGAAAAGCAGCAAATTATGCAGGCGCTAGGAGCGTCAATCGTGCATACGCCGCGTAAAGACGGAATGCAGGGAGCCATTCAAAAAGCGATACAGCTGGAGAGGGAAATTGATAATTCCTATTGTGTTTTGCAATTTAAAAACCGAGTAAATCCATCGACTTACTATAAGACTCTTGGGCCTGAAATATGGAAAGCGCTTGACGGCAATATTCATACGTTTATCGCGGGGGCAGGATCAGGAGGCACATTCGCGGGAACAGCATCCTTCTTAAAAGAAAAACATCCCGCAGTCAAAACAGTGATTGTCGAACCGGAAGGCTCCATATTAAACGGCGGAGAGCCTTATGCTCATAAAACAGAAGGGATCGGCATGGAGTTTATCCCTGACTATATGGATCAAAGCCATTTTGATGAAATATATACGGTAACAGATGAGAATGCTTTTAGACTTGTGAAAGAAGCGGCTGAAAAAGAAGGCCTGCTGATCGGAAGCTCTTCAGGTGCAGCGCTTTATGCGGCATTGGAGGAAGCGAAAAAATCGTCTGCCGGAACAAATATTGTCACAGTATTCCCAGACAGCAGTGATCGGTATATCAGCAAACATATATACGAAGGAGGCATCTGATATGAAGAAAAAAACATTGATGGTACATGGCGGGATCACAGGTGATGAGAAAACAGGAGCTGTTTCCGTTCCGATATATCAAGTGAGCACGTACAAGCAGCCAAAAGCAGGGCAGCATACCGGCTATGAATATTCAAGAACGGCCAACCCGACAAGAACTGCACTGGAAACGCTTGTGACAGAGCTCGAAGCCGGGGAAGCAGGTTATGCGTTCAGCTCAGGAATGGCTGCAATTACAGCTGTTATGATGCTGTTTAACAGCGGAGACCATGTGGTTTTGACTGATGACGTGTACGGCGGGACATATCGAGTGATGACAAAAGTGCTTAACCGTCTCGGCATTGAATCAACTTTTGTGGATACAAGCAGCAGAGAAGAAGTCGAAAAAGCGATTCGTCCCAATACAAAGGCAATTTATATTGAGACACCGACAAATCCGCTTCTCAAAATCACCGATTTATCACTGATGGCAGATATTGCGAAAAAAGCGGGGGTTCTTCTAATCGTAGACAACACCTTTAATACACCATATTTTCAGCAGCCGCTTACTTTAGGCGCTGATATCGTACTTCACAGTGCGACTAAATATCTCGGCGGGCACAGTGATGTTGTCGGCGGTTTAGTTATTACAGCTTCGAAAGAGCTTGGAGAAGAGCTGCATTTTGTGCAAAATTCAACAGGCGGCGTGCTCGGCCCTCAGGATTCATGGCTGTTAATGAGAGGGATCAAAACACTGGGGCTCAGAATGGAAGCAATCGATCAAAACGCGCGGAAAATCGCAAGCTTTCTTGAGCAGCATCCTGCTGTTCAAACGTTATATTACCCTGGTTCTCCAAACCATCCGGGACATAAGCTTGCGAAATCTCAAGGATCAGGCTTTGGAGGCATGATCTCCTTTGATATTGGCAGTGAAGAGCGAGTGGATGCCTTTTTAGGCAAACTTAAGCTGTTTACAATTGCAGAAAGCCTGGGCGCTGTAGAAAGCTTAATTTCTGTTCCGGCTAGAATGACACATGCTTCTATTCCGAGAGAGCGCCGGCTTGAACTCGGCATTACAGACGGCTTGATCAGAATCTCTGTGGGAATAGAGGATGGGGAGGATTTGCTGGAAGATATCGAGCAGGCTCTTAACATTTTATAACAAATGGATAGATTTACTTTCTCTGTAAGCTGCCAGAGTATATTATAATAGTCGTATACTATGAATCTGGCAGGTGATTCTTTTATGAAGAAGAATAGAATGAAATCATTAAAAGAAGACTACAAGCATTTCGCTTTTACCTTGCTTGCAGTCAGCACTTTTTTATATATAGGCGCGGTTCTTCCTGATCAGGGCTTAACGTTAGGCCAGAAATCAGTTATGTTTATGACGGATTGCGTGTTTTTAGCCGGCGCTTTCTTTTGCGCCGACCGTTCACTTGTATATAAGAAGCGCTTGGAAGAAGCCGACGAATAAAAAAACAGCCATCAACTGATGGCTGTTTTTTGTTATTCTTCTCGCAGCTCTTTTCCCATGCCTTTTAAAAACTGAAGGCCGAAGCCGACTGCTCTGTTAATATCAGGGTCGTTCATCGCTTTTAAAAGATCGAGAATGCCGACTTTCTTGTCTTCTTTTAAAAAGCTTTGCGCCTGTTCGGTTCCCGCCATTACGCTTTCTAAAAGCTTGCCTGTAAACGCAGGATCAGCCTTTGTCAAAGCGCCTCCAGCCGCCATCATCGTGTTGATGAGGTTTGTGACAGGCTCGCGAGATACCTGGCCAAGCGCGATTTTGGCGATGTCTTCTTTCGCCCTCAGCATGCTTGCTGCTGCATCAAAGATGCCAAGCTCATTAAGTTCACTCATTAACGTCATCGTTTTCGAGACGGCATCCTCATTTTCCGTCAGCAGCTCCTTCAGCTCCTCGATTTTCTCAAGCTTGATTTGCTCCGCTGTTTTTGTTTCTTTTTTGATCGTTGTAATCGGAGTGGCCATTTTCGTTTCCCCCTTTCATTTAATCAGTCAAATGGACATAACCCGGACGGTTCCATTTTCTTTCTGCCTCGACGCCGTTTTGCGGATTCCGTTTCTTGTTGCGCGGATTTGTTTTAGGAAGCGGTGCGCTTTCGCAGCCTCCAAGCACCTCCATGCGAACCTTCGTTTGTTTGTAAGCAGGCGTGTTCGTGCGTTTATCAGCCGCAGGCCCTGTCAGGAAGTTAATCGCTGAATCCTTGTCTGTCGAGTTCATCGGCAGGTAGAGTTCATTTTTTCGCACACGGTCAGTAATGAGCGCATTTAATTTAACAGCTCCGAACGGAGAAACGAGGCGAACCAGTGAACCGTCACAAATGCCGCGCTCCTGTGCAAGCTCCGGCGATACTTCGACGAATACATTCGGCACTTTGGATTGAATGCCTTTCGATTTATTTGTCATATTTCCTTCATGGAAATGCTCAAGCATCCGGCCGTTATTGATGTGAAGATCATATTCCTCAGGGAAAGCGGCAGGTTCAGTCCAATCAGACAGTGCAAAACGGGCTTTCTTGTCTGGGAAATTAAATCCGTCTTCATACAGAAGCGGCGTGCTTTCACCTGTGAAGCTGCCCCATAGGAAGGTGTTCCAGCCTTCAAGCACCTCATAGCTGGCTTTTCCAAATAGAGGAGAAAGACTCGCCATTTCAGAGAAAATGTCGCTTGGATGGCTGTAGCTCCATCCGGCTCCTAAGCGGTTTGCCACCTCTTGAATAATCCACCAATCCGGTTTCGCGTCTCCAAGTGTCGGAAGCGCTTGATACAATCGCTGCACACGGCGCTCTGTATTGGTAAACGTTCCATCTTTCTCAAGAGATGGAGTGGCAGGCAAGACGACATCGGCATATTGAGCCGTTCTCGACAGGAAAATGTCCTGAACCACGAAGAAATCAAGGCTTGATAAAATATCATGCACATGGTTCGCATTCGAATCGACCAGTGCCATATCTTCACCAACAAGGTACATGGCCTTCATCTTGCCTTCTTCAATGGAATGAAGCATTTGAATATTGTCTAAACCTGGTTTTCCTTCAATCTCCACACCATAAGCCTTTTCAAATTTGGCGCGTGCTTCGTCATCTGTAATATGCTGATATCCCGGAAGCCAGCCTGGCAATGTCCCCATATCGCAAGCGCCTTGAACGTTATTGTGGCCGCGCAGTGGATAAGCGCCGGCACCCGGACGGCGGTAGTTGCCTGTTGCCAGAAGCAGGTTCGAAATCGCTGCTGACGTATCAGAGCCGCCCGTATTTTGAGTAACACCCATTCCCCAAAGAACACAAGTGCCGTCAGCGTCACGAATCATCTCGGCAATTTGAATGATGCTTTCTTTTGAGAGGCCTGTGATGCGTTCCGCATAATCAAGCGTATAGGTTTTAAGTGTTTCTTTATAGTCTTCAAAGTAGTTCACGTTCTCATCAATAAACGCTTGATCATGCCAGCCTTGGTCGATCATATATTTCGTAACGGCCATCAGCCATACTTGGTCTGTACCTTGTTTAGGACTGATGAACAGATCAGACCGCTCAGCCATCTCATTTTTCCGCAGGTCGGCAACGATCAATTTTTGTCCATGGAGCTTGTGTGCACGTTTGACCCGTGTTGCAAGCACCGGATGTCCTTCAGCCGGATTGGCGCCGACGATGATGACGAGTCCGGCCTTGGCAATATCTTTAATCGTGCCGGCGTCACCGCCCATGCCGACCGTACGGAACAACCCGTCTGTAGCAGGAGACTGACAGTAGCGAGAGCAGTTATCGACGTTATTTGTTTCAAATACCTGACGCGCTAATTTTTGGATGACATAGTTTTCTTCATTCGTAATTTTAGAAGAAGAAATGAATCCGACAGAGCCTTTGCCGTATGTCTCTTTAATTGCACCTAATCTGCTTGCGACTAGATCGAGGGCTTCTTCCCAAGATGATTCAACAAAAGCCCCGTTTTTACGGATTAAAGGCTTTGTAATCCGTTCTTCAGAGTTGACGAAATCCCAGCCGAATTTTCCTTTCACGCATGTAGAAATCGCGTTAACCGGAGCATCGGAAACAGGCTGGATCTTTAAGATATCCCGGCCTTTTGTCCATACTTCAAAGGAACAGCCGACGCCGCAGAACGTACATACCGTTTTGGTTTTTTTCGTTCTCGTTTCACGCATTGCCGCTTCAACTTCAGAAATGGCAAAAATGCTGCTGTACCCCGGTTCAACATTTTTGACAAGGTCAATCATTGGTTCCATGACATCCTGCTTGATGCCCGTCATAAAGCCAGCCTGGCCAAGCATTGATTTTTCCATCAGTGCATTACACGGACAAACCGTGACACATTGGCCGCAGCTGACACAAGAAGATTCATTGATTGAAACTCCTTCATCCCAAATAACCCGCGGACGTTCGCGTTCCCAGTCGATAGAGAGTGTTTCATTGACTTGAAGGTTCTGACACACCTCAACACACTGGCCGCAGGCGATGCATTGGTTTGGATCATACCGGTAAAACGGGTGAGACATATCAACCGCACAAGACGGATCTTCTTTTGGCGTATAAGGGTATTTTTGATGCTCGATCCCCATCATTTCCGCTGTATTATGCAGTGTACAGTTCCCATTGTTATTATCGCAAACTGTACAATACAGCAAATGATTTTCAAGAAGGCGGTCCATTGCTTCGGTTTGTGCCTCTTTCACCCGATTTCCCGAAAGATCAATTGACATTCCGTTTTCAGCGACCGTAGAGCATGAACGAACCAGCTTGCCGTCTGCCTCTACAATGCATGTATCGCATGTTTGAATCGGATCAACCTCTGGGACGTGGCAGATTTGCGGATACTCAATCCCATTTTCATTTAAAATATCTAAAATTGTGGCCCCTGCTCGTGCTTGAATTTCTGTTCCGTCAACGCGGACACTGATCGACTTATCGTCCATCATATTCATATTCCCCTCCATCTTTCTTTCAAGAAGTCAAAAAAGCCATGTATAGATACACCTGTCTTTCATTCACAGAAGGTGTAAACACACATGGCGGAATAGTTCACTAGCAAGTCTTACTAACAGACCAATCCTTGATTTTTATAAACCGATAGACTCATAACAAGATCCTATTACAAATCCATCAACACTGCTTTTATTATAAAGTGATATTTATTATAATACAATATGACAGGAAAATTTTAACCAAGTGAAATGTCCTGAGGGGAACCGGGAACGGCCTTTTTTAAGGCAAAATCGGAAGGGGTAATCAGCATGTCAAAGAAAATTCATGAGTTCAATGATATTATTCGAAAACTTCGCAAGGAATTGTTCGGCAAAGGACCTGAACGGATTCACACGGTATTTGTAGATAATATGGCTGTGTCGACGCTCTACGGCAACCTGAGCGCGAGCGAGCAGTTTATCGCCCGCACGCCTGAGGGAAGAGAAATGGTGCATGCGGCCCGGACAAGCCTGATTCAAGACCTTTACTCTAAAAAAACGCCGGAAGGAATGGAGGAGCTGATCGGGGCTAAGCTTGTTCATTTGTTTTCTGATATCAAAATTGAAGAAAATATCGCCGTATCTGTTTTTGTCTTTGACCGAAAAATTGACGACCAAAAAGAAGTCCTTTTTAACTAGCATATTTGCCATTGACACAAAATTGTCACATTTGATATGATGTTTTTACTGCAGTTATAGAAGGACAAAAGCAATGGAATGTATGCACGAACTGTATATATTCTCTATCAATATCTTAATTCTGCTTGATGTTGTTGTATGGGTATGCACACAAGTTAGGCAGCATTCAAACACCTGATTGATACAGGTTATTTGAGTGCTGCCTTTTTTGATGCTTTTCTTTTATAACTGTAAAAATGGAGAAACAATGGGGGCGTATGTAGTATGGGTTTTCGGAAACCGGATGAAATAGCAGAAGCAGCAATTGAAGCAGGGATGAAAAAGGTAAAGCTTCCGCTGCTGTCTCTCTTGGTGCTGGGGTTTTTAGGCGGTGCCTTTATCGCACTCGGTTATTTGCTTGATATCAGGGTGATCGGCGATCTTCCGAAAGAATGGGGAAGCATGTCCAGTTTTATCGGGGCTGCGGTATTTCCTGTAGGACTGATACTTGTGGTTCTTGCAGGGGCTGAGCTGATTACAGGAAATATGATGTCAGTGGCAATGGCGTTATTTTCGAGAAAAATATCACTAAAGGAATTGGCGGTTAATTGGGTGATCGTCACCATTATGAATCTGATCGGCGCTTTGTTTGTTGCTTACTTTTTCGGCCATCTTGTCGGCTTAACCGAAACGGGGCCATATTTGGAAAAGACGATTGCTGTCGCGCAAGGAAAGCTTGATATGAGCTTTGGCAAGGTTCTCGTTTCCGGCATTGGCTGTAACTGGCTGGTCTGTCTTGCAGTTTGGCTTTCATTCGGTGCTCAAGATGGGGCAGGGAAAATTTTTGGCATCTGGTTCCCTGTCATGGCCTTTGTGGCAATCGGATTTCAGCACGTTGTCGCCAACATGTTTGTGATTCCGGCTGCCATTTTTGCAGGCTCGTTTACGTGGGGGCAGTTTATCGGAAACCTCATTCCGGCTTTTATCGGCAATGTTATTGGAGGAGCAGTGTTTGTCGGATTCATCTATTTTATCGCATATCATAAGAAAGACCGCTCCAGAAAAGAAATGAAACAGGTATCATAAACAAGGGACAAAGACAGTCGATGAATCACACAATTTACGTCCATTTTTAGAAAAAGATGTTTACAAAATGGAATTTGGTGGATATACTTACGAAGTAAGAAAAAAAGCAAAGGAGGCTGAATCAAAATGACAATGCGACAACGACGCAGACCAGTTAATGGCTCACGCAATGTACAAGGAATTTATAATGGTTTATTCAGCCTGTGGAAGAGTCCGTGTCCTTCCTTAACCGATGCTTATCGCACGCATTAAATTCGGAATCGTCGGACATACGCAACTCCCCGCAGGCAGTAGAGACATGGGTGTCTTCTTTTGTCTGCGGTTTTTATGTGCCCGCAGCAGGGAGATGCCGCGGGTTATTTCGCTTTGGGCAGACTTTGAAAGGGGGTGAGCGATATGACGATTAACCTATTCTTTTTGACTTTAACGATTAACAAGCGGTTTAAAAGCCCGGAAGAGTTCGAACAAGAACAGCAGATCGAGCAGATTTATGATGAAATGAAAGAATCTCAGCTGAAACATCTTTATTTGACAAACTGGCGCTAATAAAAGGAAACAAAATACAGAAGGGAGAGATGACAAATGCTTAAAATGGAACTATTGATGCATTATACGATGGAGAAGGACCAAGTGTAGCGAATGAAGCTGTCAAGGAAATGCCGTCCTGCATATCATAAAAAAAGCAGCACTTTATGTAAGGGCAGGTGATGGCATGATGAACTTTCAACAAAAAAGGCTGCCGTCGATAGGTCATGGTTATGCATCCATGCCGCATTCCTTCAAACACGGCTATGGCAATCCATTCCGTCAGCAGAGACTGGCGGCGATGCAGCAGCAAAGGCTGTATATGTTCCCATATCATTGGCATTAAAAAGCGGGCGGAAAACATTTTGTTTTCTGCCTTTTTTTGCGGGAAAAAATGAAAATGTTCAGTTCTGTTGAAACATTTCTAAACACATTGCCGTCTAGTTGATATCTTCATTCTGTATAAGAAATGAAGCGATGTTTATTTTTTTAATATAATAAATAAGCACAGGAAACCAAAAGCAGGTGTTTAAAATGCTAGAAAACAAACTTTATAAACGAGCGAACCTATTGAAATTATTTTCTGGGAAATATAAGCAAACTAAAATAATTGAGCATATGATGATTGATTCTATAGACATACAAGAAAATGACAGAATTTTAGAAATTGGAACCGGAAACGGCTCTGTCTTTAAGACAATAACGGGAAAACTTGAAAAGGGAAGCATAAAAAGCATCGACTCTTCTAAGCGAAAAGTAAGACAGGTATCTCGTGCAATCCAAAAGCAAAAGAAAACAGATCAAGGGGGCATTTTCCATGGTCATCCGGAAAGGATCCCCTTTGAAGACCGTACCTTCAATAAAGTATTTTCTTTACATACGGTTCAGGCTTGTACTGATGTCAGGCTCGCATTAAGAGAGATTTATCGAGTGCTTCAAATTGACGGCCGATTTTACATCAGTATTGATAACAATGCAGAAAAAAACGAGAAAAAATATATTCAATTGCTGCAAGATCAGCATTTTAGAGACATTTCTGTCATCAGACGCGATTCGTGCCTTTGTATTGTCGCTGTTAAATAAAAAATTTCTCGGGAAATATATCCAGACTTCTGACATTCAGGGATTTGGGTATATTTTCTTAATTTTATATTTTTTGCATAGCATTTATATTAAAAAAAGTTTTTTTCATATAAACTATAAATATAAGAATGGGTAAGAGGTGATTCGAGACAGAGTGGATATCATTTATGAACAACCGGAATGAATGTTCATTCCTAAATGAATCGGAGGTTTTAAGTTTACATGGCATCCGCACTTATCAGTAAATACGATTTGATCATGAAGGCATCGCTCTCGCTTTTTACGGAAAGAGGATTTGATGCCACCACCATCCCAATGATAGCAAAAAGAGCTGAAGTTGGTACAGGCACGATTTATCGCTACTTTGACAGCAAAGAAACACTCGTCAATGTTTTGTTTCAAGAAAGCATTCAGCGTTTTTCAGAAAAGGTAAAGCGAAATTATTCTGAAATGCCTGTCAGAGAGGGCTTTCGCCACATATTTTGCTGTCTCGTTCAATTTACGAAGGAGAGCGACTACGCGCTGTTTTTTCTTGAAATGAAAAAGGATGCTCACTATTTAAATGAAACAAGCAAAAAAATGATAGAAAACCTGACTCAAATGCTTGACGATTTCTTTAACAAGGGAAAAACAGAAGGAGTGATCCGCTCCTTGCCCTCCAATGTATTAATTGCGATTGTATTAGGCGCATTTCTCAAGTTGTATCAGCTTGTGCAACAAGGTGATATAGAGATGAATGCTGATTTGATTTCTGAATTGGAGCAGTGCTGCTGGGACGCGATTAAACTTCATTCATTGACTTCAGAAGAATAAAGAAAGGAAGATGTTTATGAAACAGGCAAGTGCAATACCTCAGCCGAAAACATACGGACCTTTAAAAAACCTCCCGCATTTGGAAAAGGAACAGCTTTCCCAATCCTTATGGCGGATTGCTGATGAGTTAGGGCCGATTTTCCGTTTCGATTTTCCTGGTGTATCCGGCGTTTTCGTATCAGGCCATGAACTCGTTGCTGAAGTGTGTGACGAGAGCCGATTTGACAAAAACCTTGGAAAAGGCTTGCTGAAAGTGCGTGAGTTCGGAGGAGACGGATTGTTTACAAGCTGGACGCACGAGCCGAATTGGCAGAAAGCCCATCGTATTCTGCTGCCGAGCTTCAGTCAAAAAGCAATGAAAGGCTATCATTCTATGATGCTGGATATCGCGACACAGCTGATTCAAAAATGGAGCCGGCTGAATCCGAATGAAGAAATTGACGTGGCGGACGATATGACCCGCCTGACGCTTGATACCATCGGGTTATGCGGATTTAACTATCGGTTTAACAGCTTTTACCGTGATACGCAGCATCCGTTTATCACCAGCATGCTCCGGGCTTTAAAAGAGGGAATGAACCAAACAAAAAGACTGGGCCTGCAGGATAAGATGATGGTCAAAACGAGACAGCAGTTCCAAAAGGATATCGAAGTGATGAATTCGCTGGTTGACAGAATTATAGCAGAGCGAAAAGCAAACCCGGACCAAAACATTAAGGATCTGTTATCGCTCATGCTTTATGCGAAAGATCCTGTAACGGGTGAGACACTGGATGATGAAAACATCAGATATCAAATCATCACGTTTTTAATCGCAGGCCATGAAACAACGAGCGGCTTGCTTTCCTTTGCGATTTACTGTCTGCTTAAACATCCGGAAAAACTTAAAAAAGCTCAAGAGGAAGCCGATCGCGTGTTAACGGAAGACCCGCCTGAATATAAACACATTCAGCAGCTGAAATATGTTCGGATGGTTCTCAATGAAACGCTTAGGCTGTATCCGACAGCGCCCGCTTTTTCTCTTTATGCCAAGGAGGAAACAGTTTTAGGCGGCGAATACCCTATCAGTAAAGGACAGCCCGTCTCCGTCTTGATCCCAAAACTTCACAGAGATCAAAACGCTTGGGGTGAAGATGCAGAAGATTTTCGTCCGGAACGGTTTGAGAACCCTGAAAATATTCCTCACCATGCGTATAAACCGTTTGGAAACGGCCAGCGGGCGTGTATCGGGATGCAGTTTGCGCTTCAAGAAGCGACAATGGTTCTCGGACTTGTATTAAAGCACTTTGAATTGATGAATCACACTGGTTACGAGCTCAAAATCAAAGAGGCATTAACAATTAAACCGGATGATTTTAAAATTACAGTGAAACCAAGGAAAACGGTCCAAATGAATGTTCAGAAAAAAGAACAGACTGGCACCGCGCACGAAACGAAGGAAAACGAGACAAAACCTAAACACGGCACACCTTTACTCGTTCTTTACGGTTCAAACCTCGGCACCGCAGAAGGCATGGCAGGTGAATTGGCAGCTTACGGGCGCCGGCTCGGCTTTACAGCGGAAACTGCACCTCTTGATGATTACATTGGAAAACTCCCCGACCAAGGCGCTGTTGTCATTGTGACTGCCTCATATAACGGGGCGCCGCCTGATAATGCTTCTGGCTTTGTCGAGTGGCTGGGAGAGTTGGAGGAAGGTCAATTAAAGGGTGTTTCCTATGCGGTATTTGGCTGCGGAAACCGGAGCTGGGCCAGCACGTATCAGCGAATTCCTCGCCTTATCGATGACATGATGGCATCAAAAGGAGCATCACGATTGACATCCATTGGGGAAGGCGATGCGGCCGATGACTTTGAAAGCCATCGCGAGTCTTGGGAAAACCGCTTTTGGAAGGAAACAATGGAAGCCTTTCACGTGAATGAAATATCCGAGAAAGAAACGAAGCCGTCACTATCCATTACATTCCTCAGTGAAGCAACAGAGACACCGCTTGCTAAAGCGTATGGCGCGTTTGAAGGTATCGTTCTTGAAAACCATGAGCTTCAGACAGCAAGCAGTTTGCGTTCGACGCGTCATATAGAATTGGAGCTCCCTGACTCAAAAACGTATAAAGAAGGCGACCACATCGGAATATTGCCGAAAAACAGCCAAGAGCTGGTTCAACGGGTTCTCAACCGATTCGATTTGCAGCCGCAAGCTGTGATAAAAATGAACGGCAGCCCGCATATGGCTCACCTTCCGCTGGATCGGCCGATCAGAGTGATGGAGTTATTATCATCTTACGTAGAGCTGCAGGATTCTGCTTCAAGGCTTCAGCTTCGTGAGCTGGCTTCATATACAGTATGCCCGCCTCATAAAAAAGAGCTGGAATTACTTATATCGAGTGATGAAATGTACAAGGAACATGTTCTGACAAAACGTGTGACAATGCTGGATCTGTTAGAGGACTATCCGGCCTGTGAAATGCCGTTTGAACGGTTTTTAGAGCTTTTGCCATCACTAAAGCCAAGATATTATTCAATTTCAAGCTCACCGAAGGTCAAAGCAAATAGGGTCAGTATGACGGTGGGAGTTGTAAAGGCCTCAGCTTGGAGCGGACGCGGGGAATATAAGGGCGTTGCATCCAATTACTTAGCCGGACTCCGTCAAGGTGATACGGTTGCCTGTTTCATTCGGACACCGCAATCTGGATTCCAGCTGCCTGATGATCCCCAAACCCCGCTGATTATGGTGGGACCGGGTACAGGAATTGCGCCATTCAGAGGTTTCATCCAGGCCAGATCCGTTCTGAAGAAGGAAGGAAGTGCGCTTGGCGAAGCTCATTTATACTTCGGATGCCGGCGTCCTGATCATGACGATCTTTATAAAGAAGAGCTTGACCAGGCGGAAAAAGCCGGTTTGGTAACAGTCCATCGATGCTATTCACGAAGGGAAGACGAACCAAAAGTATATGTTCAGCACTTACTAAAACAAGATGCACAGAAATTAATTTCACTGATCGAAAAAGGTGCGCACGTTTATATATGCGGCGATGGTGCACAAATGGCTCCTGAAGTAGAGAACACACTGCGTGCGGCTTATGAAGCTGACAAAGGAGCAAGTCAGGAAGCGTCAGCAGAATGGCTGAAGAAGCTGCAAGATCAAAAACGTTATGTAAAAGATGTATGGACTGGAATGTAAGTAAAAATAAATCCCGCCAGAGATGGCGGGATTGCTTTAGCATGTGAAAAAAACCGGCACGATATTGAAATCTACTGAAAAGGATGTTATAGGGAGTATCGCGCCGGCCTTGTTATTATTATCGTCCGAAAGATATAAAACTTTAGGTTTTTTTCTGGTTTTTTATAAATGAATAGTTATAAAGTTATATATTTGTATCTTGGAGTTTAATTTTCTAGAAACTTAATCAAGCGTTTTTTCCTTTTTATTCTTGCATCTCATCATGCCGTTTGAGTTAGACTGTCCGATTTGAGACTATGCATTTGAATGCCCCGCAGGTTTCAGTCTGTTCGCTTCCTCACACTTCATGCTAGTCAGAGGATGTTCCATGATGATATAGACGCTCAAGATGTTTTCTGTAATGAAAATCATGAACCAAACGAATCGTCGGTCTGATTAAAAGCAGGAAGCTGCCAACCGCAAACAGCCATATCCCTGCAGACATTAATTCATCGTAAAAGAAGAAAAAGCTGCCGATGAAAAATAAAAAGCCAATGATAAAATCGTTTACTGTATAGAGAACTTTATATCGTTTTTTGAAAAAAAGCTCGTATCGATTTATTTGCTTTTTCATCTCTTTTTCTGCATTAGCTTCCACGATGATCCCTCCATTCTATATTTTCTTACCCTCACGTAAACGATAGGTAAACATAAGAGCTTCACAGCTAGAAATAAAAATGATGAGGACCATATATAGGTCAGCCATTTCTCAAGTTAGGAAGGGCGGTAGTTTGTGAGTTTTCTTATACCTATTTATTAACATAAATTGAAAAATGTTGTAATATAAATAGATCATAAACGAAGGGGGTGGCAATATGAATAAAGAATCGAAGGTTATTATCGTATTAGGTGAATTTGAGAACGAAGCGGAAGGAATAATTTTAGAATGCAGAATATAAATTTCCAATAGATTAGGTTTTATGCCTGGTCCATGTCATCAATGTGAACGGCAATTCTTTTTTAAAAGCAATTTGCTGCACGCAGCTGGAATTGATCCATCGCAAAAAAAGAGGTCTAAGCAGGACCTCTTTTTTGCTAATCTATTTTATTGCCCGAACGATAAGAGCGGTTAAAGCTTCAGCCCCTTGGGGAACCAAGTGTACGCCGTCAGGGGTGAAATACTCCGGATGCTGGAGAGCTTCTGTATGCCAGTCAACCAACGTAATATTGTTATGCGTGTTAGCCTGCTGCCGCAAAGATTCATTCACCTTGCTTTCCCATTGCCGGGGAACCCGCGTATTGACAAGATAGATATGAGCTTTTGAGAAAGATGTAAGCAATTGATCGATTTGGCTGTTTGTAAAGTAGCCATTGGTTCCCAGCTCAATGATGACAGCTTTATTCGGCTGATTAAAAGACTTGTATTCCCGTGTCAGTTCTAAAGCTTGAGACATTTGTCTTCCCACCTTCCCATCAATTGTGACATGTGAAAGAGACTGACGGAGGCTGGAGGCGATATCAAGCATAACGGAATCCCCTATAGCTAATACTTCTTTATCAGCAGCTGCTGGTTCTTTCTGAGATTTTTCGTCCTTTTTTTTCTTAGTCTCCTGTCCTTTTGCGCTCGTTTCCTCTTGATCTTTATTTGAGGCTGTTGTTTTTTGTTTCGATTTGTTTTCTCCGTCTTTATCGGATGCTGCCAACTTTCTATGCTCTGACGTGCTATACGTCCATTGCGGATGTTTTTTCTCTCCGGCTACCCCTGACAGTCCCCCTGCAAAAATAAGTATAGCGAGAATGACGAAGCCAATTGACATTTTGCTGATGACAGATGTCGTTTTCCATTCTCGAATTCTATGAATAAAAGCCCGGCGGAAAAATGACTTAAACCCCTCTGTCCGTATCGGCTTTTCAATGAAATGATAGGAAAGCTCGGCGAGTATAAATGTAACGAAGATCTTTAGCGCGATATGCCAAAAAACAGGGTTTCCGATTTCTTGAATCGGCGTGCTTAACACAATAACAGGGTAGTGCCAAAGATAAATACCGTAAGACCTCGTTCCAAGCCAACGAAGAGGCCTCCATGACAGCAGAATGCCCAAAAAGCTGCTCGGATGGGATACACATGCAATAAGGACCGCTGCGGTAATGCTTATTAAAAACATTCCGCCTCTGTAAAGAAAAGGTTCGTATTCATCTGTAAAATAGACACACAAAACTAAAATACAAAACGCCGATAGTTCTGTGCCATACAAAAGGCGCTTCAGTTTGCATGGCAGCCTGTTGGAAGACAGCCTTTTCATCGGCCATATCAGAGCCAGAGCACATCCTATGAGAAGTTCAAACGAACGAGTATCTGTGCCGTAGTACACGCGACTCGGATCTCCGCCGGGTTCATACAGTACGCTCATCATCACGGCTGAACAGAGCGCAAGCAACGATACCGCTGCCGCCAGTTTCGCACGGTTTTTAAATATGTACATTCCAGCAACCAAGAACATCGGCCATACAATATAAAATTGCTCTTCAATTGCCAATGACCAAAGGTTTTTAAGCGGTGACGGGGATCCGAAGCTATCAAAATACGAGAGTTTATGAAAAATAAACCACCAATTGCTCATGTAAAAGAGAGAAGAGATGGCATCTCCGCGCACAGTGTGCAAAAGTTCTCGGTTGCACACGACGACCCAAATAACAGCGGAAATGATCATAAGGTAAGCCGCTGGCAGAAGCCGCCGAATTCGGCGCACCCAAAAGTCCCGAAAATCAAGGCTGATATTATTTCCATGTGCCGGCAGTATAATAGATGTAATTAAGTAGCCTGATAATACAAAAAAGATATCAACTCCAATGAAGCCACCGTTAGCCCAATTGAAGTTTAGGTTTTAAGCGATAACTGCCAGGACGGCAAAAGCCCGAAGGCCATCGAGTCCAGTGATGTAGCGGTGATGCTGTGTTTTGTGATACATGGTATTCCTCCAATAATGTGCAGATATTCTCGCTGTTTTGGCTGCAAGGTTACGGCCTTCTTGATATCTGTCAGGTCCCTTTGCGAAAGGGAAAACACCCATGACACAGATGATGACATGGATGTTTTTCTGTTATCGAACATAACGTTCTCCCATGAGCAGATTTGAGATGACGCTGGTCGGAATTTTAAACTCTGTAACGCCCATATAGCCGGGGGCAACTTCATATTCATCAAATGAAATCACAAGTTTATGGTCTTCTGTAATATAAAACGTTTGATCAGGCTGAATGTGTTTGAATGGTTCTGCATCCTCGTCAGTGACCCAATAGATTTTATTTGGATCTTCCTTCATTTGCTGTTTCATTTGTTCTTTGATGTTTTGGCTGATGACTTTGATATAGCGGTCATCTTTAAATAAGCTTTTTAATGTAAGTAAGATATCATTCTTTTTGTCAATTGTGATATAACGGCTTTGTGTGTAAGATGATGCTTGTGTTTTTTCAATATCACGCCGAATAGAAATTAAATCTGGCGTGTCTGTTACTGTCTCGTAATCACTGTAGATGCTGAGATGTCCTTTTTTATTTTTGGATGTGGACTGTATAAATTCTTTATACATCTGCTTGCTTTCTTTCAAATATTTCTGGTTGATGCTGTTTTCAAGCTCTTTATTAGAAAGTCCCGACAGAGCAGGCGTTTTGACATCGATGCTTGATTCATCTTTCTCTTCTTTGATCTCAATAAAAGTGATGGCTTTGACGATCTTGCCGATGACAGGGATTTTTGACATAGCTTGAGCTGCATCTGGGTTGATGTTGACAAGTGCAGTGAATAAAATAGCTGCCGCGACAGCTGCTGATGTCGGCCACATGACGATTCTTTTCTTTTTTGGTTTTTGCTGAAGGGCTTTTTCGACAATGATATCCAGTTCTTTAGGAATCTGGACATTTTTATATTCTTCTCTTAATTGCTGTAATCTCTTATCCATTAAGAAAGATCCTCCTTCGTCAACTGAATGCGCATCAGCTTCAATGCTCTGTAAAGGCGCGTTTTGACGGTATTCAAGTTTTCCCCTGTAATTTCCGCAATTTCTTCTAGTTTGAGGTCTTCAAAAAAACGCAAAATAATAATTGTTTTATAGTGGGACGGCAATTCGTCGAGCGCTTCATGAAGATCAGTGTCCTTATAGTGATCTTCCTTTCCTGAGCTTAAAAACTCAATCGTTTCGTCATCCATCACCTTTAACTTTTTTTGTTTTCGTAAAAAATCAATAGCTGTACGTACTAAGATTTTATAAAACCAGCTTTTTATCGTCTCAGGGTTTCTGACCGTTTCAACTGAGCTGAGCGCTTTTTTTATAGATTCCTGAATAATATCTAATGCGTCATCTTGATTTTTCACATAACTGAAGGCTAATCTGTAGAAATCTTGCTTATGGTCAGTTATACACGTGACAAGCAACGCTTTTATTGTTTGTTTTTTCTTCATTGCAATAAAGGGCTCCTTTTTGAATATACGTATATCGTAGGATGTTACCTAGGATAGACGGGGCAGTTTGAAAAATAGTTTGCGCAGATATTATTTTTTAAAAAAAAGTGATCAGGAGCGGGAGGGGAGGATCAATTGCTTAAAAATAAACGGAAAAGACCCTATTAATGGGGGAGTTCATAAAAAAACATGACTTGTTGATACAAGCCATGTTTTTTGGTTACATGGTATACAGGAAATATCATGTGTTCTATTCCAAGTAATGTTTTTTAAAATCTGAGTGGATTGAAAATTTGCGTCGTAACTGGATGAGGTTTTTTCCAAAACTATCTTCTAAAAGCCCTCTATGCTTCTTCATAATTTCCATGAGATACAGATCATGAATGATCACTTCTGTAATAGGCATGACTAAACCTACATGCATCGTCCATGCAGCACGGCTATCGTTGCCAAGAGAGACAATACCTGCTACTACTTCTGAATCATCTCCGCTATATACAAGCCACCGTCCGTCATACTCTTCTGTAATTTCACTGCTCATATCATGAAGGTACACATTAGCAAAATCAGATGCGATATCTCCGTAGGCAATAATGGTGACAATGACACCTTTATTTGCCGCCTGTCTCAGCTCTGATTCCACCTCTTTGAAATCCTCTTTCCAGATCTCCAAGAGGATTCTTTTTTTTGCTGATAATATACAAGCCTTCACCTTTTCAAGAATTTCACTGCGTCCGGTGATATTCCAGATATTTTCCCGGTCATTTGCGGTCTGTTCGAATTTTTCAAAGTATTTTTCAGCCTGGTCAAAATTCTCTTCCGCTTTGAGCCGTCGGTTTTTAATCAGTTCTTTAGCGGGTACAGGGACATACTGAGGCGTGTTTCCGTGGCTTACAAAAACATCTCCTCTTAAGACAAGGCTTTCCAAGACTTCATATATTTTTGAACGAGGCACGCCGGAATTTTTGGCTACCGCATAACCGGTTAAAGGCGATTCTTGCAATAATGCCAGATAAGCTTTTGATTCATATTCGGTAAAATTGAGGTTTTTTAAAATGTCTAACATATTTTCCTTCATACATCCTCCAATATAAAGAGCAGTCGCTGCCTTTGTAATCGCTATTTTAACAAACCATATTGATTTTTTCCAAACGTATTGATACACTTTTTTGTAGGGAGTTACTTTAGTAGTCACTATATGTTAAGGGGATTCATTTAAAGGGGGAAAGAACATGCACAGCTTACTCGCATACATACCGATCGCTGCCGTGATGGTTATCATTCCAGGAGCAGATACGATGCTTGTTATGAAAAATACCCTTAGATATGGCGCAAAGGCTGGCCGATATAATATTCTCGGATTGGCAACGGGACTATCTTTTTGGACGGTTATTGCCATTCTAGGTTTATCAATGGTCATTGCCAAGTCGGTGATTCTTTTTACAACAATCAAATATTTGGGAGCAGCATACTTAATTTATTTAGGGATAAAAAGTTTTTTTGCAAAAAATATGTTTTCTTTAGACGACATGCAAGCTCAAGCAAAAACCGCAGCAATTTCTCCGAAACGACACTATAAATCTTCCTTTATGCAAGGGTCACTCAGTAACATTCTCAATCCCAAAACGGTTTTGGTCTATGTCACGATCATGCCCCAATTTATCAATCTGAAGGGAAATGTAAACCAGCAGCTTATTATTTTAGCTTCAATTCTCACCCTATTAGCGGTGTTATGGTTCCTCTTTCTCGTTTATATCATTGATTACGCAAAAAAATGGATGAAAAATCCCAAGTTCCAGAAAGCTTTTCAAAAAATAACGGGAATCATATTAGTTGGGTTTGGTATTAAAACTGGTTTAAATTGATGTCACGGCCACTTACCAAAAGACTCCGTTCATATTTTGAACGGAGTCTTTTGCTAAATATGGAGATTAAATCACGGAGGCAGGTATGTTTTTATCTTCAGCATACGTTTATTTGGAGACATTTGTACGGGAAAAGATCATGACACTAAATGAGCGGGATCGTAAAACATGGAATATCCAGTGCCTCGCAGCACACAAAAAAGACAAGGGATAAACAACTCCCTTGTCTTTTTTATGATTTCACTTAGTATGACGAACTTTATAAGCAATCATCAATAAGAGAAACCAAACTGGAGTGACAAATAGGGAAACACGCGTATCTTTCGCGAGTGCCAGCACAACCAGTATGAACACCAGGAAAGCCAGTGTTACGTAATTGGATAATGGAAAAAGCGGCATTTTAAATGTATTCACCTTTGCTGCATCCGGTCTTGTTTTCCGATATTTCAAATGGCAAATCACAATAATGCCCCAAATAAAGATGAAGCATATAGTAGAAACACTTGTGATAAGCGTAAAGACTTGCTCTGGCATTACATAGTTCAGAATAACACCAATAAGAATGGCAATGGCTGAAAAGAACAATGCATTGCTTGGTACATTTGAGGCAGTCAGCTTTTGCAATGGGTCAGGTGCATGATGATCCTTGGCAAGCGAGTATACCATCCGGCTTGTACTAAATAAAGCACTATTGCCAGCTGAAGCAGCAGATGTCAGTACAACAAAATTAATGATGCTGGCGGCTGCTATGATACCGACCGCTGAGAATACTTGAACAAATGGGCTTTCAGCAGGATTAATGATATTCCATGGATAAATACTCATAATCACAAGAAGAGCGCCAATATAAAAAAGCAAAATTCGAATAGGGATATTGTTAATTGCTTTAGGGATTACTTTTTCTGGGTTTTCTGCTTCGCCTGCAGTAAGCCCCACAAGTTCAATGCCCGTAAATGCAAACACGACCATCTGGAATGAGAGGATAAATCCATGTAAACCATTTGGAAACATGCCGCCGTGACTCCAAAGATTTGTGAAGGAGGCTATGCTTGACTGTGTGGAAAATCCTTTTATGATCAAGACAATACCGATAACAATCAGTGCCAGTATTGCGATGATTTTGATTAATGCGAACCAGAACTCCAATTCACCAAAAAGTTTTACAGTCGCTAGATTCATGATGAGCAACATCATAAGCGCAATGAACCCTGGCATCCATTGGGGTACACCAGGAAACCAATATTGGGTATAAAGACCGACAGCTGTTAAATCAGCCATAGCAAGTGAGATCCAGCAAAACCAGTACGTCCAGCCGGTAATAAATGCTGCCATATTTCCTAAATAATCACTTACAAAATCAACAAAAGAGTGATATCCCGCGTTTGATAAGAGCAGCTCTCCCAGTGAACGCATAATAAAAAAGAGAAATACGCCCGTGATCATGTAAGCAAATAAAATAGAGGGTCCTGAAAAATGTATTGATTTCCCTGATCCTAGGAATAAACCAGTTCCGATTGCCCCCCCAATCGCTATGAGTTGTATGTGCCTGTTTTTAAGGCCTCTGGACAATTTCCGTTTGTGCAGAGAATTGTCCATAGTGGAATCGTCCGTCACTTTATGTTTTCCTCCAATAAAAAATATAGTTATCTTGGTTGTTTAGGAATCATAGCTTCCTAAATTTTTTATCTATCATTATAACAGGAAACTATATTATTTTAAATTTTATTGATTTTTTTAATTAAATGTAACTAATGTATCTATCTTTCTTTTCTATTTTTATAAGGTGTAATATCCATCAGGATGAGTAAAGGATTTCTTTTCTGCCGCTCTAATAATATATCCCACTATTTTTTATTAAAATAATAATGTTATAAGAAGAATAGAGAGTTTACATTCAGTCATGTTTATAATGACAAGAGATTAAGTTTTGGGTTATTTGCCCTGATCTTTAAGATGTATTTTCTGAAGTATCAGAACTTTGTCACCAATATGTTCACGGAGAGTGGTAAACTGTTTACGAATTATTACTTTTGAAGGGGGACAACCTGAGTGAATCATAGATCAAAAACACCAAAAAGGGTGTTTGTTTAGACAAATAACGAAATTATTTTTTAATCGGTGCAAGCTTTTGTGTTGAGATACGTGCTATTGTTCCTGCATACAAAAACATTTCACAGAATATTGAAAAAGAAAATCCGAGTGCGGACGCAAGGCCATAGAATGAGATGAGATCCTCAGTACAAGGCATAAAACTGATGTCCGTTTTTTCAATTTTGACTAATAAGGACAAAGGATGATATAGATGAAAAGAATTGATAAAATATACCATCAGCTCATGCATAATTTTCATGACTCCAGCTTAGATCATCTTTTAAAGGTACAGGGAAATTCAGCAAAGGAAATTGCTCAGCAATTGAAGATAGAGCGGTCCAATGTCAGTTTTGAATTAAACAATCTCGTGCGGTCCAAAAAGGTAATAAAAATTAAAACGTTTCCCGTGCGCTACATTCCAGTGGAAGTAGTGGAAAGGGCATTCAACAAAAAATGGAATACAGAGATAATGGAAGTGAAAGAACTGAAGGGGCTTTCTGAAAATCAAAAAAAGAACGATCAAAATATTTCTACGAATCCTCTTGAACTTATGATTGGAGCAAAAGGCAGTTTGAAGAAAGCAATTTCTCAAGCAAAAGCAGCTGTTTTTTATCCTCCGCACGGTCTGCACATGCTTCTCTTAGGACCAACAGGCTCCGGTAAATCCCTTTTTGCGAACCGGATTTACCAGTTTGCGATTTACTCTGACATTTTGAAGGCTGGTTCTCCGTTCATCACATTTAACTGTGCAGATTACTATAACAATCCTCAATTATTGCTCTCTCAATTATTTGGTCATAAGAAAGGAGCATTTACCGGTGCCAGCGAAGATAAAGCCGGTTTAGTTGAGCAGGCCGACGGGGGCATTCTGTTTATGGATGAAATTCATCGTCTTCCGCCTGAGGGACAAGAAATGCTGTTTTATTTTATCGACAGCGGATCTTATAACCGTCTTGGAGAAACTGAACATAAAAGAACATCGAAAGTATTATTTATTTGCGCAACTACCGAAAACCCTAATTCTGCTCTATTAAAAACATTTTTGCGGAGAATTCCAATGACGATTCATATTCCATCGCTGGAAGAACGATCTCTTAAAGAGAGAGTTGATCTCACAACGTTTTTATTAGGGAAAGAAGCAGAGCGTATTAAGAAGAATCTAAGTGTGCATATCGATGTATATAATGCATTGATTCATTCTGCGAAGTTTGGGAATGTGGGACAGCTGAAATCAAATGTGCAGTTAGTTTGTGCACATGGATTCTTACATAATCTTGACAGAGATGAAGTTGTTGAACTGACCGTTCGGGATCTCCCGGATGAAATCAAGCAAGATTGGATGTCAAGCAGCAAAAACATGAAAAGAAGCAAAACGATTTCTGAATATGTCAATATCACAACCATCATATCCCCGATAGTAGAAGATGAAACAACAAAAATTGATGATGATCTATCATTTAATTTGTATCATTTGATAGAAGAAAAGGTCGAAGTGCTAAACAAAGAAGGTTTGTCCAAAAAGGAAATAAACCAATATATTTTAACGGATATTCATTTGCATGTCAGAAGCTTTTTTAATCAAAGCGCGTTCCGAAATGACAACCTGCTGACATTTGTTGAGGACGGCGTGATTCAAATGACGAAGCAATTAAAAGAAGTTGCTGAACATGAACTGAATTGCACATTTGACCGTAAATTTATCTATTTTTTAAGTATGCATATCGATTCATTTTTAAAACGCGGTAAGCAAATTGATATTTTAAATGCGCAGGAAACGGATGAAATCCGTGATACCCATGTGAAAGAGTATCAGGTGGCGCTCATATTTAAAGACAAAATTCAGGAACACTTCAGAGTAACCGTCCCGGAAATAGAAGTCATCTACTTAACGATGCTGATTCATTCCATCAAAACGTTAAAAGAAAACAAAAGAGTAGGGATTGTGGTTGCCGCACATGGAAATAGCATGGCGAGTTCCATGGTAGAAGTAGCGACGGAGCTTTTAGGAAGCACCCCAATTGCGGCCGTTGATATGCCCCTTTCTGTTTCACCTGCGGAAATTATGGAGCGCTTAGCGGGAAAAATACAGCAGGTAGATGAAGGTGAAGGTGTTTTAATGCTTGTTGACATGGGGTCACTTGCAATGCTGGAAAGCAAGCTTGAAGAAAAAACAGGCATCAAAATCAAAACAATCAGCAATGTCACGACCTCAATGGTGCTGGACGCCGTCAGAAAGGTGAACTATCTGAATTTACATTTACATGCCATATATGATTCGGTCACAAAGGATTTTATTGAGTTATGGGATCGGCAGCCTGCCGCCTCACCAGGAAAAAAGAGGGCGTTGGTTTCAATCTGCACAACAGGCAGCGGAACGGCAAAAAAGCTGGAAGACATCTTAACAACGATCGTAAACAAGGCCTCTGATGTTCCCATCCACATATTGACCGTATCATCGATTAAATTGGCAAACAGCATCAAAGAAATCGAAAAAGAGTATGAGATCCTTGCGACAGTAGGAACAAAAGATCCTAAAATCAATGCTCCGCATGTATCATTGGAGGTATTAATTGGAGGAGAAGGAGAGAAGATGATCCAACAGGCGATCACAAAAGGAAGCATCCCGATGAGTAATGGATTATCGGGCACAAACATCATTGTACGGGAGCTTTGCGAGGATAGTTTGAAAAAGTATCTGGTTTTTTTGAACCCCCATCACATTATAGAAATCTTATTAGAGTGGCTTCAGACCATTCAAGATGAACTAGGCATCATTTTCAATAATACAGTGATGATCAAAGTGATTATGCATACAGCTTTTGCCTTTGAAAGGGTGATTAAACAGAATCCGATTGCTTTTTCCGAAGAAGACGAAATAACCGATCAGCTGAAAGAGATCTTTGAGGTGACAGAGCGAACATTAATCCCTTACGAACAAAAATTGGGGCTGAACATAAGCGATGATGAAAAATTATTTATAGCCGCCATTTTTGCTGACGAAGTACATGGCCACATGTGTTAAAAACGATTTTTTTACGTAAACCTGTATTAAATGGAACGCCATTTTAATACAGGTTTATTTTTGTATTCACATGTGTTTTCAATCAGCTTTCTTCATGTGCTGCAAAACAAATGAAAACGCTTAACACAGCTTCTTTGGCACGATACTTGCATTATAAATGGGTGTACGAAAAAGGAAAGGAGCAATCGTGTTATGATTTCAGTCATTATTAGCGGACATGGGGACTTTCCCATAGCATTAAAAGAATCTTCAGGCATGATATTCGGTGAAGAAAATCATCTGATAGCGGTGCCGTTTTTTAAAGGAGAGGGCATCCAAACGCTGCAAGAAAAATATCATCAGACGCTTCAGGATATTCCGAAAGAAAATGAGGTGCTTTTTTTAGTTGATATTTTTGGAGGCACACCGTATAACGCAGCGGCTTCCTTCATCGCTAAGGATCAAAGAATGGATATGGCTGCCGGCATAAACCTGCCGATACTACTGGAGGTTTTAAGCCTGAGAGAACATCTGAAACTCAAAGAATTGCTGAATCACTTAAAAAAAATGAGCCAGCAAAGCTTTCAAGTTTGCAGCGAACATTTAGAAAAAGCAAAAACAGTTTGTGAAGAAAAAAGAGAGGATGAACTATGATGAACATTACATTGGCAAGAATTGATGACCGCTTTATTCACGGCCAAATCCTGACAAGATGGATTAAAGTCCATGCAGCAGACCGAATCATCGTTGTGTCAGATGACGTTGCGCAGGATGAAATGAGAAAAACCCTGATCCTATCTGTTGCTCCTTCCAATGTAAAGGCGAGTGCCGTATCAATTTCTAAAATGGCAAAGGCGTTTCATAGTCCGCGCTACGAAGGGGTAACGGCGATGCTGCTGTTTGAAAACCCATCCGATATTGTATCTCTCATAGAAGCAGGCGTCCCTATCAAAACCGTAAATGTCGGAGGGATGCGTTTTGAGAATAATCGCCGGCAAATCACCAAATCAGTCAGCGTAACTGAAGAGGATACAGAGGCGTTTGAAACATTAAATGAATTAGGCGTCACACTGGAATTGAGGCAGCTGCCTTCTGATACCAGTGAAGACTTTATGGAGATTTTGAGAAATGTAACAAAATCATCAAGGGGATGAGATGATGACTTCAATACAAATTATTTTGTTGTTAATCATTGCAGCCATTACAGGTATTGCAAGTGTATTGGATGAAGGACAAACACACCGTCCGCTGATTGCCTGCACTTTGGTTGGCCTTGTGCTTGGTGATCTAAAAACAGGAATCATTTTAGGAGGAACGCTGGAGCTGATGGCGCTGGGCTGGATGAATGTCGGCCTCGCCATGGCGCCTGATACAGCCATTGCCTCTGTGATTTCAACCATTTTAGTGATTACCGCTGATCAAGGCATTGGTGAAGGCATTGCCGTCGCTGTTGCTTTGGCAGCTGCAGGTCAAGCGCTTACTATTTTTGTCCGAACGATTACTGTCTTTTTCATTCACCGTGCTGATAAATATGCCAGGGAGGGGAATATCAAAGGAATTGAAATTATGCATGTTACCGCCATGGTGTTTCAAGCGCTGCGTGTCATGATACCGACTTTGATTGTGGCCTTAATCAGTGTGAGCGCTGTTCAGGCGTTCTTGGGAAATATTCCGGAAGTCATTACTAAAGGTTTGCAAATAGGAGGAGGCATCATTGTTGTTGTGGGGTATGCAATGGTGATCAATATGATGAATATCCCTTATCTTAAGCCATTTTTCTATATTGGTTTTTTGTTGGCAGCGTTTACCGATTTCAATTTAGTAGGATTTGGCGCTCTTGGTCTCTGTCTGGCGCTTTTATACCAGCAGGTTATGCAAAAAAATAGCGCCCACGGGGCAGTCGCCGCAGCCGCAGACGGCAGCAATGCAGCTGTCTATGATGATGATGACGATCTTGATGCATAAGAACGAGGGGGGATGAAAATTGGAGAAAGAAAAAAGATTAACAAAGAAAGACATTTTCAGTATGTTTATCCGTTCGAATTTCTTGCTCGGCTCATTTAACTTTGAACGTGTGCAGGCAATGGGATATTGCTATGTGATGATACCGGCGATAAAAAAATTGTACGGTCCGGGAGCGAAAAGAAACGCAGCTTTGCAGCGCCACTTGGAATGGTTTAATACACATCCGTGGCTGTCCGCACCCATATTTGGGGTGACAGCTGCCATGGAAGAAGAAATGGCGAACAATAAAGGAATAGACGGGAAAGCAATAAGCGGGATGAAAATCGGTTTAATGGGTCCGATAGCGGGTGTGGGCGATCCTATTTTCTGGGGAACCGTACGCCCCGTATTGGCTGCTTTAGGGGCTTCTCTTGCTTTAGGCGGAAACATTGCCGGTCCTCTGCTGTTCTTTTTCCTGCTGAATGCCATCAGATTAACCACAAAATATTACGGTTTAAAGTATGGCTATGTAAAAGGGATGGAGATTCTGCAGGATCTAGCAGGGAATCGTATTCAAAAACTGACAGAAGGTGCTTCCATCCTCGGGTTATTTGTGATGGGGGCTTTGGTCTCCAAGTGGACCACCATCAACATCCCGATCGTTGTTTCAAGAATTAAAGATGATAACGGAAAAGTTGACGTTCAAACTGTGCAAAATATTTTAGACAGCATTATGCCGGGGGTGCTGCCTTTAGGATTGACTTTATTAGTGGCATGGATGCTGCGAAAAGGAGTAAATCCGCTCCTTATTATAGTTGGCATATTTGTGATCGGTATTCTTGGCTATTGGGCTGGATTTCTGGCATAAGCGCTTAACGGGTAAAAAGGGGAGAACCTGCAGAAGTCTTTCTCATAACCTCTTCATCATTCGATACAGCTTTTATCACGGATCACTCATGCAGATGTCTCTCTTGAATGTTTTCAAATGTTAGAGAGGAGAAAATCAGAATGAAAAAGAAGCTAATTCAAGTCGTGATCCTATTCACCATGCTGTTTACTATGGCACTGCCAGTAAGTGCAGCCGATTCAAGCTACTATGATGAGGATTACCGTCCTCAATATCATTTCACACCAGAGGCAAACTGGATGAATGATCCAAATGGAATGGTTTATTATGCAGGGGAGTATCATTTGTTTTATCAGCATCATCCATACGGTTTGCAATGGGGGCCGATGCATTGGGGCCATGCAGTAAGCAAGGATTTAGTTCACTGGAAGCACCTTCCCATAGCGCTGTCACCTGATGAAAAAGGCACAATTTTTTCCGGGAGCGCAGTGGTCGATTGGAATAATACAAGCGGTTTTCAAACCGGAAAGGAGAAGCCGCTTGTCTCTATATATACACAGGATCATGAAGACGGCCAAGTGCAAAGCGTCGCCTATAGTAATGATAAAGGCAGAACGTGGACGAAATACTCAGGTAATCCGGTCATTCCAAACCCGGGAAAAAAAGATTTTCGCGATCCGAAAGTGTTTTGGTATGAAAAAGATAAAAAGTGGGTGATGGTCCTGGCAGCTGGTGACCGAATTCTCATTTATACATCGAAAAATTTGAAGCAGTGGACATATGCAAGTGAGTTTGGACAAGGACAAGGAAGTCATGGAGGCGTATGGGAATGTCCGGATTTATTTGAACTTCCTGTAGACGGCAATCCGAAACAAAAGAAATGGGTGATGCAAGTCAGTGTCGGAAATGGTGCGGTTTCAGGAGGATCAGGCATGCAATATTTTGTAGGAAGTTTTGATGGAACAACTTTCAAGAACGAAAACCCGTCAGACAAAGTATTATGGACCGACTACGGTAAAGACTTTTATGCGGCTGTTTCTTGGTCCGATGTTCCTTCTTCAGATGGACGGCGGCTTTGGCTAGGGTGGATGAGCAATTGGCAATATGCCAACGATGTTCCTACATCTCCATGGAGAAGTGCAATGACTATTCCAAGAGAAGTAAAATTGAAAGCGTTTTCTAAAGGGATCAGAGTTATTCAAACACCAGTAACAGAGCTGCAATCTATCAGGGGAGCCGCGCAGAAGTGGAAAAATAAGATTATATCGCCAGAGAGCAGTAATGTATTGGCGGGTATATCTGGAGATGCTTATGAAATGAATGCAGAGTTTCAAGTGAATCCAGGTTCGGCTTCTGAATTCGGTTTTAAGGTTCGAACAGGGAGAAATCAATATACAAAAGTCGGTTATCATCAAAAGAGCGGCAAACTGTTCGTTGACCGAAGCCGATCCGGAAATGTCACCTTTAATCCAACCTTTAACACTGGGAAGCAAGCAGCTCCGCTGAAGCCGGTAAATGGAAAGATTAAAATGCGTATTTTTGTTGACCGCTCTTCAGTCGAAGTATTTGGTAATGACGGGCAACAGGTGTTGACTGACATCATTCTTCCGGATAGTTCAAGCAAAGGTCTTGAATTATATGCTGTTAATGGCCGTGCTAAGGTAAACTCTCTAACGATTCATCCTTTAAAAAAAGCATGGGGAGCGTCACCGTTTATATCCAATTTGACTGGCTGGACAACTGTAAACGGTACGTGGGCCGACACAATTGATGGAAAACAAGGAAGATCAGACGGCGATTCCTTCATGATGTCTTCAGCATCAGGAGCTGACTTCACTTATGAATCCGATATAATCATTAAGGATGGGAACGGAAAAGGGGCAGGGGCTCTTGTGTTTCGTTCTGATAAAGACGCACAAAACGGTTATGTAGCCAATGTGGATGCGAAACATGATCTTGTGAAATTTTTTAAATTTGAGGACGGGATTGCCTCTGTTATTGCCGAACACCAAACACCAATAGATATAAATAAAAAATATCATCTGAAAACTGTGGCTCATGGCGCTCACTTTAAAATATATTTGGATGACCGTCTAGTCATAGATGCTGAAGATTCTGCATTCTCAGAAGGTCAATTTGGCTTGAACGTTTGGGATGCTACAGCAGCCTTTCAGAATGTCAGCGCAAAGGCTGATTAGAAAAGACAAAAGAGGCATTTTAAATGAAGGGAGAATAGAGATTCTTACACTTTCTCTATAAAAAAGGGCACAGACTCAAACTGTCTGTGCCTTTTTCTTATTTCAACAGGTTCAATGATTCGCGGTTAAATGCTTCCAAATCATCAGGTGTTCTGCTTGTTACAATGTTGTGGCTGACGACTACTTCTTCGTCTTTGTAATTTGCACCAGCGTTGATCAAGTCTTTGCGAATGCTGCGGTAGCCAGTGATGTCTTTGCCTTTCAGAAGATCCGTATCAATGAGTACCTGCGGGCCGTGGCAAATAGCGAAAACAGGTTTCTCATTTTCTACAAATGCTTTCGCAAATTCACCCGGCCGGTCATCTCCGCGAAGCAAATCTGGGGAAAATCCTCCAGGAATCAATAGGGCATCGAATTCACTTGCATCTACGTCGGAGATTGCTTTGTCGATCTTCACTTTCTCGCCATGTTTACCGGTAACTTCCTTGCGTGCTTCCAAATCAATGGCAACCACGCTATGGCCAGCTTCTTCGTATGCCTTTACCGGACTTGTATATTCGATATCTTCGAATTGATCTGTAACGAGAACAGCAATTTTTTTGCTCATATTTATACCTCCTATGATTTCCTATATACCATAGAATAACAGGCACGTTCATCTTCCTTCAAAATATTTGCTTGAGATGGTTTTCATATGGTAACATCGCCGCCAAAACGAGGCAGAAGGATTAGCGCTCTTCTCAACTTATTTCTTTTTTAAAAAATAGACTTTTTAAATGATTTTCACGTCCTGTGGAGCGGAGTGCAGTAAATAAAAGGCGAGGTAGCCAATAGTATGGCTACCTCACCTTTTACAACTATTCCGACTCATAATGTAGAGATATCAATAACGAATCGGTAGCGTACATCACTGCGAAGAACACGCTCATATGCTTCATCCACTTGATCGGCACGAATCACCTCAATTTTAGGTGCAATGCCATGCTGAGCAGCGAAATCAAGCATCTCTTGTGTTTCTGCAATTCCGCCGACAAGAGAACCCGCTAGGCTGCGGCGGCCCATGATTAAGGAGAATACACTATATTTGTCCGGCTCGGCCGGTGCCCCTACATTCACAAGGGTTCCGTCTATCCGAAGTATTGATAAATAGGCATCTACATCAAGGTTCGCGGATACTGTATTTAAGATTACGTCAAAACGCCCGGCCAATTCAGTAAATGTAGCTTGATTACTGGTTGCATAGTAATGGTCAGCCCCTAGTTCAAGGGCTTCCTCTTTCTTATTCATAGAGCGGCTCAGGACGGTTACCTCTGCACCCAAAGCATGCGCAAATTGAATCGCCAAATGACCAAGCCCGCCGACCCCTACAATCGCAACCTTTTTGCCTGGGCCGACGTTCCAGTGTTTTAGAGGGGAATAGGTTGTAATCCCTGCACACAGTAGAGGGCTGGCAACATCCATCTCCAAACTGTCCGGTATCCGAACAACGAACCTGTCAGTGACAACGATTTTTTGGCTGTACCCGCCATACGTCGGATTTCCATCATAGTCCAGTGAATTATAAGTTTGGACAACACCTTTAGTGCAGAACTGTTCCTCACCGCTGAGGCAGTATTCGCATTCTCCGCAGGAGTCAACAAAACAGCCGACGCCAACGCGATCTCCGACAGCAAATTTTGTGACTTCTGCTCCCACAGCCTCCACAACTCCGGCGATTTCGTGACCGGGAACCATCGGAAAAATTCCTCCGCCCCATTCATCGAACGCACTGTGGATATCGGAATGGCAAATACCGCTGAACTTAATGTCGATTAAGACGTCGTGCGGCCGTAATTCTCTTCTTTCAATTGTCGTCTGTTCAAATTTCGCTTTAGCATTTGGTACGCTTAATACACGAGTTTTATAATGATTACACATACAGACCTTCCTTTCATATAGTCAGTTTCCAGATAAGAACATGTCACTTGGTGTTTGTCATGTGTGTTCAACATCACTTTAAACCTTAAAGTCCACTTTAAGGCAAGAGTTTTTTTAGAAACATATTTTTATAAAAGATTAAGAGTAAACACAATTATTGAAGAAATAATGCTTTTTTAACACTTAAGTATTAAATTCTGTACGGCCGCTCATATAAAAAAACGCATCGAATCAATTGACTCGATGCGTTCGTTTTATCATGTATCATACCATTCATCATGAACAGGTCCGTCTCTCCAAGAGTAATGGTTACATGTACAAGCCAACTGTCTTTTGTTGCGCCATGCCAATGTTTTACGTGCGGCGGAATATTCACGGCATCTCCTGAAGAATGAGATTAAGAAATACGTCAGCAGTTTAAATTTGTTTCTTCTTGACTTAAAGTGAACTTTAAGTGTTATCTTCAAAAACAGCAGGATAAAGAGGTGAAAAATATGAATATTACGCAAGTGGCAAAGCAGTTTGGCCTAACAGCCGCAACGCTCAGATATTATGAACGTGTTGGATTGATCCCGCCGGTAAAACGAAAAGAAAGCGGAATCCGCGATTATGATGAAGAAGATATCAAATGGGTTGAATTCATCAAATGCATGCGAAATGCTGGACTAACGATAGAAGCGTTAATTGAATATACAACGTTATTTACTGAAGGAGACCGAACAGTAGAAGCCCGCAAAAATATCCTGGCTGACGAAAGACAGCGATTGATAGAAAAGCGGAAAGAAATTGATGAAACAATAAAAAGATTAAATAAAAAAATTGAGGATTATGATGGGAAATTGCGCGAAAATGAGGACAAACTCAAAAGCAGACCTAAAACGGAAAGTTTTCATGGATAAGTACCAGTAAGGCTAGAATGAATTAAACAATTCCTTCTTTGTTAACATTTATCAAAAAAGAGCAGGGGAAATCGCGGAAAAACGCGGTGTTCCCCGTATTCATATCGCGCTTGCCTGGCTGCTGCAGAAAGAGCCTGTAACAGCTCCTATTATTGGTGCTACGAAAATGTCCCACCTTGAAGATGCCGTAGGTGCTCTTGCAGTTAAATTGACGCCTGCAGAAGTTAAGTTTCTAGAAGAACCATATGTACCTCACCGAATAGTTGGTCATCATGAATTATGCTCGAAAACGATATTGCTGGAATTCAACAAAATACTATGTTTCGGATTGAGAGAAAGAATAGAGGGCTTAAGAATAAAAACTGGCCTATTCCAATTCCTTAAGGGAATTCCAGGCCTAAGGAGCCGGGAGAATGATAGAAAAACAGTATACAATTATCGCGAGTACAGGCTTCGCCCGTGCAGCGGCCTTGTTAGTGCGGGCGGCTTGTAAATTCAGCTCCAGTATATATCTTGAATATCAAGGGGAATCTGTCGATCTGAAAAATACACCCAAGTCCCTCATTGATGTGATGTCACTAGGAATTAAACCTAATACCCACATTAAGATAAGAGCTAATGGCGTTGACGAGTATCAGGCTTTACAAGCGTTAGAAGATCATTTGCAAAAAAACAAGTTCACAAAGAAATGAGGAAGAAAACCTCTCTTATTTATCATTTTCAGGGACTCGCTCCAAGTCCCCCTTTTTTATACGAGCGTTTTGTTAAATGCTTATCTTTAAAGAAACCAACTCATTTCTCTTCATATTAACGCCGAAAATCTTATAATTGGAAAGGATAGGGTAATGAAAAAGGCATCCATAAGGATGCCTAAAATGCATCTTTACTGAATGATTACCTATTGAATCCTTTTACTGGTTTACAGCATGGATTTCTTAAGTCACTTCCACAATCATATTTCTCAACGATATTTTCATTCTCTGTAGATTGTGTCACTGGATAGTAATTTTCTACTCTTGTAACATTTCTATTAACATTAACAATGTGAGTCGGCTGAACACGTCTAACAGTACGTTCATTGGTTGTCGTATTTACAACATTTCTTGTGGGAGAAACAATTGTTTCTACATTGTTGCCTCCATTGCCCCCCACGAAAACCATTGAAGCCATTGAAGCTATTGGTACCGTTGTTCCCGCTACGAGAGCCGAACATGAATTCGTCTACACTTCTAAACCCACCGTTGCTGCAGCTCATCAAAATCACCAACTCAAAAAATCTTGTCTTACTACATAAGTTATGATGAAGAAAAAAAGGTGTCCTAGACAAGAAACTCATATTATAAAAAATCCGCTATTATTTTAGGATTTCTATACACATGACAAGAAAGGGGGCAAAGTTTTCTATCATTTAATGTAGAAAACTAGAACGAGTAAATCTCTGCAGCTTTTAGTCATGACATTGGTGACGAGTTCAGAAAGTGGTTTCAGATCACAATGTGACTGGAAGCTATAAAAGTAGAGATCCTACGGCTGCTGGCTGATAGAAGAGGCATACTGTGTATCGTTAAAGCTACGAAATGTGGATGAAAAACAAGTGCAGGTGGTTCTTTATTTTTCAGTCTAATGATGTAGCTTAAATAAGCTAAATGTAGAAAGAATTTGTTTCTCATTTTAGATATATTAAGAGAGGGGGGAGAAATAGTGAAAATAAAAAATCTTGAAATATTTGTTTCTCATTTTAATCAAACTGTAAGCTTTTATAAAGATATCCTTCAATTTAAAAGGCTGGCGTTAACTGATACATTAGCCATATTTCAAGTGGGAGAAAGCATCTTAACCTTGCACCAAGACGAAGTGAATCGCTATTACTATCATTTTGCGTTTAATATCCATTCGAATATTTTCTCACAAGCTAAAGAATGGCTGAAAAAGAAGGTTGATTTACTTGAAGAAGATGGTGACGATGAAGCGTATTTTGCAAATGCAAAGGCAAGATCGATATATTTTGAAGATCCTGCAGGTAATATTGTTGAGTTTATTTCTCGATTAGAAACTTCTCCGGAAACGAGGTCAAAAGTATTCACGCCCGACAATGTAATAGGTATAAGCGAGATTGGTTTATCTACAGATCATGTTAAAGAATGTTTTGATTACCTTTTAAAGTTGGGAGTTCGGCAAAGAAATGATGAACCTTTCTCAAAAAATCATTTACTTTTCATGGGGGAGTATAAAGAAGGAGTCTATATTTTATTAGGTCCTGTCGGGAGAAGATGGATATTCTCGGATAAATACAGTATAGATGCACCACTCATGATAGAAACTGACCGAGGGATAATCAAAAATTTTGACTAGTAATCAAGCTTTTAATTGGTGTGTGACATATCTTTCATGCATTATTTCGGATTGCATTGAAATGCCTGTATTCCCAAATTTTATCCTCTCTTCTGTCGGAAAATTCAGTAATAATGGCACTTCTCATATACCTGTTTGATGGTGATATGATCAATATATGTAAACGAAAGAAGCGTAGGTGGTCTGCCGAATCATTCCTGAACTGAATGTAAGAAAACCAGACGCAGGATATTTATGATGAGGAGGAGTATAAGTTGAGAAAGTTAAAAATGGGAAGTTTATTAACCGTTATGATGGCGTCATTATTCATTTTTTCTAGTCATGCACAAGCAGTTCAGTATTACACTGTCTCAACAAGCAGCGGTGCTCCCGTAAATATGCGCAGCGGCCCAGGTACAAGTTTGGGGATTGTAACTACTATTCCGAGCGGAACCCGCATCCCGATCTACTGCTACAAAACCGGTACAACTGTAACTGGAAAGTATGGAACGAGTAATATTTGGAACTACACAGAACGGACGCTTGCAAGCGGGGAGATTGTTCCTGGATTTGTCTCTGATACATATATGTATACAGGCTCAGACGGCCCGGTAGTCCCTAAATGCAGCTGGTAGTCTAAGCTGAAATCAAAAAACTAAGACAGTGATATTTTCATAGAAAGAGGGATTCAATTGACAAAACTGAAAAAGCTGAGTATGTTAACCGTGATGATCGTATCATTATTCATTTTTTCCAGTCAGGCACTTGCCGTTCAGTACTTTACTGTCTCAACAAGCAGCGGTGCGCCTGTAAATATGCGTAGCGGTCCAGGTACAAACTATCCTATTATGCTTTCCATTCCTAGCGGCTCACGTGTTCCTTACTATTGTTACGCTTACGGAACGACTGTTACCGGGAAGTATGGAACGAGTAATATTTGGGACCAAATCCAGTGGAAAGATTCCCGGGGGGTCGTGAATATTGGATATGTGTCTGACACATATGTGTACACAGGTTCAGACGGCCCTGTCGGTTACAAATGCAACTAGCTATATAATTCGTACAATAGAGTCTCTTCTTTGGGCCTATCTGAGAGAAACCATACCAACAATGTTGGTATGGTTTTTGCTATTATTATGTCTTCCGCACCTGCATTTGTGGGAATGCCGCTATCGAGCGCTTCATCTATAATATGGAACGCGGTCTTTTCATCTGTATCGAGCCACCTAAACATAAACGGCTGACCCGCAATCCTGTTCTTCCTAAAAAGGTGTACTTCACAACAAATCTCTCCTCATGGAATATCGTAGATTTTCGCATTTTAAAAGAATTTCTGATTAACAAAGTAGGATTCTAATGAAATCGCCATCTGCTCCCAGCAACATTCAAGCGAGATTAGGAGCATTTTCCCTTTGATTTTTGAACAAGATAATTGTATAATACAAATCGTAATTATTTCGGTTTGGGAAAAGGAGTGTTGTAATGAAAATTTTATTTGCAAAGAGATTAGGGATATTTATGATTGGTTTATTACTAATATTGGCAGGATGTCAGACTTCAGGTTCATCTAAAGGTGAGTCTAATAAAACAGCAACATCATCCTCAGCAGGTGAAGAAAACTCTTCTAACACGCAAGAGCAAACATCAGAATCTCATGATCACGATCACGATCATAGTCATAGTCATGCACATGGTGAAGAGACAGAAAAAATTCATGAAGGCGATTTTAAAAACAGCCAAGTAAAGGATCGTTCACTTTCTGATTGGGAAGGAGACTGGCAATCGGTATATCCATACCTGCAAGATGGCACTCTGGACGAAGTATTTTCATATAAATCAAAACATGAAGGTGACAAGACAGCTGAAGAATATAAAGAGTATTATAAAAAAGGGTATAAAACAGATGTTGACCGTATTGTAATCCAAAAAGATACTGTAACGTTCTTCAAAAATGGAAAAGAATATTCAGGTAAGTATACGTATGACGGGTACGAAATTCTAACATATGATGCGGGCAATAGAGGGGTAAGATACATATTCAAACTAGCTAAAAAAGCTGAAGGACTTCCTCAGTATATTCAGTTTAGCGATCATAGTATCTACCCGACTAAAGCTAGCCATTACCATCTCTATTGGGGTGACGACCGTGAAGCTTTACTTGATGAAGTGAAAAACTGGCCAACCTACTACCCGTCTAAAATGGATGGACACGATATTGCCCATGAGATGATGGCGCATTAAATGAAGATGAACATACCGTGAATTATGGCATTTCTTCTACACAAACGGTTTTTTTTTCACTATGGAAAATTGATAGAATGGGGAAAAACAAGCTTAGTCCCTTATGGAGTTTGAATGTTTAAATACTTTTAGCTGCTGACTCCTCGTCAGCAGCTTTTTTGCCCTCTTTCGTTTTTATCCGTTTCTTTCTCTTCGCAACGGGGATTGACGGTCATTAACAAAGTTAAGATACGATCAATATTAACTTGACGGTTGGGAAAAAGCTTTTTGAAGATAGGGTGAAGAGTAAGGGAGAGTATGAGGAAAAAATGAAATGACTAAAGATGAAGAAGCTCTGGTATTATTTCAAAGTTCTGTGAGTGTATGTTATGCGAACACAACAACGAAAGCAAAAACAGTTAGAAAAAGAACCAATGGTTTAAAGCCAACGGTTCTTTTTCAATGTCATATTTAAAGCAGGAACATTGGTTAAAATGTGGCATGTGTAGCCGTGAGTTGAAAGCAGTTAACGGTCAATCGTTCTATTGATATCAGCACTCCATGCTTTAAACAACAAGAGACATGCTGTACTCGTTAAAGTAATATCATGAAAAAACGATGTAACCGGAAATGCTATATATCTACACGCGCCTTCCTTATTGTAGCATCGTTCCTCTTCCTATCGAACGAAAGCGCGGGTGTTCTGCAAGTATGGAGCGTCTCATTTCTTTTACTGCTGGATGGTCTGATGCAAAGAACTGGAGTTTGGACTCGTATAGCTCAACTAATTTTCCGTTATCTAGAACACCTAATGTGTCACTCAATTGATAAGCGGCTTTCAAATCATGCGTAATAAAAAAATACGATAACCCAAACTCGTCTTTGAGCTCTTTTAACAAATCGAGTATAAGTGTTTGGGTAACCATATCCAGACTGCTGACTGATTCGTCTAAAACGATCAGTTTCGGTTTGAGCGAGATTGCTCTGGCGATATTGATTCGCTGCAATTGCCCGCCGCTGAATTGGTGCGGATATTTTGTTAAATCATTTTCACTTAGGCCTACTCTTTCCAATAACTTAATAATGGTTCGTCTTTGTTCCGCCGCAGTGAGGGTTTCATAGTTTTCTAATGGTTCTGCAATTATCTGTTCCGCCGTCATTCGCGGGTTGACGGACGAGTATGAATCTTGAAAGACAGCTTGAAGGTCACGACGGATTTTTCGCCGGATCGATTTATCTACGCTATACATATCATGGCCTTGAAAAAGGATTTGACCTGATTGCGGCCGTTCTAAACCAAGCAACACTTTTCCCAATGTACTCTTACCGGCTCCACTTGGCCCAATCAAGCCTAAGCATGTACCCTTCTCAATCGAAAAGCTGACATCGGATAGGACTTGTTTAGATTGAAATTTCCATTTGAATAATGAACGCTCCGCATAACGATGAGAGACTTCTTTCACTTGTAATAAACTCACTTGTTCACCTCATTAAAATGCGCTCTTTCGTCAAATTGACCCAATGGCACGTTCATCAATTGGCAATGTCAAACGTGCACCTAATAGCTTCTTTGTATATTCATGCTTTGGTGCATCAAACAGCTGAAGCACATCTGCTTTTTCTGTGATTCTTCCTTTCTGCATCACAGCGACTTCATCCGCCATTTCAGCAATGACGCCCAGGTCATGAGATATAAGCAAAATCGCCGTTCCACATTCAGAGCGCATGGCGTCTAAATGTTTCAGCACGGTTTTCTGATTATTTACGTCTAGTGCGGTTGTGGGCTCATCCGCAATGAGAATGCTTGGATGTAAGCATACCGCGGTTGCAATCATCACCCGTTGAAGCATTCCGCCGCTTAATTGAAAAGGGTAAGATTTTAAAAGTTTAATAGGATTGGATAAGCTCACATTATGCAACGCTTCGATTGCAAGCTCCTTTGCCTGCTTTTTGTTAAAAGACGTATGAGTGCGAATCGTTTCAATCATTTGATGACCAATCGTAAAAACGGGGGTAAAAGCGTTCATCGGATTTTGCATAATATAGGCAATTTCTTTGGCGCGTATTTTGCGCATTTCTTTATCTGCCAATCCGTTTAATTCTCGGCCTAGTAGTGAAATGCTTCCTTTCACCTTGGTTGTTTTCTGATCAAGCATCTGAAGAATGGACATGCCTGTTACTGTTTTTCCACATCCGCTCTCACCAATCAGGCCAAGGACTTGACCGCGCTTCAGTTCGAAATTGACGTCTTGCACTAGAGTAGAAACTCCTTTGTGCGTTTTGGCCTGTACATGCAAATCTCTAACTTGCAGCACCGGTGATTGTTCTGTTCCCAACTTCCTCATTCCTTTTTATCATCGACGTTTGACTCCGTATTTTTCTGATAAGCTCTCGCCTAATAAATTGAACGTTACAACCACAATCATGATCATCATCCCTGGATAAATCATCAACTCAGGGTTCGTCCGGATATACGATTTACCTTCATGAATCATCGCTCCCCATTCCGCAGCCGGTGGCTGGACGCCTAATCCAAGAAACGACATAGCGGATATGTCCATAATGGCCCAGCCCATTTCCAATGTACCCATGACAACGAGGGGAGGGAGCACATTAGGTATGATATGTTTTTTCAGAATCTTCCATTGTGATGATCCATTGATTTGTGCGGCTTTAATAAAGTTCTCCTCTTTGAGACTAAGCACCATTCCTCTAAAGATTCTCGCATAATAGACCCATTGCACAAGCATGAGGGCAAGAATGACTTGAGGAAGTCCAGGTCCGAATATGCCCACTAGACCAAGAACTAAAATTAAGTTCGGAAAGGCCATCACACCATCACAACATCTCATTAACAGATGATCAATCCATCCGCCTTTATATCCCGAAATCGTACCGACGATGAGACCGATCACAAGTGAGGAAATAAAAATGAGCACTGCAAATCCCAAAGAAATTCGTGTTCCGTACAAAAGGCGGGATAAGTTGCACCTTCCTAAATGATCAGTTCCTAAAGGGAACTCCAAGGATGGAGGGTGCAGCTTATATGCCAAATGAACAGCAACAGGGTTATTCGGCGCAATCCAAGGGGCAAATACAGCAATGAGAAATAGAATTGATAATATGATGATACATGCTGTTATCACTTTTTGACTTTTACATATCATGCGTATGCTTGTGATCATCGAAACTGCCCTTCTTTCCTGGAAATGCGCGGATCAATAAACATTTGAATGAGATCAACGATTAAGCTACTCAATATAAAAAATGTGGCGGCTATGAACACATAGCATTGAATGACAGGGATGTCACGATTGAAAATGGCCTCAATAAAATAACGGCCAAAGCCAGGCCAAGAAAAAACCACTTCAACAATAATGGTTCCGGTGAGAAGTTTGCCAAGATTCATTCCTAGGCCTGTAATCATCGGAGAAATGGCCATTTTCAATACATGCTTAGCCATAATGCTTTTATTCTTCAAGCCTCTGATTTTTGCGTATTGTACATATGGTTCTTGCAGGTTTTCTATAACACTGGCGCGCAAAAGTCTTGTATACATAGCAATTAAAGGAAGCGCCAGCGTCATTGACGGCAGTACGAGGTGCTGCCATGTCCCAATTCCTTCTACTGGAAAAAGATCTAATTGAACAGAAAAGAAAAAAATCAACATATACCCTAACCAAAAAGTCGGAATGGATGCCCCGAAAAAGGAAATGAAGCGACTGATATGATCAATTGCGCGATTTCTTTTCATTCCCGCAAGGAAGCCGAGAGGCACACTGACAACCACCGCGATCAATAAACTACCAAGCGCAAGTTCGATCGTTGCTGGCATTCGGAGTGTAACCTCGTCCCAAACCGGCTTATTCGAAACATAAGAAATGCCGAAATCGAATTGGCATTTCTTCAAAATAGAGTTTACATATTGGATATAGAAAGGTTGATCTAAGCCAAACTCATGTCTTTTTTGCTCTAAAATGTCATCGGTTGGCTGAATATGCGCTGCGGCTACATACGCTTCAGCCGGGTCAACCGGTGAGAGTTGAATCATTCCAGTTGTCAGAAGTGTAGCTAAAAGAAACACTGGTATGATGGACATGATTCGTTTCAATATATAGATGCCCATAAAAGCCTCCTACTGCTTAATGCGAATACCTGTAAATGGATGTTCATCACGGTTGGCAGGGAAAGTAAAGTCTGTAATATTCTTTTGGTAGATCGCTGTCTTTTTTATATAAGAGATAGGAACGATAGCTCCCTGATCTTGAAGGGATGTTAAAATAGATGAGTAAAGAAGTTGACGCTCTTTTTTATCAGTTGTTTTGGGAACTTTTGCCATCTGCTTCAATAGCTCATCCTTGTTTGGATATGCCGAAATCGCTTCATTAAATCCAAATCCTTTTGACGCGACAATGTTTACAAATGTATGCGGATCATAAGGTGCGCCATAGTTGCTAAAGAAGTTCATATCAAATTCATTCGCTTTGAACCGTTTAACCTGAGTCGCCAATTCTACTCCTTCAAGATTCAACTTCACCCCAATCGCTGCCCACTCTGCTTGCAGCGTTTCTGCCATTGCTTTTTGAATGGATTCCGCTGAATCATACATTAAACTAAATTCAAGAGGCTTTCCGTCTTTCTCACGCACCGTCTTGCCATTCGGAAGCTTCCAACCTGCTGCATCTAATAACGCTCCCGCTTTTTCCGCATCATATTTCACTGGCTTTACATCAATATCAGACGTGTATGGGAAGGTTGTCGGCAAAATATGATCTGCTTTTTCTTCTAATCCGGAGGTAATGCCTTCCACCATGGCGTCTTTATTAAAGCCATAGTGCAGGGCTTGGCGAACACGTTCATCAGAAAGCTGTTCTTTTTTTGTATTCATGACAAGCTGTCTCGTCGCCACCGGTTCGGAAAGGCTTGTTTCATATTGACCTGTCAATTGCAGCTGCTTATATGCATCCAAACTGATGACGCCTTCACCGTAAATTAAGTCCAGTTCACCTTTTTCAAATGCAAGTACTCTTGTTTCTGCGTCTGGGATGACTTTCACCTTGATTTTCTCGACTTTAGGCTTTTCACCCCAATAATTTTCATTGCGTTTAAAAATCGCATATTCATCGGTTTTATGCTCTTCCAATACCCATGGACCCGTCCCGACCGGTTTTGTTACACCTTTTGATGTATCGCCATCCTTAGGGAACCCAGCCTCTCCTAAAAACCGAACAGGCCGTACAACAGCAAGCTCCTGAATGGTTGGATAATATGATTCAGTCAGTGTCAATTGAAATGTATGATTATCGATCACTTTTGTTTGAGCTATTTTTGTAATAAATCCTAACCAGCTATGTAACTCAGGATGTTTTAAAATGGAGTCAAAATTCTTTTTCACGATTTTTGCATTAAATGTTGTCCCGTCAGAAAATGTTACATTCTTACGCAAATGAAACGTATACACTTTGCCGTCATTAGATATATCCCAAGACTCAGCTAAATGCGGTTTAAGCTTTCCGCCCGCTTCATAAGAGACCAAAGGCTCGTACACCATTGATTGCGTAAACAATTGGGAAGGGTTATAGACATGTGGGTTTATTTCTCCTATATCTCTAGGCCAAGCAATTGTGACCATACTGTGAGGATCTTTCTTCTCTGTTTGTCCTGCATTTGTACATCCTGCTAATAAAATAGAAAAGATGAGTATCGATACGAAAGTAAATTTAATTTTCAAACGAATCTTCCCACTAAGCATCTGTATTCCCCCCCCCCTAATTGATGTTGATAATCATTTTCATTTTAAGGAGGCAGCATACCCTTGTCAATGTAAGAATATAGGTATTGTTTTGGACCGATGTTCTGCCAACGGCAGTGGGCAGTATTCGCAACAAAAACAAGTAATTGATTTCGAAAAGGGTAACAAGTAATCCTTCGAATAATTAAGATGCAACCGACTTATCATAACCAGAACGGGAAAAGTTGTCATATTTTACTATCTTTTAATGGTGGAGAAGATCTCTATAAAAACTGAGGAGTTGGAAAAACTGAGTCAAATTAATCTACTTCTAAGATTTTCACTTGAAGTGCTGCAGTCATTTTCATAGGGGGTGTGTGCTTAGAATATGCTTTAACTTTAGCTTTACCAATTGTAGTGATTTATTATCTGGTCCATATTTGCAGGCAATGATCCTAGTCGAAGCGGTCAAACTGTAATAGCCGTGAACAAGATTATTTATTGAATTATTGATCTTTGTAACTTTTTTTGTTTTATATTGCTACACTATATAACTTCAGCTGAGCGTATAAAATGGCTCTGGATCAATATGAATGATGTAAGGTAAAACTGTGGACGTTTTAAAAAAGCTCATAGAGTTTCAGAAAGATGAAGATTTGTAATTTATATTTCCCTGGTACAGAAACTTTGTCAGGATAAGGAGTTAATCACATTACAAAACGCCATAAAGGTTTCTTATGGCGTTTAGCCGAACAGGGAGGTGCTGTTGCGGATATTAACTTAATATCTAAAGAAAGCTGCTCCAACAATGATTAACAAGATGAATAGCACCACAATTAACGCGAAGGAACTACCGTAACCATTAGACATATTGCCACCTCCTTTAGTGAGGGTAGTATAAGATATGCCAAACGATCGTTTTCGACATAGATTTACGTCTAAATAAGAAAAAATGAATTTTTTGTCTAAAAAATAAATTAAAACGCCATAAAAGTTTCTTATGGCGTCAAACAGAACAGGGAGGTACTCCTGCATATAGGGTTAAATAGGAACGCCTTCTGGATAGCCTCCGAAGAAAGCTGCTCCAACAATGATTAGTAAGATGAATAGCACCACGATTAATGCGAAGGAGCTACCACAACCATTTGAGTATCCCATATGTCCACCTCCTTTAAAAGAGGATAGTACATGATATGCGGGGGCGAGTTACTTCGAAAGGGATGCTAGTTGAAATGAATTTTAAAATGATTTTTTAGTCTAAGTTGAAATAGAGAGCATTGGAAGGGCAACAATACCAATATAGACGGATTTATGGAACGAAAACGAAATCGGAAATTGAGTCTCTCTTGAAATAATCAGGAGAAAATACGTCAACACACCATTATATACCTGCTCATTTTTATATGCACCTCTGCTTGGATATTATGTTCTGAGTAGGGGGTGCTTATTTTTGTTTGTATTTCCCAGGCTGTTACACTCCGTAAAGGAAACTTTTGATCATGAGCACTACATTACCGAACTTCTATTATCTCTATAAATGAATGTGTACATTATTAAAAATTTTATCCTCATTCTTATGTAATTTGTGTTTCTTTCTGATTTGGAGTGTAAACATAATTAACTTTCTATACATAATTAGCAATTTAAATATAAATTGAGTGAAGAAATAAACCTTCTCAACTATCCCTCTGTTGTCTTGGCAATGATTCATGCACCTTACAAGTGAATGAAGCATTAGAGCCCTACACTTAACCAAACGATAAACTCGAAGGATTGGATTAAAAAAGAGTTGTATTCTGATATTAATTTGGATATATTGTATATAAAGTATATATACAATATGATAGTGGGGTTTTATATGCAAATTATCATTTCAAATCATTTAAAAGAACCTATTTACGAGCAAATTTATGCTCAAATTAAAAAACATATTTTGACCAATGAATTACATGCAGGGCAATCCTTACCTTCAATGCGGCAGTTAGCGAAGGATTTGGATATAAGTGTTATTACAACGAAACGTGCCTATGAGGAACTTGAGAAGAACGGATTCATATATTCGGTTGTTGGGAAAGGTTCTTTTGTATCGGAGCAGGATAGTGAGATGATGAAAGAAAGAAAAATGAAGGTAATTGAAGAGCAATTGTTGACGGCAATTCAAAACAGTAAAGAAATGGGCATCTCACTTACAGAATTAAAGGGCATACTTACACTGTTATATAGGGAGGAAGAATAGTGGAAAATGTTATTGAATTCAAACATGTTTATAAATCATTTGGTGATTTTCAGCTAAAAGATATTTCAATGACAGTTAAAAAAGGATTTATAACGGGTTTTATCGGTGGTAATGGTGTTGGGAAATCTACAACGATTAAACTTATGATGAACTTATTGCAACCAGATAGCGGATCGATTTCAATATTTGGGTTAGATCATAAAGCACATGAAAAAAAAATAAAGCAACGGATTGGTTTTGTATTTGATGAAAATATTTTCTACGCACATTTAACATTAGCAGAAATGAAGGAGATTATAAGGCCCTGCTATATGAAATGGGATGATCGCCTATTTAATTACTATGTTGAAAAATTTGAACTGCCGTTAAATAAAAAAATCAAATCATTTTCTAAAGGAATGATGATGAAAGCTTCTTTATCAATAGCCTTATCACATCATGCAGAGTTAATTATTATGGATGAACCCACATCGGGATTAGACCCAATATTTCGCAGGGATTTTCTGGATATACTGCATAATATAATGCAAGATGGAAAGAAAACGATCTTCTTTTCTACACATATTACAACAGATTTAGACCGTATTGCAGATTATATTACTTTTATTCATAATGGTGAGCATATTTTCACAAAGAAATCGTATCAAATTCAAGAAGAGTATGCCATTGTAAAAGGAGGCGCGGAGTTATTAGATCGAGATACAGAACAGGAGTTTATTTCCATCCGGAAATCTAATGCTGGTTTTGAGGCATTAACAGCCAATAGAACACGAATAGAAGACGTGTTTGGTGACTTAGTTTTAATCGAAAAACCAACGATTGAAGAGCTGATGTTCTATACAAAGAAAGGGGCTAAATAGGGTGTTTCACTTAATAAGAAAAGATATCATTTTACAAAAGAAATCTCTTATGATATTGCTGCCTGCTTTATTTGTTTATTTAACGTTAAATATATCATATATCTGGTCAGGTTTTGTATTTAGTATTGTCATAATAATGAACGCGTTTTCAATGGATGAAAAAGCCCGAATAAATACCCTGCTGAATTCACTGCCTTATACAAGAAGGGAAATTGTTAGTTCAAAGTACATCGGGGTACTTATTTTTACTTTGATTGTAGTTCTTACAATTTTCATAGGGAACTTGATCATTCATAGAGAACTAACAACATGGATAGATCTAATGTTTATCGTATGCCTTGTGATGGTATCTGCTTCATTTATCTTTCCATTTAGTTATCAGTTTAACAGCCAATATTTGTTCAAAGGCTCACTTATCTTACTTGGTATTTATATGGTATTAGTTAATACCTTGTTCCGAAATTTGAATGATATAATCAGAGAATGTGTTCGAATATTATTATCATTACAAAATCTTAATGTTTATTTATTAATTCTATTTTCGGTTATTATTCTATATGTTTGTTCTTGGCTTCTGTCGATTCGTATTTATAGAAATAAAGCATTTTAAAGGAAAGGTGTAGAAATTCTACAGAAAGAGATTTTTACTGAGTGGTTTAATCATCCCTATTCTCATATGTTGCAAAAGGAACGGTATCTTAAATCAATGTTTGTGATGTATTTTGACGTTAGATGTTACTCATACAACGGATTACCTGGGATAGAATTTACGGTCCAAAAACGCGAAATCGAAAACAATATTGAAGTAAAAAAGAGCCTATCTCCTTTATGAGAAGGGCTATCCACTTATTTAACATGAGTTTCTGAGTGATACATAGCTTTTTCGAATGCAGCTATTCATTTTTATCTTCGTAATCAAATCCTGCCCAATCGGATCATAAAGGGACACGTCTTTTTTGTTTTTTCATTTCGCGTACATGCATGATGAGGATTTTTTATTAATTACAAAAGGGGGGAGCATAGTTTCCTGTCACTGATTGATTAAATAAATGTTGGGTCAGCTTCCTGTAATACATGTTCAAACGGGGTATACTGCGCATGTCTTAGGAGCTCCTGAGCATGGCAGAACAGTGATTCAAATAAGGGCAGCCTTGCGCAGGTTTAATCATGAGATAGATTTTAAGGGTATGTAAATGAATAATTGAAAAAACCCACTAAAATGTGGGTTCTTTGTATGCGCTAACGGGGGAATAACTATTCTTCATCTTCAAAGAAACCGAATAGTTTTTCTTCATCATATTCATATTTACGTCCTAGATTATCTGTATCTCTTTCGTGCTGTAAAAGAACTTTATAGTTTTTTCCCTTTGAAGATTCGTTTTCAGTAACACTTAGGACGGTTACTTTATCGTTCTCATATGTCTTTGCAAAAAGTTTAATCTCCTCAATTGTATCCTTTAAATCTGTTTCATCACCATTAAAAAAGTCTAAAGAAACTTCAGTTGTGTATTTTTCAATCATGGCTAGCTCCCTGCTAATATGTTAGTTCTTAAAGGATAACGGAAAATCTAATTAACAGCTATCACTGGATGGTGAAAGAGGTTCAACAGTTGCAGAGAGTACTCTATGGTTCAGCAACTCTAATGTGAAATTGGAGTGTTGCTCAGTATGGATGAGATGGCGATCAATGGCCGGTGCCGGATAATTACATAAATAAAGAAGAAGCAAGTAGGATGGGAAAGCATAAAAGGTAAGTAGCACCGGGTAAAAGTATCGGGGGAGATATATACAAAAACAGAGAAAAATCTTTCTGAAGCTAAAAATAGAGTGTGGTGCGAAGCTGATATAAACTATATCACAGGTTACAGAGGGAATGACAGATTACTTTATTCGAATGAGGGTATAAAACAACAGATTTATTATAAAACGTTTGTTAAGTTAAATAATGGAGGACATAGTTTTTAATGAAAAAAATAGTTGTATATGGAAAAGATTTTCAAAATAAAGAAGGGTTACATAATGCATTAAAAGATAAATTAGACTTCCCAGACTACTATGGGGGAAATTTAGACGCTTTATGGGATTGCCTTACAGGGTGGATAGAGTTGCCGTTAACTTTAATCTGGAGAAATTTTGAGTGTAGTAAAAAGTTTTTAGGTTCATACGCTGATGATGCATTAGAAGTTTTACAAGAGGCTCAAGAGGAATTAGAGGATGAGTTTAAAATAATAATAGAGTAGACTTTCTTTTTTGGTTTTGTGAATTTGAAAAAAGTTACAGGCATTGTTTTTTTATCGCCTTCATGTCTATATATATGGCAAAATTCATGAGCGAAATCATACCATTGTTCAGTTCGGCTTTTTCGGCTGTCCAAGCATATATTATAAATTCCGCTGTGTTTAAGTGCGAAGCTTGTTACAGGTTTAAACGAAAGCCTGATATCTAAAGCCTTGGCAATCCGTTCAAAATTAATTTGTTCTGGTTCTTTAATATCAATCTTCCTGTATAAGTTTTCAATCCAATCCTCTAAATGACTGTTTGTATACCTCAAGATGAAAAACCTCCTTAAAGACGACAATATAAAAATTGGATTCGTGAAATATTATAGGGAAAACTAAGACTTTTTTCACGGGAAAATGCATCTAAGATAAGGGTGGTGTTTCTTGAAGAGCTGCTAAGTAATTAATGACAATAATCGATAATGAAAAGTGTTTGTTTCATAATTAGAGCCATATTCGGTTTAGAGTTAGAGGTATTTAGGCTGCAAAAAGAAAAAGTTGAAACGGAGGAATACATGCAATGCGGAGTGAACAGGTAATGATGGACATTTTTTTAGACTTTGCTTTGAATGATGAAAGAATCCGATTGGTTACTTTGGAAGGATCACGTACAAACAGAAATATTCTCCCCGACAACTTCCGAGACTATGACATTTCTTATTTTGTAACTGATATGGAATCTTTTAAAGATAATGATCGGTGGCTTGAATTCTTTGGTACTCGCATTATGATGCAAAAACCCGAAGATATGGAGCTTTTTCCTCCTGAATTAGGTAACTGGTTTTCATACATCATTCTTTTTGAGGATGGTAACAAATTAGATCTAACCCTTATTCCAATCAGTGAAGTAGAAGATTATTTTGCTAAGAACGATGGTTTGGTTGAGGTCCTGCTTGATAAGGATAATTTCATCAAAAATAAAGTAATCCCAAATGATCGTCAATATTGGATTAAAGAGCCTTCTGCAAGGGAATTTGATGATTGCTGTAATGAGTTCTGGATGGTTTCGACATACGTAGTAAAAGGATTAGCAAGAAAAGAAATACTTTTTGCAATTGACCATTTAAATGAGAATGTACGTCCTAATTTATTGAGAATGATGGCGTGGCATATTGCATCCCAGCAAGGGTATTCATTCAGTATGGGGAAGAACTATAAATTTATTAAACGTTACCTTTCAAATAAAGAATGGGAAGAGCTAATGTCTACATATTCTATGAATGGGTATCAAGAAATGTGGAAGTCGTTATTTACTTGCTATGAATTATTTAGGAAATATTCAAAAGTTGTATCAGAAAGTCTTAGATATAAGTATCCAGATTATGATAAAGTCATCACAAAGTATACGGAAAGTATTTATAACTCATTAAAATGAATGCATAAACCCGCCTCCTTAGCGGGAGGTTTTCTTGTGTACAAAGAAGAAATTAAACTAATGAAAAAAGAAGAGTCTATCATAATACTCTTCTCTAAATTGTTTCAGTCTTCATTTTTCCTTTCCTTACAAATACCATGATTCCAGGGATGATCATAAGTATAGCTGGTATTAAGTAAAACCAATCAATACATATAAGTCCTCCAACTCCTGAGATAAAAAGTAAAACACTGCTCAACTTTGGTTTGAATAAGACAACAATTGAAGCGGTAACCCAACGCATGAAAAGATCAAAGATACCCATGCACCAACAAGGAGGTCGCTCGTCATTTCAAAGTATCTGATCAAATGAAAAAATAAATCAAGGTAGGCGATACCTAAAGCTAGAATAGATGCTACAACACCCAATAGGCTCCCTATCAAACTTAAAAAAAACTCAATGGTTCTCTTCACAATAAACGCTCCTTATGTAATAAGCAACTTCATTTTTATATATTAGAATATAAAAGCAACATAAATGAAAATATAAATGAGAAAGACAACGGTGTAAATAGTGGTTATTCATACGAAGGATTGAAAAAGAAGGACACGCAGCAGATTCATTTGCTCTTGTTGGGGGGCAAGTGTTGACAACTCTATTAGCTGGCTTAATTAAAGAAGGAGTATAAAACCTGTATCAAAGATGTTACTAGATATCTACGACACAGGTTTTATATTTAGGTAACTAATATTCTTATATTTAACTTTGCATTTTTTTATTCTGCAATAGTTGATTCTATTTCTGTTTTCAATTTTTCAAACCACTCTAAATTAACCAAGTGATGTGAACGGGAATTTTCGTTCATACGGCGAAAGTAATCGATTGTGCCGGGAATTTCTTGAGTGATGGACAGGTATTCATCAAGGAGCTCGATTCGAGTTTTAGTCTGATCGATTTGTGATTGGATCAGATCCAGTAATTTATTTTTGTCGAATTCATCGGCAAAGAGTAACGCCCCATAAAATTGCAGGTTCACATATTCCGATTTGGTGCCGGATTTGATCATTAATTTTTCGAATTCTGCCCTTCCCGAATCTGTGACTTTGTAGTTACGGATTTCACGCCCGCTGGTTGAGGGTTTCTGCTGAATCTGTTCAATTAAGCACTTTTCTTCAAGTTGCTGCAGATTGTAATAAAATGAACCTTTCGTGAAGTTAACAATGTATTTGTAATGACGTTTTTCCATTAAGGCCAGAAGTTCATAGCCGTGAGCTCCGGGGTTTTGGATTAGCAAGCCAAGGATAAGTAAGGGAATCATGGTTTCATCACCTTCGCCATCTGCGCCTCAAATTCCGCGTACGTAATTTTACCCGAAGCCAAATCCATACTATGAAGGTAAATCTGTTCTGTTTTAGAATAGTCACCATTCACTTTCAGTGATTGCTCCTCTCCCGAAATGGGTTTCAAGATATGGTACTTTTTCGAAAAAGCCTCGAAATAGCGGTAACCGAATTTGCGTTGTGAAGCTGCGTCTAAATGAATGCCATCAGGATTCGCAGTCAAACCTGCTGCAGTAACAAAATAACAATTCTGTTGTTCGTTGGCAAAACGAAGCAATTGTTCATTAACCTGTCGAAATTCAGTCGCGTGCTGTCCAAAACCGGTCTTCCCAAGAAAGTCACCAAGCCCTCCAATAATCAACGGTACCTCATCAATTTCCAACTCGTTTCTTAGCGTCTCGATGATAAGAGTTAATTTCTCGTAATAAGTTTCATGTAGCGAACGATAACTATCACTCTCACCTTGGTGCCAAAGGATTCCACAAATTTGACTGGACCGGAGGGCGAAGCGGGCTTCGGACAAAGCATGCTGAAAAAGGATGCCTTCCGGATGCCAGTCATTCAATGAACTGCCACCTTCCGCACAAGGGATCAAGCCAATTTCTTCATCGGGATGAGCTTTCGACCATGCATCTGCAAAAGATGCCGCTAGGCCAACGCCGGAAACCGGACGGTCATAATTAATCGGCTCTGTCATCATCTGCCACTGTCCATTGCGCAGCATTTTTATTTTTTCATTATAGATAGGGTCTACTTCATTCAAAAATCCACGGCCCGCCATATTCGACTGCCCCAACATTAAAAAAGACTTTATCATCTCATTTTTCACTTCTTTACATCAATATTTTAGTCTAATTAGACTATAGTCAATTCAGTTTGTCTTGTAAAGTTATAACAAGGTTTTATTTTTTTATTAGTATGTATGAAAAACAAACTAACATTGAAAATTTGGTGGATGTATTTGAGAAATAGCAAGTTCTTTTACTTTTTCTTATCCAACTATCGGGGGTTTTAGTTTCAATAACGATCTTCCACAATCGGGCGCGATTATTGAACAAGAACTAAAGGAGTGATACATATTAGTCATGTATAATATGTATCACTCCTTATTTTTTATGGCTTTTTTTGATTTAGGTCTTGATAAACAACGAAAAAAACAACAAAAACCCTGTCATGTAAGGGTTCCTATGAGGTTCAAAATCATTTTTCATAGGAAATACGTTCAATGATGGGGGTTTATCCTAAATGAAATGGATTGTTAAAAAGGGAGGGCTATGTTGAAAGGGTTAAATATCAATAAAAAATTTTTAAGCATAAAGAGGAAGAGCGTCAAAACTCTTCCTCTTTTATTTGGATAGAATACCGAAAATTTCTCTTGGGAAAATTTATTTTTTAGCAAATCCCTGTTTATTTAAATACTCAAGCATGAAGGGGAGTTTGCTTCTTTCGAGATGGTCCTCAATATGATCTTTCCATCCCTTTACTTTTTTCACTGTGAAAGGCGCTTTAACAGGACGATTCTGGTAATACTCACGCATCTGTTGATCATAGGTTGCTAATTTTTCATCATCTAGCGATTGATACTGATTATCAAACATGACCATCGATTGAGGCAAACGTGGTTTTAATCCAGGTTTCTCTTCAGCAGGGTGGCCTATGCATAGCCCTACTAAAGGAACCACATGTTTTGGTAAATGTAATATCTCAGTTAATTCTGTAATATGTAGTCTAATTCCACCGATATATACGCCACCGAGTCCCATTGATTCGGCTGCAGTCAAAGCATTTTGAGCCATTAGCCCAGCATCAAATGTACCTATTAAAAGGTATTCAATATACTCAAGATCTACATCGGGAGCGATTTGATGATTTCGGTTAAAATCTGCACAAAAAATCCAAAACTCTGCTGCCTCTTCAATATAAGGCTGGTTCGCAGAAAGCTCCATTACTTTTTTTCGAAGATCTGGATCTGTAATTCTAATGATAGAAACGGCCTGAAGAAGGCTGAAAGATGAAGTCTGATTAGCTGCCTTAAAGATTGCTTCTCGTTGCTCCTTTGTGAGAGGTTGATCTGTAAAAGACCGAATGGAAGTATGATTACAAAGTAATTCAATTGTATTGTTCATATTGACACTCTTCCTTTCTTACATATTAGATTCAAGCTGATTAAGTTGGGCTAGAGTTACTTTTGAAAAAAGTGTAACTTGTATACAATATGATAAAATCAGCACTCTAATTTATGAAGAGGGCAATTTAAATTGCCGTAGTGCATTTTTTTGTACTTAGTACCAAAAACTGGATAAAAAGGTGGCTAGATTTTGTTAAAACGAATTTGAAAAAGAATTTAAATGGAATAAACAAAAGATCCGGCAAATGTCCCGAAAAAGGAAGCTTGTGTCAACCTGCTTAGTTAGTAAAAAAAAGCTGTCACATTCGACAGCTTCTGATCTTTTAACTCTTGCCCCGTTACTTTAATACATTTCTTCATAAACTCTTATCGTAAAATTACTCTATCTGCTCCCCAAACTTCTTTCCGAACTCTTCCATCAAATCAATTATAGGAATGAATTCTTTCCCTTTTGAGGTTAGTGAATACTCTACACGAGGAGGAACCTCAGGAAACACCTCTCTCTTAATTAATCCATCTGTTTCTAATTCTCTCAGCTGCTTTGTAAGAGAACCTTGTGAAATGTCCCATAAAAAAGCTTTAATTTCGCTATAACGACGTTTTTTTGTTTTTAAAAACCAGAGAATAATATATTTCCAGCGTCCCGAAAGCATATTTTGGGCATATGCAATTCCATATACTTCTCTCTGTTCCTTTATATACTCTTTGTCAAATCCATCCTTACATATTTTAGACACCTTTTCACCTGCTTTCTGCTGTTAAGTACAAAAAAATGTACTACGGCAATTTATATTGCCCTCTTTAAATAGATGAGAAATGATTTTATTCTAGTATATGTAAAAGAATTATTCAATTCGTTTTTCATATCTAATGATTATATGTTGCGATTTGGTAAACAAATAATTGTGTAACTTTAAGCAGAATTATTCTTTTTATATACAAATCCTTTAGGAGGGAAAATAGTGAAATTCGGAATTATAGGTGCAGGAACAATTGGGTCAATTATTTCTAAAAAATTAGTTGAGAATGGGCATGATGTCAAAATTGCAGATGCAAGGGCAATTGAATATTTAGAAGGAAAAAAGCTTGCTGGAACCCCTGTGCGCGTAAAGGATGCAATTAAAAACATTGATGTTCTGATCATATCTCTTCCTACAAAAGCAATGTCAAGCATTCGAAATATGATCGATCAAGTCGGAGAGGATGTAATCATTGTAGATACTTCAAATTATTATCCTTTTAGAGACGACAAAATTGAAGAAATCGAGAACGGGATGGTTGAAAGTGTTTGGGTATCAAATCAATTAGGCAGACCTGTCATTAAAGCATTCAACAATTTATTAGCCTATACTTTAGAAAATGAAGGAACAACCGTAGATTCTAGTGAACGAATCGCGATAGCAGTTTCTGGTGATGACACATCACAAAAACAAGTAGTCATAGACGTAGTATCCGAGTTAGGCTTCGATGCAATAGAAGTGATTCTTGGAGACAGCAACCAGGAACTCCTGCTTACTGCACAGAGCTAACAAAAGATGAACTTACGAAAGCGTTGAAAAAGGCGAATAAAGAAAAAGCACCGTTACTACGCGACAAAGTGATGGAAATATTTGCAGAGAAAAAGGATGTTAAATTTTCACACGAGGATGTTGTGAATCTAAACAGAGAAATATACAATTCATAAAAACAAGCTATCATAAGGAAGAAATTAAAAATTATAGAAAATGAAAGTAAAGAGTATAATAAAAATAAACATTCATAACGTGCAAGATGGTTTTATAATGTTGAAGGCCTAATGAGTGTAGTAAAAACCGGTGGTTTAATACTATCGGTTTTTTTTACTGCTTTTATATACTCATTGAAAATCACCTCATTATTAGAACAAACAGTTGTTACATAGCATTACCCAAGGGGTGATGCATTTTATGAAGGTGATAATCATCGAGGGAACGCAAGCTGGCAAATGCATTAACGATTGCTATCATTATTTAATAAAACGTTATAGGAAGGAGATCCAGGGTGATAGCCATATATGTAAGGGTATCGACCGAAGAACAAGTGATCAAGGGATCGAGCATTGACAGCCAGATCGAAGCCTGCATAAAGAAAGCAGGGACTAAGATGTGCTGAAGTATGCTGATGAAGGGTATTCTGGTGAGTTGTTTGAACGTCCAGCTTTTAACCGCTTAAGGGAGGACGCAAGTAAAGGACTCATAAGCAAGTTATCCTCAATGACTCAGCTATCATTGATGATGATTAGTCTAATTCCATTTGACAGTAATGGTATTAAGCATTTTAATATTTACTCACTTTGTAGATACAGACAGATTCAAATGTTGGTTTCATAATAGTTGGAGATCAAGTTAGGGACTAAAGGAAGGAAAGAACCTTTCTTTTTTACTTGGAAGGAAAAAAACCGTGCCCATTTTGTGCCCAAAATAGATATAAAATGATGCAATGAGTGTGTATTGGATAACTTCAGATGCTTGAAAGCTTCTGTAACTGCAAATACTTCCACTTTATTGAGGGCAACGAACTAATAAAGAGATACCAAAAAGCCATTTTGGTATCTTCTTTGTGTTTTTTTAGAGCTATTAAATCCATCTAGGAGCATCATGACTTGGCATCAGCAACAGTAACTTAATACTATATCGAATCTATTTGAGGAAACTGATTGATGATATATTGCTTGAAGTTTTCAGCGACAGGTGATAGATACTTCCCTTCAATCCAGGAAATACCAACTGTGCGCTCGAACCTTGGCCAACTAATGCGAACCTTTGCGATATTTGTTTGGTCTAAGCCTTTAAAATCAGGAAGAATTGAAACGCCCAGACCTGCTGCAACAAAACCTGCGATTGTAGCAGCTTCTTCGCCTTCAAATACAATGTTTGGGGTAATATTAACCTGTTCAAATATATGATCTATGGTTACTCGAAGAGCAAAACCTTCTTTCATTAAAACAAAAGGCTCATGAGCAATGTCGTTTAAGGTAATCTCCTGACGAGTAGCTAACACATGATGTTTGGGCAAGAATAAAAAGAGCTCCTCCTTCCATAAGGGTTTCCACATTATATTTGATTCGACTGGAAAAGAAGCAAGCAGGCAGAGATCTAGTTCACCTGATTTTAGTTTATCTAAAAGCTGATTAGAGTGAGACTGGTTTAGTTGGAAATGAACATTTGGGTATTGATCTTTAAATGCTCCAATTAAATTTGGAACGATGGTTGTACCCAGTGTGTGTAAAAAGCCTAAAGACACTTCACCTTGATCTGGTTGTAAAAGGGATTGAATTTCTTCCCTTCCTTCAGTAAATTCTTTCATGATGGAATCGATCCTCTTGAGGAATCTTTCCCCATATTTATTTAATGTAATGGACCGGCCTTGTCTATCAAAAAGCGGAACCCCTAAGTAATTTTCTAATCTAACAATAGACCGAGAAAGTGCTGGCTGTGTTATTGATAACGTTTCAGCAGCTTTAGTTACATGCTGTATACGAGCAAGAGTTTGAAAGTACTCTAATTGTTCCCATTCCATTAAAACATCCACCTTTTTATAAATCATTACATAAAAGAATTAAAATCATATTTATTATGCATTATACATCATAATTTATTAGTGTTATGATCAATTTATCGAAAAAATATATGAATTTTTATATGAATTATAAACTAATTGTGTATTCAGAAGGAGGATTATTTTAATGAACTATCGAATTGAAAAAGATACTTTTGGAGAAATAAAGGTGCCTGCTGATAAGTTTTGGGGAGCGCAAACACAACGTAGTAAAGAGAACTTCAAGATAGGTTCTGAAAAAATGCCTATCCGTATTGTTAAAGCTTTTGCTATATTGAAGCGCAGTACAGCTATTGCTAATAATCGTCTAGGTAATTTGGATAGTGAAAAAACAAAGGTTATTACAGCAGTTTGTGATGAGATTCTTGAAGGCAAATATGATGACAATTTTCCACTCGTTGTTTGGCAGACGGGAAGCGGTACACAAAGCAATATGAATGTTAACGAAGTGATAGCAAACCTTGCAACAGCTTTATTAAAAGAAAAAGGCTCTATACAAACCATACATCCAAATGATGATGTCAACCGCAGTCAAAGTTCGAATGACACTTTCCCAACAGCGATGCATGTTGCAGGTGTATTAGCTATCTATGAACAATTAGTTCCTGCACTTGATCAACTTCGGAACACATTAGATGAAAAAGCAAAAAAATTCAATGACATTGTAAAAATAGGTCGTACACATCTTCAAGATGCTACACCTTTAACCCTTGGACAAGAAATTAGCGGTTGGGTATATATGATTGATCGTTCGAAAGAAATGATTTTGGAAGCAACTGAAAAAATGCGTGAGCTTGCTATCGGGGGTACGGCAGTAGGGACAGGCATTAATGCACATCCACAGTTTGGAAAAGTTGTCTCAGAGGAAATCTCGAAGTTTACAGGCCAACAGTTTAAAAGTTCACCGAATAAGTTCCATGCCTTAACCAGTCATGATGAAATAACGTATGTACATGGTGCAATGAAGGCATTAGCTGCTGACTTAATGAAAATTGCGAACGATGTTAGATGGCTTGCAAGCGGTCCTCGCTGTGGTATCGGGGAAATTTCAATCCCGGAAAATGAGCCTGGCAGCTCCATTATGCCCGGTAAAGTTAACCCTACTCAATGTGAAGCCCTTACCATGATTGCGGCTCAAATTATGGGGAATGACGCAACTATTGGATTTGCTTCAAGTCAAGGCAACTTTGAACTAAATGTATTTAAACCAGTTATTATCTATAACTTCCTTCAATCCGTGCAGTTACTGAGTGATGGAATAAAATCTTTCCATGATCATTGCGCGGTTGGTATTGAACCTAATAAGAAAACCATTAAAGAAAATCTTTCCGGATCTTTGATGCTTGTCACAGCATTGAATCCTTATATCGGATATGAAAAAGCTGCGAAAATTGCTAAGTTTGCTCATAAAGAAGGCTTAACGTTAAAAGAGGCTGCTGTGCAACTCGAATTATTAACGGAAGAGCAATTTGATGAAATGGTTAAGCCAGAAGATATGGTGAAACCAAACATTTAAATCTTTTAAGATAAAAACTAGTTACTAATCAGTAACTAGTTTCTCCTTATTCAAAAGGGGGGTGCACAGATTTTCCGTCACTGATTGATTAAATAAATGTTGGGTCAGCTTCCTGTAATATATGTTCAAACTAAAAAGCCAAGCCCATTTTCAATTGCATGTGATTGTATGTACGAAAGATTAATATTACGCAACATGAAAGTTGGAATGCAAAAGTGATATGTAAAATAATTGGACTGCCACTCTAAATAATCAGTCCAAGTTGCAGGCATTGTTTTTTTATCGCCTTCATGTCTATATATATGGCAAAATTCATGAGCGAAATCATACCATTGTTCAACTCGGCTTTTTCGGCTGTCTAAGCATGTATTATAAATTCCACTGTGTTTAAGCGCGAAGCTTGTAACAGGTTTAAAGCCTGATATCTAAAGCCTCGGCAATCCGTTCAAAATTAATTTGTTCAGGCTCTGTCATATCAATCTTCCTGTATAAGTTTTCAATCCATCCTCTAAATGACTGTTTGTATACCTCAAGATGAAAACCTCCTTAAAGACGACAATCTAAAAATTGGATTTATTAAATATTATAGGGGAAACTAAGACTTTTTTCACGGGAAAATGCATCTAAGATAAGTGTGGTGTTTATTGAAGAGCTGCTAAGTAATTAATGACAATAATTGATAATGAAAAGTGTTTAAACAGAATCTTAATAATCAATCTCCTATCTTAATTGTTGAAGACCAGAAGCACATCTTTATATACGCATTTAACAAAAGTACTTTTTCGAATAAAATCTATTACCTTGAATTGGATAAGGAAGGGAATTTATCCTTGAAACTCAGCATGAAATTCATATACAATACAGGGGTAGGGTATATAAACTTTAGTTTAGGTGGTGTTTGTTAATGAAAAATCCTGAAATTGAGTCTTTTATTAAGGATGTGGATCGAATTGTTCATGACGGCGGGACTGAAGAGGTTTTGACTGGTAAGATTGCGGAGAGGATGAGACATCTGTTACAGGCCGATAATATTCTCCCTTCACAGTATCGGCAACCGAACCCAAAATACGCTCTGTATCCGTTGTATATTGCTGACGATGAGAGTTTTTCTATCGCGGTTGCGGTTTGGGATGTTGGGCAATCCACTCCTGTCCATGATCATGGAACGTGGGGCGTAATTGGAGTAGTTCAAGGAACGGAACACGAAATACAGTATGCATCGCCTTCTAATAAGCATGAGGAACTGATAGCATGTAATGACCGTTATATTCTGCAAGGGGAGGTTGTCGTCTGTTGCTCCACTGACCAAGACCTTCACAAAGTGGAGTGTGCCTCCAATGATCCGTGTGTAGGAATTCATGTGTACGGCGGCAATATTGGAAAAATAGAGCGTCATATCTACGATACACATACGGGGAAAAAACGGGTAGCGGTTAGTCACTGGGTTCCTGTACCAGCTTCCCGACAGTAAGTCGCATCTTTACGCCTAATGACTGTATAAATCATTGAGTAAAGTTTATGTAGCTTACTTTTATTTAACAGATGTGCTTAAAATATAGTAAAGTGGAATAATGGATTAATTAAACTGCAATAATCAGAATATTCTAAAAAATAACTTGAAAAACATTTTAAATCGAATTACCTTATCTAAGAAAGGAGGATTAAAATATGAAAATAACTATTGAAGAATTACCTGAATCAAGGATTGCTTACTTCCGAAATGTTGGGGAGTATGGTGAAAAGCAAAACAAAGAATTAATGGAGAATTTTAAAAAGTGGGCAAAATCGAATGGTGTATTTGATCATTCTACAATTTTAGGCATACCACAAGATAACCCAGAGATTACTCCTAAAGAAGAATGTCGTTATGATGTTTGCGTTGTTATAAATAAAGATTTTAATGTGGAAAAACCAGCTCATGTTGGTGAATTTTCTGGTGGGAAATACGCTGTTTTCTTGCTTGACCATATAAAAGAGGCAGTCAGTGAATTTTGGGGCAGTATTTTTACTGAGATAGAAAGAAATAATCTATCAATAAGAGAACAACCAATTATAGAAAGATATACTTCACAAATGATTGATAATCATTTGTGTGAAATATTAGTTCCTATACAGTAACGAAGCAGGGATATTTCCTACCCTCTGTTTAAAGGATAAAAACATGAGAGGCCTACTATGTATTTCAGATCTAATTGCAATTGAATCACCACAAGAAAATAACACAGATATGATGTTTAAAGTTGAAGCAGTCGATCCACCTGAACGTTGTCCTGAATGTGGTTTTGACAAGTTGTACAAACACAGTTCAAGAAAGAAACCAATTATTGATTTGCCCATTCGTTTAAAGCGAGTGGGCTTACAATTGAACCGCAGACGATACAAGTGTCGTGAATCTGGGAACGCTTAATATCCATTGATGAAAAACGTAGATGACCAAAAGGCTTTTAAAATCCATCCAAGAGCAATCCATGTCTAAGACTTTTGTAGAGGTCGCAGAAAGCGTTGGCGTTGACGAGAAAACCGTATTTTTTTCATTTACAACCTTGCAAGGTTTTTAACAAGAAGCCCTCTTTTTCCAATTCGATACTTAGCAGTTTTTTTCACAACAAACGCTCTTTTTTATATATGAAAATGTAAAAGAAACATAAATGAAAATATAAATGAGAAAAACAACAAAAACCCTTGCCACGTAAGGGTTTGTAAGGGATTCAAAAATCACTTTATAAATGAGGATATGAATGAGAATCTAAATCTTATTAGTAAACAGAATTAAACATAATAAACAGAAATAAATAATAATAAACAAACTGCGTTTATTTATCTGATTTCCGTCTTTCTTTTAATTGCTCCGTTATAATCTCCAAAGCAGCCTGTAATATTTCATCAGTTATTTCTCCATTATAATCAATATGAACTTTATAAAGTGCAAAAAATACAATGTCATTTCGTGATATCTGGAAATTACGTTGATTTTAAACTTTTCGAGAAAAGCTTGCCGCACCTTGAAAAAGCCTTAGAGTTGTCCAAACAATTAGATCGCAATGAAAGGCTACTTAGCTCGGCTTACTACAATCTCGGAAAGAATTACGCAGATTTAGGAATAAATGATAAAGCAGATCATTTCTTAAATGAGGCTGCCAAGGTATCAGAAAGTGCTAAGTTGAGCAATTTACCACATTCCCTGTTTACATACGCTAAATTTTTTTTAAAGCAGGGGAAAACATGTGAAGCAATAAAAATGAGTAAAAAGGGTTTATCGGCTGCGATATCCCAAGGTGACAAACTTTTTGTGTCCCTGCAAAAGTACTTGGAAGCACTTTATATTAATGCAGTAGATCAAGCGGGAATCAAAAAAACGATTGATTACTTAGAAAGAAATAAGAATTATGCGTATGTGGAAGATATCGCAATTGATACGGCTGAAGTTTTTGCAAAATCAAAGGAGTTTGAAACATCCTATATTTATCATCAAAAAATGCTTGAAACGCAAAAACAAATTCAGAGGGGAGAATGCCTGTATGAATTTTAAAAAAGGCGTAATCATTATTCTTACTGCAGTTACTTTAAGCTTAGGTTTCGTTGCAACTTTTACTATAGAAGAAAGTGCAGCATATCATCAACTTTCTGACCGGAATCAAACATAAGAATTATTAAACCCTCTCAATTGAGGGTTTTTTCTTTATGTATTGGATTGGTTCAACATTGACAATTGAGTCAAAAGGAAAAGGGAGCCGTTAAAACTTTTCCTGCTTGTTCTGCGCATTTATAATTTAAGTTATTTCTTAACTGTTCGTTACTTGAAAGCAATGTTCTGATGATTATACTGGATAATAGAAATATGAACCATTCATAAATTACTTGGCAAAACCTAATGGAATCATATAATATATAAACTAAACTTTGCGATTAAGGTGTGAGAAATTTGTCTAAAAAGCATGAAATAATATCAGCTGCAAGAGAGATTATTTATTCTAAGGGATATCAAGCAACCTCTATAAATGATATTCTTATGGCTGCAGAGATTGGAAAAGGCCAATTTTATCATTACTTCTCTTCTAAATATGATTTAGGATTAGCAGTAGTGGAATCTATAGTCCATGAATGGCAAACAGAGTTAATATCAGATATTCTTCAGTCAGATAATACTCCAGTAAATAAGTTAAATATGATGCTGGACAGAACACTTACTTTTCATACTGAAGTGAAGAATAAATCAGGTTGTCCGATAGGAAACTTAGCCATTGAAATGAGTGAGCATGATGAAACGTTTCGTGTAAAAATTCAACATTTATTTGAATGTTGGATAGGGGCTATAGAGATTACATTAAATGAAATGGTTGAACAAGGCCTGTTAGATTCCTTTGATACAAAAAAAGATGCTCAAGCAATTGTAGCTATGATTGAAGGAGGAATTTTGCTAATGAAAAACCAACAAAACGTCAACTTTTTAAGTGACATTATAGAAGTAATTCGAAAACAATTTAATCTAGAATAGTCAACTGTTTTTTTCTTGCAATATTGTTTTTCTTATGTTAAGCTCTTTTTGTACCGACTGGTAGGTACAATCCTGTACTGAAGGAGAGATAAACAATGGCAAAATTAAATGGTGTTGATATGAGTATTATTGAAGGTTTAGTGGAGCAATACAAAAAAAATCCTGCTGAAGGTACTGGAAGTTGGTCATCTTCTGTAAAATGGGATAACGGTTTCCATGTGGAGGCAAAAGTAGGTGATCATGCTCCTATTCATGTTGATGAGCCAAAATGGTTAGCAGGTTCCAATAAGGGAGCAAACCCAGTGGAATATTTATTAAGCGCACTAGGTTCTTGCCTGTCAGTGGGGTTTATTGCAAATGCTAGTGGAATGGGAATCAAGATAAACTCGTTAGAAGTAGAGGTTTCAGGACAACTAGATTTGAATGTCTTTTTAGGATTAAAGGAAGGAAATCCTGGTTTTGATGAAATCAATGCGCATTTTAATGTCGATAGTGATGCGGATGAACATCAGATTGAAGAACTTGTTGCACAGGCCATGAAACTTTCACCTGTAAAAAATACAATCCAAAGGAATGTTCATGTTCAGGCATCTTTAAGTCACAATAAGAAAAAAGAATAATTATAAGAGTATTTTTCGCAAGTTACTGTACCGAATAGTAGGTACAGTAACTTACTTATAACTGACTGAAGGAGTACAACAGATATGTTTTATTCTAAAGAACATTTATGGGTAAAGGTTGACAATAATATTGTTACCTTTTGGAATTACTGATTATGCTCAATCAACGCTTGGAGAAATTGTGTTTCTAGAACTCCCAGAAATGGGAACTTTAACAGTGAAAGATGCTAGCTTTGGGAGTATTGAATCAGTTAAAACTACATCGGAGCTTTTTTCTCCGATTAACGGACAGATTATAGAAGTGAATACAGAATTAGAAGATAGTCCAGAATTTGTGAATGAATCACCTTATGATAAAGGGTGGTTACTGAAAGTAAAAGCTTCTAACACAGAGGAGATAAAAGAACTTCTAAATGTGGAGGAATACGATAATTACGTAAGTCAAATTTAAACAATTTAATTAAAGGAGTGTTCATATGAAAATTGAAGTTTGGTCTGATGTAGCATGTCCCTTTTGTTATATAGGTAAACAAAATTTAGAAAAAGCATTGAAACAATTCCCTTTTAAAGATGAAGTTAAAGTTGAATATAAAAGCTTTGAATTAGATCCTAGTGCGCCAGTATATAACGGGCAAAGTTATTATGAAAAATTACTCCCTAAATTTGGGGATTCCGAACAATCAAAACAGTTCCTTGAAAACTTAACTCAAAGTGCAAAAAAGGTTGGATTAACATTTAATTTAGAAGGTTTGAAACCAACTAATACGTTTGATTCCCATCGCTTAACAAAATGGGCAAAAACAAAAGGAAAAGAAGCTGATATCTCGGAAACTCTGCTTTATGCACACTTTACTGATTCTAAGGATGTAGGTGATCATGAAACTCTTGCAGATTTAGCAGAAGCTTCTGGTTTAGATAGACAAGAGGCTCTGAAGGTCCTAAATGACAAGTCTCTTTATGCAGATGAGGTAAGATCAGATCAAATAGAAGCTAAGCGTTATGGTATCTCTGGAGTTCCCTTTTTAATTATAAATCAGAAATACGCCGTTTCTGGGGCACAACCAGCAGAGGCTTTCTTAGAGGCACTCAACAAGGTATGGGAAGAAGAAAATCCGTTACTGAAACTTAAGAATCTATCAGTGAATAGTGAGGATGACACACTTTGTACTGATGGAAGCTGCGGAATTCCTACAAGTAAAAAATAAGTGGGAGCAACAAATTTCTCTTAGATGAGTTTGTTTTTAAACTCTAACTTCTCTTCTAAAACTGATCTGATCTCTTTAGTAATGGCAATTTTAAGTTTAATCCTATTAAAGACTAGTATTAGGAGGGAGAGAACTAATGGTAGAAACAGTTGAATTAACATCTTTAGATTCAATAGATAACTTTATCCATCAAAATAAATTTAGTTTTTTGTATATTTCAAGGCCGGATTGTGGAGTATGCCATGCAGTCTTGCCTCAACTCAGAGAATTACTTGATAAATTTCCACATATCAAATTAGGGTATATCAATGCTTACAACGTAGAGGAGATAGCCTCAAGGTTTTCAATTCTTACGGTTCCTGCACTCCTTTTATTCATTGAAGGAACTGAATATTTGAGAGAAGCACGCTTTGTTCATTTTGAACAATTAGAAAAAAGACTAGAAAGAGTAAGTAAAATATATACAACATGATGTTTTAACAATGTTAAAAAAGTATGGCAACCAAAAACTAGAGGAGTGTTTCATATGTCTAATGTGAATGTAAAACTGAATGCTGTTTGGAAAGGAGGAGTAGAAGGAAACGGCATCATCAAATCTCAATATATTGATACACCCATTGCTATAGGAACAGAGTATGGAGGTAATGGGGAAGGAGCATCACCTAAAGAAATCCTTGTGTCATCAGTACAAGCTTGTTATGTAGCAACATTAGTGTCGATGGTTGAATCAAGAAAACTGCCAGTAGTGAGTATTGAGGTTGATTCTGAGATGGTTGCTTCTGACAGTAGTTTTGATATTATCCATTATCCTCGTGTTGTTTTATCTGCTGATGCAACAGAAAAAGAAGTACAGTCAATGGAAAGAGTGAATGAAGCAGCTGATAGAGCATGTATAGTAGGTAACATGGTCAAAAAAGCAGGCGTAGAAATAGAAGTCAAAGGTAAAGTGTCTACTCTTTAATCGATTCAATTAATTATTAAAAAAGCTTTTTATAACTCAGGAGGAAAAACAAAATGACTATAATCAAAGTAACAGATGGTAATTTAGAAAAGAACTTAAATACAGATAAAGTGGTTTTACTAAACTTTTCAGCATCTTGGTGTGGACCATGCCGGGTTTTTGCTGAGACATTAGAGGAGTTTGACAAAGAGTTTGGTGATAAAGTACAAGTTGTTAAAGTTGATGTGGATGAGAATCCGGAGCTTGCTGCAGAATTTGGTGTAATGAGTATCCCTAATACACGCTTCTATTCTAATAATAAATTCGAAAAACCTTTTGCTGGTATTGTTGGTATTGCGCAATTAAAAGAAGAAGTTTCAAAAATTAAGTCCCTTTAATCAAATGTGCATTAATGAATTCTTTTAGAGGAGGGGAACATATTGGAGGAAATGAAAATTTATGATGTCATCATAGTTGGGGCAGGTCCCGCTGGAATGACAGCAGCAGTTTACACTTCACGTGCTAATTTGAACACATTGCTTATTGAACGTGGAATACCTGGTGGACAAATGGCTAATACGCAGGATGTAGAGAATTATCCTGGTTTTGATCATATTTTAGGTCCAGACCTCTCTAATAAAATGTTTGAGCACGCCAAAAAGTTTGGTGCTGTGTATGAATATGGAGATATAAAAGAAATTATAGATGAAGGCCGTTTAAAAAAAGTAGTAACTACAAAGAAAGAATTTTATGCAAAATCTGTTATCATCGCTACTGGGGCAGACCATAAAAAGCTTGGAGTCCCAGGGGAGAATGAACTTGGTGGTCTAGGAGTTTCATATTGTGCGGTGTGTGATGGAGCATTCTTTAAAGGACGTGAACTTGTTGTTGTGGGTGGAGGAGACTCAGCTGTAGAAGAAGCTGTGTATCTTACACGTTTCGCTTCAAAAGTCACCATTATTCACCGTCGAGATCAGTTGCGTGCGCAAAAAATACTCCAAGAAAGAGCATTTAGCAATGAAAAGATTGACTTCATTTGGAATAAAGAAGTTACAAGTATAAATGCAGGAAATGGAACAGTGAATACAGTAACGTTAAAAGATACAAAAACAGGGGAACAATCTCAATTCCCTGCAAATGGTGTATTTATTTACGTGGGTACACTTCCGTTAAATAGTGCATTCAAAAACTTAGATATAACCAATGAAGAAGGTTATGTAGTGACGGATGAAGCAATGGCTACAAAGATTCCTGGTATTTATGCAGCTGGAGATATCCGTGATAAAACCCTGCGTCAAATTGTCACAGCAACGGGTGATGGATCAATAGCAGCTCAAAGCGCCCAACATTATATTGAAAACCTCGGGAATTCATAAGAAACAACATTGATCTATTTTGGTAATTTATCATCACACCTAATTGTACCGAATAGTAGGTACAATTAGGTGTGAAATAAAAAAGTTAGAGGGGAAAATTATGAATCAGAACGATAGTTTATACAAAAAATCACATTTTAACCGTTTAGGTGAATTTAGTACACTTTCACCTGAAAGCTTTAAAACATTTGTAGCTTTTGACAGAAAAGCGTTATCTGAAGGAAAGTTAACAGCTAAATTAAAGGAATTAATTGCAGTTGCTGTTGCTCATACGACTGGATGTCCCCATTGTATTGATTTTCATGTTAAACAAGTTAAAAAACATAGAGCTTCCAGGGAGGAAATGGCTGAATCAATTATGGTAGCAACAGCATTGAAAGCAGGGTCTGCTCTTGCTCATGGTGTTAATGCTTTAAACGCTTATGATGGAACAGCTGATGATGAATTATTTAGAGCTCCTTATATCAACCGACTAAAAGAGTTTTCTCAGTTAAATGGAGATGCCTTTAAAGCGTTTATGACATTTGACCAACAAGCGATGAAGGCGGGATTACTTAGTGTGAAGGAAAAAGAGTTGATTGCTATAGCAGTGGCGCATACAACAGGGTGCCCTTACTGTATTGATATCCACACTAAAGCAGCCAAAAAAGCGAAAGCAACGAGAGAAGAAGTTGCTGAATCAATTATGGTAGCAACTGCCTTAAAAGCCGGATCTGCTCTTTCTCATGGAGTTAATGCATTAGTTGCTTATGATGAATAATCTTATGGAGGGTTATGTACTGTTGGCAGCTGTGTCATCCCCCCTTAAAATCATAATAACTTTTATTAGATAACGAGAGTAGAAAGAGATAATCCCTATAAAAAACAAAATGAAGGAGATATAAAAATGACAAAAATTAATGGAGTCGATACAAAAGTTATTGAAAACTTAGTAGAAAATTATAAGAAAAATCCTGAGGAAGGAATGGCAGGATGGTCTTCTTCGGTAAAATGGAAAGATGGATTTTACGCTGAAGCGCAAGTAGGTGATCACAAACCCGTTCTGATTGATGAGCCAGATTGGTTATCAGGATCTAACAAGGGTCCAAATCCAGTTGAACTTTTATTAAGTGGATTGGGTGGTTGTTTATCAATTGGATTTATTGCAACAGCTAGTTTAATGGGGATTAAGGTAAATTCACTAGAAGTTAACGCTTCAGGACAATTAGATTTAAATGTCTTTTTGGGCTTAAAAGAAGGGAATCCAGGTTTTAACGAAATTGATGTTCAATTCACAATAGATAGTGATGCAGACGATAAACAACTTGAAGAATTAGTTTCAAAAGCAATGGAAATTTCGCCTGTGAAAAATTCATTAGAAAGAAATGTTCAAGTAAATTCAACTTTTAAACGTAATAAGTAAAAAGCGTTATGACAGGGTCGATCTTATTTATTTTGTATAACTAATTTTTTAAAAAAACGTAGATATACGATCATATTACATGCGTAATGTCTACGTTCTCATACGTTGCAGGTAGAATTGGAAATCCGAGAGGAGGAAAAACCCCCATTATGTCTGATGTGAACAGTATTAATAGATGGAAGGCTCTATTTTTGATTGCATTGGCTGAACTATTTGCCCTCAGTTTATGGTTTAGCGCTTCAGCCGTTCTTCCCCAATTAAAACATCAATGGGGAATGAGTGCAACAGAAGGGTCATGGATGACCACATCCGTACAGGTTGGGTTCATTATTGGAGCCATTTGTTTTGCTTTTCTAGGGTTGGCAGACCGTTATAACCCAAGAAAAATATTTGCTATTGCCTGTATATTCGGAGCTGTCATCAATAGTTTATTTACTTTAAGCACTGGAATGGTAGTGGGATTAAGTTTACGTTTTTTAACAGGAATTACTATGGCAGGTGTTTATCCTACTGCCGTGAAACTACTCTCTACTTGGTTTCAAGATAGACGAGGATTTGGTATTGGAATCCTAATTGCAGCTCTGACATTAGGTTCTTCATTGCCGCATCTTTTTAATTTATTTATTCCGAATGTCAGCTGGAAGATATTAATGCTGGTCAGCTCTTTATTAGCATTGGTCGCAGCTGGTATTATGCATTGGGGTCTTCCGGATGCTCCGGAGTCTAAAAAAGAAGTAGCTACTGTATCGATGAATACACTCAAATATATCTTAAAAGATCGACCTGTAATGTTGGCTAACTATGGATATTTTGGTCATATGTGGGAGTTATATGCTATGTGGACATGGCTTCCATATTTCTTAACAGCCAGCTTTAAAGCATCCTTAGAGGGGACAGCTTTACAAGAGACCAGTACACTGTTCGCATTTTTAACAATTGGAATTTCGGGGGCTATAGGTTCGATAATAGGTGGATTATATGCTGATAAAATTGGAAAAGCACGACTTTCTATGATTGCCATGATTGTTAGTGCTCTATCTTCTTTATGTATCGGACTCACCTTTGGTCTTTCTATATGGATTACCGTTATCGTAGCAATCATTTGGGGGATATCAGTTGTTGCAGATTCGGCACAATTTTCAGCAATGGTTGCAGATTTCGCAAAATCAGAATGTGCAGGAACTGCCTTGACATTTCAAATGGCTATAGGTTTTCTTATTACGGTCCTTTCTATTTATTTGATTCCGGTCTTTGAAGATATCGTAGGGTGGAAATGGGCATTCTCCATCCTTGCGATCGGTCCTGTTATAGGAGTTTGGGCAATGATTTCTCTTATCCATTATAAACATTAAACGATGTACTCATTTTGTTTTTTAACACAGTAATGGCATGTGTTTTTCGTTTTTAAGAGAACTTGACGGATCCATTTTTACCTGTTTAATCTTTGTTCTTTAATTAAAGCAATCCTTTAGTTGAATAGTAAACAGCTTTATTTTTAACACCATTCTTGTTATTATCCCACTGCATAAGTGCGGAAGTTCCATAGAATTATGGAGCTTAAGGCCAAACCAACTGTTGGACTAACAGTACAGCATCAGGCTTAATCTTAAAAACATGATTTTCCGGATTTCCCTAACGTTACTGATTATTGCATAAGTGTATGGTGATTCTTTATGCAAAATGTAACAAATCCAACAAAGCCGAGAAAAGTAGTTTGGGTAAAGGAGGGTGAATGATTGGTGGACAAGAAGTTACTTACGAAAGCTGGTTATAATGCGTTGAAGAAAGAATTACTTTTTTTAAAGAAAAAAAGATGGAAAGAAGTTAGTGAAAAAGTTCAAGAGAGCAGAAATTTTTGTGATTTTAATAAAGATCCTGAGTATCAAATTTCAGTAGATGAATTTGCTGCACTTAAAAAGAAAATAAATGATTTGGAATACATTATAAAGCAAGCAAAAATAATTAAAAATGCAAATATACGAGAAGTAGGGATCGGATCCATTGTCACTGTTAAAGAAATGACAGGAAAATATGAAATGCATCTTAAACTTGTTAGTCCCGCAGAATCACATTTATCTGAAAACTATATATCCGATGAGTCTCCAATCGGAAAAAGTCTAATTGGTCACAAATTAAATGATGATGTAATAGTCAAGACCCCTTCTGGAATGATGCATTTATTAATCACTGAAATACAGTGATTTTTTTCTTAAGCTACTCTGTTGTACTCTATTTTAAATAAGGTAGATAATTGATGATTGGTAGTAACAATTGTGCTTTGTGAATGAAAATGGTGAATATTATAAAAAGATACAGGGTTGCAAAAAGCTAAAAAAGCATGCTAATATAATATTGTACCGACTGGTAGGTACAGGAGTTTAGTTATTGATAGAAGGAGGTTAAGTGATTACACCAACAGAACTGTATTATTCCAAGGACCCTATATGGGCAATTGAAGATCGAGTACGTTTAGGGATTACAGATATAATGCTCAAACAACAATTTGATGAAATTGTATTCTTAGATCCCCCGAGGAATGGAATTCATTAACGATAAACAATAGCTGTGGTGTTGTGGAGTCCATTAAAACTACTCCTTATCTCATCCTTTAAATTCTAAAAGTAAACACCGTATTAGAGGATAGTCCTGAATATGTAAATGAATCCCCTTATGATTAAGGATGGATGCGAGAAGTTCAAATGGATAATATAGATGATATCAAGCATCCTATAGGTGCTAAAGAATTCAAAGATTATGTATATGAAAAAATGGAGGGAATCATGATGAAAAAATTAGAATCAATTGATCAATTTGAGAAGTTAAAAAATACAGAGCGCGTTGTCTTTATGTTTTCAGCGGACTGGTGCCCAGACTGTCGGGCGATCGAGCCAATTTTACCGAACATTGAAGCGAATTATTCGGAATATCAGTTTATTTATGTAGACCGGGATGACTTTATTGATTTGTGCATCGAACTGAATGTATTTGGTATTCCAAGTTTTATCGCTTATCATAACGGAGAAGAAGCAGGGCGGTTTGTTAGCAAGGCTCGGAAAACACAAGAAGAAATCGAAACATTTCTTAACAGATTGTCCGCTTAATTGCTAACATAAAATTGTACCAAACGGTAGGTACGGATAAAAGGAATTAGAGGGAAGAATTATTAGTCAAGACGATGTTAAACAAATTAAAAACATAGAGATTCAAAAGAAGAAGTTGCTGAATCAATTATGGTAGCAACTGCCTTGAAAGTCGGATCTGCTCTTGATCATGGAGTTAATGCATAATGAATAAGTCTTAAAGTATAAAACTTGGAGGTTTTTATGAATAATTTTCAGTCAGTTGAAGCTCTTTTTAAACCATTTGAAATGGGAAATCTGAAACTATCTAATCGTATTTTGATGGCACCTATGACGCGAAACTTTTCTCCAAATGGAGTACCAGGGGAGGATGTCGCTGCGTATTATCGTCGTAGAGCTGAAAATGGTGTTGGACTTATTGTGACAGAGGGTACGTTTATCAACCATCCTGATGTTGCATCCGAGGTGCCAGCATGGCAGGAGGACGTACCACACTTATACGGAGAAGAGGCGCTAAACGGTTGGTCAAAAGTAGTTGATGGGGTACACGAGGCCGGTGGGAAAATTTTCTCTCAATTGTGGCACATGGGTGCACGAGGCAACGCTAATGATTACTCAAAACAAGAAATTTTGGAATTGGTTGAAGCTTTTGCACAGGCAGCAGCCAATGCTAAAAAGGTTGGTTTTGATGGCATTGAGATTATGGCAGCCCATGGATTTTTAATTGATCAGTTCTTTTGGGAAAAAACAAACACACGTACTGATGAATATGGTGGCGACATAGTTAAGCGCACACGCTTTGCGAGTGAGGTCATCGCAGCTTGCCGACGTGTTATTGGACCAGATTTTCCAATCTCGTTGCGAATCTCACAGTGGAAATATGATTTCTATACAGCAAAATTAGTAGAAACTCCAGAAGAACTAAAACGTTTCTTAACGCCATTAGTTGATGCAGGAGTTGACATCTTTCATGCATCTATTCGTCGTTTTTGGGAACCTGCATTTGAAGGATCTGAACTGAATCTATCAGGATGGATTAAAAAGTTAACAGGAAAACCAACAATTACAGTTGGATCTGTCGGTCTTGATGGCGCTGATTTCTTGGATTTCTTCGCTACTGGAGAAGAGGCCACTGGTAAAGCCAACAAAATGGGCAATTTGATCGAGAGGTTAGAACGTGAAGAATTTGATCTGATGGCTGTGGGTCGCGCATTATTGGCTGACCCTGACTGGGTAAACAAAATCCGAGATGGACGAACAGAAGAATTAATTCCGTTTACGCGTGAGGCAATTGAAACATTATATTAAACAGAGCTAAAAAAATAATAAAGAACCCATTTTGATTGATTTTTTTCAAAATGGGTTCTTTTTAGTTACTTTCAGATAAAGATCCCATAACACTATTACTTATCTTTTAGTGATTGATTTTGTAAGGTATATGAAATTAACGGAAACTTTTTCGAGTTGAGTCTATCATATGGTCGTTTACTACGGAAGCAATTTTCATGAAGTTTATAAAATCTTCTGTTGAAAATTGATCCAGTCTACTCATCCTAGAACAGATCCGATGGTTTCAAACTATGGCTTTGAATCGCATGAGAGAGGATGCAAGCAAAGGACTTAAAAGTCAAGTCATCTGCTACAATCCTCATCGTCTTTACGGAAATGATCATTGAGCTTATCAGTGCTGACGAGTTGAGAGAGCGAGACAAGCGGTTAGCTGGAAGCATTTTTATACCTCTATCGTATATTCTGTCTTCATTAGTTTCGAGAGTTTTAAAAGAAGAATGTACATGAATGAGAGAAGCAGGCATATTAGATCCGGCTTCTTCTGCATTATTTCCCCTTCGCTTTCTTCCGCTTTTCCTTCTCCGCCCGATAGAACTCATGGAACATCTTCATCAGCGCCCGCTTCTCAATCCGCGATACATAGCTGCGCGAAATACCGAGTTCTTTGGCAATCTCACGCTGCGTTTTTTCCTTCTTCAAATCAAGCCCAAACCGCCCGACAATTACTTCCTTTTCACGGTCATCTAAAATGTCAATGTATTGCTTCACTTTTTCAAGCTCCATATTGAGCTGGATTGTATCAATTACGTCTTCATTTTCTGATTTCAGGACATCGATCAGGCTTATTTCATTCCCTTCTTTATCCTGCCCGATCGGATCATGAAGGGACACGTCTTTTTTTGTTTTTTTCAATGCGCGTAAATGCATGAGGATCTCATTATTAATTACAAAAGGGGGGTGCACAGATTTCCTGTGTTTGATTAAATAAATGTTGAGTCAGTTTCCTGTAATAAATGCTTAAACGTTTCTTAGCGAATGAAGAGGATACCTTAAATAAACAAGCACATATTCAATTGTATGTGATTATATGTACAAAAGATTAATATTACGCAACATAAAAGTTGGAATGCAAAAGTGATATGTAAAATAATTGGACTGTCACTCTTAATAATCAGTCCAAGTTGCAGGCATTGTTTTTTTATCGCCTTCATGTCTATATATATGGCAAAATTCATGAGCGAAATCATACCATTGTTCAATTCGACTTTTTCGGCTGTCCAAGCATATGTTATAAATTCCGCTATGTTTAAGTGCGAAGCTTGTAACAGGTTTAAATGAAAGCCTGATATCTAATGACTCGGCAATCCGTTCAAAATTAATTTGTTCAGGTTCTGTAATATCAATCTTTCTGTATAAGTTTTCAATCCAATCCTCTAAATGACTGTTTGTATACCTCAAGATAAAAAACCTCCTTAAAGACGACAATCTAAAAATTGGATTCGTTTAAATATTATATGGAAAGCAAGACTTTTTTCATAGGAAAATTCGTCTAAAAAGATGGAATATGAATCCGTTTAATAATGGCTGTTTTCGTAAGAATGATAATTTTGACACACATCTGGATTTCTCTAGAAAAGTAAAGGTCTTTAGGGATTTATGTCAAAATGATAGTAAGTACCTTATACAACAAACAGGGAGTTTGGTTGCTTAATAAGGAGGGGGAAGTATGAAAAAAAATATTCACATATTGGGAGCTTCTGGTGTCGGGACTTCAACATTGGGTGTTGCATTATCAAAGCATTTGCCTCATACGCATTTTGATACCGATGATTACTATTGGATAGATAAATTCACTAAAAAAAGAGAAATTCCTGAAAGAAGAAAGTTGCTTGAAAAAGACTTAACAATAAATGAGAAATGGATTCTTTCTGGTGCAGTGTGTGGCTGGGGCGATAATCTAAAAAGTTATTTTGACCTTGTCGTCTTCTTATGGATTCCACAAGATATACGGCTTGAGAGATTAAGGCATAGGGAATTTCAGCGTTATGGAAATGAAGTGTTAGCCGGTGGCAGTAAATATGAACAATCAAAAGCATTTTTAGAGTGGGCTTCTTTATATGATAATGCTGGAATGGAAGTTAGAAGTAGAGCTTTGCATGAACATTGGATGGAAGATTTATCTTGTCCAGTGCTAAAGATTGAAGGCGATCACTCAGTCAATGAAAGAGTTGACCGTGTCTTGGATTATCTGAATTCTAATTAAACTAACGGATAGCGATAGCTGCATAAGAAAATAAATTTAAAAATCAAAGAAAGTTCCAGTAATGCATTTTACGGATCACGTTTTTTTATACCGCTATCAGTATGCTGTTGGAGGGGTTAAATATCAATAAAAAATTCTTAAAAAGGTTAATGATTGTACCAATTCTATTCATTTGTTATGTTTTATTTTTAAATCCTAAAGTTATACTTGAACAGCAATGTCCTAATAAGCCTTACAGTTTAACAATCGTAAAGCACGGGACAGGTATATTCGATAAGAAAATAGTTTTAATATATTACAAGATCAACGGAAAAACAGTAGCTGTTGGGGATTTGGTGTTTTTTGAGAATTTTGACAGAGATATAGATGTTACTTGGGATACGAATACAGATGATGGAACTTGGTGGATAGATAAAAGCGTACATTTAACCATGACCTATGCTAAAAATTTTAAGGGGGATTTAGACAAGAAAGATATTGATTTTGATTATGGTACTGTCCAATGATAATGAATCAGTATATTTAAACAGGAATATACAATAAAAGAACCGCCAGTCGCGGTTCTTTTGTGTTCAAATTTAAACAGATTTAGGAGCAGTTTTTCCTTTCCTTACAATTACCATGATTCCAGGGATGATCATAAGTATACTGGTATTAAGTAAAACCAGTCGTTTGAATAAGACAACAATTGAAGCCGTAAACCCAATACATGAAAAGATCAAAGACCCCCATGCCCCAACAAGAAGGTCGCTTGTCATATCAAAGTATCTGATCAAATGAAAAAATAAATCTAAATAGGCGATACCTAGAGCTAGAATAGATGCTACAACACCCAGTAGGCTCCCTGTCAAACTTAAAAAAATTCAATGGTTCTCTTCACAATAAACGCACCTTATGTAATCAGGACACTTCATTTTTATATATGAAAATGTAAAAGAAACATAAATGAAAATATAAATGAGAAAAACAACAAAAACCCTTGCCACGTAAGGGTTTGTAAGGGATTCAAAAATCACTTGCGGCTCTTTATTTCTACCCAGATAAAGGAGCGAAGAATAACGGTATCGACGGCGTATATGGACCGAAAACAGCAGATGCAGTTAGACGATTTCAGTCGATGCATGGACTATCTGCTGATGGAATTTATGGACCTAAGACTAAAGCCAAACTTGAAGCTCTATCAAAGAGGAACTGAACAAGCTCTAAGTATAATAAAACAGCTCCTTATCCTTTTAAATAGCACAATTTTGGTTGAGTGACTTTTGCCATTAGCCATTACAACCTTTATATCCAAAAATTCTTAATATACATCCAAATATTTTTATTATATACTTATCTAACCAAAAAAACTGGAGGTTGGTTTATTTATGCCATTATCAAATTCAATGACAAATCCGAGTGTTAGACTTGCTACTTCTCCACCACCACCGTTTCTGCTCATAAACACGCTTATATTTAAAACAGATTAAGAATCTGCGAAATATAAGCTGTTTCGCAGATTCGAAGGAGTAGAAAATGAAATCTAGCATACAGTTTATATTATCAATGATTATTTTTGGTACAATTGGTTTAGTTGTGAGATACATTGACTTATCTTCGAGTGAAACAGCGTTTTTAAGTAGCTCAATTGGTTTTCTCTTTTTAACACTTGTGTTTATTAATAAGAGAAAAAGCTTCTCCTGGAAAAAAATAAAAAGTTGTGGGATATTTCTTTTTTTATCGGGCATTGCTTTGGGAGGAAATTGGATATTTCTTTATCAATCCTATGAGTATACAACACTAACGAATGCCACGTTAGGTTATTATTTTGCACCTGTTTTTGTGATGTTACTTTCACCTATTTTTTTAAAGGAAAAACTCTCTTTTAAAAAAGTGATATGTATCTTCGTAGCAGTATTAGGGATGATGTTCATTGTCGGAAATGGTGTTAGTGCATCCGGAAGAGAGGATTTAATTGGGATTATTTTGGGGTTAATTGCAGCTGCATTTTATGCTGCGTTAATGTTGTTAAATAAGTTTATTAAAGAGATGAATCGGCTGGAAGTAACCATTATCCAACTGTTGGTCACAGCTTTAATTCTTCTACCATATGTCCTTATTACAGAAGGACTTAACATGCTAAGTGTATCATCATCATCAATTCCTTTTATAATCTTTCTGGGGATTGTAAACACAGGAATAGGGTTCTGGTTGTTTTTCTCTGGCATGGAAAAATTAAAAGGTCAGAGCATAGCTGTGTTAAGTTATGTTGACCCATTTGTTGCTATTCTCATTTCTGGTCTAATATTACAAGAGCAATTCACGTTATTACAAATTATGGGTGGAATTCTTTTATTAGGTTCTACTTTTGCTAGTGAATTAAGATTTCGCAGAACACAAGAGTGTGTCAAACGATTTTAGCCTATGTTTGGGTTACTCAGGACGACATTTATGGACCTGATACTAAAGCAAAACTTGAAGACTTATTGAAAATAATTAAAAGAAGCCCTTCTTAAAAAGAGGGGCTCCTTTTCTAACTATATTGTTTTAAGGTGTTCTTTAATTTGTTCAATGACTTGCTTAAGCCATTCTAATGGAGTTATATCATCTTCAGGAAAGTATATACCATCAGCTGCTTCTTCTATAAATTCATTCTTGTCTTCTTCTGAATAATCACTATTTACAAACTCAGTTAGTGCTATTAAATCTCTTTCTTTTAGTTTTTGTGATGCTTCATTTAAATATTCATCAAGGGCATCTTCCGGAGACTCTATATCTTGGTGGAAATGTCCACCGAGAAATCTAAATACAGGATCAGAAACTTTAATTTCAATCATTATATATCACCTCGTTGGGTAGCCTGTTAGTATAAAGCTACCATCTTCATTTTTCCTTAATACTATTCTTGCGTTAGTCATATCTTTAACTTCATTTGAACCTCTACGAACTCCTCTACCTATAACTTCGGTTCCCCTATAAGGCAACGGTAATGTATCGTCAATATCACTATTTAACCACTCTTCAATTTCCTTTTTATATTTAGTTAATGTTTCATTAGCGACTTTTTCTGCAGTTGGCCTATCAGTGAAACTAGAAGAGGCACGTATCCTCTTGTTTTTCTGTAGTCTCTGTAATAACTCTTCATCAGTCTTACCGATATGTCTATCAATTAGATGCCCGCCCTTTGCTTCATGAGCAGCTAATCCTCCGCCAGGTGCGAGAGGGGTACTATCACCTTGTTTGACATTACCTATACCCATGTTGTTAGAAGTCTCAGATTTTCTAAGTACACTCTCTTTTTTATCTTCAATAATACTTTTTAATAAAGGCGTATTCTTTATATTATATGTATTGTCGATGTCTTGGGCAATTCCGACAAGTGCAAGATCATTCTTATCTAATAATAGAATTGATGTAAGCTTTGCCTTTGTTTATCCCTTTATTCACATGAGAAGCGGCTGTTCCACCTTCAACCACTTTACCCACTTTTGAGAGCTTAGTAGTGGTTTGTACTGCGGCACCCGCACCTTTTGGTCCAACAATATTGCCGATTGCATAACTGATATAATGTGCTCTTGTGTATGCATCACCATTTATCATTTTATCATTCCATGAATCGACGATGTTTGTCCAGATTATTTTTGGATAGGAGGGAACGCTTAAGACTGTTGTAATTGTTTTTGTAAGTTTTAGTTCCATAGGAAGCTGTGAATATTCCCAGGCTCCTACAACCAAGTCTTTGATGCCATATATCGTATCGTCAATCGCATCGTTAAGCCCATCATTAACTCCATCGATGAAATCAATTGCTGCCTTACCGGCATTGATCACACTTTCACCAACTTCTTCGAGCTGTTTTGCTTGTTCAAGCTGCACCACATATTGTAACTGTGCAGGCTCAAGGTTCTCATACCCGATCTTCTTGGCAATTTCTAAGTATTCATCCGGATCCGTCACTCCGTCAGCTAACTTCTTCTTCAGCTCTTTGATTTCTCGCTCTTTAGCTTCCTCTTTCTTAATCGTCAAATAAGCTTCTGTACGTTTCTCAATATCGCCCTTTTTCTTATGTATATCACTCTCACGGTACGCCTTGGCGTTGTAGTGAAGAGGCGTAGCGTTTTTGCCTTTGCCAGTTGCTTCTTGGAGCTTTTGGAAATCTGACTTGATGAATTGTTCATTTGGTTCTGACATAGCATATTCTGTTAGTAAATCCTCGTCAAGATCACCTAGTTTTTCAATTGTTTTTTTGCGTTTATTATTGGCATCCGCAAGCTCATCCTTGAAGGTTTCTGTTGAAAACAGGTCGAGCGGAAGGATGTCGTCAATATCGTTTAGGATATCTTTCATGGCTTTTTTCTGTTCAGACATGATTGATTTTGATTTTGTATGGGCGTTAGCCAGTTCATGTTCTAAAAAAGATTCTTCAATATAAGCATCAGAGAGACCTTTGTCTTCGACAGCTCCGGCAATGCTGTTAAAGAATGCGATTTTCATGTCAATGTAGTCAATCCATTGATCAGTGACACCAACATGATCGTGATAGAATGCTTTAATGTTATTAGCGCCTTTACCTGAGAATTCGCTGTCATCCAGTTCAGCGACGCTTTGTAAAGCTTTTCTCAAGTTGACCATTTGCGTCCTTAGTTCTTTATATTCTTTGGCGCGGTCTGTAGCTTCAGACATAAGTGTTTTAGCTTCAAAGACTTTCATAATCATACCCTCTCATTTAATCATATAACAAAATATTACCGTGGAAGAATGATGAAACTAACTGTTATGTGGATCAAAGGTTGGAAATGAATCATTCGATCTGTGCTATTTTACCTATTTACCAATCGTTTCAATGAAAGGGGACTTTCCAATTGTAACATCGCCATCATGAAAAAATTCGATAACGTAGCCAGATTCACTAAACAGAAAAGTATCTGATCCAACGGCAGTTACATCATCAATTACGTTTAATGCATGCTCAAGACTGGTTTTTAATGCTGGCTGTTCTCCGTAACCCCAAAGGATAATAATGTTCCTATCTTTAAAATGGTGTTTAGCTAGCCAATCGTAAATCTCTTCCTCGTAATCTATAAATTGGTGACAACAAACTTCTTCCCACTTGATTCGTCCCCAAGATGTAAAGGGAAAACAGTTTGAAAGCAGTTCATAATATTTTGCCGTTAATTCTTCTGATAAGATTTCTTTGTTTTTCCCTAGAGCTTCTAAGCATTCATCAAATAAGTCCAAAATTTTCACCTCAAAAGCTTTATGTATGATGGATTTTTTCAGTATTAGAAATAAGAAAAAGCCGTTATGAAACGGCTAAAGGGAATCAGAACTAATGTTGTTTATCGAATCAAACAAGGAATTCATGAGTAGGTGCTAGAGTTACATTCCGGGATGCTTCCTTCATTTCGCCATTAGACATAGTTCCGAAAAAGGCAAGTCCAATTAAAACGGCGGATAAACTGATAAACAATTTAGATTTCATACATGCATTCCCCTTTCGATATTTGCTTTTGAGCATATACCATCTTCTTGAAACAGATGATACTATCCTCTATTTTTCCATTTTAATCGAAAAGGTTTACTCCTAAAAATGCCATCTCTTCCATATAAGGGTATACTTTGCCATTCTCTAAACGAGAAAAAATGTTGAGGAGTTTAGGTGTATCGCCATTTCTTATATAAAGAACGTCTAATGCTTCAAATAAGTTCATAAAAAGTTCGTCTTTAAAGTCTACAGCGCTTCTGATTCCTTTGCGGAAACACTCTAATGCCTGTTCTTTTTTGCCTTGTATAAAATAAATCAACGCTAGATCATGATAGGCCTGTGGAAGTACGTCAGAGTTTATTTTTCTGTATTGAACCAAGGCCTGCTCGATGTAACGTGCAGCCTTATTTAAGTTGTCCATTTTGTAATAGCAATTACCGAGATTGAAAAATGGAGTGGCATAGATGTGAGTATTTTTACTTTTAAGCAGCTCAGCACCTTTTAAAGCAAGGTGGGGGAGAGCTTTTTCATGGTTTTCAAGGTCATCGTAGTTGCCGGCAATGACAAAATGGCACTGAATACGCCGAACAGAATAAAGTTCATGTTTTTTATAGATATTGTATGAAAGTTAAGAGTCATTTTCATATGATAATAGACTTCGGATAACTTAAAATAAAACTCAGCTTTTTCAATCTTGTCGGAGATCGTTGGAATTTTGCGTTCAGCTTTTTTGTAATATGTAATGGCCTTTGTGTATTTACCGTTTCTAAACTCATACATCCCGCGGAAGAAGTTATAATAATATGCCCGCATATTGTCCAGTTTTTTCTTATATCCTTCGATTTTCTTCAAATATTCTGAAAATTCCATTCGATTCTCATCAGATGGCAGCGTATACTCCAGCATGATTTTATGTCGAAAGGCCATTAGTTGATGATAAATAAGCAAGTCTTGATCTTCTTCCATAACCTCTATATCACGTTCGATTTCAGCTTTTAACATTTCAGCATCAGTAACGTTGAATTTTTGAATATGCCTATGCCATTCATTAATTTTCATTCCCACTTCAGCTGATGTGATTGATATCAAGATATTCACCCTTCCCTTAACTCTACTAGTACTGTAAATATTAACAAGTTTTTGTTCGCAGAAAAAGGCAATAGGGCACCGCAATTTAAATTTTCGGTGAGACCGCAATAACTTTTTGTCTTGGTATTAAGAATCTTGATTATATGCTACGTAGAAAGTGACGGGTTGGGACTGTTAGAGGAGTAAACCTTGTGTTTGCTCCTCTTTTTTTGCTTATCAGATAGTCGTCGTGGTGTTGTTATCAAGTTGCAATAGTATTTTTAAGAAAAGCATCAATTGATTTTATTTGAATACAAAAGAACCTGTATTGGAATTTTTATAATAAATATTTTGACATTTCAGTAAAGAGCATATATATTCTTATATGAGCATGTAATCATATATTGATATTTCTAGTGTCAGGTTAGAATGCTCAATAAAAGATAAGAAATAATAAAGCATATGAATCAAGAAACTTTCGTTAAGGAGGAGATTTTTATGGGTCACAATCATACTACGGGAGCTAATAAAAAGGTTTTATTGATCTCTTTTATCATGATTACAGGTTATATGATGATAGAAGCCATAGGTGGATTTTTAACAAATAGTCTGGCGCTTTTATCAGATGCAGGCCATATGCTGAGTGATTCAATTTCATTAATGGTTGCCTTGATTGCTTTTACATTAGCTGAAAAAAAGGCAAATCACAATAAGACATTCGGCTATAAACGATTTGAGATTCTTGCTGCTGTGATAAACGGTGTTGCATTAATTCTTATTTCTCTTTATATCATTTATGAAGCAATCGAACGTTTCTCTAACCCACCAGAAGTAGCAACAACTGGCATGCTTACGATTAGTATTATCGGGTTAGTTGTGAATATATTAGTCGCATGGATTATGATGAGTGGCGGAGATACAAAGAATAATCTGAACATAAGAGGAGCTTATTTGCATGTGATAAGCGATATGCTCGGCTCTGTAGGTGCCATTCTAGCTGCCATACTTATCATCTTCTTTGGATGGGGCTGGGCAGACCCATTGGCTAGTATGATTGTGGCTATTCTTGTTCTAAGAAGCGGTTACAATGTGACTAAAAGTTCCATTCACATATTAATGGAAGGAACTCCAGAACATATCGATGTCACTGACATCATTCGTGCAATTGAAGAGACAGAGGGAATTCAAAACATTCATGATTTACACATATGGTCTATCACAAGTGGATTAAATGCTCTTTCTTGCCACGCTGTGGTTGACGATCAGCTGACCATTTCAGAAAGTGAAAATATTTTACGCAAAATTGAACATGAGCTTGAGCATAAAGGCATTACGCATGTAACCATTCAAATGGAAACAGAAGCACATAATCATGACAATGCGATCCTTTGTCAGGCCACAATTGAGAAGCCGCATGACCACCATCATCATTAAAATTTTTATCTGATGAGGTTCAGTTTTAGTCTATCTCTCGTATGAATAAAATTAGTGGGAGGCTTAATATGTATGACACGATAGTAATTGGAGCTGGTCAAGCAGGAATCTCAATAGGATATTATCTTAAGCAGACCGACCAAAAGCTTATCATTTTGGATAAAAGTCAGGGGGTTGGGGAGAGCTGGAAAGAACGGTATGACTCATTGGTTTTATTTACTTCTCGAATGTATAGCTCTTTGCCTGGGATGCATCTTGAAGGAGAAAAAAACGGATTTCCTTCAAAAGATGAAATTGTAGCTTATCTAAAGAAATATGTTGAAAGATTTGATATTCCAATCCAATTACAGACAGATGTAATAAGTGTTCTAAAATCAAAGAATTATTTCTTAATAAAAACAAATCAGGGAGAATATCAATCAAAGAATCTTGTCATTGCTACAGGTCCTTTTCATACCCCTAATATTCCATCAATATCAAAAGGTTTAGCTGATAATATTAATCAACTACACTCGTCACAATATAAGAATTCAAAACAATTGGTACATGGAAATGTACTAGTAGTTGGTGGGGGGAATAGTGGTGCGCAGATAGCTGTTGAATTATCCAAAGAAAGAGTTACATATTTAGCCTGTAGTAATAAACTTGTTTATTTGCCTTTAATGATCGGAAAAAGAAGCATCTTTTGGTGGTTTGATAAATTAGGAGTTTTACATGCAAGTCATACATCGATATTAGGCAAATTCATTCAAAAGAAAGATGATCCAATATTTGGGTATGAACTAAAACACGCAATAAAACAGAGGGAGATTATGTTAAAAACAAGAGTCGTAGCTGGAAAGCAAAATGAAATCATTTTTAAAGATTCATCTTCATTAGAAGTAAACAATATTATTTGGGCTACAGGTTTTAGGAATCCCCTTAAATGGATAAATATAAAAGGTGTTTTGAATAAAGAAGGCCGAATCATACATCATAGAGGTGTTTCACCTGTAGAAGGATTGTACTTTATAGGTTTGCCTTGGCAGCATAGGCGAGGTTCAGCATTGCTTCAAGGCGTAGGAAATGATGCTGAATACATTGTAAAACGAATTAACGGGGAATAAACTATGTAGAGCAGTAACTAACATGTGAACTGCTCCTATTTTTTGTGGGAATAAGTTTAGGAAGCAGAGATGTGCCTTCTCTTTTATATTTAAGAAATTAGAACAAAGAAGCGAAGAAATCTCTTCAAGACATACTCATATTTTTATGTTCAATAATGTAAGAGGAGAGAAACGAGCCTAAAATTATCTTGGTTAATCATATCAAAGGTACCGAAGAAAAAGTTTGCGGTTTTTTTGCGGTTCAAACACTTTTTTGAAATGTTAGAATATTACATAAAAAGACATAAAAGGAGGGGTCCTGTGAATCCGGTTTTATCATCGTCAGAAGTTGGCGTAAAGATCAATGAATGGTATAAAATGATACGTCAATTTAGTGTCCCGGATGCAGAGATTTTAAAGGCAGAGGTGGAGCAAGAAATCCAACGGATGGAGGAAGATGAGTATTTACTCATTTACTTCTCCCTAATGAAATTCCGTCATCAACTCATGTTAGATTATTTGGAACCCGTAACAACACGTATAAGACCAACTATTGACGAACTTCTTGAAAAAATTGAGACTTCAAATAAAGGCATATCTGGTCTTTTGTCGTATTATTCTCTGTTTTTCAGAGGGATGTACGAGTTTGATAAGAAGCAATACATGAAAGCTATTTACTATTATAGAGAAGCTGAAAAGCAGCTTATACATGTCCCTGATGAGATCGAAAGGGCAGAGTTTCATTTTAAGTTAGCTGAAGCATATTATGGTATGAAGCAAAGTCATGTGGTGTCTATGCATCACGTTAAACAAGCATTGGATATTTATAATCAATATGAACTTTATAAGGTGCGAAAAGTTCAATGTATGTTTGTTATCTCAGGGAATTATACTGATTTTAAACATTACGAAAAAAGTCAGCCGCATCTTGAAAAGGCATTAGAGTTATCTAGGGAATTGAATAACAAAAGGTTGATTAGTTCTGCACTATATAATTTAGGCACTAATTTTGCTGATAGTGGTGATTACGAGCAGGCGGAAGTATACATAAAGCAAGCAGTGGAGATTACAGAAAAAGAAAAGCTCACAAACTTGCCACATTCTTTATTTTCTTATGCAAAAATCCTTTTTAAACAAGGAAAAATGAATGAGGCTATCCAAGTAAGTAAGAAAGGTTTGTCAGCAGCTCTTTATCAAGGTGATGAGCTTTTCGCAAAATTACAGGGATATTTAAAAGCTCTTTATGTCGATGCAGTGGACCAACAAGGTGTTAATAAAACAATAGAATACTTAGAAAAAAATAAGAACTATTCATATATTGAAGACATTGCCTGTGAGACCGCAGCTGCTTACGCAAACTCAAAAGAATTTGAAACATCCTATGTATATCATCAGAAAATGCTTGAGACTCAAACACAAATTCAAAGGGGAGAATGCCTGTATGACTTTTAAAAAGAAGGTATGCCTAATCCTGGGTTTGTCACTTGTTTTAGTGTGTAGTTTCGGATCCAACTTAACAGAAAATCAAACTCAAAACACATTTCATATTGCCTCTGATCGTTTTCAAACTTGATAATATTACATTCAACCTCCTTCAGAAATGGAGGTTTTTTTATTTGATATCAACAGAAACAATGGAATCAAATGCGATATAATTAGTATCCCCCCTTTAAATCCTTGAGGAATAACCTTTACTTTTGGGGAGAGAAAAAGGCAATAGGGCACCGCAATTTAAATTTTCGGTGAGACCGCAATAACTTTTTAGTTCTCATGGAAAATCTGTCGATGGTGAATTAAGTGGTTTTGAGGATTAGCTCATTAAAAACTCACTTCGTAGATGAAGACAGTGCTTCAAAAGTGATTTTAAAATTGCTGCAGAACAAGTTATGCATAAAGAGAAAGGTGATCAGACCTTTTATTTCTATTTTGGATGATTGCTGAACTTGTACCCATTTTTGTGCATAAAATATAAAACTGTGTAAAAAGATGTAATGAATGACTTCAAAATTACTTAGGACCTAATGGCCGAAGTAATTGTCCGAGAAAACACTGGTTGTTTCAAACTATCGGTGTTTTTATTTGTCTCATTTTATGGGGGTGTACCACTTACATAAAGTTCTTTTATGCCCCCTAGAGAATATACATGTAAAAATATTTTTTCATATGGGGGATTATATGAAGTTGCAAGGGAGGATAAGTTTAAGCGTTGGTTGGATAACTTTGTTTCTAATGGGTACTGATTTATTTGTGGTATCCCCATTATTACCGTTTATTTCGGAAGTATATAAAGTTAGTGCATCAACCACTGGATGGATGGTAACTGTTTTTGCAGTTACATATGCTTTTTCGGCTCCTTGCTTCGGTTGGCTTTCAGATATCAAAGAACGGAGAACATTGATTACATTTGGCTTATTGCTGTTCGCTATTTCTAATATGCTAACTGCATTTTCTCCTTCATTTTTATGGTTGATTGTTAGCCGTATTTTAGCTGGTTTATCCGTTGCTTCAATCACTCCTTTGATATACGCAATCATTGGAGATACTGCCCCGCCTAACCGAAGAGGAACATGGCTTTCGATTGTTGTCTCAGGACACTTGACGGCTCTTTGGGCAGGAGCGCCAATCGGTACGTTATTAGAGCATTTTCTTGGATGGCGCTCAGTATTTGTTGTAATGGCAATCATAGGAGCCGTATTGGCGGCAGTGAATTTTAAAACATGGGAATCTATTCCTAAAAATGGTTTAACAAGAAACCTGTTAGAAGGAAATCTGCTAAGAATACTTGGTTCTGTAAGTGTTACTACCATTTGGGCGATTTCAATGTATACCCTTTATGTTTATTTAGGTGCAGCTCTTTACTCTAAAAATAAATTCTCGTCATCAGAAATCGCATTAGCTGTTGCTTTTTATGGTGTCGGTGCTGTTTTAGGGAGCCTTACAAGTGGGCAATTAACAGATAAATTTGGAGAAGAGAAAATTTCGAAGGTTACGCTAATATTGTTAATTTTAATACTCATTTGTTTAGGGATATTCTTCTCATCTGGTGATTGGATTTATTTCTTTCTTTTTATATGGGCTTTAGTTGGGTATGCAGGATTTACATCATACCAAGCAAGATTAGCAGTGGAATATCCAAAAGAACGAGGAATTGTTATGGCATGGAATAATACAGCTCTGTATATTGGTATTACCATTGGTTCAATGATTGGGGGTTATGTCATATCTAATTGGGGATATTCTTCACTTCCATATGTTTGTAGCGTTGCAGCAATCGTAAGTTTTGTGCTTAGTACCCAAAAGGTACAAGAAGCCAAAAAAGATTCAGCTTTTTCAACAGATACATGACCACGGAACAAAGTCTATTTGGGGTTCAGCCGAGATACATGTATAAGGGGTCATAGGATTGTTTTTATTTCCAAATCCTAAAATATTAAAAGTGACATTAGGAAACATGGATTTTTTGCACAAAGCTTAACTTCAAACTAAAAAAGTCAAATTTCCTGTCACGCTAAGCCACTTTTCATTAAAGCCGGATTCCTGTTCAACTAGAGGCTCCGGCTTATGTTCATTACACTCTGATTCTCGTTCGCTTTACTCAGTTATATTTTTCAAGCCGATCTTTGAGATTTGTGCGGACAGCAGGCCATTCCTCGGCAATGATTGAAAAGTAAGCTGTATCCCTAATGCTACCATTACTTGCAGGGAGATGTGCCCTGCGAATGCCTTCAAAAGTAGCACCAAGCCTTTGTATAGCAGAACGTGAACGTATGTTACGAGCGTCAGTTTTCAGTGTGACTCTGATAGTATTCCACGAATCAAATGCATGTGCAAGCATCAGAAGCTTGCACTCTGTATTAACACCAGTACGTTGAAATGAAGCTCCATACCAGGTGCTACCGATTTCTGCCACGGTTGGTGGAGTCAAATCTGTAGGGGAAGTCCCACTTGCAACGCCCGGTGGCCATGAAAAAACTTCGAGAGCAAAAAGCCGCGGATCTGTTTTGAAACATCATAAAAATGGATAAAGAAATTTCTCGTTTCAAAACTGGTTGTCTAGTTTTGAAATTTGATTTCCATATTCATCAAAATTGCTTTCCAAAAGCCACTTTTCGAACCGATTTTTTATATTGGGCCATTCTTTATCAATTATCGAAAACCAAGCTGTATCTCTATTTCTTTGTTTGTATACAAGTGCTTGCCTAAAAGTTCCTTCATATTGAAATCCCAATCTTAGAGCTGCCTTTCTAGAAGGATCGTTTAAACTATCACATTTCCATTCATAACGTCTATAGTGCAGCTCTTCGAATACGTAACGCGCCAGTAGAAACTGTGCTTCAGTAGCAATTCTAGTTTTTTTTAGTCTTTCAGAGTATATTACATGTCCAACTTCCACTGAACTATTTTCGATATTGATCCTCATTAGTGAAAAAGAGCCCAGTGCTTCGTTACTGTCATTGTCAACTATTGCATAGTAAAAAGGGTCTTCTGATTTTATTAATTTTGATAAGAAAATTTCGAATTCCTTTTCACTTGTAAATTTTTCGGTTGGCAGATAGGTCCATTGTTTATCGTCACTCTCGGGTCCATAAACAATTTTGTACAGATCATCAAAATGCTTCATTGATACCTTTTCTAACGTACAGTATTTTCCTGCTATTGTGTTTCTTGTTGGAACTAGTGGATGCTGATAGCCCTCAACTGGCTCACCGATTTTTTGTCCAAATTGGTTAATTTGCATACTTAACATATCCTTTCTTAGATCAACCCACGAAGTAGGGAACTTATGCTTGTTAATATTACATTGAATGTTTAATAAGATTGATTTCTCTAACTTTTGGGGATTCCATCAGCGTAAGAATTCTCCCAATAAAGTACCTAGTTCAAGAATAATCCAAACAATTTAACCGATCGTATCTGAGTAAAATCAATCCTCTTATTATCTGTACATACTAATTTTATTGGCGGATATTATGCATTTTTTTATCCCAACTTTCTTTATAAATGATAAAATCATTTTAGAGAATTTCTGTACCTAATAAAAGTGACAGAATTTAAAAAAACAATAGGGACAGATGGAGGGTTAACAGTGGAAATTACCCCATTTTTACATAGGGAGTCGTCTGAGCCGTTATATAGTCAATTGTATCATTGGATTAAGAATGAAATTGAGGAAGGTAGGCTCTTGCCAGGAATGAAGATGCCATCAATTCGTCAGCTAACGGCTCATTTAAAGGTTAGCCGAAACACGGTTGAGACAGCATATCAGCAGCTACAATCAGAGGGATACCTAGAAAGTGTCCCTAAAAGTGGAATATGGGTAGCTGAGATTGAGAAACCTTTACTACATCCGATTGTTGTGGAACATCCTATTAGGTTGGAAAGTAAACAATCAAGCGAGGTCCTTGTGGATTTTAAATATGGAAACATCGATCTGGAGAAGTTTCCCTTGAAGCAGTGGAAAAAATGTCTGTCAGACGCAGTTGATCAAGTATTTCATTATGGAGAAAATCAGGGTGACTTTGCATTGAGGAGAGAGATTTCAAACTATCTGCTGCAATCCAGAGGGGTACGCTCTACACCGGAACAGATTCTTGTAACGGCCGGAACACAAGCCTCCATGGCGTTAATCTGCCGTCTTTTAGCACTTCAGGAAAAAAACGTGGCCATGGAAGAACCCGGTTACAGTGGAGTTCGATCAGTCTTAAAAGACCAAGGATGCCAAATTGAACCAGTTCCTCTTGAGAAGGACGGATTGTCAATGGAGCATATTCAAATGAGCAGGGCAAAAGCAGTGTATTTAACGCCTTCTCACCAATTTCCATTTGGTATGATTATGTCCATATCGAAAAGAATGCGTTTACTAAAATGGGCTTATCAAACTGGGGGATACATTATTGAGGATGATTATGACAGCGAGTTTCGATACAGGGGACAGCCGATTCCTTCACTGAAATCATTGGATGAAGAGGAAAGGGTTATTTATTTAGGTACATTTTCTAAATCATTTCTACCTTCAGCTCGATTAAGTTATATTGTATTTCCATCCTCTCTAATGGTTCAATATTCACGAAAGTTCGCAGCTTACAAGCAATCTGCTTCTCCTATTATTCAGAGGGCTATGGCCATGTTTATGCAATCCGGGGAATTTGAGAGGCATATACGAAGAATGCGCAAGATTTATCAAAGAAAACATCAGACTCTGTTAAGGAGCATTGAACAGTATATGGGCAATCAAGTAAAAATTGTTGGAGAAAAGTCAGGCTTACATATCTTATTGAAACTAAAAGGCGTAACAGCCTTCGAGTTGATCGAAGCTGGTTTCCAAAAAGGTGTCAAAGTATATTCTCCGTCAAGGTTTTGGCTTAATCCAAACCCCGAAAATGATTCCTATATCATGTTGGGATTTGGTGGATTATCAATTGAAGAAATTGAAAATGGAGTAAGATTACTCGCTAGCTGCATCCCATGAAGAGGGAGAACAGTAAGTAATAAACATATTGGCTTAAAGAATGATGGCGATATATGTAGGTATCGACCGAGAAACAAGCGATCAAGGGGTCAAGCATCGACAGCCAGATAGAGGCCTGGCCTGTATAAAGAAAGCAGGGACTAAGGATGTGCTGAAGTATGCCGATGAAGCTTTGGGGAGCTTTTAGAACGTCCGGCTTTGAATTGCTTAAGGATAAGGATGGATTCAAAATTGCCGCAGATCGAGTTGGTGCATAACATAGTTTTGAGTAATTTTCCAAATAATAAACCCACCTTCATCTTTACAATAGAAGCTGGGTTTATTATTTCAGGTAGTTTTTAAAGTGTTAAAAATATTACGTGCTTGTTGTTTTCAACTCATTTATTTGAAAATTAGATTCTTTCTTCTTTCTAACTTTTAAAGTTAATAGCATTAATATGATTGAAATAAAAAGTAATAAAAAGAATGCAAAATTATAAGAGTTTGTTATATCTTTTGCAGCCCCAACAAGTATAGGGACAGCGCCACTTATAATGTAACCACCGAATTGAATCATAGCAGTCCATTGACTAGCATCTCTTGGTGTAGTTGTTGCGTCTAAAGGAAGGATCATCGCTATTGGAAATAACCCTCCGGCACCAATCCCAGTCAAAATAGCACTAATAATGGGTGAAATACTTCCAGCTATTAACGTGATTATCCCGATAAAATAACATAAAGCACATAGAATAATCCAAGGTTTTCTATTTGGATTATTATTAATTAAAATAGGGATGATGAAGCTGAAAATCATCTGTATGATTGAAAAAACAGTAGCAGTTGTTGCTGCATATGTGGCACTAAAACCTACTTCTTGTACTTTTGGAGCTAGCCATGTTGCAAAAGAATAATACATGCCAGACTGTAGGCCAAAAATCACCATTAGCAGCCATACATATCGATTTCTCCAAGGTAATTGGTTTTTTTGTTTTACAGACTCCCCTTCTACACTTTTCTTTAGTTTAGATTTTTTAATGATTGGCATCCAAACAATTATTCCAATTCCAGCGAATAAAGCCCATATTGCTAAAGCGATGTTCCAAGAATTATTAAAAGAATGCATAGCGGGCACTACCAACCCAGAACTTAAGGATGCTCCAACGCCCATGCCAGCTGAATAAACACCAATCATTGAAGATGAATATTTAGGAAATTGTTTTTTTATATATCCAGAGATAAGTGGACCGGCTATTGCAATTCCAATTCCGGTAAGTACAGCCGTCATTAATAATAGAAAAGGGAAGGTTGCCATAAAGCGCAACGCTGTTGCTAGTCCAATTAATAAGACTGAAAATGCAATGGTCAATTCAATTCCCCATCGTTGACTAAGCTTTGCAGCCACAGGAGCAAATACCCCCATACAAAAAACTGGGAGGGCTGTAAGTAAACTAACCGAAACATTAGACATTTGTAAGTCTGCCTGAATAGTTTTTAAAACTGGAGAGATTGATGTAATGGAAGCACGTAAGCTCATGGATATAACAAACAAAGAAAAGATGCTCCAAATTATATAAATGTTTCCCTTTTTTTTCATAATTATAAACGCTCCTTTTATGATTTTAGATGATTGTTTGATATAATATAGTTAACTTTTTCGTTTGAATGTATACTATAGTTATATCTTTGGTATACTATAATATATTTTGTTGATAGAATCAATGCGAAAGGTGTGAAAAAGTGAAGGAAGAAAATATTGACTTATCCAATCAGGTAGGGATTAAACTTAGAGGAATTCGAAGAAGTAAAAAAATTAGCTTGGAAGAGTTATCTAACTTAAGCAATGTCAGTAAATTAACTCTAGGTAAAATTGAAAGAGGCGAAGCGAACCCAACAATAAATGTCTTATGGAAAATATGTAGAGGATTAAATATTCCATTAGCATCTTTACTAACTTTTGAAGAGGAAATTGAAGTACACCGATTTGTGCCTCCCCATCACTTTGCGGGACAAAATAATGATTGGTTTATCAACCCATTGTTTAAGGCACTTGGCACGGTTGAATGGTATAGAGCATGTATCGATCCAAACAGTGAGTACAGTGAGTCACATTTGGCTGGATCTGAAGAAATCGTACTTGTATTAAATGGTCAATTGGAAATGAAAGTTGGAGAGGAAAAACACCAACTAAACAAGTGGGATGTCATTAAATTTAAAGGTGAAGAGATTCACACGTACATAAACCGTTCAGACGAAAAAGTGTACTTAATGATTTCTTTAACCTATACAAGCCCTTAAGCTCAAACTTTTCAAGAGAGGAATTTTTTGTTTATCACTGGTTATTTTAATACCTACCGTATGAGGATAATCTTAATTCGAAAAGCAAGTTACTTTAAGATCAGGCTACCAATGTGGTAGCTTTTTTATTTACTATAGGGGCAGTATTCTGTTATATACCAGGGTTTCTTCTAATTTTTGCCCTACTTCTGTTTTCTTAAATAGTCCCCTCAACAAAAATTTGTATTGTTGAAATTGCATTAATAACTGGCAATAAAAACGCTACTTCATTTTTAAAATGAGAATAAATCTTTGTAAACGATAATAAGCTAATTTTGATTTAAGGCTTTGATTAGAAAATAAAATCTCTCCTATTGAGGATCTAAGGAGTGTAGAAATGTCTCAACAAAACATCGATTGTTTCAAATTATCGGTGTTTTTTATTTTCTGCATATACATTGAAACGTTTAATAACACTGTAGTTTAATTTAAAATCTCCTCATTTGGACAAACAGCTGTTACATAGCATTACCCAAGGGGTGATGCATTTTATGAAGGTGATAATCATCGAGGGACCGCAAGCTGGCAAATACATTAACGATTGCTATCATTATTTAATAAAACTTTATAGGAAGGAGATCCAGGGTGATAGCCATATATGTAAGGGTATCGACCGAGGAACAAGTGATAAAGTAACGAAAGCTAGAGCGAAATCTGTATAAAGAAAGCAGGGATTACTCTTTAGTTGAAGAAAGAATTGTATTTTTAACAATAGAATGATTTTTTATTTCTAAGCAGTTAAAGCATTTTGTTACTTTTCTGTTTGGTCATCATTATTTATATTTCTAAAATCTTACTAAACTCCAAATTGTTTTAAATGATGGTCAAGATGCTTGTATATTCCTTTTCCCCATTGCTCAGAAGTAAGTTTACCGAAAAAAGGATGTGGATGAGTCGTACACTTCTCTGGACCATTACTTTGGAAAGTTATAATTTTTTGTTTCAGTATTTCCTTCTCTGTTTCAAATTCTTTTTCATCTACTATCAAAATGTCAGGAGTCGTGGACATATTTTGGGCTAATGGCTTGTCATTATAAAAAATTGGTTTCACAAAGTTTCCTATTAATATTCCTAACCAACCTCTCGCTGGAAAAGAAAGTCCCATTGGAATGTCTTGAAAGGATGAGAAATGTGCTAACATTTGGAGAACATCCATTTTACCCCATTTAGGCTTGCAAATTGGGCTTAATTTGTCAATACGATTTAAAATTTCCTCTAAATGCAATTGATTAAAAATATTTTTCATTTATGCATCTCCCCCTATTCTACACCTGCTAATAAAATGATACCTAGTGTACCCAGCAAGCCCAAAATGAAAATTCGTACTGGAAATTCATTTCCTCTTATTAAAGATTCATTCTCATATGTATAATATATCCTAAAATTTCTGCCGATGTAATCACCTTGCAAAGTTAAATTTTTGAACCTTTTATCTGTCTGTGAAAATTTAAGAGACATAAGAGAGGAAAATGGAAATGCTATGAGGATTTACCATGTGAGGACCTATTGAGTGTAGTGAAAAACCGTTAGTTTTTTTACTGCTTTTTTACACTCCACTCATTGAAAATCACTTCATTAGGACAAACAGTTATTACATAGCATTACCCAAGGGGTGATGCATTTTATGAAGGTAATAATCATCGAGGGACCGCAAGCTGACAAATGCATTAACGATTGCTATCAATATTTAATAAAACGTTATAGGAAGAAGATCCAGGGTGATAGCAATATATGTAAGGGTATCAACCGAGGAACAAGCGATCAAGGGATCAAGGGATCGAGGAATCGAGTATTGACAGCCAGATCGAGGACTGCATAAGAAAGCAGGGACTAAGGATGTGCTGAGGCATGAACGATTTTCTGACGAGCTTTTAGAACGTCCGACTTAGAATCGCTTGAGGGAGAATGCGAGTAAAGGACTTAAGTTTGCTAAGGTCCTGACCGTCTTTCTCGGAAATGATAATTGAGCTTATCAGTGCTGACGAGTTGAGAGAGTGAGACAAGCGGTTAGCTGGAAGCATTTTCATACCTCTATCGTATATTCTGTCTCCATTAGTTTCGAAAGTTTTAAAAGAAGCATGTAAATGAATAAGAGAAAGCCGGCATATTAGATCCGGCTTCTTCTGCATTATTTCCCCTTCGCTTTCTTCCGCTTTTCCTTTTCCGCCCGGTAGAACTCATGAAACATCTTCATCAGCGCCCGCTTTTCAATCCGAGATACATAGCTGCGCGAAATACCGAGTTCTTTGGCAATCTCACGCTGCGTTTTTTCCTTCTTTAAATCAAGCCCAAACCGCCCGACAATCACTTCCTTCTCACGGTCATCTAAAATGTCAATGTATTGCTTCACTTTTTCAAGCTCCATATTGAGCTGAATCGTATCAATCACGTCTTCATTTTCTGATTTTAGGACATCGATCAGGCTTATTTCATTCCCTTCTTTATCCTGCCCGATCGGATCATGAAGGGACACATCTTTTTTTGTTTTTTTCAATGCTCGCAAATGCATGAGGATTTCATTTTCAATACACCGCGCAGCATACGTCGCCAGTTTTGTCCCTTTTCCGGCAGAATAGCTTTCAATTCCTTTGATCAGCCCGATTGTTCCGATGGAGATTAAGTCCTCTGCGTCTTCACCTGTATTTTCAAACTTTTTTACAATATGGGCGACCAAGCGAAGATTATGCTCAATCAGCATGTTTCTGGCATGTTCATCCCCTTTAGCCATGAGCTCTAAGTATTTTTTTTCGTCGCTGCTTGAGAGCGGTTGTGGAAAGGCATTGTTTTTCACGTAAGATACTAAAAAGACAAGCTCTTTAACTACAAAACCGAGCGCTGCGAAAACACCTGTCACCATCGTCACCTCCACATGATTATGTAGGCAAAAGCCTATATGTCAATGTATGTGATCGGAAGGCTGTCTGTGTCTGTACCGGGAAATTTCTCAATGGGGAGCTTAGGTTTTGTTTTTTAAAATAATCTTTACGCTGCCCCCATACATTTAAATGAACGAAACTGTATGGGGGGATGAGGATGAAAAGATGGATGGCAATGCTTCTTCTGGCGGCAGCAGTTTTTCTTGGTTTATTGGGAAAGGATATGACGGCTCCGCAACAGGTCAAGGGGGCTGCTTTATATGACAAAGTTTTATATTTTCCGTTGTCTCGTTATCCGGAAACCGGGGATCATATAAGAGATGCGATTGCCGAAGGACATTCTGATATATGTACAATTGATCGTGATGGAGCGGACAAAAGGCGGGAGGAATCATTAAAAGGAATTCCGACGAAGCCTGGCTACGATCGGGATGAATGGCCGATGGCAGTTTGTGAAGAAGGAGGTGCCGGAGCCGATGTCCGATATGTAACGCCTTCTGATAATCGCGGCGCCGGTTCATGGGTAGGAAATCAAATGAGCAGTTATCCAGATGGCACCAAAGTGTTGTTTATTGTTCAGTGATAAAAGAAGAGGCTCAATTCTGAGCCTCTTTTGCTATGATCCTATTTTGCCGCTAGGCTGATTCTCCTGAGGAGGATACGATTCTGTTTCTCGCCAATACTGGCGTGTTCCTTCTTCACGTACAACAATTCCGATCTTTGCGAGTTCAAGACGGAAATCTTCAATGTCGTCTGTTTCCTCTTCTTTCAGTGCTTTCTGACGAGCCTTCAATATAGCATGAGCGCTTGGAGAGAGATCGGGTGATTCAGGTACCCATCGTCTAAATTTATCTTTAAACGGGTCTCCTTCAGCCGACCACACGTAATGGTGCTTTTTAAAGGCCTGTTCAATGATTTTAGGTTTTTCATCTATTTCTTCACGTGCCAGTTCATATCCGTCTGTTCCTAAGAGGACAAGCCGTTTATGATCAATAAATACCAGAGCAATGTCTCCGGAGTTGATCGTTTGAACATGCTTGCCTTTCATTAATTCCACGGAGTCGTCTGTAATGTGTACAGTTAATAGCAATTTCATGATTGAATGAGCGAACCATATACCGGCAATCAGGCCAAGCAGCGCGGTGATAAACTTCACCGGTGATCCGTGAAAAGAGGCAACAAGCCGAAGAGGGCCTTCTAATGGAATCCAGGGCAGAGATAATGCCCATTTCGCAAGCTGATGAAAAAAATAACCAATGAGAAGACCGATGATTGCAAATGTAACGTATAATAAACATTTCGCGGTTTTCGTAATTCCAATTATAGTTTGTGTTTGATCCTGCAAGTTTTCACCTTCTTAGCTAGAAATAAGTTGAATTCCCTTCCCATATTTTAACTTAAATAGAGAGGAAATCAAGAATGTTTCCGCGATTTTTGCTGTCATACATGAAGCCGCCAAATGATTATCAAGCCTTCTTTATGATAAAGATTATACAGAAACGATATAACACGGAGCAGTAAGTTACTGGGGATAAAAGGAATCACTCTTGCTGATCGCGGCCCGCTTTTGTTTTTTATTTGAGAAAACAGGACGTATCACATAGCAGTTCACAGGGAACATAAAGAGTAATGGCTTTAGAGTTTAGACAACCAGGAGGAACTCACATGAAAATAGGATTGATCGGCTTAGGGAAAATGGGCATAAACATAGGAAAGCAATTGATCGACCGCAATCATCAAGCAATCGGTTATGACGTGAATCAAGCGGCTGTTGATGAACTGATATCTTATGGGGCTGAGGGGACAACAAATATAAAAGAATTGATTTCATTATTAGATACGCCGCGAATTCTGTGGATGATGGTGCCGCATGGCGTTGTAGATGCTGTACTGAGTGATGTGGCACCGTTATTAAACGAAGGGGATATTATCATTGAGGCTGGAAATTCTCATTATAAAGAATCGATCCGGCGCTACAATCAAATGAAAGAAGCCGGTCTTCATTATCTCGACGCCGGAACTTCGGGCGGTATGGAGGGGGCGCGTCACGGGGCTTGTTATATGGTTGGAGGAGATCCGGAAGCATGGCGTATCGCGGAGCCGCTGTTTCGGGATACTGCTGTAGAAAATGGATATTTATATGCCGGAGAAGCGGGCAGCGGCCACTTTTTGAAAATGATTCATAATGGCATTGAGTACGGAATGATGGCTGCCATTGGTGAAGGATTTGAAGTGCTGGAAAACAGTCCGTTTGAATTTGACTATGAGAAAGTTGCAAGGGTATGGAATCATGGCTCTGTCATAAGGTCGTGGCTTATGGGGCTGACTGAGCGAGCTTTTTCTAAAGACGCGAGGCTGGACCAGATCAAAGGCGTCATGCATTCCTCCGGGGAAGGGAAATGGACAGTGGAAACGGCACTAGATCTGCAGACAGCAGCTCCGGTGATCGCGATGTCGCTCTTGATGAGATACCGTTCGTTAACAGACGATACGTTTACAGGAAAGGTCGTTGCTGCGCTCCGTAATGAATTTGGAGGACATGCAGCAGAAAAAAAGTAAGGGGGGCAAAGCGGGACGACCTTATTTTTTTGACGCTTTCACCAGATGAGGAAACTTTATATATATGATTAGCATCAGGATCAGAACGTAGGCCCCGTAAATACTGAAAGATAATAATTTGTTGCTGGAGAAATTGGCGCCGGCAATGGTAACAACTAAAATGTTCGGAATTTTTCCTATTAAAGAGGCGAAGAAAAAAACATGCCACCGAACACTGCTTAGTCCGCATACAACGTTCATGACTAGAGAAGGGATAACAGGGATAAGCCTTCCCAATAAAACTGCAGTAAACGCATTTTTATCGAATGAAGCCTCGTAGCCTTGTATAGCAGGATAAGCTTTTATTTTTTTTCTGGCCCAATCTCGAAAGCTGTACCTCGCGAGAAAAAACAGCAATATCGTGCCGAGCATTGAACCGGCCAGTGTAATCCAAACACCATTTGCAATTCCGAACACAGCGCCATTTAAAGCTGCAATGATTGCAAACGGCACAATCGGGAAAAAGACGTCGGCGGCTATCAGCAGCATACTACATAAAACGGAGATCAATCCGCCTGCTTTTATAGCATCAAGCCAAGCTTCTTTCTGATAGAACCCGACTGCAATAACGGCGATGATCAAGATTATACCTAAAGTCTTTTTTAACATATCAATTATCCACTCCCAACACTTGTGGCGATGTCAGGAGGCAGAATCTCCGGCATCTACGTTAGTATAACTTGTACCGTTTCGGTGGTTCAACTGTAATACGAGTGGGGGGAAATACAATTCTTTTTTATCTAGTAAAATAGGCTGTCCATTTCTCTTGTTGCTGCATTCTTTAATAGTAGGGAGGGATAGAAATGGTAGCGATAAAAAAGGATTTTATACCAAAATCAAACGATAACCGTCCCGGCTATGCGATGACACCTGTATATATTACCGTGCACAATACAGCAAATACCGCCAAAGGTGCCGATGCAAAAATGCACGCTGATTATGTGAAAAACCCAAGTACATCTGTCAGCTGGCATTTTACAGTAGACGATTCAGACATCTATCAGCATCTTCCTCTTACTGAAAACGGGTGGCATGCTGGCGACGGCACCAATGGGACAGGGAATCGCAAATCAATCGGGATTGAAATCTGTGAAAATGCAGACGGCGATTTTGACAAAGCAGTAGCTAATGCGCAGTGGCTGATCAAAAAATTAATGAAGGATCACAATATTTCGCTGGATCGTGTTGTTCCCCACAAAAAATGGTCTGGAAAAGAATGTCCCCGCAAACTCTTACATCAATGGAGTGCTTTCAAAAACGGAATTTCTTCCTCTGATACGCCATCTAAAGAATCACCCAAATCTTATCCTCTGCCTTCAGGAGTAATAAAACTCACTGCGCCTTATAGAAAAGGCACTAAAGTTCTTCAGCTGCAAAAGGCTTTAGCCGCCCTTCATTTTTACCCCGATAAAGGCGCGAAGAATAACGGTATTGACGGCATTTATGGACCGAAAACAGCAAATGCCGTGAAACGTTTTCAGCTGATGAATGGATTAAAAGCTGATGGTATCTACGGACCAAAAACAAAGGCCAAGCTTAAAGCGAAATTAAAATAAATGCAGAGGTAATCAGTAGCCTGTTTCCTCTGGCGGAAGCAGGTTATTGCATTCAACTCTTTGAAGTGTTTTTTCGCAGAAAAAGTCGGGAACTGAAATAGATATCTCATCCCTTACTGGAAATAGAATGATTTTAGTTGAGAGGGACACGTTAACAATAGAGAGAACGCTATAACGAAAAAACTCTGCGTTGAATGAAACAGAACAGAGGTATAACATAAAGATGAAGCTTTTGGGGGTGTAAAGATGAAGTATATGTTCATCCTTTTCCTTCTGCTGTTCGTTACAGCAGGATGTGAAGGAAAGGGATACGAAGACGTGGTAGCATTTGGTGACAGCAATACACGCGGCTCTAATTGGGATTATCGTGACTATCCAAAAGCGCAGCAGTGGGTCAATATTTTAAAAACGGCTGAACGCGGGAATCTTGATATCCTCAACGCAGGAATTGGAGGACAAACGACTGAAGATGCCCGTTTACGGTTTCAAACAGATGTACTCGATCAAAAACCTAAGCATCTTTTTATTATGTTTGGCACTAATGACGCTGGGATTCTGGCTGAAGGAAAGCCAAGAGTGTCAAAGCTGCGTTTCAGAGAGAATCTGGTTTACTTTATAAAAGAAAGCAGAAAACACGGCATCAAGCCTGTTTTAATGACGTGTATCCCTATTATTGAAGGAAACGGGAAGCATCACCTCTTTTACTATTCCAGGTATAAAGCGGCTGCTTTTGAATCAAAAGGCGGGGCGAGAAAGTGGCATAACTCATACAATGATATTACAAGAGATGTCGCGAAACATATGAATGTGCCTCTCGTAGACAACTGGAAGCACTTTATAGAAGCAGACGGCGGAAAAGCTACTGATGAAGCACTTATCCAATCCGGCTTGATAGATCCTTCAGGCAATCATATGACACCTAAAGGGGCAAGGGTAGTTTATGAAGGAATACAAGATGGGCAGGTCCTGAAGCGCTGATCCGGACAAAGGCCTAAGCCGTTTTATTTCTCCTACATAGGCTGTTATAGAAACATTTTTAAGGAGGCGCGCTTCACATGTACAGCGGTTATTTATACACGTATCCTTTCGGCGGCTGGCCATATGGCGCAAGCAGAGCATACGGATACGCTTTTATCGTTGTTTTGATTGTTGTTCTCCTGATTGTGGGCGGAGTGTATTGGTTCACATGAAATCCAGCCCTGGAAACACCTCTTTTTAGGGGTGTTTTTTGCTGAAAACAGTAGTAAAGCGCGTAACTGAAGTGATATAATATCAGTCATCTGAGTAAAAAAAGGAAATACGCCCGGAAAAAATAGACAAATTCCTATTAAGAAGATACGGAAATAATATGTCCGAGCGATCTTCTTTTTATTTCGTTTTCGATTAACTCGATAAAGTCACGGTTTAAATTCATTTCGGTGGCTTTGAAATAAGATTCTATTAATAATTCATCAGACAATTTTCTCATGCTAGGAACCCAATTAATGGGAGAGACACCTCCTTCATAGTTGGAATCATTCATGACTTTGTGACATACATTTATAGGTTGCGTTCATCTGAAGCTGAAGATTATCTTTAATCTACCATGAATTGCATATAAGAACAATCGTTCTGTTATCCACACCAAAAAGTGGATAACTTGTGAGTATCGTGTTTATAATTTGTCTAAAGAGTGATGTAATAAGAGTGGATAGTGTGTGTAAATTTATCCACACCTGGTGAAGAAACCCAATTTTTGTCGAAATTTTTTTGCTCAGTTTTTCTTTAAGCGCAAGTTCGATTTTTTTCGACATGAATTTTAAGAGAAAGAAAAGGGAAGGGTGCGGGTTTTGTTAAAAAAGTTTTTTTTACCTGACGAGTTTGTTAAAAATATTTTTCATATTACACCTGAAAAATTAAAGGAACGAAATGTAAAAGGAATTATCACTGACCTGGATAATACACTTGTTGAATGGGACAGACCAAACGCGACACCGCGATTGATCGAGTGGTTTGAAGAAATGAAAGAGCACGGCATTAAAGTGACGATTGTCTCTAATAATAATGAGCGAAGAGTAAAACTTTTCTCGGAACCGCTCGGCATACCATTCATCTATAAAGCAAGAAAACCGATGGGCAAAGCTTTTAATAGAGCAGTGCGTAATATGGAGCTGAAAAAAGAGGACTGTGTTGTCATCGGAGACCAGCTGCTGACTGATGTACTCGGCGGGAACCGTAACGGCTACCATACGATCCTGGTCGTGCCTGTCGCTTCCTCGGATGGCTTTATTACGCGCTTTAACCGCCAGGTCGAACGCAGAATACTGAGTGCTCTCAAACGAAAAGGGCACATTCAGTGGGAGGAGTAAGAATGGAAAAGGTTGTTTGTATCGGCTGCGGAGTCACAATCCAAACCGAAGACAAAAATGGTCTGGGATACGCTCCGCCGGCTTCGCTTTCTAAAGAAAGTGTGATTTGCCAGCGCTGCTTCAGACTGAAAAACTACAATGAAATACAAGACGTTTCCTTAACGGATGATGACTTTTTAAACATCCTTCATGGAATTGGAGAAACGGATTCTCTCGTTGTTAAAATTGTTGATATTTTCGATTTTAACGGCAGCTGGATTAATGGATTGCAGCGCTTAGTCGGAGGCAATCCTATATTGTTAGTCGGAAACAAGGCAGATATTCTGCCTAAATCGCTCAAAAGAGAACGGCTGATCCAGTGGATGAAGCGCGAGGCGAAAGAGCTTGGCTTAAAACCGATTGACGTATTTTTGGTCAGTGCGGGACGCGGCCAGGGAATCAGAGAAGTCATTGATGCGATTGAGCATTACCGTAACGGTAAGGATGTTTACGTTGTCGGCTGTACCAATGTAGGGAAATCAACGTTCATTAACCGGATTATTAAAGAAGTGTCAGGTGAAGACAACATTATCACGACATCCCAATTCCCGGGCACAACTCTTGATGCTATTGAAATTCCGCTAGATGACGGCTCTGCGCTTTATGATACACCGGGAATCATCAATCACCATCAAATGGCGCACTATGTAAACAAAAAGGATTTAAAAGTACTCTCGCCCAAAAAGGAACTGAAGCCGCGCACATTCCAGCTAAACGATCAGCAAACGCTGTATTTCGGCGGACTGGCAAGGTTTGATTATGTTTCAGGTGAAAGAGCTGCCTTTGTCTGCTATATGCCGAATGAATTAATGATTCACAGAACGAAACTGGAAAATGCAGACGCGCTTTATGAAAAGCACGCAGGAGAATTGCTCACACCGCCGGGAAAAGATGATATGGATGAGTTTCCAGAGCTGGTTGCCCATACGTTTACGATGAAAGAGCAAAAGACAGATATCGTTTTCTCTGGGTTAGGCTGGGTAACGGTGCATGACGCGAATAAAAAAATAACGGCTTATGCGCCAAAAGGCGTTCACGTATTTGTTCGGCGCTCATTAATTTAACAAAAAGGGGAGAGGAGTATGAAGAAGCTGTACGGGGTTATCGGAAATCCGATTGCGCATTCCATGTCGCCGGATATCCATAACGCGGCTTTGAAGGATCTTGGTTTGGACGGACACTACCATGCATTTAAGGTGGAAGAGAATCGTCTGGAAGATGCGGTAAAAGGGATAAGAGCTCTTGGTGTACAAGGCATCAATGTGACTGTTCCGCACAAGGTTTCCATCATGGATCATCTCGATCATATTGATGAGAGCGCAAAAGTGCTTGGTGCCGTTAACACTGTCAGAAGAGAAGGAGACAAGCTTGTCGGATATAATACAGACGGAGAAGGCTTTGTGAAATCTTTAATGAGAATTTTGGACAAACCAGTCTCCGAACTGTCTTTCTTAATGATCGGCGCGGGCGGGGCAGCCAGAGCGATTTTTACAACGATCGTCCGCGACAATCCGGAAAAGTTTGATATTTGCAACCGAACGATAGAAAAAGCCAAACAGCTCGCAGAATCTGCTCCCTCGTTCCGCAATGTAGAAGTGTTAAGCATAAAAGAAGCAGAAGAACGGCTTGAGCAGTATGATGTAATTATCCATACAACATCTGTAGGCATGTATCCAAACGTGGAAGATATTCCGCTTTCATTGCAGCGTGCTGCAAGCAGTGCGGTTGTTTGCGATATCGTGTATAATCCGATTCAGACTTCACTATTAAAAGAAGCAAAGCAAAAAGGTCTGAAAACACTGGATGGAGTCGGCATGTTTGTTGAGCAGGCGGCATTGTCTTTCCGCTTGTGGACGGGACATGAGCCTGATGTTGAAAAAATGAGATCTATTGTAGTAGGGAAATTAGGAGGGAAATAATGTTAACAGGAAAACAAAAACGTTTCTTGCGTTCAAAAGCGCACCATTTAAGCCCGATTTTTCAAGTAGGAAAGGGCGGAGTCAATGACAACATGATTAAACAAATTTCTGAAGCGCTTGAAGCGAGAGAGCTGATTAAAATCAGCGTTCTTCAAAACTGCGAAGACGATAAAAATGATGTTGCGGAAGCTCTTGTAAAAGGAAGCCGCGCACAGTTGGTTCAGATGATCGGCAATACGATTGTTTTATATAAGGAATCAAAGGAAAATAAACAAATCGAGCTTCCTTAAGGTGGTTGAAATGAAGAAAATCGGAATTTTCGGAGGCACGTTTGATCCTCCGCATAACGGTCACCTTTTAATGGCGAATGAGGTGCTGTATCAGGCGGAGCTCGACGAAATTTGGTTTATGCCCAATCAAATTCCTCCGCATAAACAGGATGAAGACTATACAGACAGCACTCATCGGGTGGAAATGCTGAAGCTTGCTATTCAGTCTAATCCATCCTTTAAGCTGCAGCTGGCTGAAATGGAAAGAGAAGGGCCGTCATATACCTTTGATACCGTTTCTTTACTAAAGCAGCGATATCCGAATGATCAGCTTTTCTTTATTATCGGTGCTGACATGATTGAATACCTGCCGAAATGGTATAAGCTGGACGAGCTGCTGAACCTTATTCAATTTATCGGAGTAAAGCGCCCCGGTTTTCATGTTGAAACCCCTTATCCGCTTCTCTTTGCAGACGTTCCGGAGTTTGAGGTATCATCGACTATGATAAGGGAACGGTTTAAAAGCAAGAAGCCCACTGACTACTTAATCCCTGATAAAGTGAAGAAGTATGTAGAGGAGAATGGTTTATATGAATCGTGAGAAGGCACTTGCCTGCGTCAAGCAGCAATTGACCGAGCACCGATATATCCATACAATTGGCGTAATGAACACGGCGATTGAACTTGCGGAGCGCTTTGGCGCCGACTCCAAAAAAGCGGAAACGGCGGCTATCTTTCATGATTACGCCAAATTCCGCCCGAAAGAAGAAATGAAACAAATTATAGCCAGAGAAAAAATGCCCGCGCATCTGTTGGATCACAACCCGGAACTGTGGCATGCTCCGGTCGGCGCTTACCTAGTCCAGAGAGAAGCGGGAATTCATGACGAAGATATTCTTGACGCGATCAGATATCATACCTCTGGGCGTCCGGGCATGACGCTTTTGGAAAAAGTCATTTACGTTGCTGATTATATTGAACCAGGCCGTAAATTTCCCGGTGTCGATGAGGTGCGTGAACTTGCAGAAACGGATTTGAATCAAGCGTTGATTCAGTCGATCAAAAATACAATGATTTTTCTAATGAAAAAAAATCAACAGGTTTTCCCAGATACATGTTTAACTTATAACTGGCTTGTGTCTGGCAAATGAACAGGAGGAATATGTGAATGAATCAAACGTCCATTTTAAAGATTGCAGCTGCGGCTTGCGACGATAAGCGGGCAGAGGATATTTTAGCACTGGATATGGAAGGAATTTCTCTGGTTGCGGATTATTTTCTGATCTGCCACGGTAATTCAGACAAACAAGTGCAGGCCATTGCGCGTGAAATCAAGGACCAGGCTGAAGAAAACGGCATTGAAGTCAAAAAGATGGAAGGCTTCGATGAAGCAAGATGGGTATTAGTTGACCTTGGGGATGTCATTGCCCATGTGTTTCATAAGGATGAAAGAAGCTATTACAACCTAGAAAAACTGTGGGGAGACGCTCCGCTCGCAGACCTGGAACTTGGATTGAACCAATGATTTACCAAGGCTTTGCAAGCGTGTATGACGAGTTAATGTCTCACGCACCTTACGACAAATGGACAAAGTGGATTGAAGCATCTCTACCGGAAAAAGGCCGTATTCTCGATTTGGCATGCGGCACCGGAGAAATTTCAATCCGGCTTGCCGAAAAAGGCTTTGAAGTCACCGGGATTGATCTCAGTGAAGAAATGCTTTCTTACGCCCAGCAAAAAGTACCAGCTAAACAGCCGATTCTTTTCCTTCAGCAGGACATGAGAGAGATTACCGGATTTGAAGGCCAGTTTGACGCGGTTGTGATCTGCTGTGACTCCTTGAACTATTTAAAAACGAAAAATGACGTAATGAATACCTTTAAAAGTGTATTTCAGGTGCTGAAGCCGGACGGCATATTGCTGTTTGATGTTCATTCACCATATAAAATAACCGAGGTTTTTCCTGGGAGCACGTTTGCTGATCAGGACGAAGATATCAGCTATATTTGGCAAAGCTTTGCCGGAAGTGAAGAGCTTTCCGCCATTCATGATATGTCGTTTTTTGTTTGGAACGGAGAGGCGTACGACCGCCTCGACGAAACACATGAGCAAAGAACGTTCCGAGTGGATGAATACGAAGAAATGCTGGCAAGCTGCGGCTTTCAGCTTCATAAGGTTACCGCTGATTTTACCGATTCAGCGCCGTCACCACAATCTGAGCGCCTGTTCTTTAAAGCACAGAAATCAAAAACCATCGTTTACTAAGACGATGGTTTTTAAAATGCCTTTTTACCCTTTTGCATACAACAGACGGCTATGACATACTCGTTTACACATGAAACTGCTTCTTCACCGCGGAAATATCCTCTTCGTACTTCAAATGCGTATTTTGAAACACCCGATGAAACATATCCTGTACACCGCTTTCGAGTGCTTTAATGCCTTCTCCTGTCACGCCGCCTTTTACGCAAACCTTTTCCTGTAATGCAGGAAGGGTATACAATTCGGTTTCTAACAGTTTTCCCAGCCCGACAAGCATTTCTTTACACATGAGAACAGCGTCCTGTTTAGACACTGACGTCTCCGTAACGGCTGCATCTATAAACCGCTGAATCAGATAGCTCATAAAAGCGGGTCCGCAGCTTACGATATCTGACGCTACTCTTGTGATGTCACTTTCAATTTGCAGCGGATTAGAAATGTGCTTCATCAGCTCGTTGATTTTTGTTTTTGCTGCCTCCCCGCAGCTTTTACCGAAGGTGACAAGAGAAACGCCAGCAAGCGCCCGGTTTGTAATACTCGGGATAACTCGTGCCACTTGACATGGCACATACTGTTCCAGCTGATCAGTCTGAAGCGGGCTTGTAATTGAAATGAGAATGTGATCCTTTGTTAAATAAGGGACTGCCCTTGACAATAATGGATATATATCAAGCGGCTTTACACAGATGAAAATGATCTCATTTTCTGCAACAAGCTTTTCAAGGCTCTCTGTTACGTTTAAGCTGTTGTAGCGGTTTTTTATCTTCAACGCTTTTTCAATTGTGCGGTTTGTGATTGTGATGTTTGAGGGATCGGCTGCTTGTGATTCAATAAATGATTCTATAAGGATCGTACCCATATTTCCAGTGCCGATAAAGCCAATCTTCAATGATTTCCCCTCCTTTGAGCTATTATCCTCTAAACCATATGTGATAAAGAAACAAAATATGACGAAAGCGGGGCGCATGCAAGTTGAATTGGTTGAATCAACATAAAACGATAATCATGTCAGTTGGCTCTGCTGCTGTTCTCATTGCAGTTCTTTGCCTCTTTTTTTTCAGCGGAAATAACAAAGAGCCTGTAAAACAAGTTGTATCTAGTGAAAAGGAAAATGAGGAGGTCAAGCAGGAAGCAACAAAAGACAAAGCGGAAGAAAATATTGTAATCGATATAAAAGGCGCTGTTAAGCATCCCGGCGTTTATGAAATGCATACGGGAGACAGAGTATCGCAGGCTATTGAGAAAGCAGGCGGCATTGGTGAAAAAGCAGATGAAACGCAAGTGAATTTGGCGGAACTTTTACAGGACGGTACAGTGGTGTATATACCGAGTAAGGGAGAAGAGGCGGCACAGCAAGCGGCCGGCGGCGCTGTACAAAGCAGTAAGGGGAAGGAGACATTGGTCAATATCAATACAGCAACATTAGAGGATTTACAAAACATTTCGGGAGTAGGACCTTCAAAAGCCGAAGCGATTATTGCGTATCGGGAAGAGAACGGGCGTTTCCAGACAATCGAAGATATCACAAAGGTTTCGGGAATTGGCGAAAAATCTTTTGAAAAAATAAAGTCTTCCATTACAGTAAAGTGAATTGACGGTCATGCATGATGATAGGTAAACTAAAGAACAGGCAACACAACATTTGGAGGGAACGACGTGGAACGAATTTCATGGAACCAATATTTTATGGCTCAAAGCCATTTACTGGCACTGCGCAGCACCTGCCCGAGATTGTCTGTCGGCGCTACCATTGTCAGAGATAAACGCATGATTGCAGGAGGCTATAACGGATCAATCGCAGGCGGCGTACATTGCGCGGACGAAGGATGCTTAATGATAGACGATCATTGCGCGAGAACGATTCACGCGGAAATGAATGCGATACTTCAATGCTCTAAATTTGGAGTGCCGACAGATGGAGCGGAGATATATGTCACGCACTATCCGTGTATTCAATGCTGTAAGTCTATCATTCAAGCCGGTATCAAAACAGTATATTACGCTGAGGATTATAAAACACATCCGTATGCCCAGGAGCTATTTGAGCAATCAGGCGTTACGGTTGAACAGGTTGAACTCGATGAAATGATCGTTGATCTGAAAAACAGAGAAAAGCTTTCATTTGTAGCGGGGCTTTTAGAAAAATTAGCGGATGCCGGTCTTGCAGAGGAAGATTTGAAGAAAATACATGAACAGGCTAATAAACTTTTTACGAGTTATGTGTGATTGATGCGGAATTCGCGTCTATTATTGCCTTTGGCGGCAGCTTCAGCAACGGCTGGAATTGCTGCCGCCTCTTATTTCTCCGCTGTCTTTCTCTTCTTCCTCTCTCTTCTTATTGTGTCAACCAAAACAAGGCACGCTCCACTCATTTTTGTTTGTTTATTCTCTTTTGTACTCAATTTTGCCCTGTTTAAGATCACAGATTCTCAAAATACTTCTTCGTATCAGCAGGGCAGCTATCACTTCAAGGCGGTTATTCATAGTATTCCTAAAATTGACGGGGATCGGATGTCTATGCTGATCAAGACGCCCGATGGCGAAAAATGGGCTGCCTCTTATCGGATTCAGTCTTTAGCTGAAAAAGACAAACTGTCACATCTAGAGCCGGGTATGGCATGCGAATTGACTGGTACTTTGGAGAAGCCAAAACAAGCAACAGTGCCGGGAACATTTGATTATCAACAGTATCTTTACCGGCAGCGTATTCATTGGAGCTATTCTGTCACATCTATTGGAAATTGCAGCGAGCCTTCAGGTGTCCGGTATAAGCTTCTCAGTTTGAGAAAATACATCGTATCATTCACGAACACACAGCTTCCGCCAGATTCAGCAGGAATCGTACAGGCGCTTACAGTAGGTGAAAGATCTTATTTAGATGACGATGTGCTTAATGCTTACCAAAGTCTAGGTGTTGTCCATCTGTTAGCCATCTCAGGACTCCATATCGGGATTTTGACAGCAGGCCTATTTTATGCAATGATCCGTCTGGGCATAACAAGAGAAAATGCGTCAATCCTATTGCTTTTGTTTCTGCCGATCTATGTTATTTTGACAGGTGCAGCGCCTTCTGTTCTCCGAGCCGCTCTGATGTCCGGCATCTACTTAGCGGGAAGCCTTTTTCAGCAGCGGGTGAATTCTGCCGGGGTAATCTGTCTTTCGTATATTGTCCTCTTGCTTTTTAATCCCTACTACCTTTTTGAAGCTGGATTTCAGCTTTCATTTGCGGTCAGTTTTTCTTTAATTCTCTCATCGTCTATTTTTCAGCATATCAAAACGAGTCTGGGACAGCTGACGATTGTATCTGTTATTGCCCAGCTAGGCTCACTACCCATTCTTCTGTATCATTTTCAGCAGTTTTCTATCATTAGCATTCCAATGAATATGGTGTTGGTGCCTTTTTATACATTCTGTATTTTACCGGCTGCTATTATAGGAGTTATTCTATTATTTTTTTCAGCATCCGTCGGTCAATTTCTGTTCTATTGGTTTGATGTAATGATGACCTGGATCAACAGACTGATCACTAAAATCGCTGATATAGAAATATTCACAATCATCATCTCTCGCCCTGCACCTGCTCTTCTTCTCTTATTCACGCTCACTGTCATCATATTGCTTATGAGTATTGAGAAACCCTCATTTCCCCGGCTGACAGTGTCCACAGGCCTTTTTTGTGCAACGCTTATCCTGCTCTTTGTTTCCCCTTATGTTAGTTCCGAGGGAGAAGTAGATATGATTGATATCGGACAAGGTGACAGTATGTTTGTCAGTGCACCGTATCAGAAAGGCCGTGTTTTAATTGATACGGGAGGCACTTTGTCTTATTCGTCAGAGCCTTGGCGGGAAAAACAGCATCCTTTTTCACTGGGGGAAAAGGTGCTGATCCCTTTTTTAACGGCAAAGGGCATCAAGCAGCTTGATGCGCTGATACTGACGCACGCAGATCAAGATCATATCGGAGAGGCAGAGGTTTTGCTGAAGCATCATAAAGTGAAGCGTCTCATCATTCCGAAAGGGTTTGTTTCTGAATCTCATGATGAGAAAGTGCTGCGGACTGCCAGACAGGAGGGTGTGGCAATTGAAGAGGTGAAGCGGGGTGATGTATTGCAAATAAAGGACTTACAGTTTCATGTGCTGTCACCGGAAACGCCTGATCCGGCAAGTAAAAATAATTCTTCTCTCGTTCTATGGATGAAAACAGGCAGGATCAGCTGGCTCCTGACGGGTGATCTGGAAAAAGAGGGGGAACAGGAGGTTATCGATGTGTTCCCAAATATAAAAGCGGATGTGTTAAAGGTGGGGCATCATGGAAGCAAGGGCTCGACCGGTGAAGAATTCATCAAACAGCTTCAGCCCAAAACGGCGGTCATCTCAGCGGGTGAAAACAATAGGTACCATCATCCGCATCAAGAAGTTCTTCAATTGTTAAAGAGCCGATCCATTCGTGTGCTGCGCACTGATCAAAGCGGCACGATCCAATACACGTACAAAAGCGGATCTGGAACCTTTTCTGTTTATCCTCCATATGATACATCAGATATGACAGAGACGAATTAAAAAAGACTGCCGAGAAATCAGCAGCCCGGGCAGTCGCGTTATGAACCAACCAGGTGAATAACCGTTGCCATGACAAACAATAAGGCGAAAAATCCGAAGGACACAACAAAACCAACCGCTGAATCTACAGCATCATTTCGTTTGCTTTGAACGTTTTTTTCAAAATCATTCAATTTCATCCCCCCTGACTGACTTAAGTATAATGGAATCGTTTTGAAAAATCTAGAAGCTAAGGTAACGTTTTCTGTTCTGGTGATTATCGCCTTTTTACAAGCTGTCCCGGGGGCTTGCGAACGGGCGTTTAATATAAATGGGGAAGCAGCTGTCAGGCTTCCTCTTTACTATTTTGCAAACACAATTTAGGATAGAAGGGGATGATGAAAGAGAGGAAGTCGTACAACAATGGTATTTGATGTGTGGAAAAGCCTGAAAAAAGGAGAAGTCCATCCGGTTTATTGTTTATACGGAAAAGAGACGTATCTGCTCCAGGAAACCGTCAGCAGGATCAGACACACGGTGATTGATCAAGAGACGAAAGATTTCAACCTGTCTGTTTTTGATTTGGAGGAAGACCCGCTTGATCAGGCGATTGCCGACGCTGAAACGTTCCCGTTTATGGGGGAGCGGCGCCTTGTCATTGTGAAAAATCCATATTTTTTAACGGGTGAGAAAAAGAAAGAAAAAGTTGAGCACAACGTCAGTGCGCTTGAATCGTATATACAATCACCGGCACCATATACGGTCTTTGTTCTGCTTGCGCCTTATGAAAAACTGGATGAGCGGAAAAAACTGACCAAAGCGCTAAAAAAGCAGGCGTTCATGATGGAGGCAAAGGAATTAAACGCGAAGGAAACGACAGACTTTACGATCAATCTGGCGAGAACCGAGCAGAAAACGATCGGCACCGAGGCGGCAGAGCATTTGGTTTTGCTTGTAAACGGGCATCTGTCATCTCTTTTTCAGGAGATTCAGAAACTCTGCACGTTTATTGGAGACCGTGAAGAAATTACGCTGGATGATGTGAAAATGCTTGTGGCGAGAAGCCTGGAACAAAATATCTTTGAACTGATTAATAAAATCGTCAATCGGAAACGAACTGAGAGTCTGCAAATTTTTTATGATTTGCTCAAACAAAATGAAGAACCGATCAAAATTATGGCTCTTATATCGAACCAGTTCCGGCTGATCCTGCAGACGAAATATTTCGCGGAACAAGGGTACGGCCAAAAACAGATTGCCTCTAATTTAAAGGTGCATCCATTCCGGGTAAAGCTGGCGATGGATCAAGCGAGACTTTTTTCAGAAGCCGAGCTTCGGTCTATTGTTGAACAGCTTGCCGTTATGGACTATGAGATGAAAACCGGGAAAAAGGACAAGCAGCTTTTACTAGAGCTTTTTCTCTTGCAGCTGTTAAAAAGAAATGAAAAAAACGATCCTCATCATTGAGGATCGTTTTTGTTTTATGCAGAAAGTCCGTTCACTTTTTTCGCTAGTCTTGATTTGTATCGAGCTGCGGCATTTTTGTGTACAAGACCTGTTTTCACTGCTTTATCAATACGTTTAGCTGCTTCAGTAAGAGCAGTTTTCGCTTTGTCAGCTTCGTTGTTTGCAACAGAAGCTTCAACTTGTTTGATTGCAGTACGCATAGCAGATTTGATTGTCGCGTTATGAGCGCGGCGTTCGTTATTAGTTTTTGTACGTTTAATCGCTGATTTAATGTTTGGCATGTGTTTCACCTCCTAAGATACAACCTGTAGCACAGTGTCTTAAGGTTAAATCTTCTTCACAATAGAACAAATTGTATTCTATCAAACACACCTTTAGATTGCAATATAAATGTAAAGTATTTTTCATTGAAGGAATGCTTTTAAGCATGATTCATTTTATAAATGGAAACAATATGGATACTGAATATCGAAGGAGGCCCTGTATGAAAAAGAGTGAGCTGGATGTAAATCAGTATTTGGTACGTACGGATTTAGCGGTTGAAACGAAGGAAGCCATGGCTAATCAGCAGGCTGTGCCTGCAAAAGAGATAAAAGGTTTTATCGAAAAAGAACGCGATCATGGCGGAATAAAAATCCGCACTGTTGATATCACGAAGGAAGGCGCTGAGCTTTCAGGAAAAAAAGAAGGACGTTATTTAACGATTGAGGCTCAAGGAATCAGAGAAAATGACTCGGAAATGCAAGAGAAAGTATCTGCTGTATTTGCGGAAGAATTCTCAGCTTTTTTGGAAAGCCTTAAGATCTCAAAGGATGCGAGCTGTTTAATTGTCGGCCTCGGCAACTGGAACGTGACACCTGATGCGCTCGGTCCGATGGCTGTAGAAAATCTATTGGTGACAAGACATTTATTTAAACTCCAGCCTGAAAATGTGCAGGAGGGCTACAGGCCTGTCAGCGCATTTGCTCCTGGTGTCATGGGAATTACAGGCATCGAAACAAGCGACATTATTAAAGGGGTAATCGAACAGTCAAAACCTGATTTTGTGATTGCCATTGATGCACTTGCGGCGCGTGCGGTAGAAAGGGTCAACACAACCATTCAAATATCAGATACAGGAATTCACCCGGGGTCAGGCGTTGGAAATAAACGCAAAGACTTGAGCAAGGACACCCTGGGCGTACCTGTCATTGCAATCGGTGTACCGACAGTCGTTGACGCGGTAACAATTGCCAGCGATACGGTTGACTACATATTAAAGCATTTTGGCAGAGAAATGAGAGATGACAGTCCGTCGAGATCGCTTGTTCCGGCGGGAATGACGTTTGGGAAAAAGAAAGTGCTTACTGAAGAGGATCTTCCCGACCCAAAACAGCGTCAATCGTTTCTCGGCATTGTCGGGACTCTTGAAGAAAACGAAAAGCGGCAGCTCATTCATGAGGTGCTGGCGCCTCTGGGCCATAATTTGATGGTCACGCCGAAGGAAGTCGATTCATTTATTGACGATATGGCAAATGTGCTGGCAAACGGATTAAATACAGCGCTTCATGAAAAGGTGTCTCAAGAAAACAAAGGCTCCTATAATCACTAAACGGTTCTACTTCCTCTAGCTTGTTCATAGAGTAATTACTAGACAAGCGCTGGAGGGATTCAATGAGAAATAAACGCAGAAACAGACAAATTGTTGTTGCGGTGAATGGCGGGAAAGCGATAAAGGCGATCTTTCTATTTATCGCAAGCCTAGTAGTGATTTTTGTTTTATCTGGTGTGCTGACGTCTCTCCGGCCGGAACTCAGGCCTTCGTCTGACTCTTTTTACGGGATTGCCGACGAACTGCCGGGTGACGTATTTGCACACTTGCTGCGGATGGAAAACCATTATTTCGCTTCTGACCTTTCTCAAACCGACAGCTCATTTCATCTATCACGTCTTTCTTTAAAGCTGGCGACAAGTATTAATCTCGAAGATCCGCGAAGTTTTCTTGGACGTGAGCTGCCTGGGTTTGCGCAATTTGACACAGAGATTCTTTTAGCGGGACAAGGCACCGATTATACAAACATGCCGTCGGAATCCCCGCCGCCTTCAAAGGTGATGCAGGAAGAAAGAGAAGCGAATTTGGCGGAGATTGAAAAACAGCAGACGCAAACAGACAATACGAAAAAAGACCCGCCAAAACAAACAACCGGCGATAAGAAGGTTGTCTTTATCTATCACACGCACAATACAGAATCTTATCTCCCGTTATTAAAAGGTGAGACCGACCCCGATATGGCGCGTCATTCTAAAGCAAACGTCACCCTCGTGGGAGACATGTTCGGAAAAGCGCTGCAATCTCAAGGTATCGGAGCCACAGTTAATAAAACGGATATACAGGCAAAACTGAGCAAAAAAGGGTTGAATTATGCCAGATCCTATGATGAATCAAGGCCGGTCGTGCAGGAAGCCCTTGCGTCAAATAAAAATCTGCAATATATCATTGACATCCATAGAGACTCCAGGCGCAAGAAAAATACGACGGCAACCATTAAAGGGAAAAGCTATGCCCGGGTGGCGTTTGTGGTCGGCAAAAAAAGCAAGAATTTCGAAGAAAACTACAAAATTGCAAGTGAGCTTCACAAGCTGATGGAGAAAAAATACCCGGGACTCAGCACAGGGGTCTTTTCTAAAGGCTCACCAGGCGATAACGGAGTTTACAACCAAGACTTAAACGACAGAGCGCTTTTGCTTGAATTCGGCGGAGTGGATAACAATCTCGAAGAGCTGCAGCGGGCGGCTGACGCAACCGCTGACGTATTCAGCGAAATGTACTGGGATGCTGAAAAGGTTAACGCTGAAAGCGGCGAGACGAAAAAACAATAAGAAATAGGTGGTCGAGTTGATTGCATATCTTGGCAAATGCTTGCTTCTTGTGGCGATGATGTTTATAGGCGTCCTGTTCGGCATGCAGCAGGCGAATAACGGCATGCTGAGCATGAAAGGCTATCATGATCCTTCACTGAAAGGCGCGTTTACGCTCACAGACGGAGAAAATAATGAAAAAGAAGCGACCGTTTTAGGGGAAACAGTAACCTCGAAAGATTTAGAAGAAAAACAAAAAGAGCTGGAACAGGTGGAAACCTTTAACGTTTTCTCTAAAGCCGGAAAAACGCTTTCTGACACAGTGACAAACACAGCCCAATCGATGTATGAATGGATACGGGATATGAGAAAATAAGTGCTTGAAAGAGAAAAGCAGCCCCAGTATGAGAGGGAACTTTTCTCTTTCTTGTTTTACATTGAATCTTTACAATCCTATTGATATAATCTAAGCTAGTGTATTTTGCGTTTAATAGTAGGAGTGATAGATTGTGACAGATAAAGAAAAGCGTTTAGAGAGGCAGTCGAGAATTCGGAATTTCTCCATCATCGCCCATATTGACCACGGAAAATCGACCTTAGCGGATCGAATTTTAGAAAAAACGTCGGCAATCACTCAACGAGAAATGAAAGAACAATTGCTTGATTCTATGGATCTTGAACGCGAACGGGGCATTACCATTAAATTAAACTCTGTTCAGCTTAAATACAAAGCGAAAGACGGAGAGGAATATATTTTCCACCTGATTGACACACCGGGACACGTCGATTTCACATATGAAGTATCCCGAAGCCTTGCTGCCTGCGAAGGAGCGATACTTGTCGTGGATGCGGCGCAAGGAATTGAAGCGCAGACGCTTGCGAACGTTTACTTGGCACTTGATAATGACCTTGAAATTCTTCCAGTCATTAATAAAATCGATCTGCCAAGCGCAGAGCCGGAACGAGTTCGCCAAGAGGTGGAGGATGTCATCGGCCTTGACGCATCGGAAGCCGTGCTCGCTTCAGCAAAAGCCGGGATCGGGATTGAAGAGATATTAGAGCAGATCGTAGAAAAGGTGCCTGCTCCGACCGGAGATCCAGAGGCGCCGCTTAAAGCGCTGATCTTCGACTCGCTTTATGACGCTTACCGCGGTGTCGTGGCTTATATCAGAGTCGTTGAAGGAACGGTAAAGCCGGGGCAAAAAATCAAAATGATGGCAACCGGCAAAGAGTTTGAAGTGACAGAAGTCGGTGTGTTCACGCCGAAAGCAACTCCGACAGATGAACTGACCGTCGGCGATGTAGGCTTTTTAACTGCTGCGATCAAAAATGTCGGTGACACACGCGTCGGTGACACGATAACAAGCGCGGCCAATCAGGCTGCCGAAGCGTTGCCTGGATATCGCAAGCTGAACCCGATGGTGTATTGCGGTTTGTATCCGATCGATACGGCCAAATACAACGATTTAAGGGAAGCTCTTGAGAAGCTTGAACTGAATGACTCATCGCTTCAATATGAAGCAGAGACATCCCAAGCGCTCGGATTCGGTTTCCGCTGCGGATTTTTAGGTATGCTTCACATGGAAATCATCCAGGAGCGGATTGAGCGTGAGTTTAAAATCGACCTGATCACAACGGCACCGAGTGTTATCTATGATGTGTATATGACAGACGGCGAAAAGGTTGTTGTCGACAACCCGTCCAACATGCCTGACCCACAAAAGATCGAAAGAATCGAGGAGCCGTATGTAAAAGCGACAATGATGGTGCCGAACGATTATGTCGGTGCGGTGATGGAGCTTTGCCAAGGAAAACGGGGCAATTTTATCGACATGCAATATTTAGACGCAAATCGTGTCAGCATTGTCTATGACATGCCATTAGCGGAGATCGTCTATGAGTTTTTTGATCAGCTGAAATCAAGCACAAAAGGCTACGCGTCCTTTGATTACGAACTGATCGGCTACAAACCGTCTAAACTTGTCAAGATGGACATTATGCTGAACGGAGAAAAAATCGACGCCCTTTCATTTATCGTGCATCGCGATTACGCGTACGAACGCGGAAAAGTAATTGTAGAAAAACTGAAAGAGCTCATTCCGCGCCAGCACTTTGAAGTACCGATTCAAGCGGCGATCGGCCAAAAAATCGTGGCCCGCTCTACCATTAAAGCGATGCGTAAAAACGTATTGGCTAAATGTTACGGCGGAGACATCTCGCGGAAACGGAAGCTTCTTGAAAAACAAAAAGAAGGAAAACGCCGAATGAAGCAGGTCGGCTCAGTTGAAGTGCCGCAAGAAGCATTTATGGCGGTCCTGAAAATGGACGACAGTCCGAAAAAATAATAGAAGCCGCCGCAGTCCTGTACTGCGGCTTCTTTCTGTAAAGAAGGTGAATACATTGAAATCAGCTTATATCCATATTCCATTTTGTGAGCATATTTGCCACTACTGCGATTTCAATAAATATTTTATTCAAAGCCAGCCCGTCGGCGAGTATTTAAACGCACTCGAGAAGGAAATAATAAATACGATAGAAAAAACGGGGCAGCCTGATTTGGATACGATTTTTATCGGAGGAGGCACGCCGACATCCCTCTCTGAGGACCAGCTCAAAAAATTGATGGACATGGTCAGCCGTGTGCTGAAGCCTTCAGACTCTTTAAAAGAATTCGCTGTTGAGGCGAACCCGGACGACCTATCGGCAGAAAAATTGAAAATACTCAAAGAAGCGGGCGTTAATCGTTTAAGCTTCGGTGTGCAAACATTCGAAGACGACCTTCTAGAAAAAATCGGACGGGTGCATAAACAAAAAGACGTATTTGCCTCTTTTGAACGTGCAAGGGAAATTGGTTTTGAAAATATTAGTCTCGATTTGATGTTCGGTCTTCCCGGACAAACGCTTAAACATCTGGATCATTCTTTAAAAACTGCTTTATCCCTGAACGCAGAGCATTATTCCGTTTACTCTCTCATTGTAGAACCGAAAACGGTATTTTATAATTTGATGCAAAAAGGGCGGCTTCATCTGCCGGCGCAGGAACAGGAAGCCGAAATGTACGAAACGGTGATGAGCCGGATGGAAGCTGCCGGTATTCATCAATATGAAATCAGCAATTTTGCAAAACAAGGCATGGAATCTCAGCACAATCTGACGTACTGGAGCAATGAGGAATATTTCGGTTTCGGAGCAGGAGCCCACGGGTATATCGGCGGAATTCGAACAGTAAACGTCGGACCTGTTAAGCATTACATTGACCTGATAGCTGAAAAAGGTTTTCCTTACCGGGATACACATGAAGTGACGATGGAAGAACAAATTGAAGAAGAGATGTTTTTAGGATTAAGAAAAACATCCGGAGTCAGCAAAAAACGGTTTGAAGAGAAATACGGTCGTTCTCTTGATAAACTGTTTCCCGGCGTTTTAAAAGAGCTTTCTGAAAAGGGACTGATTCTTAACACAGAGTCTGCCGTTTGTTTGACTCATCAGGGAAAATTATTGGGTAATGAAGTTTTTGGCGCTTTTTTGGGTGAGTTATAATTGACATTTTTCTTGTGGTTTGATACTTTTGTTATAGATTTAGCACTCGCTTGTTGAGAGTGCTAACAGAGGTGATGATGATGTTAACAAATCGTCAGCTGCTGATCCTTCAGGTCATAATCAACGATTTTATTAAATCGGCGCAGCCGGTCGGATCTAGAACTCTTTCGAAAAAAGATGAAATCACATTTAGCTCTGCAACAATAAGAAACGAGATGGCTGACTTGGAGGAGCTGGGCTTTATTGAGAAAACCCACTCTTCCTCAGGACGTGTTCCGTCGGAAAAAGGGTACCGGTATTATGTTGATCATTTGCTGTCGCCCGTCAAACTGACAAAAACCGACCTAGACCAAATCCACTCGATCTTCAAAGAAAAAATATTCGAGCTGGAAAAGACAGTTCAAAAATCAGCACAAATTTTGTCCGATCTTACGAATTATACGTCTATCGTACTCGGGCCGAAGTTGAGCGAGAATTATCTTAAACAGATTCAAATCATACCGATTCAGCCCGATAAAGCGGTAGCCATTCTCGTAACCAATACGGGGCATGTGGAAAATAAAACGATTAATTTTCCAACCAAAATGGATCTGTCTGATATTGAAAAGCTGGTAAATATATTGAACGACCGTTTAACCGGTGTGCCGATGGATGAACTGAATGAACGCATTTTTAAAGAAGTTGTCATGTACTTAAGGCAGCACATTAAGAACTACGACAACATCCTTGAAGCGCTGCGGTCAACATTTCATTCGACAAGTCACGTTGAAAAATTGTTTTTCGGCGGGAAAATCAATATGCTGAACCAGCCCGAGTTCCATGATATCGGCAGAGTGCGGTCGCTGCTTTCTCTAATCGAAAAGGAGCAGGACGTCTTGAAGCTCGTCCAATCTTCAGATACAGGCATTTCGATTAAAATCGGAAAAGAAAATGACTATGAAGAGATGGAAAACTGCAGCCTGATTACAGCCTCTTATTCAGTAGATAAGAAGCAAATAGGCTCAATTGCGATCATCGGACCAACCCGTATGAATTATTCACGGGTCGTCAGTCTGCTTCAGCATGTGACTTCAGACTTGTCAAAAGCATTAACAAGTTTGTATGATGAGTAAGGGAAATTTGGCAAATTTTATCGAAGGGCATCACCCGCCCTTCTCCTTACACTTTTGAGGGAGGTGAACACAATGTCAGAAGAAAAACAAACCGCGGAACAAAACGAAACAGAAGAGCAAGAAGTAATCGAAGAACAAGCTGCCGCTGAAGAACAGCAGGAAGAAACAAACGAAAGCGAACTTCTTCAAAATCAAATTAACGAATTGCAAGGTTTGCTTGAGGAAAAGGAAAACAAACTTTTGCGTGTTCAAGCAGACTTTGAAAACTATAAACGACGCAGCCGCTTAGAAATGGAAGCGTCACAGAAATACCGTTCTCAAAACATCGTTACTGAATTGCTGCCGGCTCTTGACAGCTTTGAAAGAGCGCTTCAGGTTGAAGCCGACAATGAACAGACGAAAAGTTTGCTCCAAGGAATGGAAATGGTCCACCGCCAGCTCGTAGAAGCCTTGAATAAAGAAGGCGTAGAAGCAATCGAAGCTGTAGGACAGGAATTTGATCCGAACCTTCACCAAGCCGTTATGCAGGCTGAAGATGAAAACTACGGCTCCAACATTGTCGTTGAGGAAATGCAAAAAGGCTACAAGCTGAAGGATCGCGTCATTCGCCCTTCCATGGTAAAAGTGAATCAATAATTACATAGCAGGAGGTTATTCAAGTGAGTAAAGTTATCGGAATCGACTTAGGTACAACAAACTCATGTGTGGCAGTACTTGAAGGCGGCGAGCCTAAAGTTATTGCTAACGCTGAAGGAAACCGCACAACTCCATCAGTTGTCGCATTCAAAAATGGCGAACGCCAAGTAGGGGAAGTGGCTAAACGCCAATCTATCACAAACCCTAACACAATTATGTCTGTCAAACGCCATATGGGTACAGATTACAAAGTTGAAATTGAAGGAAAAGATTACACTCCTCAAGAAGTGTCTGCTATCATCCTTCAACACCTTAAATCATACGCTGAAAGCTATCTTGGCGAAACAGTATCAAAAGCAGTTATCACAGTTCCTGCATACTTTAACGATGCTGAGCGTCAAGCGACAAAAGACGCTGGTAAAATCGCAGGTCTTGAAGTAGAACGTATCATCAACGAGCCGACTGCAGCAGCGCTTGCATACGGACTTGATAAAACAGATGAAGATCAAACAATCCTGGTATACGACCTTGGCGGCGGTACATTCGACGTTTCCATCCTTGAACTTGGCGACGGTGTATTCGAAGTTCGTTCAACTGCCGGTGACAACCGTCTGGGCGGAGACGATTTTGACCAAGTCATCATCGATCATCTTGTGTCTGAATTCAAAAAAGAAAACGGCATTGATCTGTCAAAAGACAAAATGGCGCTTCAGCGTTTGAAAGACGCAGCTGAGAAAGCGAAAAAAGATCTTTCCGGCGTATCTTCTACGCAAATTTCTTTACCGTTTATCACAGCTGGAGAAGCAGGACCGCTTCACCTTGAACTTACATTAACTCGCGCTAAATTCGAAGAGCTTTCTTCTCATTTAGTAGAGCGCACAATGGGCCCTGTCCGTCAAGCGCTTCAAGATGCAGGACTTTCTGCAAGCGAAATCGACAAAGTCATCCTTGTCGGCGGATCAACTCGTATTCCTGCCGTACAAGAAGCAATCAAAAAAGAAACTGGAAAAGAAGCGCATAAAGGCGTAAACCCGGATGAAGTTGTAGCGCTTGGTGCTGCAATTCAGGGCGGCGTTATCACTGGTGACGTAAAAGACGTTGTTCTTCTTGACGTTACACCGCTTTCTCTCGGTATTGAAACAATGGGCGGCGTGTTCACAAAACTGATCGACCGCAACACAACAATTCCGACAAGCAAATCACAAGTGTTCTCAACTGCTGCTGATAACCAAACAGCTGTTGATATACATGTTCTTCAAGGTGAGCGCCCAATGTCTGCCGACAACAAAACACTCGGCCGCTTCCAGCTTACTGATATCCCGCCAGCACCGCGCGGCGTGCCTCAAATCGAAGTTTCTTTCGATATTGACAAAAACGGTATCGTAAATGTAAGAGCAAAAGACTTAGGCACAGGAAAAGAACAAAACATCACAATCAAATCTTCTTCAGGTCTTTCTGATGATGAGATCGAACGCATGGTAAAAGAAGCGGAAGAAAATGCTGACGCTGATGCGAAGAAAAAAGAAGAAATCGAAGTCCGCAACGAAGCAGATCAGCTTGTTTTCCAAACTGAGAAAACATTAAAAGATCTTGAAGGCAAAGTGGACGAAGAACAAGTGAAAAAAGCCAACGATGCCAAAGACGCCTTAAAAGCAGCGATTGAGAAAAACGAATTTGAAGAGATCAAAGCGAAAAAAGATGAGCTTCAAGCAATCGTTCAAGAGCTTTCTATGAAGCTTTATGAAGAAGCTGCTAAAGCACAGCAAGCTCAAGACGGAGCAAACGCTGAAGGCAAAGCTGATGACAACGTTGTCGACGCTGAATACGAAGAAGTAAACGACGACCAAAACAAAAAATAAGTTTCTTTCTGAGTCAGCCCGCTTTTGGGCTGGCTGAAAAGAACATATTTCATAATCTGATTCAATGGTTAGAAAGTCAAAGTCAGGCATCTCTTGGCTTTGACTTTTTTTCTTGCCCGGGATAAAAGGAATTGAAAAATCATAATTCAAAATGATACAATCTAATTTATGTGAGAAATTCGGGAGAGTGAAGTAGATGAGTAAGCGTGATTACTATGAAGTGCTGGGTGTAAGTAAGAGCGCTTCAAAGGATGAAATAAAAAAGGCTTATCGAAAGCTGTCAAAAAAATATCATCCTGACATTAACAAAGAAGCCGGATCAGATGAAAAGTTTAAAGAAGTCAAAGAAGCATACGAAACGCTGTCTGATGACCAAAAACGGTCTCATTACGACCAATTTGGCCATACTGATCCTAACCAAGGCTTCGGCGGCGGTTTTGGCGGCGGCGACTTCGGCGGTTTTGGTTTCGATGATATTTTCTCAAGTATTTTCGGCGGCGGCACTAGACGAAGAGATCCGAATGCACCGCGTCAAGGGGCGGATCTGCAATATACGATGACTTTGTCATTTGAGGATGCCGTTTTCGGAAAAGAAACGACCATCGAGATTCCACGTGAGGAAACGTGTGATACATGTAAAGGCTCAGGGGCGAAACCTGGTACAAATCCGGAAACGTGCTCACACTGCGGAGGCTCCGGTCAGCTAAATGTGGAGCAAAACACGCCGTTTGGTAAAGTTGTCAACAGACGAGTCTGCCACCACTGCGAAGGTACAGGTAAAATCATTAAAAACAAATGTGCGGATTGCGGCGGCAAAGGAAAAATCAAAAAACGCAAAAAAATCAACGTCACAATTCCTGCCGGTGTAGATGACGGGCAGCAGCTGCGTCTCTCAGGACAGGGTGAACCAGGCGTAAACGGCGGCCCTGCCGGGGATTTATTTGTCGTATTCCACGTGCGCGCCCACGAATTCTTTGAGCGCGACGGAGATGATATTTACTGTGAAATGCCGTTAACGTTTGCTCAAGCCGCGCTTGGAGATGAAGTGGAAGTTCCGACGCTTCACGGGAAAGTGAAATTGAAAATCCCTGCCGGTACACAAACAGGAACAAAATTCAGATTAAGAGGCAAAGGCGTTCAAAATGTCAGAGGCTATGGACAGGGTGACCAGCATATCGTCGTCCGCGTTGTCACTCCGACAAACTTGACAGATAAACAAAAAGATATTATCCGCGAATTTGCCGAAGTCAGCGGAAACCTGCCTGATGAACAGGAAATGAGTTTCTTTGATAAGGTAAAACGCGCGTTTAAAGGCGATTAATTATTGGATGAGGAGTTGGTAGTTTTGAAATGGTCCGAATTAAGCATTCACACAACACATGAAGCGGTCGAACCTATCTCAAATATTTTGCATGAAGCTGGTGCGAGTGGGGTTGTGATAGAGGACCCGCTTGATTTAATTAAAGAACGTGAGAATGTGTACGGGGAAATCTACCAGCTCGACCCCAATGATTATCCGAACGAGGGTGTCATTGTCAAAGCGTATCTGCCGGTCAACAGCTTTCTTGGAGAAACGGTAGAGGGCATTAAAGAAACAATTAATAATCTGCTTCTTTATGATATTGATTTGGGCAGAAACCATATCACCATTTCCGAAGTGAACGAAGAGGAATGGGCGACTGCTTGGAAAAAGTATTACCACCCTGTGAAAATTTCTGAAAAGTTTACGATTGTGCCGACGTGGGAGGAATATACGCCGGTACATACGGATGAGCTGATTATTGAAATGGACCCGGGAATGGCATTCGGAACAGGCACACACCCGACAACCGTACTTTGTATTCAGGCGCTTGAACGCTTTGTGCAAAAGGGTGATAAGGTGATTGATGTAGGCACAGGCTCCGGGATTTTAAGTATTGCGGCTGCAATGCTTGAGGCTGAATCGGTTCATGCCTATGATCTTGATCCCGTTGCTGTAGAAAGCGCACGTCTCAATTTGAAGTTAAACAAGGTTAGCGATATAGCTCAAGTCAAACAAAATAATTTGTTAGACGGGATTTCAGGAGAACATGATGTGATCGTTGCCAACATTTTGGCTGAAGTCATCCTTCGTTTTACTTCACAGGCTTATCATCTGCTGAAAGACGGCGGGCACTTTATTACTTCAGGAATTATCGGCCAAAAAAAGCAAGAGGTAAAAGAAGCATTGGAACAGGCTGGTTTTACCATTGTGGAAATCCTCTCAATGGAAGATTGGGTCAGCATTATTGCAAAAAAATAACAGTTAGTAGGTGTCACAGCGTATGCAACGATATTTTATCGAGCTCACGAAGCAGCAAATGGAGGAAGCGCCGGCTATTTCAATTACCGGAGAAGATGTTCATCATATTGTAAATGTCATGAGAATGAACGAGGGAGACGAGATTATCTGCTGTTCTCAGGATGGCTTCGAAGCAAAATGTGAACTTCAATCTGTTACCAAAGAAAAAGTGTCCTGTCTTATGATAGAATGGACGAATGAAAACAGAGAGCTTCCGATAAAGGTTTATATTGCAAGCGGCCTCCCGAAAGGGGATAAACTTGAATGGATTATCCAAAAGGGGACTGAGCTGGGAGCTCATGCCTTTATTCCTCTGCAAGCCGCACGCTCTGTTGTCAAGCTGGATGACAAGAAAGCTAAGAAAAAGCGGGAAAGATGGACAAAAATTGCGAAGGAAGCGGCGGAGCAATCGTACCGAAACGAAGTGCCGCAAGTGCTGGATATCCATTCCTTTCAGCAGCTTCTTGAAAAGGTGCAGAATTTCGATAAATGTGTCGTTGCATACGAAGAGTCATCGAAGCAAGGAGAAACAAGCTCGTTCAGCGCAGTTGTAAGCAGCCTTCCGAAAGGATCATCCCTTTTGATCGTATTCGGTCCCGAAGGCGGTTTAACAGAAGCGGAGGTTGAGCGGCTCACGGCGAAAAACGCTGTTCCGTGCGGCCTCGGACCGAGAATTTTAAGAACAGAAACCGCTCCGCTATACGCGCTGAGCGCAATTTCTTATCATACAGAGTTATTAAGAGGTGATCAATAATGGCAACTGTTGCGTTCCATACGCTTGGCTGCAAAGTCAATCATTATGAAACAGAAGCAATCTGGCAGCTTTTCAAAGATGCGGGCTATGAAAGAAGAGACTTTGAACAAACAGCTGACGTATATGTCATTAATACATGTACGGTAACAAATACGGGAGATAAAAAAAGCCGCCAAGTGATCAGACGCGCCATTCGTCAAAATCCTGACGGCGTCATCTGCGTCACAGGCTGTTATGCGCAAACCTCGCCAGCTGAGATTATGGCAATCCCGGGTGTTGACATTGTAGTCGGAACTCAGGATCGTGAAAAAATGCTCGGCTACATCGCTCAATATCGTGAAGAGCGTCAGCCGATCAATGGCGTCAGCAACATTATGAAAGCTAGAGTATATGAAGAGCTTGATGTACCGGCTTTTACAGACCGGACAAGAGCGTCATTAAAAATACAGGAAGGCTGCAATAACTTCTGCACGTTCTGTATCATTCCGTGGGCGCGCGGACTTCTCCGTTCACGTGACCCGGAGGAAGTTATTAAACAAGCACAGCAGCTTGTTGATGCGGGTTATAAAGAAATCGTACTTACTGGTATTCATACAGGCGGCTACGGTGAAGATATGAAAGATTACAACTTTGCCAAGCTTTTGAGAGAACTTGACGCCCGTGTTCAAGGTGTGAAACGGATCAGAATTTCGTCCATCGAGGCAAGCCAGATCACAGACGAAGTAATTGAAGTTTTAGACCGTTCAGATAAGATTGTGCGCCATTTGCACATTCCGATTCAATCCGGATCAAACACAGTGCTTAAACGGATGAGACGCAAATACACTATGGAATTTTTCGCTGACCGTTTAAATAAGCTGAAAAAAGCACTTCCGGGCTTAGCCGTAACCTCCGATGTCATTGTAGGCTTCCCTGGTGAAACAGAAGAAGAATTTATGGAAACCTATAACTTTATCAAAGAAAACAGATTCTCTGAACTGCATGTTTTCCCTTATAGCAAACGTACGGGAACGCCAGCTGCGCGGATGGAAGACCAAGTGGATGAAAACGTCAAAAACGAACGTGTACACCGCCTGATTGCACTTTCTGACCAGCTTGCGAAGGAATATGCCTCTGATTATGAAAATGAAGTCCTTGAAATTATCCCTGAGGAAGCATTTAAAGAATCAGATGAAGAAAACATGTATGTCGGCTACACAGACAACTACATGAAAGTTGTTTTCAAAGGTACGGAAGACATGATCGGCAAAATCGTGAAAGTAAAAATACTAAAAGCAGGCTATCCATACAATGAAGGACAGTTTGTCCGTATTGTTGAGGATGACATAACAGAACAAATGCGTATGTCTTCTTAATCTGAAAAACCGGTGCATCTGAATGTGCCGGTTTTTTATGTTCAGTTTTTAGTTGGGATAAGCAGTTTAATAAAGCTGTAGAACAAGTTGGTAAGCGGTAAAAACAAAAGAGCTGATACGACATTAAATAGCAGGCTGAAATGGGCGATTCTTTGGGCAGGGTCTGCCGAGAGCTGTTCAACAAAGCCGGTAGCTGCCGCCAAAAACGGGAATACAATTGCTACGCCGATTATGTTAAACAAAACATGGGCGCACGCTGTCTGTTTTGCGGCATATCCGCCGGATACAGCAGCCATGACAGCTGTAATGCATGTCCCGATGTTTGATCCAAGCACAACGCTCATTGCCTGTGTCAGTCCAATAACGCCTTCATTCATAAAGCTCATTAAAATGCCGATGCAGACAGAACTTGAGTGAATGATTGCAGTTAACACCATGCCGATAAGCAAAGCAGACCAGTTTGAGTCGTTTACATGATGAAGAATCCCTGCACCTGTTTTCAGCTGAGTAAGCGGTTCTGCAAGACGGCTGAAGCCGCTGATGCAAAAAAAGATAATTCCGAGTCCGAGGAAGCTTGTTCCCAGCTGTTTGAACGGATACCTGCCCGTCAGAAAAAACAGCAAACCGCCAATCAATAGAATCCAAATCAACACATCCATTTTGATTGCAAGAAATTCGGTTGTAAAGGTAGATCCGACATTTGTTCCAAGGATCATCGGTATTGTCCGTTTGAAAGAAAGGGCCCCCGCACTTACAAATCCGATGACAATTACCATAAAGGCGGAGCTGCTTTGGAGAAATCCTGTAAAAACAATACTGATGAGGAATGCTTTTAATGGATGATCCGTAAAAATCAGCAGCTGCTCTTCAATTTTTGAATACGTCAGCGAAATTAAACCTTTCCGAAGCATGTTCATTCCTGCGAGAAAGAATAATATAAGAGCAGTAAAACTAATCAGAAGCAACATTTTATTCACCAACCCCTTTCTATCATTATATAGACAGGCAGTCCCGCTCATGACGGAAAAGTGAACTCACTTAGTTGACCTGACTGAAGGCTTATATTATAATGTCAAAGTACATGTTTATATGTGTAACTTAAAGGTAGTCGATTGGTGTATTCGGAGGGAGGGAAAGAGAATGTCAAAAACGGTCGTTAGAAAAAACGAATCGCTTGAAGATGCTCTTCGTCGCTTCAAACGCAGTGTATCAAAGACAGGTACTTTGCAAGAAGCAAGAAAGCGCGAATTTTATGAAAAACCTAGCGTAAAGCGCAAGAAAAAGTCTGAAGCTGCTAGAAAACGCAAATTCTAAAAGAGGGTGGATTTATGAGTCTTCTTGAGCGACTTAACCAAGATATGAAGCTATATATGAAAAGCCGTGAGAAAGACAAACTGACTGTCGTTCGAATGGTTAAGGCTTCACTTCAAAACGAAGCAATTAAGCTTAAGAAAGACAGTTTGACCGAGGATGAGGAACTCACTGTCCTTTCTCGTGAACTTAAGCAACGTAAAGACTCCCTCCAGGAATTTTCAAACGCTAATCGTTTAGATTTAGTAGATAAAGTTCAAAAAGAGCTGGACATTTTAGAAGTTTATTTACCACAGCAGCTATCAGAAGAAGAGCTGCGTACAATCGTAAATGAAACCATTGCGGAGGTCGGTGCGAGCTCAAAAGCGGACATGGGCAAAGTGATGGGGGCAATTATGCCTAAAGTAAAAGGTAAAGCTGACGGAAGTTTAATTAATAAGCTTGTGAGCAGTCAACTGTCTTAAATGGCAAAGAAAAGGACATCTTTCTAAGAGAGATGTCTTTTTTTTATACATAAAAAAATGAAACCTTTGATACATTTGTTACGTATGAAGAGAAGGTACTTAATATACGAGGAAGGAGGGATACATCGCCCTTGCTTCAAACAAAAGGATTCCGAGCGGCTCTTTTGAGCATATTTCTACTATCATTATTAGGAGTTCAGCTGCATACAAAAGCAGAAAAACAAACCGTCTACGTCATTCCCGTTGAAAAAAATGTCGAACAGGGTCTCGCCTCGTTTTTGTCGCGTTCGCTACAAGATGCAGAGGCTCAGCATGCAAACCATATTATTCTTGATATTAACACACCGGGAGGACTGGTAAAATCAGCTATTGATATAGCGGACACGATCAACGAAACGGATATCCCGATAACTGCTTATGTAAACAAACGGGCATTGTCTGCTGGTGCATATATCGCGTTACAGGCTGACGCCATTTATATGGCGCCCGGAGGAAAGATGGGAGCTGCGGCGATCATAGACGGTAAAGGCAATGCTGCTGACAAAAAAGCTGAATCATTCTGGCTTGCGGAGCTGGAAGATGCTGCAGCAAAAAACAACCGTGATCCAAAATATGCGCGTGCCATGGCAGACCCTGATGTAGATGCAAGAGAAGCGGGCGCGCCGAAGGGAGATCTGCTTACGCTGAATGCGGAAAAAGCTGTTGACGTAGGCTATTCAGAAGGAACAGTTAACAATCTTTCCGCGCTTGTGAAGAAGCTTGGATACGAAGATGCACATATCAGCTATGCTGAGGAAAGCTTTGCAGAAAAGGCAGCAAGGTGGCTGACCAGTCCGATTGTTGTTCCTATTTTATTGACAATTGCCTTTTTAGGTCTTACTGTTGAGCTTTTTTCTCCTGGTGTCGGTCTGCCTGGAACAGCAGGATTTATCGCATTGATCCTGTTTTTTTACGGACATCTTGCAACGGGTCTTGCCGGATATGAAACGGTTCTCCTCTTTATAGCAGGGGTGATTCTGATCCTGATGGAGATATTCCTCCCCGGAGGAATCATTGGTTTACTTGGCTTGGGAGCAATTGTTGCGAGCTTATTTTTGGCCGCGGGAAGCTTCACAGTCATGGCGGTTTCTCTCTTGATCGCCTCAGCTGTTTCCATTACAGCTTTCATTTTACTGACAAGGGTGTTGGGAAAGCGTATGAAATTCTTTAAGAAATTTATATTAAATGATTCTACAAATACAGAGAGCGGTTATGTATCAAACCAAACGCGAACGGACTTAATCGGCAAGGAGGGTGTGACCTTTACGCCGCTGCGTCCCGCGGGAACCGTCATTATCGATGACGAACGTCTTGATGTGGTATCTGAAGGATTATTTACAGAGAAAGATAAAAAAGTAAAAGTAATCAAAGTGGAAGGCTCGCGCATTGTCGTGAGAGAAATTTAAACAGAAACGAGGAGAAGTAGCATGGACCCATCAACATTAATGATACTGGCTATTGTCGTAGTAGGGATCATTGTCTTAGCTGTATTTTTTACATTTGTACCTGTTATGCTCTGGATTTCAGCTTTAGCAGCTGGAGTTAAAATCAGCATTTTCACTCTAATAGGGATGAGGCTTCGCCGCGTCATACCGAACCGGGTGGTTAATCCGCTGATTAAAGCGCATAAAGCGGGACTCGACGTTGGAACAAACCAGCTTGAAAGCCACTATCTTGCCGGAGGGAATGTAGATAGAGTCGTTAACGCACTTATCGCGGCTCAGCGTGCTAATATTGAGCTTACATTTGAACGCTGTGCAGCCATCGACCTTGCCGGCCGTGATGTATTGGAAGCCGTGCAAATGAGCGTTAATCCGAAGGTCATTGAAACACCGTTTATTGCAGGTGTTGCTATGGACGGAATTGAAGTGAAGGCGAAAGCGAGAATTACAGTAAGAGCCAATATCGACCGCCTCGTCGGGGGTGCGGGTGAGGAAACGATTGTAGCCCGTGTAGGCGAAGGGATCGTCTCTACAATCGGTTCATCCGAAAATCACAAAAAAGTGCTGGAGAACCCTGATATGATTTCTCAAACGGTTCTCGGTAAAGGCCTGGATTCAGGAACCGCCTTTGAAATTCTTTCGATTGATATTGCTGATGTTGACATTGGTAAAAACATCGGGGCGATCTTGCAGACGGATCAGGCAGAGGCCGACAAAAATATTGCACAGGCCAAAGCCGAAGAACGCCGTGCAATGGCTGTTGCTCAAGAACAGGAAATGCGCGCACGTGTAGAAGAAATGCGAGCTAAAGTGGTTGAAGCCGAAGCGGAAGTGCCGCTTGCGATGGCCGAAGCCCTGCGCGAAGGAAATATCGGCGTCATGGACTACATGAATATTAAAAACATTGATGCAGACACAGATATGCGTGATTCATTCGGTAAATTAACGAAAGACCAATCGGATGAAGACCGCAAATCATAATCTCTCTATGCAGAAGGGAGAATAGTGATGGAAGATATACTGACGAATCCGCTTGTTATTGCAGCGATTATCGGAATTATTTCCACGATTTTCGGCAAAGTGAAAAAAGAAGAAGAAAAAAACAATCAAAATCAAAAAAGAAAAAAGCCGCAGACAATGAAACCTGCTTCTGTTCAAAATAAACAATCAGCTGAAGAAACGCCAGCACCTATTCCAAACCGCTTGGAACAGATGAGACAAGAAGCTGAAGACAGACGGAAGGAAACGGAAAGAAACCTGAAAGGGCTTGAGCGGGATCTTACTGCCGCCAAACATAAAGCTGTGTATACCAAGCAAAAACTGCTTCAGGTCAATAAAGACACTGTGGTGCAAGGCATTGTCTTAGGCGAGGTATTCGGTCCGCCAAGGGCAAAAAAACCTCATCACACAATGCGAGCAGCCCGCAAAAATTAAGTGTTAGAACCCTCTTTCAAATCATACATATGAGATGAAAGGGGGTTCTTTTTGTATGGGGCAAAGAAAGAATCGTTTAAAAGCTTGGCTGACAAGAGCATTGGAAATTCCCCCGGACGTTATGATGGATCTGCCGCGGATCACAATGGTCGGCAGACTTCATATCTACATAGAAAACCACAGAGGCCTTCTGCTGTTCAGTGAGAATGAAGTGAGGCTGATGCTGAAGCAGGGCCAGTGCATCATATCAGGAAAAAACTTTGTTATCAAAGCGATTCTTCCGGAAGAAATACTTTTGGAGGGTACGATTGATGTCGTTCGATATGTTGAGTCATAAAGCCGAGGGGGAAATGTTGTGAAAAATAAATGGCTGTCTTTTTTTGGTGGTAAGGTCCAGCTTGAAGTGACGGGACGAGGCATTGAACGGCTCCTTAATGAATGCACAAGAAGAGGGATTCCAATCTTTCATCTGAAAAAAAAGAAAGAAGCCGTCTTGTTATATATACAGCTTCAGGATGTACATGCCTTTCGGCGTGTCAGAAGAGAATTTGACTGTAAAGCCCGTTTTATCAATCGAAAAGGTTTCCCGTTCTTATTGCTGAAATCCAAACTGAATTTAGGTTTTACCATTGGTTTTGCGCTTTTTTTTATCCTATTGTTTTTGCTCTCCAATATGGTGTGGAAAATTGAAGTGACTGGTGCAAAGCCTGAAACGGAGCACCAAATGATGCAGCATTTGAAGGAAATCGGCGTCAAAAAAGGGCGATTGCAATTTTTAATGCAGTCTCCCGAAAAAATACAAAAATCGTTAACCAACGGAATAGACAATATCACTTGGGTCGGAGTCGATTTGAAAGGCACGACCATCCACATGAAAGTTGTGGAGAAAAATGAGCCTGAAAAAGAAAAGTATGTCAGTCCGCGCCACATTGTCGCCAAAAAGAAAGCAACCATTACAAGAATGTTTGTCCAGAAAGGCCAGCCCATGGCCGCAATCCATGATCATGTGGAAAAGGGGCAAATGCTTGTCTCCGGCTTAATCGGAAGCGAAGATGAGCAGCAGGAAGTCGCCTCTAAAGCTGAAATTTACGGCGAGACCTGGTACAGATCTGAAGTAACGGTGCCCCTTGAAACATTATTTAACGTCTATACGGGCAAAGTAAGGACAAAGCACAAGCTTTCTTTTGGCTCATGGGCTTTCCCAATCTGGGGGATAACGCTTAAAAAAGAAGAATTAAAACATCCAAAAACAGAACAAGAGAAGCATTCGCTTCATTTTCTCGGTTTGGAGCTCCCTGTTTCTTATATCAAAGAGCAAACGAGAGAAAGTGAAGAGGCTTTGCGAAAATATACGAAAGAAGAAGCAGTTCAAGAAGGAATCAAAATGGGTAAACGGGATGTAGAGAGTAAAATAGGCGAGGACGGCGAGGTGAAAAGTGAAAAAGTTTTGCACCAGACAGTCGAGAATGGTAAAGTAAAGTTGATTATTCTCTACCAAGTTATAGAAGATATCGTTCAAACCACACCTATTGTCAGGGAGACTGAAGAATGACAGAACATTTACTTGCGATGAATCAAAAACTGAAAAGCCCGGACGAAGCGCTTTCACTGTTCGGGAATCAAGATTCTTTTTTGACACTGATGGAGAAAGATCTGGATGTAAATATCATTACGCGAGGCGAAACGATTTATATTTCAGGCGATGAAGAATCGTTTCAGATTGCCGACAGGCTGCTGGGATCACTTCTCGCATTAATTCGCAAGGGGATAGAGATCTCTGAACGTGATGTGATTTCCGCCATCAAGATGGCAAAAAAGAATGAACTTGAATATTTTGAAAGCATGTACGAAGAAGAAATTACAAAAAACGCAAAAGGCAAATCGATCCGTGTGAAAACCATGGGACAGCGGGAATACGTAGCCGCCATGAAACGAGATGATCTTGTATTTGGCATTGGCCCGGCAGGAACTGGAAAAACGTACCTTGCTGTCGTAAAAGCAGTCCACGCATTGAAAAACGGACATATTAAAAAAATCATTTTAACAAGACCTGCGGTAGAAGCCGGTGAAAGCCTCGGTTTTTTACCAGGTGACCTGAAAGAGAAAGTAGATCCTTATTTGCGCCCGCTGTATGACGCTCTTCATGATGTGCTTGGAACAGATCATACAGAACGTCTGCTGGAAAGAGGAGTCATTGAAATCGCTCCGCTCGCTTATATGAGAGGCCGGACACTTGATGATGCCTATGTTATACTTGATGAAGCACAGAACACTACGCCTGCCCAAATGAAAATGTTTTTGACGAGACTGGGTTTTGGCTCTAAAATGATCATTACAGGTGACGTTAGCCAAATTGATCTGCCGAAAGGCGTCAAATCGGGACTTGCAGTAGCGAGAGAGATGCTGAAAGAAATCGACGGCATTTCTGTGATTGAACTGGACCAGACAGACGTGGTCAGACATCCGCTTGTTGCGAAAATTATTGAAGCATACGATAAGCAAAATTAATCCTGAATGACCCGATCGCGCGTTATCGGGTCATTTTTGCTTATCAGCTTGATTTTCTAGAGGAGGTTCTTGTGTTGAAAAAGAAGGGGAAGACCAAAAGCGGCTCAAAAAATTGGCGCGGCTTTAAAAATGCCCGCTCCATGCATGTACTGCTGTATCTTCTGCTGGCTGCGATTATGTTCGCATTGCTTTTTGTACATGTGAAGCCGGAAACGCTTGATTTAGACCTGTTTTCAGTCAGCGACAAGACCATTTATGCTCCGGCAACCGTGGAAGATCAAAAAGCGACAGAGGAAAAAAAGCAAGCTGCTGAGGATGCGGTCGAAGATCAATATACCTTAAAGAAAGATTATACAGACAATCGAATTGATCTTGTGTCATCGATATTCGACAGTATCAGTGAAGTGAAAAAATCAGCAGAAGAAGACAGCAGTTCACCATCAGAAAAAACAATGATTAAGTCGGTGAAAAATAAGCTGACGTCAGATGTGAATGATTCTATATCAGAGGATGCCATCAAGACTTTGCTGAAGGCGGACCATGAAGATTTTTCATTTGTCAGAGATACTGTCATAACAGCAGTAAACTCAGTGATGAGCAGTGAAATCCCGTCGGATAAATTATCTGAAGCAAAAGATAAAGTGCAAAAAGAACTGAAGAGTAATTCTATCCCGTCTAAATATTTAGGAGCCGCCACGGAAATCGGGCGTTACGCCATTATTCCGAATTACGTCTTCGATCCAAAAGCAACAGAGGCAAAACGCCAGGAAGCGTCAGACAATGTTCAGCAGGTTCAGATCAAACAGGGGCAGGTGCTCGTGGAAGAAAATGACCTCATTGATCGGGAAGTGTACAGAAAACTTGAGCTGACCGGATTGTTAAATAACTCCAATTTGTTCAAACCGATTAGCGGCCTTTTGATTATGATCGGGCTTTTCATTGCTACACTCGTTTACTATTTCGAAAAACAGAATCAAAATCTGAAATTCAAAAACAAGTCGATCCTATTATTCTCCATTATTACAACGCTTTTGCTTGTTATTATGGAGGTTGTCAGTTTATTTCAAAAGATGGAATATAACAATATTGGCTATCTTGTTCCCATTGCGGCCGGTGCAATCTTAATCAAGCTGCTGATGAATGAACGGATCGCTATTTTAGGAAGTATCATTCTTGCGATTTGCGGAAGTATGATGTTTAATCAAGGTGTGACAGGAACATTTAATTATGTCATTGGTATTTATTATTTGATCAGCGGTATTTCCGGTGTTTTGTTTTTAGGAAAACACAATGGCAGATCAAAAATTTTGCAGACCGGGCTTTTTGTGGCGTTTATCAATATGATTGTGGTTCTATCTCTATTATTGATTCAAAACACCGCGCTGTCAGGCTTGGAAATCGGGACGCTCATGCTGATGGGGGTTGTGTCGGGTTTTGCTTCCTCCGTATTAATTATCGGACTTATGCCGTTTTTTGAGACAGGTTTCGGCATTTTGTCCACAATGAGGCTGATCGAGCTGTCCAACCCTAACCATCCGCTGCTTCGAAAAATACTGACAGAAACACCAGGTACATATCACCACAGCGTCATGGTCGCCAATTTGTCAGAGGCCGCCTGCGAGGCGGTAGGGGCAAATGGTTTGCTTGCAAGAGTCGGTGCGTATTATCACGACCTCGGAAAAACAAAGCGGCCGCAATATTTTATTGAAAATCAAATGAATATTGACAATCCGCATGATAAGCTTTCTCCGCAGCTCAGTAAAAATATCATTATTTCGCATACCACTGACGGGGCGAATATGCTGAGGAGCTATAAATTTCCAAAGGAGCTTGTGGATATTGCTGAGCAGCACCACGGGACCTCTCTTTTGAAGTTCTTTTATTATAAAGCGAAAGAAAAAGGCGATCAGATTACAGAGGAAGAATTCCGTTACCCGGGACCGAAGCCGCAGTCAAAAGAAGCCGCGATTATATCAGTGGCAGACAGTGTCGAAGCGGCTGTCAGATCGATGCATAATCCAAATCCTGAACGAATTGAAAAGCTTGTCAGGGGCATTATATCCGATAAGCTTCAGGACGGACAGTTTAGTGAATGCGATTTGACATTTAAAGAGCTTGATACAATTGCAAAAACGCTTTGTGCAACATTAAAAGGAATTTTCCACTCCCGGATTGAATATCCGGAGGCTACTAAGAAGGTGAAATAGATGAGTTTATTGATTGATATCGTAGATGAAACCGGAAGTGTCTCTGAAGAGATGCTTAAAGAAGTAGAAAATCTGCTTCAATTTGCCGCTGAGCGCGAAGGAGTTCAGGACCAGGCTGAGGTTTCTGTCACGATCGTTACCAATGAAGACATTCAGCAGATCAATAAAGAGTATCGGGGAAAGGATACGCCGACAGACGTCATCTCTTTTGCTCTTGAAGAAGAGGGAGAAAACGAAGTTGAAATTGTCGGTGCTGAAATGCCGCCGGTTCTAGGTGATATTATCATCAGTGCAGATCGTACAAGAGAGCAGGCTGAAGAATATAACCATTCTTTCAAGAGAGAGCTTGGCTTTCTAGCGGTACATGGATTCCTGCATCTTTTAGGATATGACCATATGACGAAAGAGGAAGAAGAGGAGATGTTTACTAAGCAAAAGGATTTGCTGGACGCCTATGGACTCAAGAGATCATAGAAATGAGCTGAAGCGATTCCTAATGAGCTTCGTGCACGCAGGGCGGGGCATATGGAGAACGGCGCGGACGGAGCGGAATTTTCAATTTCATGCCGCGGCTGCCTGCGCCGTTATCATTTGCGGTTTTCTCGTTAATCTCAGCCTGACAGAGTGGGCTATTATTTTTCTTTTGATTGGCGGAATGCTTTCACTGGAGCTTTTAAATACAGCTATTGAACACACGGTTGATTTAGTAACAGATAAACATCACCCGCTTGCTAAGGCGGCTAAGGACGCTGCTGCCGGGGCTGTTTGCGTTTTTGCCGTGATTTCGTGTATTATTGGTTTACTTATTTTTTTGCCAAAGCTGTATGGCTGAAAATTCTTACATTTATTTTACATTTTTAGAAATGGGCGTGAAAAAAGGAGCGCCATTATGTAAAATATAAAGTGATAGCGGTACCATTATAGGTAAGAGAGGAACATGTACACATGAACAGACAGAAATTGATAACAGAAGCTTTAAAAGCGCGTGACATGGCATATGCACCGTATTCCAAGTTTAAAGTAGGAGCCGCTCTTCTTACCAAAGATGGAAAAGTGTACAGAGGCTGCAATATAGAGAATGCGGCATACAGCATGTGCAACTGCGCTGAGCGTACCGCTTTGTTTAAAGCTGTTTCTGAAGGCGATACTGAGTTTCAGATGCTGGCAGTAGCTGCTGACACCCCGGGCCCAGTATCACCGTGCGGAGCCTGCCGGCAGGTGATTTCTGAGCTCTGCACAAAGGACGTTATTATCGTGCTGACCAATTTACAAGGACAAATACAAGAAATGACTGCAGAAGAATTATTGCCAGGCGCATTTTCATCGGAGGATTTACATGACGAACGAAAGCTTTAAATCAGGATTTGTATCCATTATCGGAAGACCAAACGTAGGAAAGTCTACTTTTTTGAACAGAGTGATCGGCCAAAAAATCGCGATCATGAGTGATAAACCCCAAACAACAAGAAATAAGGTGCAAGGGGTATTAACGACAGGCACATCACAAACGATTTTTATTGACACACCAGGAATTCATAAGCCTAAGCATAAGCTTGGAGACTTTATGATGAAAGTGGCGCAAAATACATTAAAAGAAGTCGATTTGATCTTATTTATGATCAATGCTGAGGAAGGCTATGGCAAGGGCGACGAGTTCATTATTGAGAAATTGCAGAATACCTCGACACCTGTTTTCTTAATCGTAAACAAAATTGACAAGATCCATCCTGATCAATTGCTTCTGCTAATTGACGAATACCGCAGGCGATATCCTTTTAAGGAAATTGTTCCGATCTCTGCATTAGAGGGAAATAACATTGAAACATTGCTGGCGCAGATTGAAGCATATTTGCCTGAAGGTCCGCAGTTTTATCCGAGTGACCAGGTGACCGATCATCCGGAACGCTTTATCATTTCTGAGTTGATCAGGGAAAAGGTGCTGCATCTGACAAGGGAAGAGATCCCGCACAGCATTGCGGTAAGCATCGAATCGATTAAAGGGCAGGACAACGGATCCGTGCACGTGGCGGCAACAATTGTGGTCGAACGGGATTCTCAAAAAGGCATTGTCATCGGGAAAAAAGGCAGCCTGCTGAAAGAAGTCGGAAAAAGAGCGAGAGCGGATATCGAGGCCCTCTTAGGTTCTCGCGTCTATCTTGAATTGTGGGTAAAAGTGCAGAAAGACTGGCGTAACAAAATGTCCCAGCTTCGCGACTTCGGCTTTAAAGAGGATGAATATTAATCTCTTGCTGTGTCATTATCTCACATGAACAGGGATACATTAGCAAATTTTGTTTAACATGAAATGGAGGACATCTGGTCAAGATAAAGGTAAGAATTTGGAGTTTAGGTAAGCTAGTTTAACTACAGAAAGGTGGGTTTCTTGTGTTGAATTTTACCTGGAACGTATTTTCTCAAACAGGAAATGTTGATACGTATCTTCTTTTTAAAGAACTGGAAAAAGAGAACATGGAAAGACCCGAAGAACTAGAAGATGAGCTAGCCCGATTTGATTTTCCAATTTTATAGACCTCTTGACCGCTCCTGTTTTAGGAAGGTGCGGAAATGCTGACAAAATGTGAAGGAATCGTTCTTCGTACCAATGATTACGGAGAGACGAATAAAATTGTTACTTTACTGACAAGAGAACACGGAAAAATAGGTGTTATGGCCAGAGGAGCCAAAAAACCGAACAGCCGTTTATCAGCAGTCAGCCAGCCCTTTTTGTATGGTTCATTCTTAATGCAGAAAACAACAGGCCTCGGAACCCTTCAGCAGGGTGAAATGATCCTCAGCATGAGAGGCATCAGAGAGGATTTGTTTTTAACTGCATATGCAGCTTTTATTGCTGAGCTCGTTGACAAAGGCACAGAAGAAAAAAAACCAAATCCCTATTTGTTTGAATTTATTTTAGAATCCTTTAAACAGCTTGACGAAGGAACAGACCCGGATGTTATTACCTTCATTGTTCAAATGAAGATGCTTGCTGTGATGGGACTGTATCCTGAGCTTAATCACTGTGTGCATTGTAAAAGCCATGATGGGACATTCCATTTTTCTGTTCGCGATAACGGTTTTATTTGCCACCGCTGCTTTGACAAAGACCCTTACAAGGTGCCGATTAAGCCGCAAACGGCAAGGCTTTTGAGACTGTTTTATTACTTCGATCTTTCAAGGATTGGCAATGTGTCTTTAAAGCAGGAAACGAAAAATGAATTAAAGCAAGTTATTGACTTGTACTACGAAGAATATTCAGGGGTTTATCTGAAATCGAAGCGTTTTTTAGATCAAATGGAGAGCATGAAACATCTTATGGGTGAAAACAAAAGTTGACATATGGCCCATCTTTTTATATGATCATTTATTATAAAATATGTTGCAGTGAGAGAAAGAAGTACTTGCGTTTACCTCATAAAAGCGACCTTAGGACGGTGTAAGCTAAGGATGAGCGCGCAACGAAAGGCATTCTTGAGCAATTTTAAAAAAGAGGCTGGGATTTTGTTCTCAGCAACTAGGGTGGAACCGCGGGAGAACTCTCGTCCCTATGTTTGCGGCTGGCAAGCATAGAGACGGGAGTTTTTTGGTTGCTGCCGCAGCAATTTTATGAAAGAAAAGTGGAGGTGCTTGAAATGAATATTCAAGACATGATTCTAACCCTGCAGAAGCATTGGTCTAATGAAGGCTGTGTGCTCATGCAGGCATACGATGTAGAAAAAGGGGCCGGCACGATGAGCCCGTATACATTTTTGCGCAGTATCGGTCCTGAGCCGTGGAAAGTGGCTTACGTTGAGCCGTCAAGACGCCCAGCTGACGGCCGATACGGAGAAAACCCGAACAGACTCTATCAGCATCATCAATTTCAGGTCATCATTAAACCATCACCTGATAACATTCAAGAGCTGTATTTAGACTCTTTGCGCGCTCTCGGAATTGATCCGCTTGAGCATGACATCCGTTTTGTTGAGGACAACTGGGAGAATCCGTCTTTAGGCTGTGCGGGTCTTGGCTGGGAAGTTTGGCTTGACGGAATGGAAATTACACAATTCACGTATTTCCAGCAGGTTGGGGGACTTGAGTGTAAGCCTGTTTCCGTGGAAATTACATACGGAATTGAGCGTCTGGCCTCTTATATTCAGGATAAAGAAAATGTATTTGATCTTGAGTGGACGTCAGGGTTTACTGTGAAAGATTTATTTATGATGGCTGAGTACGAGCATTCCGTTTATACATTTGAAACATCTGATGTTGATATGCTGTTCCAATTATTCAGCACGTATGAAAAAGAAGCGATCAAGCAAATGGATAACGGGCTTGTGCATCCCGCATATGACTACGTGCTTAAATGCTCGCACACATTCAACCTTCTTGACGCCAAAGGGGCAATCTCTGTTACAGAGCGGACAGGCTATATCGGAAGAGTGCGGAATTTAGCAAGAAAAGTCGCAAAAACCTATTATGAGGAACGAGAAAAACTAGGGTTCCCAATGATTAAAGGGGAGGGTTCTTCTCATGAGTAAACAGGATTTACTTTTAGAGATCGGATTAGAGGAAATGCCGGCGCGCTTTTTGAATGAAAGCATGGTTCAGCTTGGTGAAAAGCTGACAGGCTGGCTTGTAGAAAAAAATATTGCACACGGTGAAGTGAAGCTTTTTAATACACCGAGACGCCTTGCTGTTTTCATAAAGGGTGTAGCAGAAAAGCAGGATGATATAAAAGAAGAAGCAAAAGGGCCTGCAAAAAAAATCGCCCTTGATGCTGACGGCAACTGGACAAAAGCGGCGATTGGGTTTTCAAAAGGCCAAGGTGCCAGCGTGGAAGACTTGTACATGAAAGAAATAAAAGGCACGGAATATGTTTTTGTGCAAAAATTCCAAGCAGGACAAGAAACCAAAACGCTTCTGCCTGAACTGAACAGCTTAATTACAAGCCTCCATTTCCCGAAAAACATGAGATGGGGAAATGAAGATCTCCGTTATATCCGTCCGATTAAATGGATTGTCGCTTTATTTGGCCAGGATGTCATTCCGTTTGCAATCACAAATGTTGAGTCAGGCCGGACGACACAGGGGCACCGGTTCCTGGGGCATGAAGTGTCTATTGAATCACCTTCAAGTTATGAAGAACAGCTGAAACAGCAGCATGTTATTGCTGATCCAAATGTTCGCAAACAGATGATTCAATCGCAGCTGGAAGCAATGGCCGAAGAAAACAATTGGAGTATTCCGGTTGACGAGGATCTCCTTGATGAAGTCAATCATTTAGTAGAATATCCGACGGCTCTTTACGGCTCATTTGAATCTGAGTTTCTGTCCATTCCTGAGGAAGTGCTTGTAACGACAATGAAAGAGCATCAGCGCTATTTCCCTGTTAAAGACAAAAACGGAGATTTGCTGCCTTACTTTATCACAGTCCGTAACGGAAACAGCCACGCGATCGAAAATGTCGCACGAGGCAATGAAAAAGTGCTGCGTGCTCGTTTGTCAGATGCTTCCTTCTTCTACAAGGAAGACCAGAAACTGAACATTGATGAAAATGTGAAGAAGCTTGAAAACATTGTGTTCCATGAAGAGCTTGGCTCTCTTGCTGATAAGGTAAGAAGAGTAACAGCGATCGCAGAGAAGCTTGCTGTCCGTCTTCAAGCTGATGAAGATACATTAAAACATGTGAAACGTGCTGCTGAAATTTCTAAATTCGACCTTGTGACACACATGATATATGAGTTCCCTGAGCTTCAAGGAATTATGGGTGAAAAGTATGCGAGAATGCTTGGCGAACATGATGCTGTAGCCGCAGCTGTCAACGAACACTATATGCCTAGATCTGCAGGCGGAGAAACGCCTTCCACTTTCACTGGGGCGGTAGTTGCCATGGCGGATAAGCTGGATACAATCGCATCCTTCTTCTCTATTGGCGTCATTCCGACTGGTTCACAGGATCCTTACGGTTTGCGCCGCCAAGCGAGCGGGATTGTCGCTATTCTGCTTGACCGGAACTGGGGCATTTCGTTTGAAGAGCTGCTGACTTTCGTACAAACCGAAAAAGAAACCGAACTGTTAGATTTCTTCACTCAGCGTCTAAAATACGTCTTAAATGCGGAGCAGATCAGACATGATGTAATAGATGCCGTGCTGGAAAGCTCTGAGCTTGAGCCATATTCGGCGCTCCACAAAGCACAAGTGCTGGAACAAAAACTGGGTGCGCCAGGCTTTAAGGAAACAGCAGAAGCTTTAGGCCGAGTGATTTCTATCAGCAAAAAAGGAGTTCGCGCGGAAATTCAGCCTGATTTATTCGAAAATGAATACGAAGCGAAGCTGTACGAAGCTTATCAAACTGCTAAACAAAATCTGCAGGAAAGCTTCAGCAAAAAGGATTATGAGGCGGCACTTACTTCCCTTGCGGCCTTGAAGGAACCGATTGATGCTTATTTCGACCATACGATGGTTATTGCTGATAACGAGACATTAAAGGCAAACCGATTAGCGCAAATGGTAAGCTTGGCGGATCAGATCAAGTCCTTTGCTAATATGAATGCCCTTATTGTAAAATAAAGAAAGAAAAGGCGGTTGCTGTGTGATCGGTAATCGTCTTTTCCCCATTTGAAAGTTTTTTTGTTTGATTACAAAGCATTTACGTTATAATATGGTTTATTATTTCTTTACATAGATACGAAGTGAAAAGGTGGTGAGTACGATCGAACTAAATAAACGGCAAGAACATATTTTGCAGATTGTAAAAGAAAACGGACCGATTACAGGGGAGCATATTGCCGAACAGCTGAATTTAACAAGAGCAACACTGCGTCCGGATTTAGCCATACTCACCATGTCAGGTTTCCTTGAGGCGCGCCCGAGAGTCGGTTATTTCTATACTGGAAAAACCGGCACGCAGCTTTTGGCAGATAAACTGAAAAAGCTTCAGGTGAAAGACTTTCAATCTATCCCCGTTGTTATTCACGAGAACGTTTCTGTATATGATGCGATTTGCACCATGTTTTTAGAAGATGTAGGTACTCTGTTTGTAGTGGACCGTGATGCTGTTTTAGTCGGAGTGCTTTCACGAAAGGATTTACTACGAGCCAGCATCGGCCAGCAGGAGCTTACTTCTGTCCCTGTGCACATTATTATGACTAGAATGCCGAATATTACAGTGTGCAGACGCGAGGATTATGTGATGGACATTGCAAAGCACTTAATTGAAAAACAAATCGATGCGCTGCCTGTCATCAAAGATACCGATAAAGGATATGAAGTGATCGGCAGAGTGACGAAAACGAATATGACCAAAATACTTGTCAGTTTATCAGAAAATGAAATCCTATAAGAGCGCAGACTAACGGGGGGATAATATGAATAACCGCATCATCTATGTTGTATCAGATTCCGTCGGTGAAACGGCCGAATTGGTAGTCAAAGCTGCATTAAGCCAATTTAACGGATCAGCGGATGATACACATGTAAGAAGAATTCCTTATGTTGAAGACATTGGCACTATCAATGAAGTGATTTCACTTGCAAAAGCAGATGGAGGCATTATCTGTTTTACACTTGTGGTGCCGGAAATAAGAGAATATTTGATTGCTGAAGCGGAAAAAGCAAATGTTTTATATTATGATATTATCGGCCCGTTAATTGATAAAATGGAAACAGCCTACGGTTTAACGGCGAAATATGAACCGGGACGGGTCCGCCAGCTTGATGAAGATTATTTCAAAAAGGTCGAAGCGATTGAATTTGCTGTTAAATACGATGATGGGCGTGACCCACGAGGCATTTTAAAAGCTGATATCGTTTTGATCGGTGTATCGAGAACCTCTAAAACACCGTTATCTCAATATCTTGCCCACAAGCGGCTGAAGGTTGCCAATGTTCCGATTGTTCCGGAGGTTGACCCGCCGGAAGAGCTCTTTAATGTTGACCCGAAAAAATGCATCGGCCTGAAGATTAGTCCGGATAAACTGAATCATATCAGAAAAGAACGGTTAAAATCGCTTGGCCTCAATGACAAGGCCATCTATGCAAATATCAACAGAATTAAAGAGGAACTGGAATATTTCGAAAAGATCGTGGATCGAATCGGCTGCCAGGTTGTAGATGTTTCAAATAAAGCAGTAGAAGAAACAGCAAATATTATCCATCATCTCAAAACGAAAAACATGTAACTCAGGACGCTCTATCCTGGGTTTTTGACTTTGCCAAAAGGGAATAATGAAAAACAATAGCATCTTTGTGAAGTTTGTATTATAATAAAAAATTGTGATAAAATGATTAATTTTAGGTTTAAGGTTAGTGTGATACGAATAAACTATTATGGGTAAGATGTCAAGAATTTCTCCCGGAAATTTTTCGACAAATTCATATACACCCGCATTTTTGCAGGGTGTGCGATTTTGCTTGCTTTTATGCAGGAGTTTAATGGAGGGATGGAGAATTACTCTTCTTAATGAAAAAGAAAAGACGATTTTTGTCGATGCTGATGCTTGTCCCGTAAAAGACGAAATTTTACAAACAGCATCCGATTATGAAGTTCAAGTTCTTTTTGTCGCTTCATTTGAACATTACCAGCTTTCCAGAAGTCAGGAAGAAAAATGGAAGTATGTTGATCCTCATAAAGAAGCTGCTGATTTATATATCGCAAATCATGTAAAACCGGGAGATGTCGTGGTGACGCAGGATATTGGTTTAGCATCCTTGCTTGTGAACAGGAATGTCACCGTCATGTCGGAGAGAGGGCGTCTTTACAAGGAAGATACGATTGATTTTGCCCTTGAAGGCCGTCATGTTTCCGGCAAACAAAGGAGAAAAGGCATATATGCCAAAGGGCCTAAAAAATTGAATCGTGAAGATCGAGAACGATTTGTTACACTGCTGCAAAAAATCCTGTCGAACGATGAAGGGATTTTGCACTAAAACATCGAATAATGTACGACGGAGTGTTATAAGATGGGAAATCGGATACCAGATGAAATTGTAGACAAGGTGCAAAAGTCGGCAGATATCGTTGAAGTCATAGGTGATTATGTTCAATTAAAGAAGCAAGGCCGAAACTACTTTGGACTCTGTCCTTTTCACGGAGAAAGCACACCTTCGTTTTCCGTATCGCCAGACAAACAGATTTTTCATTGCTTCGGCTGCGGAGCGGGCGGCAATGTTTTCTCCTTTTTGAGGCAGATGGAGGGCTATTCGTTTGCTGAGTCGGTTTCCCACCTTGCGGACAAATACCACATTGATTTTCCAGATGATATAACGGTTCACACCGCAGTCCGGCCAGAATCCTCCGGAGAACAAAAAATGGCGGAGGCTCATGAGCTTCTGAAGAAATTTTACCATCATTTGTTAATAAATACAAAAGAAGGTCAAGAAGCGCTGGATTATTTGCTTGCAAGAGGGTTTACAAAAGAGCTGATTGATGAATTTCAGATCGGCTATGCTCTTGATTCTTGGGATTTCATAACAAAATTTCTCGTCAAGCGGGGCTTCAGTGAAACGCAAATGGAAAAAGCGGGTCTGCTAATCAGACGCGAAGACGGAAGCGGATATTTTGACCGTTTCAGAAACCGAATCATGTTTCCGATCCATGACCATCATGGAGCTGTTGTGGCTTTCTCAGGCCGAGCGCTTGGCAGCCAGCAGCCAAAATATATGAACAGTCCGGAAACGCCGCTTTTTCATAAAAGCAAGCTGCTTTATCATTTTCACAAGGCTCGGCTTCATATCAGAAAGCAGGAAAGAGCTGTCTTATTCGAGGGATTCGCCGATGTCATATCAGCGGTAAACTCAGGCGTAAAAGAGAGTATAGCGACGATGGGCACGTCTCTGACAGATGATCATGTAAAGATTCTGAGAAGAAACGTGGAGGAGATCATTCTTTGCTATGACTCTGATAAAGCCGGATATGAAGCCACCTTGAAAGCTGCAGAGCTTCTTCAGAAAAAAGATTGTAAAGTCAGAGTCGCAATGATCCCTGACGGATTGGACCCTGACGATTACATTAAACAGTACGGCGGAGAAAAATTCAAAAACGACATTGTCGATGCAAGCGTTACGGTAATGGCGTTTAAAATGCAATATTTCCGGAAAGGAAAGAACCTGTCCGATGAAGGCGATCGATTAGCCTACATTAAAGAAGTGCTTAAAGAAATCAGCGCGCTGTCAGGATCACTTGAACAGGAAGTCTATGTGAAACAGCTTGCTTCCGAATTTTCGATTTCCCAGGAGTCATTAACTGAGCAGCTGACCGTATTCGGCAGGCAAAACAAACCTGCTGACAGCAGCAGTGAAACGAAAACAAGAAGAGCGCATTTGACAACTAAGGCAAGGCAAAAACGGCTGCGCCCGGCGTATGAAAATGCAGAAAGGCTTTTACTGGCGCATATGCTTCGTGACAGGGGCGTCATAAAAAAAGTCATTGACCGGGTCGGGTTTGAATTTAATATTGATGAACACCGCGCTTTGGCAGCCTATCTGTACGCTTTTTATGAAGAGGGTGCCGAGCTGACGCCTCAGCATATTATGGCCAGGGTAACGGATGATCATATAAGCCAGGTACTGTCTGATATTTTAATGCTTCAGATTAATCAAGAACTCAGCGAGGCCGAGTTATCAGATTATGTGAAAAAAGTGTTGAATCACAGAAAATGGTCAATGATAAAAGAAAAAGAGGCGGAAAGAGCCGAAGCCGAAAGGCAAAAAGATTTTTTGAGAGCGGCATCTCTGGCTCAAGAAATCGTTACTTTGAACCGATCTTTAAAATAACCGGGACAACTGATGAGGAGCTTTCATTGGCAATGATTCCTTGCGGAGGAGCAAATAGATCGCTTGACCTCATCATGAATTGTCATTTCATTATTCGCACATTGTTAAAGGCAGTTCACATAGAAAACGCCTGAATGGACCGAATAAGAATCATACCGCTTTTAGAATTCGTTGCAAGCTTTGGAAGGAGGGATCCATAATGGCTGATAAACAAACCCACGAAACTGAATTAACATTCGACCAAGTGAAAGAACAATTAACCGAGTCTGGTAAAAAACGTGGCGTTTTGACATATGAAGAAATTGCTGAGCGTATGTCCAGCTTTGAGATTGAATCAGACCAAATGGATGAGTATTATGAATTTTTAGGTGAACAAGGTGTTGAATTAATTAGTGAGAATGAAGAAACAGAAGATCCTAATATTCAGCAGCTTGCCAAAGCCGAAGAAGAATTTGACCTTAATGACCTAAGTGTACCGCCTGGTGTCAAAATCAATGACCCAGTTCGTATGTATTTAAAGGAAATCGGCCGGGTTAACCTTCTTTCTGCAAAGGAAGAAATCGCCTATGCGCAAAAAATTGAAGAAGGTGATGAAGAATCCAAACGCAGATTGGCTGAAGCGAACCTGCGGCTTGTTGTCAGCATCGCCAAACGGTACGTCGGACGCGGAATGCTGTTCCTTGACCTGATCCAAGAAGGTAACATGGGTCTGATGAAAGCCGTTGAGAAATTTGATTACCGTAAGGGTTATAAATTCAGTACGTATGCTACGTGGTGGATCAGACAGGCGATTACACGCGCCATTGCCGATCAGGCGAGAACGATCCGGATCCCCGTTCATATGGTTGAAACCATTAATAAATTAATCCGCGTACAGCGTCAGCTATTGCAAGACTTAGGCAGAGAGCCAACACCTGAAGAAATTGCGGAAGACATGGATTTGACACCTGAAAAAGTACGTGAAATCTTAAAAATAGCACAAGAGCCAGTGTCTCTTGAAACACCGATCGGTGAAGAGGATGATTCCCATCTTGGTGATTTCATCGAAGATCAAGAGGCTACTTCACCTTCAGATCACGCGGCATACGAGCTATTGAAAGAGCAGCTTGAAGACGTGCTTGATACGTTAACAGATCGTGAAGAAAATGTATTGCGGCTTCGATTCGGTCTTGATGACGGACGTACAAGAACATTGGAAGAGGTCGGCAAGGTATTTGGAGTTACGAGAGAGCGTATTCGACAAATCGAAGCGAAAGCGCTGCGGAAACTAAGACATCCTAGCAGAAGTAAACGTTTGAAAGATTTTCTAGAATAAGATGGAACGGGTCTTGCAGATCCGTTCTTCTTTTTTTAAAAAGATATATGGATAATATGCCTTTATTTTACTGAAAAATGGTGTCATTTGCAAATGAACATTGTGATGAAAAATTTCAATATACCAATCCATATTTTCTATTGTAAGCGTATACAATACATTATACAATAGAATAAAAGGAATGTTAGAGAAATAGGCATGTTTTGATTCAATTTTGTATAAAGTGTGAATAAAAAACTTTTGTATGCCAATCCATTTACTTTTTGTAAAAATAAGTTAGAATTAGAAGTGTTTACATAGGGGGAAGGATCATAAAGGGGGAAGGGAAATGAAATGGAATCCGCTTATTCCATTTTTACTGATCGCTGTTTTAGGAATTGGTCTGACTTTCTTTTTATCAGTAAAGGGGCTTGATGACTCTCGTGAGATTGCGAGCGGGGGAGAAAGCAAGTCTGCTGAAAAAGATGATGCGAACGCTTCACCGGAAGACATTTACAAGGCAAATTGTATCGCGTGTCACGGGGAAAATTATGAAGGGGTTTCGGGTCCGAGTTTAAAAGGTGTAGGGGATAAGAAGGATGTCGCTGAAATCAAAACAAAGATTGAAAAAGGCGGTAATGGAATGCCTTCCGGTCTTGTTCCGGCTGATAAGCTTGATGACATGGCAGAATGGGTGTCTAAAATTAAATAAAGGATGTATCTTTCTCTTTATACGTTCTCAGGCCGCCGAGATGTTCTCGACAGCCTTTTATTTTTGTCCGTCATCCCATACTTGATGTTGTTCCTGCAAAGAAATAAACTGAAAATCATTCGCTCAGCTTGGATTCCGGGCTGATTTTTTATATGATAGAAAAGGAAAAAATGATTGAGAAAAGTTGTGATGACTAGTGAACGAATTAAAATTATCAAAACGATTACAAACAGTAGCGGAGTACATACCGGATGGAGCAGTAGTAGCGGATATTGGTTCTGACCATGCTTACCTTCCCTGTTATGCGGTGCTGAATCATAAAGCCAGCAAAGCTATTGCTGGAGAAATAACAGACGGTCCATTCTTGTCTGCCAAACGGCAGGTCGAAAAATCGGGCTTAAGCGCACACATAACGGTAAGACAAGGAGACGGCCTTGAAGTGCTTCAGAAAGGTGAGGCTGACGCCATAACAATTGCCGGGATGGGCGGGTCACTGATCGCTCATATTTTAGAAGCAGGCAAAGAAAAACTGACAGGTAAAGAACGGCTTATTTTACAGCCGAATATTCATGCCTTTCATATTAGAGAGTGGCTGTATAAAGAAGGATACGCACTTATTGATGAAGTGATTCTTGAGGAAGACGGAAAGTGCTATGAGGTACTTGTCGCCGAATCCGGAGACAGAGATGCAGCTTATGCAGGAATTTCTTTGCCGGCCGGAATGCTCGTAGGCCCATTTTTGGCAAAAGAAAAGAATGCTGTATTTTTGAAAAAATGGACACAAGAGCTTCAGCATACTCAAAACATATATGAACAGATCAGCCGTGCTGCAACATCTGAAGATAACAAACAGAAATTGAAGGAACTAACCGATCGAATGAAGCTATTAAAGGAGGTTATCGATCATGGCTAAAACGGTAAACGGACAGCAAGTCATCCAGCTGTTTGAACAATTTTCTCCGAAAACCTATGCAGTTGAGGGCGATAAAATCGGTCTGCAAATCGGCAGTTTAAATAAACCGGTTAAAAATGTGATGGTTACGCTGGATGTATTGGAAAGCGTTGTCGATGAAGCGATTGAAAAAGATGTTGATTTAATCATTGCGCACCATCCTCCTATTTTCCGGCCGCTAAAGCATATTTCAACTGATCAGCCCGGCGGAAGGCTGATTGAAAAGTGTTTAAAGCATGATATTGCTGTCTATGCGGCTCATACTAACTTAGATGTTGCTGATGGCGGCGTAAATGATCTGCTTGCTGAGGCCTTGGAGCTGAGTGAAACTGAAGTATTGGCCCCTACTTATACCGATCCTCTTAAAAAGCTGGTCGTATACGTGCCGAAAGAATATGAGGAGCAGGTCAGAGGAGCGCTGGGAAATGCGGGGGCAGGCCATATCGGTGAGTACAGCCATTGTGCGTTTTCATCTGAGGGCATTGGCAGCTTTAAGCCACTGGACGGCGCACAGCCTTTTATCGGAGAGGTAGGAGAGCTTGAGCTCGTTCATGAAGTCAGACTGGAGACTGTGTTTCCTAAAAGCATAGAAAAAGCCGTTATAAACGCAATGATAAAAAGCCATCCATATGAAGAAGTGGCTTATGATGTTTATCCTGTCGAACAGTCACCAGCTGAAAAAGGGCTAGGCCGTGTCGGAACACTTAAAAATGAAATGACGCTTCAGGAATTCGCTTTGTTTGTGAAAGACAAGCTTCAAGTGAACGGCGTCAGAATGGTGGGACAGGCTGACAGCATGGTGAAGAAAGTAGCTGTTCTCGGAGGAGACGGGAACAAGTATATCCACCAGGCAAAACGAAAAGGCGCAGATGTTTACGTTACAGGTGATCTATATTTCCATGTTGCCCATGATGCGATGATGCTTGGTCTGAATGTCATTGATCCAGGCCATTACGCTGAAAAAATCATGAAAGAAGGCGTCACAAAAAAACTGACGTCAATGTGTAAGGATAAAAAAGTAGACGTCAATATCTTTATTTCTGAAACGGATACAAATCCATTTACTTTTCTATAAAAAAACTGAGGCTGTGAGGGCCTCAGTTTTTTGCTTTCACTTTCGGAAGGATTTTTTTGAGTGGAACATTGTGTTCGATTGTCCAAGTTGATGGGTCTTCATGATCGAACTGTTCTAAAAAGCGAATCACTTCTTTGGTGATCGGTGTCGGTGTTGAAGCTCCGGCAGTAACGGCAACGGTATTTACGCCTTTAAGCCATTCCAATTTTAATTCGCTTAGATCGCCGATTCGGTACGCTTTTGTTCCGGCTATTTCCTCTGACACTTGAGCGAGCCGGTTTGAATTGTTGCTTTTCGGGTCGCCGACAACGATCGTTAAGTCCGCTTTTTTCGCCTGTTCCGATACAGCTTCCTGCCGTACCTGAGTAGCCAGGCAAATCTCTTGGTGATATTCAACGTGAGGATATTTTTCCTTCACAAGCTCCATAATATCGTGAACATCCCATTGAGACATTGTCGTTTGGTTTGTTACGATCAATTTTTCAGCTTGGGTATCGAGATTTTTGACATCTTCCGGCGTTTCAACCAAGTGAACGATATCAGGCGCAACGCCAACCGCTCCTTCCGGCTCCGGATGGCCTTTTTTGCCGATATAGATTACGTGGTATCCTTTTTCTTTCATTTCTAAGATTAAATTGTGGGTTTTCGTTACATCCGGACATGTAGCATCTATTGCGACTAATCCTTTCTCTTCGGCGATTCGTCTAACCTCGGGAGAAACGCCGTGCGCTGTGAAAATGACAGTTCCTTTGTCAACCTGCTTCAGGATGTCCAGTCGATTAGCGCCGTCCAATGTATAAATGCCATCTTCCTCAAACGCATCAGTGACGTGTTTATTATGAACAATCATCCCGAGTATATAAATGGGTCTTGGCAAGCTTTTATCCAGTGCCGCGTTTTTAGCGATTACCATAGCGTCAACAACACCATAGCAATAGCCGCGCGGCGAAATTTTAATTACGTCCATTTTCGGTTGTCCTCCAATACAGAAGTGAGTAAAGGCAATATAAAAAGCCGTAATCAAACGGCTCTAATCTTGCATTCTTCTGATCTCCATTATAGCCAAACTCACTCCAGATATCAAAGAATGTTAAATATATAATCTCGGCTTTGAACTGCCTGATGTTTTTTTCGGGGAAGGAGAGGGCGTTTCATTTTTCTTTGAGACAGATGTTTTTGATTCTTGTTCCTTCAAGTCCGGTGCTTCTGTTTTTTTTGCAGGTGATGAACTGCTTGCTTTTGATTTTTTCTTTTCGGCAGAGTCGTTGGACGCAGTTTTCTTTTCTGTTTCTGCACTTTCTTCCGATTCTGTCTTCGTTTCTTCTTCAGTGCCCTCTGTATCATCGTTTTTGCTTAATTGACTGTAAAGCTTTATCATTGCCGGCAGATTGCGGACTAAGGGTCCGTACTGCTGGATCATAGGGGTGACTTGCTGCGCCATGCCGAGCACTTTTTGCACATTGTTGAGCATACTGGATAACGATGCCGGATTGGCGAGATTTTGAATGCCTTGCAGACCTGCTCCTCCGCCTGCGGCTGCTCCGGGTGCCCCTGTGCCTCCTGCGCCGGGCAAAAATTTGGACAGCATCCCTTTTAAGCCTGTGCCCGGCCCATTTCTTGCTCCAGCGTTTGGCTGAGGAAGAAATTGCTGCCCTGATTGCTGGAAACCTTGCTGCGGCGGACCAAATGAAGGTCTTCGCATTTCAGGCGCTGTTCTTCCCATCATGCGCTGGTTTTGCATAGGGCGGGGCGGACCGGGCTGCGGATAGTTTCTCATTGGCTGCTGCTGTGAAAACATACTTGTACCTCCTTTCAGCTCTCTCTGCTATTACAATATGCATGGGTTTCGGTATTTGCTTTCCTTATCTGAATAAACAAACGCCTTCCAAACGTGGTGTTTTTAACGTAAATCGGGTATAATGTGATGATGGACACATAATGTGCCGCTTTAAGGAGCTGGGAAAAATGAAAGAAACTAAATTTGATGTGTATGAATTGAAACCGTTTATTATAGATGCAGTACATCGCCTTGGTTTTTATGAACCGACTGATATTCAAAAAAGGCTGATTCCTGCTGTATTAAAAAAAGAAAGCGTCATCGGACAGTCTCAGACGGGAACCGGAAAGACTCACGCTTACTTACTTCCTTTGTTAAATAAAATTGATCCTGCTAAGGATGTCGTTCAGGTGGTCATCACGGCTCCGACGCGCGAGCTTGCCAACCAGATTTATCAGGAAGCACTGAAAATCACGCAGGGTGCAGAAGGCGATTCGATCCGTTCGAAATGTTTTATCGGAGGAACAGATAAGCAGAAAGCCATTGATAAACTGAAAACGCAGCCGCATCTAGTCGTCGGAACGCCGGGACGGATTGCGGATTTAATCAAAGAACAGGCATTAAGTGTTCATAAAGCTGAGTCTCTTGTTATTGATGAAGCGGATTTAATGCTGGATATGGGGTTCCTTGCAGACGTTGATTACATTGGTTCACGCATGCCGGAGAATCTGCAGATGCTTGTGTTCTCTGCAACTATTCCGGAAAAGCTGAAGCCGTTTTTGAAAAAATATATGGATAATCCGAAATATGCCCACGTGGAGCCGAAACAGGTCACTGCTGCAAAAATTGAGCATATTCTTATTCCTTCAAAGCACCGTGATAAGGACAAGCTCCTTTTCGATATCATGTCTAATCTGAACCCATACTTAGGCATTGTGTTTGCCAATACGAAAAACACTGCCGACCATATTGCCAAGTATTTGATGGGCAAAGGTATGAAAATCGGACTTCTGCACGGCGGCTTAACACCTCGTGAGCGGAAAAAAGTCATGAAGCAGATTAATGATTTGGAATTCACTTATGTAATTGCAACTGACCTCGCCGCAAGAGGTATTGATATTAAAGGTGTCAGCCATGTCATCAACTATGAGCTGCCGGATGATCTTGATTTCTATGTTCACCGTGTGGGCAGAACAGCGCGCGCGGGTTCTTCAGGACAGGCCATGACAATTTATGAGCTTTCTGATGAGGATGCATTGGTGAAGCTTGAGAAAATGGGTATTGAGTTTGATTACCTGGAGATTGAAAAAGGCGAATGGAAAAAAGGCGATGACCGCCAGCGCCGCCAAAAGCGTAAAAAGACGCCGAACGAAGCAGATGAAATCGCCCATCGTCTCGTGAAAAAGCCGAAGAAGGTTAAGCCGGGATATAAAAAGAAAATGAGCTACGAGATGGAGAAAATTAAGAAAAAACAGCGAAGAAATCAATCTAAAAAAAGAAAGTAGGGGAACCGGTTGTTGAGAATAGGTTCACACGTCTCTATGAGCGGAAAACATATGCTTCTGGCTGCGAGTCAGGAAGCAGTCTCTTACGGGGCGAACACGTTTATGATTTATACAGGTGCGCCGCAAAATACGCGCCGAAAAAAAATTGAAGACTTAAATATAGAAGCCGGCCGCGCTCACATGCAGGAAAACGGGATCGACGAGATTATCGTACACGCACCTTATATTATTAATATTGGCAATACGACCAATCCGGCTACTTTTGAGCTTGGTGTTGATTTTCTCCGTTCTGAAATTGAGCGGACAGCTGCTATCGGCGCGAAGCAAATCGTCCTTCACCCGGGTGCTCATGTTGGCGCGGGAGCCGAAGAAGGCATTAAAAAAATTATTGAAGGTTTAAATGAAGTCATTGATCCGAATCAAAATGTGCAGATTGCATTAGAAACAATGGCAGGCAAAGGATCTGAATGCGGCAGAAGCTTTGAAGAGCTTGCGCAAATTATTGATGGCGTTACACACAATGAGCATTTGTCTGTATGCTTTGACACATGCCATACACATGATGCCGGCTACAATATTGTCGAAGATTTTGACGGAGTGCTGAATGAGTTCGATAAAATTGTCGGTATTGACAGAATCAAAGTGCTCCATATCAATGACAGCAAAAATATCAAAGGCGCGAGAAAAGACCGTCATGAAAATATTGGCTTCGGGGAAATCGGGTTTGACGCATTGCAATATGTCGTTCATCATGAGCAGTTAAAAGACATTCCGAAAATCCTTGAAACGCCGTATGTCGGTGAAGATAAAAAGAACAAAAAACCGCCGTACCGTTTTGAAATTCAAATGCTGAAAGAAAAGCAATTTGACAACAAATTACTCGAAAAGATTTTACAGCAATAAAAAAAAGGGGGGGATTGAATTCCCCCCCTTTTTTCAGCTTGTGAACTGTTTGAAAAGTTCATGAACGGTTTGGGCTGTTTCTTTTGAAGTAATGGATTCTACTTGTTTCAGCAGCCGCGTACGTTCCTGCTCATTAAAAATATTCACATTTTTCCCGTATAACAGGTTTGCTACTTCAACTGCCTGCGGTTTTGTCAGACTGATTCCGTATTGCTTAGAGTACTTCAATAAATCTTCAGCAGTGGCTTGATTGAGCCTCTGCAAAATAATTCTTTGAAATAATATCATCGAACATTCCACCTCTCAGACATAATGTATGGGCAAATCAGTAAAATGTGTCAGCATTTCATGGTAAAATAGAGTCATAGTCTATTTAAAATAGTTATTGCAGGAAAGGAGATTTTATGACCCCAACAAAACAACACAAAAGAGAATCATTTACCCATTTTATATTCAGGGTCATCATGATTCTGATTGGAGCTGCGTCTGCGGCGGTAAGTATTGAATTATTTTTAGTCCCCAATGATTTTATTGATGGAGGCATTATCGGTGTATCACTTATTTTAGACCACCTCTTTATGTCAAACCCCTTTCTGAATTTCGCTGTATTCGTTGTCATCTTAAACATTCCTTTTATGATATTCGGATATAAATATATCGGTAAGACCTTCCTCGTTTCTACTGTTATCGGGATTGTCGGCCTTGCCTTAATCGAATCCTCGCTTCACCACGTAGAAGCCATTACGACACAGCCTATTCTGGCTACAGTATTCGGAGGTCTTTTGCTCGGCTTTGGTGTCGGGCTGGTAATTCGAAACGGTGGTTCAATGGACGGCACAGAAATTCTCGGTATCCTTCTAACGAAAAAACTGCCGTTTTCAGTTGGTGAGTTTGTGATGCTCATCAATGTATTTATCTTTATTTGGGCCGGTTTTGTGTTCGGTCCTGAGCAAGCTATGTATTCTTTCATGACTTACTACATTGCCATGAAAACCATTGATGCGGTCATCCAAGGGCTGGATGAAACAAAAGCTGTGATTATTGTCTCGGACCAGTATGATGAGATTTCTGACGCTATATTACACCGTCTCGGACGCGGAACAACGAAGCTGAAGGGAAAAGGCGGCTATACAGACGAGGAAAAAGATGTGATTTATGCAGTTGTCACAAGGCTGGAAGTGACCAAGCTCAAATCCATTGTGTTTGAAGTCGATGATAATGCATTTATTACAATTATGAATACTCATGAAACAAGAGGCGGTAAATTCAAAACCGCAATCCACTAGGCTTTCATTTACTTTTATTCATTTTATGGGTATAATTTTATCAGTAGTAAAGAAAATGGCTTGCTGGTCAGACAGCTGCCATTTTCTTTTTGATATATAAGATACGTTCGTTCTTAAGCAAAGCGAAAAGGGGGGCCCTTCATGAACGTACAAGAAGCGCTGAACTTACTGAAAGAAAACGGATATAAATATACAAGCAAACGGGAAGATATGCTTCAGCTTTTTGCTGATTCGGACAGGTATCTGACCGCTAAAAATGTACTGTCTGCACTAAATGATGATTATCCCGGTTTAAGCTTTGATACAATTTACAGAAACCTTTCTTTATATGAAGAGCTAGGTATTTTGGAAACGACTGAGCTCTCCGGTGAAAAGCTGTTCCGATTTAAATGCTCATTTACTCATCATCACCATCACTTTATTTGCCTGGCTTGCGGCAAAACAAAGGAAATTGAGTCTTGTCCGATGGATAAGCTCTATGATGACCTAGATGGCTATCAAATCAGCGGGCATAAATTTGAGATTTACGGGACATGTCCAAGCTGTGAACAGGAAAAGCAAGATCAACCTTCTGCGTAAGAGTTAAGGATAGAGAAAAAGGAGCCTGATCAGGCTCCTTTTTTAATTTTTCACACGTATGAAATAATGTTTATTTTCATTTATCCATTGAACCGCTTCGAGCCAGTTGTTAACTCTAATGATATTTGAATCGATCGGAAGCTGGTTATAAGGCGAATTGAATAAAATCACCGGTATACCGGCTTCTTTTGCAATCATCCTTGCGTTTCCGTGATGATCCTCAAAAAACAAGTCGATGTCATGTTTTTTGACCGCTTCGACTTTATGATGCCCGCCCACGAGCTCTATGTGGTCATAATGGATGTTTTGTCTGTCAAACCATTCGAACGTAACATCGCTTAAATGAGTCCTTCTCGCCGTAATATAAATCAGCTGGTGCTCCTCTTTGAGGAGGTCAAGGGACTGTTTTGCATGCTGCGCAAGAAGTGCTTCTTTATATATGATTGCTTCATTTTGATTCATCCAATCCCAAAATTCTTCCTGTGTAATATGTAACAGTTTTGTTAAATCATAATCCGTCATATCGTTTAATGAAATGGAAAGATTAAACGAGCGGTTTAAATAAGGGACGAATGTATCCTGAGCCGTGATTGTGCCGTCAATATCTATTCCTAACCGTAACATGCCCACACTCCTTCAGTTTCATCCTTTCAAGTGTAACATAAACAATTAACATTACCAGAAAAGTTTAGCAAACATGAATCAGCAAAAATGGATCAAACTATAAAAGCTCCTTTAATAAAACAGAAGGGGGAATTGAAGGTGGCAAACGATTACGAAAAACGTGATAACAACAGTTACTATGTAGATCATGGTTCTGAAGGAACAAATATTACCCGCGACAATGATGGTTTTTTTGAGGAAACGGCTGCTGAAATTGCAGAGCCTTTCCGTGCTTCTGACCGAAGCGGTGACCAAGAGAATGACCGCAGCGGCGGAAATGTCAATGAAGGACGGGGGATAGGGTATATCGCTTTAGCCTTGTCCATTATTTCATTGTTTGTTCTTCCTGTTTTGTTGGGAGCTGCCGGTATTATTGTCGGCTATATCGCAAGAAGAAGAGGAGCCCAAAGCCTGGGTGCATGGGCTATGGGGATTGGTGTTGTTTCATTAGTGCTTGGAATATTTATTATTCCATTTTTCTAATACAAAAAAGCTTGACGGGTTTCCGTCAAGCTTTTTGTGTTTCTTCAGCTAATTTCGCTTTTTCAGCCTCAAGTTTTGCGTAGTGCTCTTCAGCAAGTATGTCGATTTCTTTTTTCAGTTCTTCAACCATTGTTTCTTCTGGAACCTTACGGACAATTTTACCTTTTCGGAACAGAAGGCCTTCACCGCGTGCTCCAGCGATGCCGATATCAGCTTCTCTTGCTTCACCCGGGCCGTTTACCGCACATCCGAGAACGGCGACTTTAATCGGCGCTTTCACTTTAGAAATATATTCTTCCACTTCGTTGGCGATACTGATCAAATCAATCTCGATACGGCCGCAAGTCGGGCATGAGATGAGGGTTGCAGCGTTAGAGGCCAAACCAAAGGATTTCAATAGCTCTCTCGCTACTTTAACCTCTTCAACCGGGTCTGCGCTTAATGAGATACGCAGGGTGTTACCGATGCCCTTGCTTAAAATCGCGCCAAGTCCTGCTGCGCTTTTTACTGTACCGGCAAACAGCGTTCCTGACTCGGTGATTCCGAGGTGAAGCGGGTAATCAAATGCTTTTGACGCTTTTTCGTAAGCCTCGATGGCAAGGTTTACGTCAGAAGCCTTCATGCTGACGATAATATCGTGAAAATCTAGATCTTCAAGAATCTTAATGTGATGAAGAGCGCTTTCTACCATGCCGTCTGCTGTCGGATATCCGTATTTTTCTAAAATCCGTTTTTCCAATGAACCTGCGTTTACACCAATTCGGATTGGAATCCCTTTTTCTTTTGCCGCTTTAACGACCGCTTCGACTTTTTCACGGCGGCCGATGTTGCCTGGATTGATTCGTATTTTATCTGCGCCGCCTTCAATGGCTTTTAACGCAAGCTTATAATCAAAATGAATGTCAACGACGAGCGGAATGGAGATGCGTTTTTTAATATCCGCAATGGCGTTTGCCGCCCGTTCATCCGGACAAGCCACCCGCACGATTTGGCATCCGGCTTCAGCCAGCCGGTTAATTTCCGCAACAGTTGCTTCTACATCATGTGTTTTGGTTGTTGTCATGCTTTGGATAACGACTTCATTGTTACCGCCTATTGTTAAAGGTCCCACTTTAACGGGACGCGTTTTTGTACGATGGGTGATTTCACTCACTTGTCAATCGCTCCTTAATTGTAGTTGCCGCTTCTAGATAGAATAAACCTAGTATGGTGTATGTCAATGTATTTTACAAATTATATTGTAACAGTGTATTCGCCGAACTGACAAGAAATTAACGTTAATTAGGGGTAGACCGGGAATTTGTATGCTGTTCCTGCTTGAATCGTATTGGCTTTTACATTTGGATTAAGCGTTTCAAAATCCTTTACAATATCGTCAGGGGAACTTGCAGACCCGACAATTGACATGACCGTGTCACCCGGTTTTACCGTCACCGTTTTATACGCTGTTTCCTGTACAGCTGTTGTTGCCGATGCTTTATAGACAGGGAGGTTCTGAATGGGGATCGTTCCAATTTTAAGGTCATAAAAAATAATAAAAAGGATAAAGAGAATGCTGAATACAAAAGTGAGACGTTTCATTGATTTTGCCTCCCGCATACAAAATTTTTATAACATTGTATGCTTGTCCGTGTTGATTCATGACAAAAGAAAAGAGACTGCGAAGGCAGTCTCCGAATTAAGCAACAGCTTTTTTGGACGGGAGCTCTTTTAATACGAGAAACAGGATGACAAAGTTAACAAACCAGTTGACTAAAAATTCACTTGGCACCGTTGTTTCTAACGCACGCATAATCGTAAAAAATATTGTTGAAAGGGTAATGGAGTAAGCAGAAAGCTTCCATAGCTGCTGGTAGGACAGCTGCTTTTGCTGAGCGTTCTTTATGATTAGCCCGATAAGCGCCAAGAATGATACCTCAATAAATTTTCCCGCCGCTGTCACGAGAAAAATGAGTACTGAGAGAACAGTCACGATCATTGTTTTATTTTGGTTTAACCCTGTAGTGACATCTTTTTTGGTTAAATCTGACGGCATCATTGAGTAAGCCATCTCTTGGGCCTGTCCGTCAATGGCCAAAACAAACTTATCCTGAAGTATACCTATTGCGTTTTGCTTTGCTTCGATTTGTTCCGTGCCATATGCATCCGTCGGATCAAACACAATGACAAAGCCGTTTGCCTTTGATTCTGTGGCTTTTTTTTCATCCGTCTGAAGTTTGCCGTTTGAAATTGTGAAATCAGGGAAATCTTTGTTTAAAACGGATTTAAAGCCGTTCATAGATTGGACGGTCCCTGAGCTTACATAATAAGCAGTGGGGATCGCAAAAAGGACAGAAAGCAAAAATACATAAAGAATCGCTTTTCCGATTCCTTGAAATCTTGTTTTTGCAATATCCCGTGGAGAGTATGTACTTTTGATGAAAAGCTGAAATACATTCACTGTCTTCACTTCCTAGCTATACAATATATGTTGCTTATTGTATCGTTGCCTGCGTATGAATACAAGGAAGACCTGCATTGGCGGAAGTGTAAGATCAGAGATGTAAGCATATTGAGGAGGATGGATTCTATGGATATTTTGTATTGGCTGTTGATCGCTGCACTATTTATCATCGCTTTTATCGGGCTTGTGTATCCTGTTATTCCAAGTGTTGTATTTATCGTTGCCGGTTTTGTATTATACGGATTTTTGTTTTCTTTCAGTCCGTATTCCTATATGTTCTGGCTGGTTGAAGCTGTATTCGCCGCAGTATTATTCGCCGCAGATTACGTTTCCAACCTGCTTGGTGTAAAGAGGTTCGGCGGAAGCAAAGCTGCTATTTGGGGGAGTACGATCGGGTTGTTGATCGGTCCCTTTGTGATTCCGGTTGCGGGGATTATTTTAGGGCCGTTTATCGGAGCTGTTTGCGCAGAGCTTATCGTACATCAAAAAGATGTAAAATCAGCGTTTAAAATTGGGCTAGGCTCATTGATCGGCTTTTTAACGGGGGTCATTGCAAAGGGAATTATTCATCTTTTAATGATCGGATATTTTTTATGGACTGTCCTGTAAGAATTGCTGTCAGGAGGTTTAAGGGGGCAATCTAACGGTTAAAGTGAAATATGTCTGCTGAAATAGCCAAATTGTGAGCTTTTTCATTGATTACACGGCGTTCTTTTGTTACATTGAATGAAGAAAGGCTCGCTGTGAAGCGGCATTTCAGTACATATATATTAAGGAGGAATTATCATGGCTTACGAACTTCCAGAATTACCTTATGCGTACGATGCTTTAGAACCGCATATCGACAAGGAAACTATGAATATTCACCATACGAAGCACCATAACACATACGTTACAAATTTAAACAAAGCGGTTGAAGGAAACACTGCTCTTGCAAACAAATCAGTTGAAGAGCTTGTTGCAGATCTAGATTCTGTTCCTGAAAACATCCGCACAGCAGTCCGCAACAATGGCGGCGGACACGCGAACCACAAATTATTCTGGACACTTTTATCTCCAAACGGCGGTGGCGAGCCAACTGGCGAGCTTGCTGAAGAGATCAACAGTGTATTTGGAAGCTTGGACAAATTCAAAGAACAATTCGCTGCAGCAGCAGCTGGACGTTTCGGTTCAGGCTGGGCATGGCTTGTTGTAAATAACGGCAAACTTGAAATCACAAGCACGCCAAACCAAGATTCTCCGCTTTCTGAAGGCAAAACGCCTATCCTAGGTCTTGATGTTTGGGAGCATGCTTACTACCTTAACTATCAAAACCGCCGTCCTGATTACATTTCAGCTTTCTGGAATGTGGTAAACTGGAACGAAGTTGCTCGTCTTTACAGCGCAGCAAAATAATAACGCAAAACAAGGCCCTCATAAAAGGGCCTTGTTTTTTTATGTCTTCTCTTTACATATCTCGGTTTCAGTGAGACAGACTAAGGGGTAGTAAAGGGGAGTCAGTAATGAGCAAACTAAAAAAGGTAATTGGAGATGTAAATGTAAATAAAGGATTACTTCTTCTGCTGACCGTTGGCGGTCTTTACTCGTTAGGAATTGCGCTTTCCAATACATTTGTGAATGTGTATCTCTGGAAGCAGTCAGGGAAATTTATTGATTTGGCGATATACAACTTATCGATTGTGACGATGCAGCCGATAACATTTTATTTAGCTGGCCGATTAGCCAAAAAAATAGACCGGGTTTTCATTCTTAGATTTGGAGTGATTTTTTTAGCAGCATTTTATTTAAGTGTGCTGCTGGCTGGAGAAACTGCAGCATCACGTCTTGTTCTCATCGGAGCGGTGCTCGGAGTAGGCTATGGATTTTACTGGCTCGCGTTTAATGTGCTCACCTTTGAAATAACAGAGCCTGATACGCGGGATTTTTTCAACGGCTTTATGGGCATCCTGTCCTCATCCGCAGGAATGATTGGTCCGATTGTTGCAGGATTTGTCATCTCAAGGCTTGAAAATAATACGGGTTACACTGTCATTTTCAGTCTCTCCCTCAGTTTATTTGCACTGGCTGTCGTGATGAGCTTCTTCCTAAAACGGAGAGAATCAAAGGGCCAATTTATGCTGAGTAAGGTATTTGGAGAACGCCACACTAATATGAACTGGCGGCGAATTACAAATGCGCATTTTTTTCAGGGCTTGAGAGAAGGGATTTTCGTCTTTTTAATCAGTGTTTTTGTGTTTATTGAGACAAACAGCGAACTGGCCCTCGGAACCTTTGGTCTCGTCAACTCCGCTGTTTCCTTTTTTGCCTATTATTTTGCATCAAGGCTGATTAAGAAAAAGGCCCGTAAAAAATCAATTTTGCTGGGCGGCCTTATTTTGTATGGTGCGCTGTTTTTGATACTCTTTCATATGAGCTTTACGACATTATTGACGTACGGCGTGTTTATTGCGATCGGCTATCCTCTTTTGCTCGTGCCTTATGTATCGCTTACATATGATGTCATAGGACGGGCCAGACATGCCAGAAAAGCGAGAATTGAATATATCGTGCTGAGAGAAATGTTTTTAAACGCCGGCAGAATTGTTTCGATTTTATGCTTTCTCCTTATCGTGGCCCTTTTTAAAGAAGATATGGGTATACCGTTGTCGCTTGCCATCTTGGGCATCGGGCATCCGCTCATTTATTACTTTGTCAAGGATATTCGTTTTAAAGAGAAAGAAGAGGAAAATGAAACTATGGAAGAAGACGGCCACAAACGGGTGACTGAACCGAACCTTTTAAAAGGCGAAAGATAATTTTTTGGCAATAAGGGGTTATCTGTAGAAAAAAGTCGAAAAAACCTTTAAAATGAAAAATGGCACTCTTACTTGAGTGTCTTTTCTTTCTGTAAATAGAAAAAGGTGATGTTATGAGGAGAAATAAACAAAAAAAGCAAAATCATAAAGAGAAAAAGAAGTCGCTTCCAATCCGGCTGAATATTTTATTTTTGGCCGCTTTTGTTATATTCACCTGGATTATTGTGGAGCTTGGCATTAAGCAGATCGTTCAAGGCGATGATTACAAAAATCAAGCCAATCAGCAGGAACAAAGTGAAGTCAGCTCGGCGGTGCCGCGCGGGAAAATTTATGATCGGAATTTTAATGCCATTGTAACAAATAAGGCTTTAAATGCGATTACATACACCAGATCTAAATCTACAACGCAAGAACAGCGTTTGAAAATCGCAAAAAAGCTGGCAGATATGATTAAAGTCGACACAAAAAAAGTAACAGAACGGGATAAAAAAGATTATTGGATTTTGACTAGACCAAAAGAAGCGAAAAAGCTGATTACTTCTAAGGAAAGACAGCAGGTAGAAAATAAAAAATTATCAGATGATGATTTATACCAGCTCCAGCTAAAACGGATTACTGATAAGCAGCTGAATGAATTGACTGATAAAGACATGCAGATTCTCGCCATTAAAAGACAGATGGACTCCGGATATGCGTTAACACCGCAATACATCAAAAATGAAGATGTTTCAGCGAAAGAAATGGCAGTTGTAAGTGAACATTTAGATGAACTGCCGGGTGTTGATGTCACATCAGACTGGGAACGTGAATATCCGTATAAAAATCTTCTCCGCTCAGTGCTCGGAAGTGTTTCCAGCTCTGATGAAGGATTGCCGTCAAATCTGCTCGACCATTATTTATCGCTCGGCTACAGCAGAAACGACAGGGTTGGTAAAAGTTATCTGGAATATCAATACGAAAGCCTTTTGCAGGGGCAAAAAGCGAAGGTGGAAAATATCACAGATTCAAACGGCAATGTAACGGGAACGAAGACCGTTTCTGAAGGGAAAGCCGGTAAAGATCTCGTGCTTACAATTGATATTGACTTGCAAAAATCAGTTGAAAAAATTATCGAGAAAAATCTCAAATCTGCTAAAGCAAGACCAAGTACTGAATTGTTAGACCGGGCATTTGTCGTCATGATGGACCCGAGAAACGGTGAAGTGCTGACGATGGCGGGTAAGCAGATTAAAACAGAAAACGGGAAATATAAAATTGATGATTACGCACTAGGGAATATGACATCATCTTATGCTATGGGATCAGCTGTCAAAGGTGCAACTGTACTGACAGGTCTTCAAACCGGTGCCATCAATCTGAATACAGTTTTTCAGGATGAACCATTATATATTGGTCAGGATAAAAACGGTAAAAAATCGTGGACTACTTTGGGACCTGTTAATATTCAAAGAGCCTTAGAGCAGTCTTCAAACGTATTCATGTTTAAAACTGCAATCGCACTTGGAAAAGGTGAATATAAACCGCATCAAGCTTTACCGATTGATACGACGGCTTTTGATACGTTCCGGAATTATTTCAGTCAATTTGGACTTGGTGTAAAAACTGGGATTGACCTTCCAAATGAAATGACAGGCTATAAAGGAACAAGCAGATTGACGGGATTCTTGCTAGACTATGCTATCGGCCAATATGATACGTATACACCGCTCGAACTAGCACAATATGTATCAACAATCGCAAATGGTGGCTACCGCTTGAAACCTCAGCTTGTAAAAGAAGTAAGGGAACCTGATGCAGAAAAAGGAATCGGGGCGGTCGTACAATCTGTTCAGCCTGAAGTGCTGAATAAAGTGGACATGAAAAGCGATTATATTAAAGAGGTTCAAGCCGGGTTTAGACGAGTCGCGACTAAAGGAACTGCGGCAAGTCAATTTGCTTCAGCATCTTATAAACCTGCTGCTAAAACAGGAACAGCACAATCGTTCTATGACGGACCAAATAAATCAAAAACAGGTGAAAGTACTTATAATACAACACTTGTTGCTTATGCGCCTGCTGATAACCCTGAGGTTGCCATCTCTGTTGTAGTTCCTTGGGCTTATGTAGATTACAGCGCTAAATATACCATTACGAACGAAATCGGCAGAGAAGTATTGGATAAATATTTTGAGCTGAAATCGAAGCAGGACAAAGAAGATACTCAGCAAAAAAATAAAGACAAAATTGAAGAAAAAGCAGAAAACACAACGTCTTCTGATAACTAAACAGAAACGCCCACATCATGTGGGCGTTTTTTTTTATACAAAAAAATGCACGGATTTACAAAACCTTAACATTCGATTTAAACCTATTTTACATAGAACCTTTACTCTATACGTGTAGGACAAATTACACATTATACGCAGGGGGAATTCAGGAAATGAAAAAAAACAAATTGGTGCTTATGCTTCTGATGGCTGCTTTTATGATGATTGCAGCTGCATGCGGAAACGCAGGAGAAAGTGAAAAAACAAATAGCGGCTCTGCAAAAGGAGAAGAAAAGGCATCAGGTTCTTTAACCATTTCTGGTTCATCGGCCATGCAGCCATTAGTACTTGCAGCTGCAGAAAAATTTATGGAAGAAAACCCTGATGCTGATATACAGGTACAAGCAGGGGGGTCTGGAACAGGGCTTTCTCAAGTCTCTGAAGGAGCTGTTCAAATCGGAAATTCAGATGTTTTCGCTGAAGAAAAAGAAGGTATCGACGCAAAAGCGCTTGTAGATCATCAAGTTGCAGTAGTCGGTATGGCAGCGGCTGTAAACCCTGATACAGGTGTAAAAGATATCTCAAAAGATGAATTGAAAAAAATCTTCACTGGCAAAATCAAAAACTGGAAAGAGCTTGGCGGGAAGGACCAAAAAATTACGCTTGTAAACCGTCCTGATTCTTCAGGTACACGTGCTACATTTGTAAAATACGCGCTTGACGGAGAAGAACCAGCAGAAGGCATTACTGAGGATTCTTCCAACACTGTGAAAAAAATCATTGCTGATACTCCGGGAGCGATTGGATATCTTGCATTCTCATATTTAACAGATGACAAGGTAACAGCTTTATCTATTGACGGTGTGAAGCCGGAAGCGAAAAACGTTACTACTGGAGAATATCCAATCTGGGCTTATCAGCATTCTTATACAAAAGGCGAAGCGAAAGATCTAGCGAAAGAATTTCTTGATTATCTAAAGAGTGAAGACATTCAAAAAAGCATTGTAACTGACCAAGGGTACATTCCGGTGACTGATATGAAAGTGACTCGCGATGCCAAAGGGAAGCAAAGCTGATCTAAATAAAAAGAGGAGTGCGGAGACTTCCGTTTCTCCTCTTAACACATTCATAGGAGTGTAAAACAATGATAAACAATAGAGAAAATATGTCTGTGAGCGAACGTTTAATCAGCTCTAGGCAAAATAGGCAATTGGATGAAGTTCGGGGAAGAATGATCGTGACAGCCTGCGCGCTTATAATGATAGCGGCATCTGTGGCGATCACTATTTTCCTCGGCATTAAGGGGCTGCAATCTTTTCTTGTAAATGGTGTAAGCCCAATTGAATTCTTAACGAGTCTGAATTGGAACCCTACAGATTCTGATCCGAAATACGGAGTGCTGCCTTTTATCTTTGGCTCATTTGCAGTAACGATTCTCTCCGCTCTCATTGCTGCGCCGCTCGGCATAGCAGGTGCGATCTTTATGACAGAAATTGCGCCGAATTGGGGGAAGAAAGTGCTGCAGCCGGTGATCGAATTATTGGTCGGCATCCCATCTGTTGTTTATGGATTCATAGGTCTTACAGTATTGGTGCCTTTTATTGCTCAGTTCAAAACGAGCGGAACAGGACACAGTTTATTGGCGGGAACGATTGTGCTTTCCATTATGATTCTGCCGACGATCACATCTATCTCAGCCGATGCGATGGCATCACTTCCGAAAAGCTTAAGAGAAGGTTCTTACGCTCTCGGTGCGACAAGATGGCAGACCATTAGAAAAGTGCTCATCCCTGCAGCTTTTCCGACATTAATGACTGCCGTTGTCCTAGGTATGGCGCGTGCGTTTGGTGAGGCTCTGGCTGTCCAAATGGTCATTGGAAATACAAGAGTATTGCCTGAAAGTCTGTTTGACACCGCAGGAACATTGACAACCATTATTACGCTGAATATGGGCCATACCACATACGGAAGCGTTGAAAATAATACACTGTGGTCAATGGGACTTGTTCTGCTGGTGATGTCATTCTTATTCATCCTGCTTATTCGCTACTTGTCATCTAGGAGGAAAGTGTAATGAACCGCAAATTAATAGATAAACTGGCGACTGGAATGTTCGGTTTATGCGCAGCCATTATCGCCGCGATTCTAGTCGGTCTGTTTTCCTATATTATTATTAACGGTGTTTCTCAGCTCAGCTTTGATTTTATTACGACAAAATCAAGCGCCATTGCCGCAGGAGGCGGGATACGAGACCAGCTGTTTAACTCCTTTTATATTCTGTTTATCACGATGCTGATTACCATCCCGCTCGGAGTGGGCGGCGGAGTGTTCATGGCGGAATACGCGCCTAACAACAAAGTGACAGATTTTATCAGAACGTGTATTGAGGTCCTTTCATCTCTTCCATCAATTGTCATTGGAATGTTCGGCTTACTGATGTTTGTTAACCTGACAGGCTGGGGATATACGATCATAGGCGGGGCGCTGGCATTAACGGTCTTTAATCTTCCTGTTATGGTGCGTGTGACAGAAGACGCGGTCCGTTCAGTCCCTAAAGATTTGAAGGAAGCATCGCTCGCTTTAGGTGTTTCTCGATGGCATACCGTAAAAACTGTTTTAATACCAAGTGCGATCCCTTCCATCATTACAGGTGCCATTTTAGCGTCAGGAAGGGTGTTCGGGGAAGCGGCGGCTTTATTATTTACAGCAGGGCTTACAACGCCGCGCCTCAATTTTGCAGAGTGGAATCCGTTTTCTGAAACATCGCCGCTTAATATTTTCAGACCCGCTGAAACACTTGCGGTCCACATTTGGAACGTAAATACGCAAGGGATGATTCCGGATGCTGAAGCGATTGCCAACGGCGGTTCTGCAGTGCTGGTGATTTCAGTCCTAGTCTTCAATCTCGCGGCGAGATGGCTTGGAACAATAATCTATAAAAAGCTTACGGCAAATTAGACCGGAAAGAGGCGAAAACAATGTCTGAACAAATGGTAAAAGAAAAGCCTGAGAGTGCGGTTATGCTTCCTCAGCAGCAAAATGTGCTCGAGGTGAAGGATCTGTCTATTTTCTACGGAAACAAACAGGCCGTTCGTCACGTGAATATGGAGATTGAAAAAAATGCGGTGACTGCTTTGATCGGGCCGTCAGGATGCGGCAAATCTACTTTTCTTAGAAATATTAACCGCATGAATGACTTAATTCCTTCTGCAAGAAGCGAAGGTGAAATTTTGTATGAAGGATTAAATATACTGGGAAGCAATATTAACGTTGTCAGCTTAAGAAGAGAAATCGGCATGGTCTTCCAAAAGCCGAATCCATTTCCAAAATCGATCTACCATAATATCACGCATGCATTAAAATATGCCGGAGAGCGGAACAAATCAGTGCTCGATGACATCGTGGAAGAAAGCTTAACAAAAGCGGCGCTCTGGGATGAAGTAAAGGACCGTTTGCATTCATCTGCACTTTCGTTATCAGGCGGTCAGCAGCAGCGTTTATGTATTGCCAGAACGCTCGCGATGAAGCCGGCCGTTCTTCTTCTTGATGAACCTGCTTCAGCGCTAGATCCGATTTCGAATGCGAAAATAGAAGAATTGATTACGGAATTGAAAAGCGAATACTCAATTATTATTGTCACTCACAATATGCAGCAGGCTTTGCGGGTGTCTGACCGGACGGCTTTCTTTTTAAACGGCGAGATCGTTGAATACGGACAAACCGAACAAATTTTCACAAGTCCGAAGCAGCAAAAAACAGAGGATTACATTAACGGGAAATTCGGATAGGAGGCTGGCAATGAGTATTGCTACCGAAGCTGTAAAGAAACAGGAAGTATATCAAGTCAACGGAATGAATTTATGGTATGGGGAAAACCATGCCTTGAAAAATATCAATTTGAGCATTAATCAAAACGAAGTCACGGCGATTATCGGGCCGTCAGGATGCGGCAAATCGACATTTATTAAAACATTGAATTTAATGATTCAGATGACGCCGAATGTAAAGCTTGCGGGTGAGCTGAACTATAATGGCAGCAACATTTTAAAGGATAAAGTCGATATCGTAGATCTACGCAAAAATATCGGCATGGTATTTCAGAAAGGAAACCCGTTTCCGCAATCAATTTTTGATAATGTTGCTTACGGACCGAGAGTTCACGGCATCAAAAATAAAAAGAAGCTGCAAGACATTGTAGAAAAGTCATTAAAAGACGTGGCGCTGTGGGATGAGGTGAAGGATCGTTTGCATTCATCTGCACTCTCATTATCAGGCGGCCAGCAGCAGCGTCTCTGTATCGCCAGAGCTCTTGCGACAAATCCTGATATTTTGCTGATGGATGAGCCGACATCTGCGCTAGATCCAATTTCGACGAGAAAAATTGAAGAGCTCATTCTTCAGCTGAAAAATAAATACACCATCGTTATCGTGACGCACAACATGCAGCAGGCAGCGAGGGTTTCTGATCAAACTGCATTTTTCTACATGGGTGAGCTTGTTGAATGCGACAATACAAATAAAATGTTCTCTCAGCCGAGAGATCAAAGAACACTCGATTATATTACAGGGAAATTCGGATAAAAAAAACAGGCTGTTACATAGCCTGTTTTTTTATCGTGTTAATGTTTTAACGATCTTTTTGAAGGTCATATCTGATTTAACTTTAAATTCTCCGGCACGAATCTCCTTGTGATACCCAGCGTCGATCACGTAGTCATTAAAGTCCTTAGCTGAAGAAATAATGCCTTCTTTTTCAAGAATAGCTGATACATCTGCGGTGCTCATGCCGTCTTTAATGATGAGCTTGTACGTTTTTACTTTGTTTTTCGAGTCTGAGCTGCTGTCATCGCTCAGAGATTTCTCTTTTGAGTCGAGAAGCTTTTGATATTCATCACGGTTAACAGAAACCATTTTTTTAGAATCGAGATAATTGTTCACGTCCTGCTCGGTTACTGTTTTTTGTTCTTTTACAGCAGCGGCTTGATCTTCATCTGTCAGATAAAAAACACTTGCGAGAACGGCTGTCGCTAATATGATACCGCCGGCAAATGCCTGAATGCCTCGTTTTGTCATACGAGCACCTTCTCATTATCTTTTATAATCGTATTCACGTCTTCTACTGATACATGCTCAGCTTTAGCAATTGCTTCAGCTGACATGCCGTTATTATATTTAGAAAGTATTTGTTTGGCGATCTTTTGATTGATGCCGCTGTTCTTTGCTTTGCGGATCACAAGGTTTGTTTCAAGTAATTCTTCCTCAAGCACTGTCATTTTCTTTTTGAGCTTATAAATTTCCTGCATAGCAGAAAGCTGCAATGTTTCAAGCTCCTGCTCGACATCTTTCATCGGATCTCGTTGAGAATATGAGAATGCAATTAGCGCTATACTGACGATAAACAACGCAATAATAGCAATTTCCACGTTTCATCACCTTCTATTCTTTTTTTATCCTTCTTTTTTATACCATAAAACAAGTGGATTCTAAAGGAATTCGCGAAAAAAACGAGTTTTTGTCGAGAAATCTTTCTTTTCTTCCTTTATGGGTAATGGTTTAATAGGATCACCGAGCCAATGGAAGGAAAGGAGAATGTGAGAAGCCTATGGACAAACACTCATTTCCCCATAACATTCGAAGCGGGATTCCTTTTTTTAGGGACATATTCGACATGAACATCCAAAACTCTCACACATTGACAGTCCGATGGAATCTTTCAGTTGAGACGATGAAACTGGCGGAAACCGTGCTTTTCGAAAAAGCGCCGGACATGATAAAAGAAATCCGTATTTTCGTGAAAAGAAACGGTATAGAAGCTGTCAGGACGAAACGCATAAAACGGGGCAAAGGGAAATGGATCATTGTTCAGGTGCCTGGTCATGCTTTATATCGCGCAGAATGCAGAATACTGAATTCAATGAATGTTTCTCTCAAACTAGCTGAAACAGAGGACATCTTTCTTGCAGAAAACGGTGTCAGCGACATAAACAGTTTCCGCAATGCAGAAATACATACCAGGTGGGAGGAGCAATTTTCTGCTTATACCTGCTATCGCACTGAGGGAAAAGGGAAATGAACATCCTTATGCTTTCATTCGAGCATCCTAATAAACCGAAAAGCGGGCTTGGCGTTCATTTGAGCCGTCTTATTTCTTATTTAAATCCGCATATCAAAATAACGGTATGCGTTCCAAGCGGTAAGCTATGTTCCAATGCGAATGTTGAAGACTTTATAGCTGATGTCAATGTCAGAATGGTTCAACAAGTGTTGTCATGCAATGAACGCTTTGATCTGATTCATGCCCATGATGACATGACGGCTCCTGCCGCTCATTATTTGAAAAAGCAGCTTGGCATTCCGCTTGCTGCAACGATCCACGGGCTTGAAAGCAGAAGGAAGCGTGCATGCAAAGAAACGCCTCATCCGTACAGGCTGCTGACGGAGAGGCTCCTCCTTGAAATTTCCGACGAACTGATTGTGTTAAGCAGTTTTATGAAGAGATCGATGAATAAGGCGTATCCGTTTCGTGAAAAAATAACCGTCATCCCAAGCCCTCTGTCTCTGCAGGCAAAAAGTGGCCTAGCTGAAAGGATCATTCATAAAAGATACTTGTTTTCGTTTGGAAGGTTTGTTCCGGAAAAAGGGTTTTCACAGCTGTTGAAGGTATTTTCTATTCTGAACAAATGCCGGCCTGACCTTCAGTTGGTGCTAGCTGGACAAGGCCCGTTTCTGGCTGCCTATAAGAAACTGGCTGAGCAATTGAGCATAAAGGAAAGTGTAATGTTTTATCCTTTTTTAAATAGAAGAGAGATCGTGACGTTACTGTCTCAATGTGAAATGGCTGTTTTCCCAAGCTTTTATGAACCCTTTGGGCTCGCTGCACAAGAAAGCATGGAACAAGGCGTGCTGACAGCTGTTTCACAGTCGGGCGGTTTTTGTGACTTTGCCGTTCATGACAAAACTGCAATTGCTGCTGATTTTTCGCAAGAACGGGAAGCGGCCGATAGGCTTCACAACATATTAATAGATGAAGAAAAGGCCCGCCGGATAAAAGAAGCGGGCAGAGAACAGGTGATGAAACTGCATCATCCACGGATCATCCAAGCATCATATTTGCAGCTTTATCAGCGTCTATCCAATAATTCATCATTTCATTGAAAAACATCCTAGCATTCCGTGCATTATAGTGGTATTATATATAAGTCTGAATAAGTAAATGATATTTAGTTTGGAGGGAAAACAATGCGCGTTAATATTACTTTGGCTTGCACAGAATGTGGTGAGCGTAACTATATTTCTAAAAAGAACAAACGCAACAATCCAGACCGCGTTGAATTTAAAAAATATTGCCCACGTGATAAAAAATCTACGTTACACCGTGAAACAAAATAACAGCATAGCTGTTTGAGGTGTAAGAAAAAAGCCAGAGCTTTGAAAAAGGTTCTGGCTTTTTTCTATTCCGAGGGGGATGGAAATGAAATCACAATTAAGAAAAAAAACAATAGAAACGTTATCAGCGATATCGAATGAAGAACTGTCTAAGAAAACTGCGCGTATCAACAAGCATTTATTTTCACTCCAAGAATGGCAAAATGCCAGCACCATAGCCGTCACCATTTCAAGAGGGCTGGAGGTACCGACACGGCCGATCATCGAAAAAGCCTGGGGCGAAGGGAAAGAAGTTTGTATTCCAAAGTGTGATCCCGACACGAAAAGAATGCAGTTCCGCACTTTCCAAGCGGATGATCAGCTTGAAACGGTTTACGCCGGACTTCAGGAGCCAATGATTGAGAAAACGAATGAAGTGATCCAATCACAGATTGATTTGATGATCGTGCCTGGCGTATGTTTCGATGCCAACGGCTATAGGATTGGCTTTGGCGGCGGTTATTATGATCGTTATTTAAGTGATTATAAAGGGAACACAGTTTCTTTGCTTTTAGAATGCCAGCTGTATGATCACGTGCCGCATCTGTCACATGATATCCCGGTTCAAATGCTGGTTACTGAGGATCGAATCATTTCTTGCTTTTCATAGCTTTCTCGTCCCTCCGTCAAGAATAAATAAGAAAGAATAACAAACCCTAATGGCAGGAGGGATATAATGAAAAAATTTATGATCTATGCCATTTGTGCTGTTTCTGCCGTGATGTTTTACCAAAACCGTTACCGTCTCATGAATACCGTGCTCAGCCAGCCGGGAATCAGACGGTCCTTTATTCATCTTTTTTTAAGAATTCCGTTTATCCGCAATAAGTTTATACAGCAAGCTTTTTAAAAATCCCGTTTTCACGGGATTTTTTGCTTTTAGTAGGCGTCAAGAGCACCAGCTGTTATAATGAAAAAAAACCATTGGAGCGGTAAACATGTATTTGTTGGAGTATACATATTGGAAGATCGCGGCGCATTTAGTAAGAAGAGGGTATGGCGTCATACAATCCGGTGAATCTGATGAAATATGGCTGGAAGCACCGGACAAATCCTCTCATGATCTGATTCGCCTCTTTAAACAGAATATTGATTTTCGCCAAGAAATTGCAAGGGACATAGAAGTGCAGGCGGAGCGAGTAGAGCATGTCAGGAAGTCTATCGGCAAGCGGCATTTGAAGCTGCTGAATGTGCTGATTACAGCGGAAGCCCCTGTCGATGACTGGGAGGAAATCGCTGAAAAGCCTTTTGAAAAAGGACAGGTATCCGTTGAAACGGCACTTGTGACTGGCACTTCGCTTCATGAAGATCTGCAGGCAGTTTTTCCCTCACTTGATGCTGTTGAATGGACGGAAGACCGAGACTCATTGGAACACGCGCAAATGGCGAAAGAACACTTTTTTTCACTAGTGCAGAAACAAGAGGAACAGCGAAAAAAAGAAGCGGCGTTTTTCCAGAACGGAAAACCGATCTTTACATATTTGTTCATCGCGTTGCAGCTCGTGATGTTTTTCCTGCTCGAAATAAACGGAGGCAGCACCAATACGGAGACGCTTGTTGCTTTCGGTGCTAAGGAAAACGGCCTGATTGCAGCCGGAGAATGGTGGCGCCTGCTGACGCCGATTGTGCTTCACATCGGCCTTGCGCATTTAGCCTTTAACACGCTGGCTTTATGGTCGGTTGGAACCGCTGTTGAGCGCATGTATGGATCAGGCAGATTTTTGCTGATTTATTTGGCGGCGGGTATCACGGGATCGATCGCCAGCTTCGTGTTCAGTCCGTATCCTTCAGCCGGTGCTTCAGGCGCCATATTCGGATGCTTAGGCGCATTGCTGTATGTAGCTGTGTCAAACCGAAAAATGTTTCTAAAAACGATAGGCACAAATATTATTGTTATTATCCTGATAAACCTGGGTTTTGGCTTTGCGGTCTCAAATATTGATAATTCGGGGCATATTGGCGGCTTGGCCGGCGGTTTTCTTGCTGCGGCAGCACTGGGTTTGCCAAAAGCAAAAGACTGGGGCAAAAAACTGGTGTCAGCGATTCTGCTGGCTGCCCTGGCCGGCGGGTTTCTCTCTTACGGATTGCATTCACCGTCCCATCAGGAGACAGCGCTGATCCGGCAGGCAAATGAGCTTTACCAGGAAGGGAAATATAAAGAAGTAACCGAATTGCTGAACGGTGAAGCAGAGCAGAAAGACGCTTCAGCTGATCTTCTGAAAATCCTGGCCGTTTCTGATATTCAAATCAGTGAATATGATCAGGCGATTTCTCTTTTGGAAAGAGCTGTGCAAAAAGAGCCTAAAGACATGCGTCCTATTACTATTTGGCATTGCTGTATGCGGAAAAAAATGAACTTGGTCAAGCTGACGAGGCAATCAGGACCGCTGTAAAGCTGAAGCCGAAGGAGAAGCGTTACATAGAACTGCAGCAGCAAATTGAAAATAATAAAAATAAATGACTGGATGAGAAAACGTTGAATTTGCCAAGGAATGAATCCCGGGTATTTTTGTCAGCGTTTTCTTCTTGACTGGCCGGTTCTTTATGACTACGCTATTTATAGTTAAGATCAAGAATGGTGAGGAATATGAATACATTTTATGATGTACAGCAGCTGTTAAAAACTTTTGGACACATTGTTTACTTTGGTGACAGAGAGCTTGAAATTGAGTTTATGCTTGATGAATTAAAGGAACTATATATAAATCATATGATTGAGAAGGAGCAGTGGGCTAAAGCGGCAGCTGTCCTTCATAAAGAGCTGGAACAAACAAAAAAACGGAAGAGATTTACGTAAAGGTTAAGGTGATAAAAATGGATGAGATATGGTTTGCGGGAATCGATCTTGGAGGAACGACGATAAAACTCGCATTTATTAATCAATATGGAGAGATTCAGCATAAATGGGAAGTGCCGACCGATAAGTCCGGTGACACCATTACCGTGACAATAGCAAAAGCGATTGACAGCAAGCTGGATGAGCTTCATAAACCGAAGCACATCGTCAAATATATAGGAATGGGCGCACCGGGGCCAGTAGATATGGCAACTGGGGTCGTTTATGAAACGGTAAATCTGGGCTGGAAAAACTATGCTTTAAAAAATCATCTGGAAACGGAAACAGGCATCCCTGCGGTTATAGAAAATGATGCGAATATTGCCGCGCTCGGAGAAATGTGGAAGGGTGCGGGTGATGGCGCAAAAGACGTCATTCTCGTTACTCTAGGCACAGGAGTTGGCGGCGGTATTATTGTGAATGGGGAGATTGTGCACGGGATAAATGGCGCTGGCGGAGAAATCGGCCATATTTGCAGCATCCCTGAAGGCGGGGCGCCGTGCAACTGCGGTAAAACAGGCTGTATTGAAACCATCGCGTCAGCAACTGGCATTGTTAGAATTGCAAAAGAGAAAATTGCAAAAGCTAAAAAGCCGACTCAATTAAAAGCATCTGATCATTTAACGGCACGAGATGTATTTGAAGCAGCAAATGAAAATGATGAATTAGCTCTTGAAGTTGTCGATTATGTAGCTAAGCATCTCGGCCTGGTGCTTGGCAATCTGGCCAGCTCGCTTAATCCGTCAAAAATTGTTCTCGGCGGCGGCGTTTCAAGAGCCGGAGAATTGCTGAGATCCAAAGTCGAGAAAACATTCCGTATATGTGCCTTTCCGCGCGCTGCGGAAGCGGCTGATATATCTATTGCGGCGCTTGGAAATGATGCGGGCGTTATCGGAGGGGCTTGGATTGCTAAGAATGAATGGCTGAAACACCAAAATTGTTAAATTTGTGAAAATGAAATTGATTTTTTGTTATGTTCAGGTTAAGATTTAATTTGATGTGTTAATGAGAATGTTGTGAATAGACTGATTTATTTGAGCGTGCTTGCATAGGAGGTTGAAATGCGAAAAACGTTTTTTTCGATGATTTCATTTATGCTGATTGCCATTTTAATGATGTGGCTGAAAACGTATGTTGTTTACAAAACCAGTTTTCATATTAAAATTGACAATCTTACGCAGGAATTTATTCTGTTTATCAACCCATTGAGCTTTTTGCTGCTTATTTTTGGCTTCAGCCTGTTTTTAAAGGGAAGAAACAGAAATCGTTACATTATTGCCATGAGTTGTGTTGTCACATTTGTTTTGCTGGCGAATATGGTTTTTTATCGTTTTTACAATGATTTCCTAACGATTCCGGTTCTTTTTCAAACAAGCAATATGGGCGATCTGGGAAGCAGCATCGGAACGCTTCTTGAGCCGACAGACCTCCTATTGGCTGTAGATATCGTGATTTTAATATGGCTTTATATGCGTCAAAAAGCCTTTCAATCAGACATCCCCTCCACGAAAAATGAACGGGCGGCATATTTTTTGTTTGTGGCTTCCGTTTATTTTTTCAACTTAGGTCTGTCTGAGGCAGAACGGCCGCAGCTATTGACACGCTCATTTGACAGAGAAATGCTCGTTAAAAATATCAGCCTGTTTAATTTTCATATTTATGACGGAGTACTTCAGTCGAAGCAATCCGCACAAAGAGCGCTGGCTGACAGCAACAGCCTGACGGAAATTGAAAACTATGTCACAGCCAATGCGAAAGATGCCAATAAGAACTTATTTGGCGCCGCAAAAGGCAGAAACGTCATACTCGTATCTCTGGAGTCGACACAAAGCTTTGTGATCAATGAAAAGGTGAACGGAAAAGAAATCACCCCGTTTTTGAATGATTTTATAAAAGAAAGCTATAACTTTAGTAATGTTTACCACCAAACCGGGCAGGGGAAAACCTCTGATTCTGAATTTATCGTTGACAATTCACTTTATCCGCTTGGACGAGGCGCTGTGTTCTTTACAAATGCGGGCAATCAATACATGGCCGCGCCGGAGATACTCAAAAATAACGGATATTATTCAGCGGTGCTCCATGCCAATAATAAAAGCTTTTGGAATCGCGACTTAATGTACGATTCATTTGGGTATGATTCATTTTTTGATATTGAATCGTATGATGTCAATGACGATAATTCAGTCGGCTGGGGGCTGAAGGATAAAGAATTTTTTGAACAGTCTTCAGAGCTGATGAAAAACCTGCCTCACCCGTTTTACTCCAGGCTGATCACACTCACGAACCACTTTCCGTTTGACCTTGATGAAGAGGACAAATTGATTGAGGAATATGATTCAAGCAGCCAAACGTTAAACAAGTATTTCCCAACTGTTCGCTATCAGGATGAGGCGCTGAAACGATTTATCGAAAAGCTGAAGGAAGACGGGTTATATGATAACTCCATTATTGTTTTATACGGTGACCATTACGGGATATCGGAAAACCATAATGAAGCGATGGGGCAGTTTTTAGGGAAAGAAATTACACCATTTGAAGAAGTGCAGCTCCAAAAAGTGCCGTTTGTCGTTCACATTCCTGGAATTACAGACAAGAAGCCGAAAACGATTGATAAGGTAGGCGGACAAATCGATATCCGGCCGACGCTGATGAATCTGTTAGGTATTGATACAAAGAACTTCATTCAATTCGGCAACGATCTGCTTTCTGACGACAAACTGGACTTTACAGTGCTGCGGGACGGAAGCTTTATCACAGACCAGATCGTGTATACTGACGGTCTATGTTATGACAAAGCGACTGGAAAGCCTTTGAAAGAGGCAAAACAATGTGAAACATTTGCAGATAAAGCGAAACAGGAGCTTTCACTTTCCGATGAAATCATTTACGGAGATTTGTTACGATTTTATGATCAGGAAAGACTGGACAATTCGTCAAAAAGAAAAGAAAAACAAATTCTTGATCAGGCCTCATGATCACAAAGTCTCCCGTATCAAAAAATGGGGAGGCTTTCTTTTTTAAAAAACGCCGTCATATAGTAACAAAAAGGGGGATGATGATGGCGTTTATTACGATAAAACCTGAGATCAAATACAATTTGGCTTTATTGGCAAGAGAACTGAAGATAGATGAGACATTGCTTAGAAGTGCCAATCAAACAGCACAGAAACATCAATTGTACTGTCCGGGTTATAAGATTGAAGAAAGCACTGATAAGGAGCTTCAATCCATTCAGGAAGTAAAGCGCTTTTTACACCCGCTGCAGCTGCAGCCTGCTGATGACTGGCTGGAGCAAGAAAAAATCTATGACTTTCTTGCTGCCGAAGAGGAAATTAAAAAAATAATCAATGTGTTTCCGTTTGTTTCATGCCGGGAAATCGGACGTTCCGTTTTGGGCAGGCCGATCTGGGAGCTGGCAGTTGGGGGAGAGCATACCTCCAAAAAAGTTCACATGAATGCATCGTTTCATGCAAATGAGTGGATTACCACGTCTGTACTGCTGAAGTGGCTGAAGGAATATTGCCTTTCTTTATGTCATAATACGAATTTCTTTGGTTTTACTCCTTTGGAGCTGTTCAGCCGAACCTCTCTGTCTCTTGTTCCTCTTGTGAATCCGGATGGCGTTGATCTTGTCTTACACGGATCAGCGGGCATGGGAGACAGGAGAGATGAACTTGATAGACTAAACTGCCATCGTCCGAATTTTAATGAATGGAAAGCAAATATTAACGGAGTTGATTTAAATAAACAATTCCCGTCTTTATGGGAAATTGAAAAATACCGCAAACCAAAAACGCCCAGCTACCGAGATTTTCCCGGAACTTCTCCGCTCACAGAGCCGGAATCCATTGCGATGCAGCAGCTGATAACAGCGGATCCGCCTGACAGGCTGGTGGCCCTTCACACTCAAGGAGAAGAAATCTATTGGGGATATAAAGGCCTTGAGCCCGAAGAATCGGCTGCAGTAATAAAGGATTTTGAGACGATAAGCGGAAACATTTATAAAGGAGTCAAGGATATTGACAGCTATGCGGGATTTCGCGACTGGTTTATTCATCACTATTTTAAGGAAGGTTATACGGTGGAGCTTGGAAAAGGCCAAAATCCCTTGCCGTTTGAGCAGTTTTCACATATTTTTCAGGCGACAAGCGGGATCTTATGGAGGTCGTTATTTTTTCTTGAATAACTGAAACTTTTTCTTTTTCGTGCCGTATCAAATATGGGACAATAAATATGATCGGAGGGGGAGGCTGATGAGATCAGTTTGTTTGATTCTGCTGTCAGCATTGCTAGTTTGTTTATCGGCATGCGAACCATCTCATCAGCAGCAAAAACAGGCAGCGATGGCAAAAAGTGAGGAAAAAGAGATTGTTCCGCTGCCAGCAGGAAAAGCGGACGGAGCGGAAGGCTGGCTCAATAACAACACCATTCTGTATACAGCCTCAGATCCGACAAAAACAGAGCTTCTTGCATATCAAATCTTTAATGGCAAAACGAAAAAGCTCTATCAGACGGATGGTCAAATCGTTGATGTTCAAATCAATCCCAAGAAACAGATGATTCTGCTGCAGATCACGCATAGCCAACAGACAGCAGTAGTTTTGCTGAATCAAAAAGGGGAGAAGCTGTACCAGAAAGAATACGAAACGTACGAGCTGGAGGCAGCATGGAATCAGTATAATCCGTATCAAATGATGGTCACGGTATTCACTGAAAACTGGGACTTCAATACATATCACGTGGATGCCAAAAAAGACAAGTCTGCTTTAAGTCGAATACAGGTACCGTTTGTCCATTGGACCTCAAAAGACACATTTGACTATCTAAAAGAGGGAAGAAACGATAAAGAAGGCCCTTTGTATACGTATGATATTACTTCTGAAAAGGAGAAAAAGCTGGAGGAGGATGTCCTTTACTTTGATTCTTTTCATAATATGAACTTTACCGTCAAAGCAGATTCCGGAGAGAACGGCTTGTATAAATTTACATCACCGCAATTGAATGGTGAAGCAGTTACAGCAGAATGGCCGCTCCAAACCAAATATACAAGTCTGGCTCCGATGGAGTATGATTTTGATGAGGCTGGCGGTCTGTTTTACACGTTTAAAGAAAGCGGGGACGCATATAAGCTGTCAGCGATCGATATGAAATCGGGAAAGGCGCAGGATATTCTTACCTTGCCTGAAATGGAGCCGATCCAAGTATCCCCGAATGGAAAATATGCGTTGTACGGTTTTCATTTTGAGCGCATAATTTCATTAATATCACATGAAATGAAGCCAATCATCATTGATAAAAAGGAGATGGAATAATTAATGGCTATCGCAGATGTAACCATTATCCCAATCGGAACAGAAACACCTAGTGTGAGCGCCTACGTGGCGGATGTGCAGAAAATTTTAGAGGGCTACAAGGCAGAAGGGAAAATCAAATATCAGCTGACACCAATGAACACACTGATTGAAGGCGAACTCAGCGACCTTTTTACTGTGATTCAGGCGATTCACGAAGCGCCGTTCCAAAAAGGGCTTCACAGAGTGGCGACCAACATTCGCATCGATGACAGACGGGACAAAAAAACGACGCTTGAAAGTAAAATAGAAAGCGTGAATAAACATTTACAGCAATAAAAAATAAACCTGTATCCCATTGGATACAGGTTTTAATGTGCAGTAGGATAACCGCTGTTTATCACCGTCATCACTGTAAACCAGCCAAACACACACAAGGTGGCTCCGGCTAATAAAAATCCAAGTATATTTTTGTTTTTCACAGAACGCAAGACTCCCCATAAAGCGAAAAGAGCGACAAGGCCGAAAATCACGACAAGTAACATTACGCAGCCCCCTTTACATTGAAAAACCTGCAATTCTTTCCATTTTTATTCTACCCGTTTTCAGTGTGTTTGTCGATAGCGTTTTCATAGCGATTGTTTGAATCTTTTTTCAAAAACCCTCATAATAGGAGCATAAAAAGGAAAGAGGTGAGAAAAGTGAAATGGAGAAGAATGCCTGTAGGACCGATTCAAGCGAATGCATATTTTTTAATCAGTGATGATCAATGCCTGATTTTTGATCCGGGCGGCGAAGGAGATAAAATCAACCAATACATAAAAGAAAAAGGATTAACGCCTTTAGCCATTTTACTGACACACGCCCATTTTGACCATATTGGGGCGCTGGATGACGTGAGAGACAGATGGGATATTCCTGTCTATCTGCATCAAAATGAAAAGAATTGGCTTACAGATGCCTCATTAAACGGCTCAGGAATGCTGAGAGGGATAGAAGTGACAGCTAAGCCGGCAGATCATTTGATTGAAGGGGACGGTGAGCTGAATATTGGGCCTTTCCATCTGGAGACGCTATTTACACCGGGACATTCCCCGGGAAGCGTTTCATATTACGTGAAGGATGCCGACCTGGTGATTTCCGGTGATGTCCTGTTTCAAGGCGGGATAGGCCGTACAGATTTACATGGAGGCGACCAAGAAACGCTGCTGACGTCTATCCATGAAAAATTGCTTACGCTGCCGGAGCACACATTGGTGTTAAGCGGACATGGCCCTGAAACTGACGTGCAGACTGAGCAGGATCAAAATCCGTTTTTAAATGGTTTTTCATTATAGAAAAAGAGACAAACCGATGAGGTTTGTCTCTTTTTGGCTTTAATGTCCTCCGCCGCCTGGTACCATAATAAAAATGGAATAGTATGTGAAGCCGGCAAAGAAGATGGTTAAATAAGCGCCAAAGATATAAATGTACATCCGTTCTGTTAAATTCAAATACGATAGAAACACAAATAAGATCGTCTGTCCAAAAAATAAAAGGGAAGCATCTTTCATATCACCTAAATAAAACATGACTGCAAATATTCCCGTCCAAAATCCTAACACCCGGAACATGCGATTCATTTTTTATCCCCTCCCGAGAGTCCCTCTGACTGTTATTATAATAGATCACGGACAAAAATGTAAACATTTTCATTATTAATATGAAAAATGGTATTTAACCCTTTGATTGCGTTTTCTATTATATGTGCGGTTTTTTAGAAATAACCCGAAAAAAAGTTCAATAAATGGTTTAAAGAAAAATTGTTACGGGTAGTTATTCTACAAAGAGATGGTTAACTGGAGGAGGAAAAAACATAATGGAACAATTAACTTTTTACTCATACCCAAGCTGCACGTCATGCCGAAAAACAAAACATTGGCTCAAAGCGCACCAGATTGAATTTAACGAACGGCACTTATTCAGAGAAACTCCAACGATGGATGAATTAAAGTATATTTTATCTTTAACGACAGAAGGAATTGACGAAATTTTAGCAACAAGAAGCCAAACCTTCAAAAATTTAAATTTAAACATTGAAGATATGACTGTAAACGAAGTGCTGGAACTTTTAATTGAGAAACCGAAGCTTTTGCGCCGTCCGATTCTCGTGGACAATAGGAAGCTTGTTATCGGATACAATCCGGGAGAACTGTTAAAGTTATCGAAGAAGAAAACGGTTCATCAATCTGCATGATGAAAAACCGAAGATCCGCTGATTTGCTTGAATCAGCTTATCTTCGGTTTTTCACGGTTCAGAAACTGGGCTAGCTGGATTCGAACCAACGATCACGGAGTCAAAGTCCATTGCCTTACCGCTTGGCTATAGCCCATTGAATATAAAAATAGTATGTGTAACGTGAGACAAGTTATACATATCAATCATACACTTTTTGAAAGATAAACTTCACAGGAGGTAACCGATTGAAATGAAAGCTCTAGAACAGTATTTAACAGAGCACAAAGAAGACATTACACTCCAATGGCTGGAAACATGCACGTTAAAAGGAAGTTTGCTGTATTCTGCAAAAGATCAGCAAAAATTAGAACGAAAATTAAAAGAGCAGCATGAATCATTGGTAGCCATTGTAGCAAAATCCATTAGAAAAGAAGAGGTGAAGGATCAGCTTAACCAATGGTCACTTCAATGTGCCAGAGACCGTGCTGTTCATGAAGTGACCGTGACGGAAAGTGTCAGTCAGTTTAACGCTTTCAGGCACATCATGTGGCAATGGATTCAAGACTTCAGCGAAGCCGCTTCTTCCCAAGAAATCGGCATTCAGGAGATATTTGAGTGGAGCAAGATTTTGAATCAAACGATTGATGAGATTATCGAGGTATTTACAGAAGAATATCATCAGGTCACGGTGATCCAATTAAATGCGCAAAAAGAAATGATCAATGAATTGAGCGCACCGATTATGCCGATTTCTAAAGAGATTGGGATTCTTCCTCTTGTTGGTGAAATTGACACGTACAGAGCGAGAACCATTTTGGAATCCGTTTTGGCCCAATGCTCGGCGTTAAAGCTTTCATATTTATTTTTAGATATATCCGGTGTTCCCATCGTCGATACGATGGTTGCCTATCAAATCTTTAAAGTGATTGACAGCACCAAACTGCTGGGCATTGAGACGATTATTTCAGGAATCAGGCCTGAAATCGCCCAGACTGTTGTGAAGCTCGGATTAGATTTTTCGAATGTGAAAACAGAGCAAAGTCTTGCTAAAGCTTTAGCCAACAAAGGATTTAAGATAGAAGAATCTTAAGATGTCCCTTAAGGGATGTATTTTTTTGAAGTACGTTCAACAATGAAGAGAAGCAACAGCTGAACAGCCTGTGCTAGGGCTATTCAGCTTTTTTTACTTCGATAAACAAAATATGGTGACTGTCGATGTCTTTTACCTTGAATGAGTAGCCGTCATATTCAATGACACTTTCAGGCTCGGCGTCTATGTTTTGTGTGAGAAACCAGCCTCCGAGCGTATCGACTTCAGCATCTGATAAATCAGTTCCAAGCAGGTTATTCACGTCACTGATTAATAACTTCGCATTTAATAAATAATGATCTTTTCCCAGCTCACGAACATGAGGCACTTCATCTGCATCAAATTCATCGCGTATTTCTCCTACAATTTCTTCAATAATATCCTCGACGGTGATCAATCCTGAAGTTCCGCCATACTCATCAATAAGAATCGCCATATGAGTGCGTTCCTTTTGCATTTTGATGAGTAATTTGTAAATCGGAATGGTCTCAATGACATGAATGACGGGCTGTATGAAGGGTTCAATTTTGTGCTTCTGAAAAGAAAAATCTTTCGTCAGCAATGAAAACAGCACTTCTTTCATATTGATCACGCCGATGACGTTATCTTTATCTTCCTTTACAACAGGGTAACGGGTATATTTGGTCTGCTTAACCGTTTCCCGCATGCTTGGAATCGAGTCATCCTCAATAGACAAACTGACCATTTCGTTTCGCGGGACCATAATTTCCTTTGCCATTCGTTTATCAAATGTAAAGATATTATTCATATATTTTAATTCGCTTTTTCTGATTTCTCCGCTTTTATAGCTTTCGGTTAACAGTACTCTAAGCTCTTCCTCCGTATAAGCCAGTTCATGCTCTGATGCCGGCTTCAGCCCAAAAAGTCCTGTGATCATTCTGGCAGACTGGTTAAGGAGCCAAATGAACGGAAACATGATTTTATAAAACCAGATTAATGGTTTCGCGAGCATCAGCGTAATGCTTTCTGCTTTTTGAATCGCGAAGCTCTTCGGTGCCAGTTCCCCGATGACGACATTTAAATACGTGACCACTAAAAAGGCGATAATAAGGGAAAGAAGATGGGTAAGCGACTCGTTTAAACCTGCCTTATGAAAGAGCGGACGAAGCAGAGTCTGTACAGTCGGTTCACCCAGCCAGCCGAGTCCTAAAGCTGCGACCGTGATGCCCAGCTGGCAGGCTGATAAATATTCGTCAAGATGTGTGACCACATGTTTTGCCGCTTTAGCGCCTTTTTTGCCTTTTGCGACAAGCTGATCAATTCTGGATCGCCTGACTTTTACGATCGAAAATTCTACGGCGACAAAAAATCCCGTTAACAAAATTAAAAACACGACTGCTAATAAATTGATAAATTCCAAAATAAACTGCCTTCTCCAAGGAAGGCATGCACCTCCCTTTCCGATGTCTTTCTACATTCCATACCACCGGCAAAAGCTCACAAAACATGTGATGAAGTGCCTAAATGGTTTAGGAATGCTTCTCCTTGGGCAATTAAAGAACAAAAGAATAAAAGTCTGGAGGATCGTAACATGAAGGTACATACAGGTGGGGATTGGTTTTGGTACCAAATGGGGCCTCAGGAAAGAGATAAGGCAAGAGATCTGATCCATTTTTCTCATTGGCCGCAATGTGAAAAGTGGTTCGAAAATAATCATCATATTAACTTTTTGCGCGTGGATACAACAGAAGCTGAGAATGAAGCGGTATTTGGCTCGATCGTATATGATCAGGGGCTTGGCGAGGAAAAAGACCATACCGTTTTTCATTTCTATATTACTAGGCAATATTTTTTCACAATTAACTTTGATTTTGCGATTTTGGAGGGGATTAAGGGAAAACAAGTTGTCCAGCAAATGGAGAGAGCGGATAGTACCATGGAGGGATTTTTGATCCTTCTCGGCGAGTTAATGAATGCGTATTTAATCGGTGTAGATGAATTTGAAGTAAAGCTGAGAAAGCTCAGATGGCAAATCAAAGACGACAATAGCAAAAGCATTTTAAACCGTGTTCATCTCCTGCACCATGAGCTGATGGTCTGGAAAAACTTAATCCTAAGCGCTAAAAAAATTGAAATGGCATTGAAAGAAACCTTTTTGCTCCAAAATGATAGTAAAAAGGTTTATCAGCGGATACAACTCAAAATTGACAGGGGGTTTACATACATCAGCGAATTTGAAGGGGAGCTTAATAGTCTGTTGCATTCAGAGGAAGTCATTACCTCTCACAGGGGAAATGAAATATTCAAAGCGCTGACCATTTTCACGACGCTTTTTACGCCGGTTACAGCACTCGGTGCCCTCTGGGGGATGAACTTTTCCGTGATGCCTGAGCTGAATTGGAAATACGGTTATGTCTTTTCTCTCTTATTGATTATCACTTCTACAGTCTTAATCTACCTATATTTGAAGAAGAAAGGCTGGACGGGAGATATGCTGCAGGAACGGAAGCATAAAAAGAAATCTCGAAAACGGCGGATCCTGTAGAATGTTTCATTTTTTGTGCAGCGGATAAAGAATAAATAGAACACGGTAAAGGAGGAATTGAAATGAAAGTAAGAGATATCATGACTGCGAATGTAGAATGCTGTGAGCCAACCGCATCAGTCACTGAACTAGCCAAAAAGATGAAAGACTCCAATGTCGGTTCTATTCCAATTTGTGAAAGCGGCAGACTTCAAGGCATCGTTTCTGATCGGGACATTGTCACCAGAAGCTTAGCTGAAGATCAAATAGAAGCGAAAGCAAGTGATATCATGAGCACCGAAATCATTTCCGGTCATCCTGATATGTCTGCTGATGAAGCGAGTCAGCTCATGGCAGAGCATCAAATCCGCCGTTTACCGATTCTTGAAAATGAACGTTTAACGGGTATTGTTGCGCTAGGCGACCTTTCCGTTAAGAAAGACACAGACCAGAAAGCCGGAAAAGCATTAAGTGAAATTTCTAAATCAGCATAACAAACAGTTTGGAAGAGGTAACTGCCTCTTCCTTTTTATTTTGTATACAATAAACTGATTCGCCAATTTTAGAAAGCATCAAACTCCGATTTATAAATCCCTCTTTGGGTGCCAGAGCCGGACTGCGTACATCTGTCCATCAATCTCTTTTCAAATCCTTATTAAAATTGAAAATGATGTGATACATATAGCTGAATTTCTATTTTTGGTAGGGGCGAAATGTTTTTTAGGTTGTAAATACATCAGAAAATCACATTTTCTTTGTTTGATTACCATGTCTTCTTTTTCTACAATACGCTTTGAAAGGAGAGGGAATCAAATTGGATTCGATAGAAAAAATAAGCAAAACTTTAATTGAAGAGGCATATAGGACGAAGGCCTCTGACATTCACATTGTGCCGAGGGAACGGGACGCAATCATTCATTTTCGGGTTGACCATGCATTGCTGAAAAAGCGAAACATGAAAAAAGAAGAGTGTGTAAGACTCATTTCTCATTTTAAGTTTCTCTCAGCTATGGACATAGGGGAAAGAAGAAAGCCGCAAAATGGATCTCTTACTCTAAAATTAAAAGAGGGTGACGTTCACTTAAGGATGTCAACGCTCCCGACAATTAACGAAGAAAGCCTCGTCATCAGAGTGATGCCTCAGTATAATATCCCTTCGATTGACAAACTGTCTTTATTCCCAAAGACAGGAGCCACCTTGCTATCATTTTTAAAACACTCCCACGGCATGCTGATTTTTACCGGACCAACAGGCTCTGGGAAAACAACAACATTATATTCTCTGATCCAATATGCAAAAAAACATTTTAATCGAAACATTGTCACACTTGAAGATCCAGTGGAAACGAGGGATGAAGATGTTCTTCAAGTGCAGGTGAATGAAAAAGCCGGTGTCACATATTCCACAGGGCTGAAGGCTATTTTGCGCCATGACCCCGATATGATCATCTTAGGTGAGATTAGAGACGCTGAAACAGCCCAAATTGCGGTGCGGGCAGCGATGACTGGTCATTTAGTGCTGACGAGCCTTCATACGAGAGATGCGAAGGGCGCGATTTACAGGCTGCTTGAATTTGGCATTAATATGAATGAAATCGAGCAAACGGTTATTGCGATAGCGGCTCAGCGTTTAGTTGATTTGGCTTGCCCGTTTTGTGAAGACGGATGTTCATCAGTGTATTGCCGCCTGTCACGAAATGTCAGGAGAGCAAGCGTATACGAGCTGCTTTACGGGAAAAACCTTCAGCAGTGTATCCAGGAAGCGAAAGGGGACAATGCAAATTACCAATATCAAACGCTGCGTCAAATTATAAGAAAAGGGATTGCGCTCGGCTATTTAACGACAAACAACTATGACCGGTGGGTTTATCATGAAACAGATTAGAAAAGTTTGGCCGTTAAAGGATCAAGCCTATTTACTGAAAAGGCTGGGTGAAATGACAGCGGGCGGATACAGTCTTTTAGACGGATTGCGCCTGATGCAGCTGCAAATGAATAAAAGGCAGCTGGCGGACTTGGCTAACGCAATAAGCCGGTTGAGAGAAGGGGAATCGTTTTACCATGTATTAAAGAGCTTGTCATTTCATAAGGAAGCCGTCGGTATTTGTTATTTTGCTGAAACACATGGGGAATTGCCGGCTTCCATGATTCAGAGCGGAGAGCTGCTGGAACGAAAAGCAGGTCAGGCAGAACAGATAAAAAGGGTGTTGCGATATCCTTTTTTCCTCATCTTTACCGTTGGTGTCATGCTTTATATGCTGCAATACATCATCATCCCTCAGTTTTCCGGTATTTATCAATCGATGAATGTAGAAACGTCACGCACAACAGACATCATTTTTGCGTTTTTTCAGCACCTTGATGCTGTGTTCATATTAATGGCCATTTTGGCTGCAGGAATAGGTCTTTATTATTGGTTTGTGTTCAAGAAAAAATCCCCTGACCATCAAATGCTCATTTGCGTAAGCATTCCTTTGTTTGGAAAGCTGGTCAGGCTGTTTAACAGCTACTTTTTTTCTTTACAGCTGAGCAGTCTGCTAGCATCAGGTCTTTCTATTTATGACAGTTTGAAAGCATTTAGGCAGCAAACGTTTCTCCCTTTTTACCGCCATGAAGCTGAACAAATGATTGAACGGTTAAAAGCCGGTGAAACCATTGAAGCTGCTTTATACAAACGGCCTTTTTACGAAAATGATTTTTCAAAAGTGATTTCTCATGGCCAGCTAAGCGGCCGCTTGGATCGGGAACTCTTCACATACAGCCAGTTTATATTGCAGCGGCTTGAGGACAAGTCACAAAAATGGACAGGCATTCTTCAGCCCATTATTTACGGATTTGTCGCAGGGATGATTTTAATTGTTTATCTATCGATGCTCCTGCCTATGTATCAGATGATGAATCAAATGTGAAAGGAAGAGGCGGATGAATGAGAAAGGGTTTACACTTGTGGAAATGCTGATCGTGCTCTTTATTATTTCTATTTTGCTATTGATCACCATACCGAATGTAACAAAACATAATCAAACCATTCAGAAAAAGGGCTGTGAAGGCCTGCAAAACATGATAAAGGCGCAGGTAACGGCATATGAACTCGATCATGACGGGAAGACACCAAGCCTCGGCGATTTACAGGCAGAAGGTTATGTGAAAAAAGATGCGGTTTGTCCAAATGGAAAGCAAATTATCATTACCGGCGGGGAGGTTAAGGTTGAACATTAAATTAAAAGGGGAAGCTGGATTCACCCTTTTAGAAAGCCTGCTTGTTTTAAGCCTCGCCTCTATTATGCTGATTGCGGTGTTTACCACGCTTCCTCCTATTTATGAAAATACAGCATTACGGCAGACAGTATCCCAGCTGAAAAACGATATTTTACTTGCACAGCAGACCGCAATTTCCAATCATCAAAGAACAAAAATTCTTTTTCAAGAGAAAAAATATCAATTAATCATAGGTGACACTGTTATAGACCGTACTTATCATAACGGGCTTTCGGCAGAGTTACTGACATTAAAAGACCGCTTGGAATTTAACGAGAAAGGGCACCCGAATATAGGCGGGAAAATCCGTATAAAAGGACGTGCCGCCTATGACATAACAGTTTATTTAGGGAGCGGAAGAGTGAATGTGGAGAGAAAATAAAGGCTTTTCTACAATTGAAACAATGGCTGCCCTCAGCATATGGCTGTTTATGCTTCTGACGATCGTGCCGTTGTGGAACAAGCTGATAGCTGATGAACATATAGCGGAGTCGCGAGAAATGGGTTATCAGCTTGTTAATGAAAGCATAGGCAAATATATGCTGACAGGAGCAGGAGATTCGTCACAAACTGTTTCGATGAACAATAGCAAATACTCGATGACATGGGAGGAGGAGGGAGAGTATCAAAACGTATGCATCACATCAGACGCCTATAAAGACAAGCCATTTTGCCTCAGCATTTTGCGGACAGACTGGCTATACGCTTCTTAATGTATTATTTTCGCTCTCTGCTTATTTGCTCATATCAGGATCGTTAGCGATATTCTTTCATCTATTTTTGTCACGTCAACAGGAGAATGAGGGCTTCATGCAGCGGGAATGGGTCATTTCGGTAGAGCAGATCATGAATGAGTGCAAGCAGTCGCAGACAGTGCAGACAGATGAGCATGGCAGCGTCTTAATCTGCAGAAATCTGTCAGGGCAAGAGGTCCGTTTTGAAATCTACCATTCAATGATCAGAAAAAGAGTAGACGGAAAAGGGCATGTTCCGATTCTTGATCATATTAAAACAATGAAAGCCGGGGTTAAAAACGGGATGCTTTGGCTGAAAGTCAAGAATGAGAATGATAAAGAGTATCAAACCGCTTTTCCGGTATATACGTCGTTAGGAGGTGGGTGAATGTACTACTCAAAAGGGTTTATCTATCCGGCCGTTCTTTTTACATTTGCCCTTGTGATGCTGATTGTGAATTTCACCGCCCCTCAATTTGTTTCACGCCATATGTTTGAGCAGGAAACAAAAGAGTATTACACAGGAGAAAATCTGCTGCAAAATGGCGCGCTTCTATCCATCAGGCATATACTTGAGCACAGACCAGGCCGAAAGGGTTCACAGCAGTTTCAATATGGACATGTATCTTATGACATTCGCAAAACAACCATAAAAGAACAGCAAGAAATCACTCTTAAAGCCATCACAGAGTCGGGAACAGAAAAAAGCGCTCAGCTGCTGTTCGATCAAAATCAGAAAAAACTGCTGAGCTGGACAGAATAAACCAGCGGTATGTGTATAAAAAAAGTCGTGTGAGCCAACACTTCATAATAACTGAATGATGAGGTGATCACGTGAAAACGAATGATTATGTCAAATATATGACTCAGCAATTTGTGAAATATATAGACACTCCGAAAGATGAGCGAAAAGAACGAAAAGAGGTTCGAAAAGAAACAAAAACGCCTGCTTCTCAGCATTGGTTCGGTATTTTACCTTATGGTTTTAGGCTATGGCTGAAAAGAAAAAAATAAATTGTACCAATATGACGAACAAGGTCCTTCACATGGAGGACCTTATTGATATTCTTCTAAAATTGCAATTTTATTCACCTTTTGACTATGAGGATCGAAAGAAATTGTGACAAACACGCCGAATTCCTTTGAGCCTTCTCTCAGGGTTAAATGATATTGCTTCACAGCTTCGTCTTTTCTTTTGCGGTCCCAAACTTTTTGTTTAACCAGTACCTGTGCGAGAGGGTACCTTTTTTTTGCTTCTTTTACAGCAAGCTCTTCCCATTTTGACATGTGGCGGGCGGTTACAAGCGGCCCTTCTTCTGCTTGAGCGGCACTGGTGCCGAAACCGAGAAGAGACAGACAAATCACACATTGTTTGATCATAAGCCGTCACCCTTTCTTTGTTGTTTATTATTGCCAAATGTTAACCGGATATGCGTTTAATTTCTCACATAACAATCCCAAAAAAATTCTAAAAGTTTAAAAAGGTGAGCAATATTGAGTAAGACTATGCAATATGATGAAAACATTCTTTTAAACGAACAAAATGGCGGATTTTGGTGTTTTTAAATCCTTCGATCCTTAATTATACTCAGTTTGTGTGGTTCTTAAAAAAGAACGATTGTCACGTCAAGTTACAGTGTTTTACAGGGGGTAAGGTATGTTTCGATTGTTCCGCAATCAGCATAAGGCTAAGACAAAATTAAGAGTGCTGCTTGTTTTTCAGCTTTCAGCCATATTCAGTCTGACAGCCGCTATATGCTTACAATTTACCGGAGATACAAGCGCTGCTTTTTATGATATTGAAAACTTTGATGTTTCGCTTCAAACGTGTGAGAACTTTCAGCATACAGATAAAAACTGTCATTACGATAAACGGTGGGACCAAAGTGATTTACACGTGGTGAATCAAACAGATACAAAAGGTACTGTCTGTTCCCCTGTTCGTCTATTTGCCGAGCTGGAAAACAGAGGCGAGAAACTTAAGAAATCGAAATGGAAGTGGGAGCTTCATAAACTGGCAAACACCCGCAAACCGCTAAAAGACGGGAACGTAATAGATAAAGGATACGTTTCCACCCAAATAGGCGAATCACTTTACAAAATTGAAACAAAGAAAAAAGTGAAATCCGGCATTTATGTGTTTAAAGTATATAAACCGGCCGGCTATCCGGCGGACGGAAGCAAGTCTGAGTGGTCGGATCCAATGACAATTGTGAAGTGTGACGAAAAACCGACGACACCGAAAAAGGAAAGTCAGCCGGCTGTGAAAAAACAGCACAATCAAGCAGACAGTGACAGAAAAGACAAAACAGATAAAGAAAAAACAGCTGACAAAGCCGTAACTGAAGACAAAGAAAATCAACCAGTTCAGAAGGAAAGCGGGGAAGAGGATGAAGAAAGCATTAAAGCTGATCAGTAATATCCTTTACGTAATCATCTTTACTCTGATTATTGTGTTAACGCTAGTTGTCATTTCAACACGTTCATCCGGGGGAGAGCCGGCAGTGTTCGGATACACGCTGAAATCAGTACTGTCCGGCTCAATGGACCCTGAATTTAAAACGGGCTCATTAATTCTTGTTAAAGAAATCACGGATGTGAAAAAGCTCCAAAAGGGCGACGTGATCACATTTATGCAGGATGCAGACACAGCGGTGACCCATAGAATTATTGATATGAAAAAGCAAGGCGATCATTTGTTATTCCAAACAAAAGGGGATAATAACGCCGCAGCTGATTCTGCGCCTGTGTCGGATGAAAATGTCCGCGCGCAATATACAGGTTTTCAGCTTCCTTATGCCGGCTACATGCTTCATTTTGCCAGTCAGCCGATCGGCACTGCTATTTTACTGATTGTTCCCGGCGTTATGCTGCTGATCTACTCCTTTGTGACAATCAGCAGTGCGATCAGGGAGATTGAAAGAAAGACGAAAGCCTTGGAAACAGAGACAAAGGACAATACGATGTCCACTTAACATCAGTTGTAAACCTGGCAACAGGTTTCGATAATATAATCATTCAATAAAAGGGGAGTTTACCATGGGTATGAAAAAGAAATTGAGTTTAGGAGTTGCATCAGCAGCACTAGGGTTAGCTTTAGTAGGAGGAGGAACATGGGCAGCATTTAACGACATTAAATCAACGGATGCTACTTTTGCATCAGGCACGCTTGATTTAGCAGCGAAAGAAAATTCAGCCAGTGTCAACTTATCAAATCTAAAGCCGGGAGATAAATTGACGAAAGATTTCCAATTCGAAAATAACGGCTCACTTGCGATCAAAGAGGTATTAATGGCGCTGAGTTATGGAGAATTTAAAGCAAACGGGGGAAGTAATACATCCCCAGAAGATTTTCTCAGCCAATTTGAGGTTACATTATTGACAGTCGGCAAAGAGGGAGGCAATGGCTATCCGAAAAACATCATTTTAGATGATGCCAACCTTAAAGACTTATATTTAATGTCTTCTAAGAATGATGTTGCGGCGACTGAAAAAATTAAAAAACAAATTGATCCTAAATTCTTAAACGCAAGCGGAAAAGTCAATATAGCGACAATTGACGGTAAAACCGCTCCTGAATATGACGGTGTTCCAAAAACGCCGACTGATTTTGACCAGGTTAAAATGGAAATTCAATTTAAAGACGATAAAACAAAAGATGAAAAGGGACAAATGGTTCAAAATAAATATCAAGGCAACTCATTACAGCTTCAATTCTCATTTGAAGCAACACAGTGGAATGGCTTGACAATCAAAAAGGAACATACTGATAAAGACGGTTATATTAAAGAAAATGAAAAAGCGCATAGCGAGGATAAACATTAATAGAAAAAAGAGGTGGCTCAGTACATGCGTACTGAGCCATTCTTATGTTCATTGACAAAAGAGGAGTAAGTGCCTCTGCTCAGGCACTACTCCTCTTTTTGGGATTTTCTCCATTTTTGATAATCTAAAAATTCACGAAATTGTTTTTTCGATACCCCAGATGTCATCGCATCGCGAACCAATTTCTCCCATTCACTATCTAATTGACCATCGTATTCGGTTTCATGTTTTTCATCAAGCAAAGTATGAACCGAGACGTCCAGAACAGCGGAGACTTTTTCGAGAAATTGAATGGAGGGGTTCGTTTGTAGATTTCGTTCTATTGAGCTTAAATAAGACTTCGCTACCCCAGCTTTTTCTGCTAGTTCTGATAGTGAGTAGCCTTTTTCTTTACGGTATTGTTTAATACGCTGGCCAATCAATGTCATCACCTTCCTTGTGATATTATAGCACATTCAGAAAGGATTTATGGTATGACTTCTGGCTGCCGGACCAGGATGAGCAGACTTTTTGTTTAAAAGTAAATATTTGCGTATTTCCTCAGGGCTGATATTTGCTTCTCTGGCTTCCATCATTAATTCAACCCATTCTTGATCTAATTCGAAGTGCTCTTGTTTTGCATTTTTCATGCAGTTTCTCCTCCTAAAATACTTGTTTATGTATTTCAGCCAGTCCGGCCATGACCATTGTACGCCTTCTGTGGTCTCTGGAAGTCATTTGCCAATTGAATAGCCAGAATTTTTTTCCAATATACCTTTATTATAATAGCATTTTTCCAAAAAAAACGAGAACGATGTCGAATCTGAAAAAAGTTAGCTCGAAATATTATTTTGCAGAAAAAATAATCCGCCATTTTCGATCTGAACTGATATCTTTGGTTGATACAAGGCTTTTAACGCTTGTTTTTCAAGATGGTACTCTTCTGGTTTTTCTTCTGTATGCTCATAAAACTGATCAAGCAATTTCATATCGTTTTGCCACCTGTTTACCGCCTGCTCTGCCCAGTCTGACGGTTCTTGCATAGCGGCTTGGGTAATGTAGCTCTCCATCCGCTTAAGACCGCTTTCAGGTTTGATCATAGGCGATATGGTGAAACAATAGTCACATATTTGTGATGTCAATGAAAGCTGTACGAGCTTACTTTGAAAATCTTCAATCATGGTTCCAGAGACAAGGTGAAGACCTAGTGACAATAGCTTATCCTTTTTCATGTCGGACTGGTATGAAATCATGACATTTATACCAAGCCAAGGCTGAAGCGGAATTTTCGCTCCGGCTGATTCAATTTTCTCATACATTCTGGTAAATCTCCCATTTTGTTTAACTGCTTTAAATATTTGAAAAAGGCGTGGCGCCCCGAAGTAAATAAATTCGCCTTCTAGGTCTTTTGGAGTAGATTCCTTATCTGTAATGAACGTCATTTTCATCGGATTCGGGTCGCCGCCGGTCTTCTCACGCCAGTGCCAGTAAAAAGGCCGATTCATGATCTGTTTGTCCATTTCAACTGTAAGCTGAACCGTCATGTAACCGGGTCCTTGGTCGATGATCGGACAGCTGTTTGCCTGGAAAAAACGAAGCAGAAATTGGTGAACCTCTTGCTGTCTCACTTGTAAAACCTCCTTGCGGCTAAGAACCTCTTTTTTCAGCGGGCTGCTGTTTTTTATAAGACAAAAATGAGGTTAAGTTGTCCATTTTAATTTTCATTTCTTCTTCGGTTGCCGAATGGTACAAAATATCGTGCAGGTGCTCTTCAAAATTGTTGACTTGAATTTTTGTTAAAATGTCATCAAGCTCGCCGACCACTTTTTCAAATAAATGAATTTTTTCATATAAAAGCTTTAAAATATGCTCTTCCACTGTATGTTTGGTAGCCATGTTATAAATATGGACGTCACGCTCCTGCCCGAGCCTGTGGATTCTTCCGATTCTTTGTTCAAGCCGCATCGGATTCCATGGCAAATCATAGTTAATCATGTGATTGCAAAACTGCAGGTTGATCCCTTCGCCGCCTGCTTCAGTTGCAATCAGCACTTGAACCTTCCCGCGGAAAAGGTCCTTCATCCAGTCTTTTTTTCCGCGTTTAAATCCGCCTCTGAACGGCACAGAGCTGATGCCGTGTTGCTGAAGAAACCACTGCAGATAAATTTGAGTGGCACGGTATTCTGTAAAAATAATGACTTTATCGTCTATCTTTTTAATCAGATCGATGACTTGATTCGCTTTAGAATTTTGTGTCACTTGATTGATGCGGTCCATTAATATAGAAATGGTGTCTTCATCAATGGCTGGTGCCTGTTTTTCTTTTTGGTCGAGCATTTTTTTCAATGTCATGTACACAGCTTCCCTGCTTGAACAGCATTCTCTTTGGAGTGTCATAATGGAGAACATGCTGGCCGGTTTGTTAATGCTTTCTTTCAGGCGGGAAATCTCATCGTAAAGCGCCTGCTCTGATGGAGAAAATTCAATCGGCACTGTTTCGACGCGGCGCTGCTTCCAATTCAGCCCGGTGTCATGCCGCCTGTTGCGAATCATGACTTTATTCACTAGATCTTTTAAATGATCATGAGCTTCTAAGCTGGATTTCTTTTTAGAAAACATTTCTTGAAAGTGATTCTGATTGCCTAAATGACCAGGCTTTAATAATGAAACCAAATTGAATATTTCTTCAACACGGTTTTGGATTGGCGTCGCAGTCAGCAGCAGGCAGTATTTTTTCACAAGATTCCGGACAAATTCATAGTTCTTTGTTTTGCTATTTTTCAGCTTGTGGGCCTCATCAATAATGACGAGATCATATGGGATTGACAGCACAATTTCCCGGTGGGGCGAGCGCTTTGCGGTATCGATGGAGGACACGACGATATCGCACTGCTCCCACACATAGCTTTTCTTTTGTTCAACAGCCGGAATCAAAAATTTTTCCTGAAGCTCTTTCACCCACTGCGAAACAAGAGAAGCTGGCACAAGGATCAGAATTTTTTTGGCTAACCCGCGAATCATATATTCTTTTAGAATCAGTCCGGCTTCAACAGTTTTGCCGAGCCCCACTTCATCTGCTAAAATCGCTTTTCCGTTCATTTTTTCAACAACCTTCTGCGCAACCTCAAGCTGATGGGGAAGCGGCGTGAAGGAAGGGAGATATAATGGGGCCCGCAAGCCTTCAAATTCAGGAATCGCCAATGTTTCCTGGATTTCTGATGAAAGCTTGTACAGCTCCCAGTTTGACCACGGACCGTCGTTTTTCAGTCTTTCGGCAAATTCTTCAGGCCATTTTGTATCATATGTGATTTCTGCATTCATTGCTGTGAAACCCCTTTCATATTCTTCAATTTTTTAAATGAACAATATAAGAAAAATCCGCCCAAATTGCTGTTGCCCCGCATATAGTGATGATGGTAGGATATGAGTATGTATTTGATGTAAGATATTGCTATAGTATGTCCATAACAGCATGAAAATATGAGCGAATGACAGCAAGGGGAGAGACCTGACCGAGAAAACCGGGATACAGGCGCCGAAGGAGCAAACTGCGGAGTGAATCTCTCAGGCAAAAGAACTCTTGCTCGACGCAACTCTGGAGAGTGTTTGTGTGAAATGCGCAAGCCACCAAAGGGGACGTCTTTGCTATTGCAAAGTAAACTTTCAGGTGCCAGGACAGAGAACCTTCATTTAATATGAGGTGTTTCTCTGTCCTTTTTTGTATGTTTTTTTAGCTGCGCCGTTGAAAAAGGGGAGGAATTTGATGCTGAAAAGAACACCGTTATTTGAATTGTATAAGGAATATGGAGGGAAAACGATTGATTTCGGAGGCTGGGAGCTTCCTGTTCAATTTTCTTCAATCAAAAAAGAGCATGAGGCTGTCCGAACAGCAGCCGGGCTGTTTGATGTATCTCATATGGGGGAAGTCGAAATCACGGGGGATGACAGTCTGTCTTTTTTACAAAAGCTGATGACAAATGATGTATCCGCGTTAAAAACCGGCCGTGCGCAATATACCGCGATGTGCTATCCGGATGGCGGCACCGTTGATGATTTACTCATCTATCAAAAAGCTGAAAACCGCTATTTGCTTGTCATAAATGCTTCAAATATAGATAAAGATCTTGCTTGGCTCAAAGAACACGCAGCAGGAGATGTCCAGATTGACAATTTGTCAGATCAGATTGCGCTTTTGGCCGTGCAGGGCCCGAAGGCAGAAACAATCTTAAAAAATCTGACAGCTTCAGATGTGTCTGCTTTAAAACCATTTGCATTTATTGATGAAGCTGATATCAGCGGCTGCAAAGCACTCATTTCGCGAACCGGCTATACGGGTGAAGACGGGTTCGAAATTTACTGCCGCGCTAATGACGCAGTCCGAATTTGGAAACAGATCATTGAAGCGGGTGAAGAACACGGGCTTATGCCATGCGGGCTAGGGGCGCGTGATACGCTCAGATTTGAAGCGAAGCTCCCGCTCTATGGCCAGGAGCTGACTCGGGATATCACGCCGGTTGAAGCAGGTATAGGCTTTGCCGTAAAACACAAAAAAGAATCTGATTTTTTCGGGAAGTCTGTATTGAGTGAACAGAAAGAAAACGGGGCGAAACGAAAGCTCGTCGGTCTTGAAATGATTGAAAAAGGAATACCGAGACACGGATATGAAGTGTTTCAAAGCGGCAAGTCCGTCGGAAAGGTGACAACAGGCACCCAGTCACCGACATTGGGGAAAAACGTGGGCCTTGCCTTGGTTGATGCTGGAGCGAGTGAGATCGGAACTGTTGTAGAAGTGGAGATTCGCAAAAAATTAGTGAAAGCAAAGGTAGTTAAAACACCATTTTATAAACGCTAAAAATTTTTCTTTGGAGAGGGGTCAACACATGAAGCACCGCTATTTGCCCGCGACAGAAAAGGATAAACAGGAAATGCTTGATGCCATCGGCGCAAACACGATCGATGATTTATTCGCCGATATACCTGAGAACGTCAGATTCAAAAAAGAGTATCAATTCAAAAAGGCAAAATCAGAAACAGAATTAACAAAAGAACTGACAAAGCTGGCGTCTAAAAACTGTGATACCGTTCAATACGCATCTTTCTTAGGCGCCGGTGTATATGATCATTATCAGCCGGTTATTGTGGATCATGTCATTTCAAGGTCTGAGTTTTATACAGCTTATACACCATATCAGCCGGAAATTTCTCAAGGGGAGCTTCAGGCGATTTTCGAGTTTCAAACGATGATTTGTGAATTAACTGGCATGGATATCAGCAACTCTTCTATGTATGATGGCGGAACAGCCTTGGCGGAAGCTGCGATGCTTGCCTCCGGACATACGAAAAAGAAAAAAATTGTGGTGTCAACAACCGTGCACCCTGAATCGAGAGAAGTGCTGAAAACATATGCAAAAGGACAGTATATTGAAGTTGTTGAAGTCCCTGCCGCAAATGGAGTGACTGATCTTGATGCTTTGCGCGAAACCGTTTGTGACGATACGGCGGCAGTCATTGTGCAGTACCCGAACTTTTTTGGTCTGGTTGAGCCATTGAAGGATATTGAGCCGATCGCTCATCAGGGAAAATCCATGTTTATTGTCTCAGCCAATCCGCTTGCATTGGGACTTCTGACCCCGCCGGGCGCTTTTCAGGCCGATATTGTGGTTGGCGACGCACAGCCATTCGGGATTCCTTCCGCATACGGCGGACCCCATTGCGGATTTTTTGCCGTCACAAAAAAATTAATGAGAAAGGTGCCGGGCCGCCTCGTCGGACAAACGGAGGATGAAAACGGAAAAAGAGGTTTTGTGCTTACCTTGCAAGCCAGAGAGCAGCATATTCGCAGGGATAAGGCGACCTCAAACATCTGCTCGAACCAGGCATTAAACGCACTGGCCGCTTCCGTCGCCATGACGGCTCTCGGGAAAAACGGCGTAAAAGAAATCGCCCGCCAAAATCTCTTAAAAGCCAATTATGCTAAGCAAGAAGCGAAAAAAGCGGGGCTCACTGTGATGTTTGACGGGCCGATGTTTAACGAATTCATCATCAAACTTGATGAACCTGTGAAATCGGTAAACAAAAGATTGTTGACAAATGGAATCATCGGCGGCTACGATTTGGGTCTGACGTACCCGGAGCTTGACCGCCATATGCTTATTGCCGTAACAGAGCTGAGAACAAAAGAAGAAATTGACGCACTCATTCAGGAATTGGGGGATCGCCATGAATAATCAGGATCAGGCACTTATTTTTGAGCTTTCAAGAGAAGGCCGTGTCGGCTACAGTCTGCCGGAGCTTGACATACCGGAAATGGAAGTGGAGGACCTCTTGTCAGACAGCTATATCCGTGATGAGGACGCAGAGCTGCCGGAGGTTTCTGAGCTGGATATTATGCGGCATTACACAGCATTGTCCAGACGGAACCACGGGGTTGATTCGGGCTTTTACCCGCTCGGTTCCTGTACAATGAAATACAATCCGAAATTGAATGAAAAAATCGCGCGGATTCCCGGTTTTGCCGCGATTCATCCTCTTCAGGACGAAGACACAGTGCAAGGCGCTTTGGAGCTTTTATATGACTTAAGCAAGCATCTCGAAGAAATTACGGGAATGGATGAGGTCACGCTTCAGCCCGCGGCGGGTGCGCATGGCGAATGGACGGGACTGATGATGATCCGCGCTTATCATGAGGCGCGCGGAGATATGAAACGGACAAAGGTCATTGTCCCCGATTCAGCTCATGGGACAAATCCTGCGTCTGCAACAGTTGCCGGTTTTGAAACGGTGACGGTGAAATCGAATGAAAACGGGCTTGTTGATTTAGAGGATTTAAAAAGAGCGGTGAATGAAGAAACCGCAGCTCTTATGCTGACGAATCCGAATACACTCGGATTATTTGAGGAACAGATCACCGAGATGGCGGAAATCGTTCACCAAGCCGGAGGAAAGCTGTATTATGACGGCGCTAATTTAAATGCCGTGTTAAGTAAAGCGAGACCCGGTGATATGGGATTTGATGTGGTGCATCTTAATTTGCATAAAACCTTCACAGGGCCTCACGGCGGAGGCGGTCCGGGTTCAGGTCCGGTTGGCGTAAAAGAAGATCTGATTCCTTATCTGCCAAAACCCGTTTTAATCAAAAAAGAAGGGCGATTTACTTTTGACTATGACCGCCCTCACGCGATCGGCCGTGTTAAGCCTTATTACGGCAACTTCGGCATCAATGTCAGAGCGTATACGTACATCCGCTCTATGGGCCCGGACGGGTTAAAGGCCGTTACTGAAAACGCGGTGCTGAACGCCAACTATATGATGAGAAAGCTTGCCCCTTATTACGATCTGCCGTTTGACCGCCATTGCAAGCACGAATTTGTATTGTCAGGGAAACGCCAGAAAAAGCTTGGGGTGCGTACGCTGGATATTGCAAAACGGCTGCTCGATTTCGGCTATCATCCGCCTACAATTTATTTTCCGCTTAATGTTGAGGAGTGCATCATGATTGAGCCGACAGAGACAGAATCCAAGGAAACACTGGATGCATTTATTGATGCTATGATCCAAATTGCGAAAGAAGCAGAGGAAACTCCGGAGCTCGTACAGGAGGCTCCGCATACAACAATCGTCAAAAGAATGGATGAAACAAAAGCAGCCAGACAGCCTGTACTTAGATACGAGAAAAACGTAAGCAGCGAACTTGTAAAATAAAAAAACAGCTGTCTGATATCAGACAGCTGTTTTTTTAATTTTTGGCTTTGATTTTTCCGCCCCATTTTTTAAAGCCGCCCTTAAGGTTATAAATCTCAGTGCAGCCGTTTTTGCGCAGGGTTTGTGCCGCGCGTCCGCTGCGGACACTGTTCTGGCAGTACAGATAGACAGGCTTGTCCGGCCGGATTTCATTTTTTCTCTGTTTCAGCTGAGAAAGCGGAATGTTGCGGGCGCCTAAAATATGTCCGCCATCAAATTCATTCGGTTCACGAACGTCGATAAGCTGCGCTTTGCGGTAACCAGCGCGGAATTCTTCTTCCGAAAGTGTTTTCATAATTCGCTGCTGATAGACATATGAAGCAATCATATAGACGATAAACGCAGCAAAAATAATTAAAACGATCATATTAGACAATGTGATTCTACTCCTTTAACGTATAAAATCAAAACCCTGCTTCTTTAAACAAGGGCATAGAGACGTTTTCGACAAATACTATTATAGTAAAGCACGGCGTGATTGTCATCCATAATGGAACTAAAATATTTTTCATTTTCCCTGCAGTTTGTTAAACTGATTCTATTAAAACGGTAAGGAAGGTCTCAAAATGGAAAAAGAAACTTGGCGGTTTATAGACTCAGGAAATGCAAGCCCGGCTTTCAATATGGCGCTTGATGAAGCGCTTTTATATTGGCACAGTGAAAAGAAAATTCCTCCGGTCATCCGTTTTTACGGCTGGAATCCGGCGACGCTTTCTGTAGGTTATTTTCAAAATATTAAAAAGGAAATCAATTTTGAAGCAGTACATAAGTATAATCTTGGATTTGTCAGACGCCCGACCGGAGGAAGAGGGGTGCTCCACGATCAGGAATTGACATACAGCGTAATCGTTTCTGAGGATCATCCGGAAATGCCGGCGACTGTAACCGAGGCATATCGGGTTATTTCAGAAGGCATACTTCAAGGCTTTAGAAATCTTGGTCTGGACGCTTATTTTGCCATTCCGAGAACCGAAAAAGAAAAAGAAAGCTTAAAGAACCCGCGGTCATCCGTTTGTTTTGACGCGCCGTCCTGGTATGAGCTTGTTGTGGAGGGGCGCAAGGTGGCGGGAAGCGCGCAAACGAGACAAAAAGGCGTCATCCTTCAGCACGGCTCCATTCTGCTTGATTTGGATGAGGACAAGCTGTTTGATCTGTTTTTGTATCCGAGTGAAAGAGTCAGAGAGCGGATGCAGCGCAATTTTAAAAATAAAGCGGTTGCGATTAATGAACTCACCGATCACCCGGTGACGATGGACGATGCACGCAAGGCTTTTAAATCCGGATTTGAAACCGGCTTGAATATTCACTTGGAGCCGTACGAATTATCCCAGGAAGAGCTTAATTTTGTTCAGGACTTGGCAGAAACAAAATATGCTTCTGATGAATGGAATTATAAGCGGTAAAAAGGGCTTTTTGGCCTGCAGAGCATCCTTGTTTTTTCAAGTTCATTAGTGTAAACTTGTAATGATTTATAAAGTTAAGGTGCTTTTTGGGAGGGTTTCGATGACGACACCAAGTATGGAAGATTATATTGAACAGATTTATATGCTGATTGAAGAAAAAGGATATGCAAGGGTTTCTGATATCGCGGAAGCATTGGCAGTCCACCCCTCCTCTGTAACAAAAATGGTTCAAAAACTAGATAAAGACGAATATTTAATTTATGAAAAATATCGCGGTCTCGTGCTAACGTCTAAAGGAAAGAAAATAGGCAAACGGCTAGTATACAGACATGAATTGCTTGAGCAGTTTTTAAGAATCATTGGTGTTGATGAAGAGAAAATATATAACGATGTCGAAGGAATCGAGCATCATTTAAGCTGGAACAGCATTGATCGCATCGGTGATCTTGTTCAATATTTTGAAGAAGACGATGCGCGTAAAAAAGAGCTGAAATCAATCCAAAAGAAAACAGAACATCATAATCAGTAAAAAGGCGGGTCTCAAAGGAGGCCGCCTTTTTTTGATGAAATGCGCCCTGCTTCATTCATTGGTCTATTTCTTCGCGTTTTTTCTTAAAATGATAGTAAGCCATTGGATGGAGGGGGAGGGTATGGGATGTATATTGACGGTGTGTTTTCTGGCGGAGGGGTAAAAGGCGTGGCGCTTGCCGGCGCTTATGAAGCGCTTGAGGAAAAAGGCTTCCGCTTTGCACGGCTTGCCGGCACAAGCGCCGGCGCCGTTATTGCCGCTTTTATTGCATCAGGTTATTCAAGCAAGGAAATTCACGCTTTGATTGAAGAAGTGGACGGAGAGAGGCTGCTGGACCAGCGATACTCATTTCTCCCCTTAAAAATGCTCCAATGGGTGTCCATTTACTGGCGTTTGGGCTTGTTTAAAGGAGACACATTAGAAAAGTGGATCGCCGACCTTTTAAGAGCGAAAGGCGTACGCGTCTTTGGCGATTTGAAAAAAGGCTCTTTGCGGCTCATCGCTTCGGATCTGACAAACGGTACAATGATCGTGCTGCCGGACGACTTGGCCCGCTACGGGTTAAATCCGGATATGTTTCCGGTTGCCAGAGCGGTAAGAATGAGCTGCAGCATTCCCTATTTTTTTGAACCAATAAAATTAAAAACAGATACAGGAACTGCCACCGTAGTGGATGGGGGCGTTTTAAGCAATTTTCCCATATGGCTGTTTTCTAAAGAAAGAAAACGACCTGTTATCGGGGTGACGCTTGCGCCGAATGAAAGGGAGCGGCCGAAAAAAAATATCGGAAACGCTTTCGAACTGTTTGGCGCTCTGTTTGAAACGATGAAGGATGCGCATGACGCAAGACATATTGCGTCACGCTATGAGCAAAATATCATTTTTCTTCCGGTTGACAACGTGATGGCGACCGAATTTCATTTAACACAACAAAAAAAACTAGCTCTGATTGAGCTAGGTAAAAGTCGGACAGAGCAGTTTTTAAAGCAGTGGACCTATTAAAAAAGCGCTCTGTTTTTCTTTTTATTTTTTTTCCCTTCTATGACAGTCAGCTGCGTCTGGCTTTTTTTCTTGAGAATCATCGGCTTAGGTTTGCTGGCGCTCGGAACGCTTCGCAGATGGCTCACCCGTCCTTTATGCCCGGCGCGGTGCTTTGCTTTTTGTTCTTTCAGCCGGCGCTGCGATTGTTTGGCCGCTTTTTTAAAAGCCGCTCCTTCACTGCCAGTATTTCGCTTCATTACATATTTCACAATAAAATAAATAATGATACCTGCCAAGATGATGGTTATCGCCATTTTTGCCATTTCTCCGGGATTGGTTACCAGCACATAGAGGAAACCGAACGCTCCCAGCGCAATTAATACAGCAATAATAGGTTGTACACGATGATTCATAACTGTCCACCTCCGAAAGTAATAGCAGGGCAACGGATATTAGATGACGTTGTGAGAAGGCTGCTCTTTTTGTTCAGATCTTTCTTCGAGTCTGAGAAGCTCGTTAAAGCTTTCGATTGCAACTTCAACTTGGTCATCCTTAGGTTCTTTAGTCGTTAACAGCTGAAGCCAGAGGCCCGGGTACCCGAGACATTTCAAACCGGGAATATCACGCACTTTATTTGTCAGCTGCAGCACTTCAAAGGAAATCCCAAGTACAACCGGTATGAGAGCGACACGATCTATAACACGCAACCAAAGCGGATCTGTCGGAACAAGCAAGTATACAAACATACCGACAATAATGGTAAATAAAATAAAGCTGGACCCGCAGCGGTAATGAAGCCGTGATTGATTTTGAACGTTCTCTACAGTAATTGGCAAATTCTGTTCATAACAGTTTATGACCTTATGTTCGGCTCCATGATATTGAAACACTCTTTTAATCAGCGGCGTCATGGATAAAAAATAAATATAACCGAGCAGCAAAATCAATTTGAAGAGACTTTCAACTGCGATTTGCGCTGTGTCCGATGGAAAAACCGGTCTTGTCAGTTCAGCTAAGAAAACAGGAACCAATGTAAATACGAATTTACTGAACAAAAATGATAAGACGCCGATCACTGCAAGGCTGAGATACATTGACAGCCCCGAGGCTTTTTTTTCTTCCTTAAGCGTCTCGTCCTCAGACGGATCAAGTCCATAGCGTTCACTCGAGAAATTCAAATGCTTTGTGCCGTTAGCGCTCGCTTCAATAATAGCCGCGATCCCTCTTATAAATGGTATTTTTTTTACCATGTTCAGCTTCTGATTGTGTTTCCGGGGAAGCTTGAAGAAATCAATGCTTCCGTCTGTTCTTCGTATGGCCGTAACGTAATTGTGTTTTCCGCCAAACATAACGCCTTCCACAACCGCCTGCCCGCCGTAAGCGGGCGGAATTTTATGTTTTGACATATTCATCAACCTGCCTATTTCTTTAGGATTGCTAACTATTTCCTTTCACTCTATTGTACAGGAAACAGCGCGAAACCTCTAGATTGACGGGCTGAAAATTTGCCAGAGCCTTGCTTTTTCTACATGCAGTATACCCGTTATTTTCAAATTTTACTCGCTGCTGTCAAAATGTGTGAGCTTTTTTATTGACATTTCATTTTTTGGGCACACTTTAACAAGGAGGTGGCCGTTATGACAAGTGAAAAAAATACAGATCAAAACGAACAAACAAAAGAGGATCAGGGACCGCCTGTGCCAATGGGCGCCAGGGTAGCGGCGACGGGTTTTTGCGGAGGCGTATTATGGAGTTTCGTCGGTTATATCGCCTACTTATTTCATTTTTCCGAAATCAGCCCCAATATGATATTGCAGCCGTTTGTACTCGGAGAGTGGAAGAAACATGGTTTAGGAACGATTATCAGCATCATTGTGATTGGCATCATTTCGATTGGCGGGGCGTTTCTTTATTATCTTCTCTTGAAACGCTTGAAAACGATGTGGCCTGGTATGTTATACGGCTTGCTGCTTTGGCTGCTCGTGTTTTTTGTGTTTAATCCGATTTTCCAGGATGTGCGCGCTGTAACTGAATTGAAATCAGATACGATTATTACAACAATTTGTATCTATCTGCTTTACGGGCTGTTTGTCGGATATTCAATTTCATTTGAATATAATGAGCTGAACTCGGAAAAGCTGGCACGTGCGCTGGGAACACAGAGAGAATAGTGTATTATCCTTTTTTGTTATGATAAAATGTTCACGAGAAGTGAACATTTTTTACATGAGAAACCCTCGCGAAAAGGAGAGAGCCATGTGCCTCATTTTTTGATTTTGAACGGCCCGAATGTCAATCGGCTGGGGAAGCGTGAGCCGGATGTATTTGGGCGTCACACACTGACAGATATTGAAACAGATCTTTTTCAATTTGCTGAAGCCTTACATATTCAGCTTACTTTTTTCCAGTCTAATCATGAAGGCGATTTGATAGACGCCATACACGAGGCTGAGGAACAATATGACGGAATTGTTTTGAATCCGGGCGCGCTGAGCCATTACAGCTATGCAATCAGGGATGCTGTTTCAAGCATCAGCCCTCCTGTGGTTGAGGTGCATTTATCAAACTTATACGCCAGAGAAGAATTCAGGCATCAGTCAGTGATCGCTCCTGTTGCGAAAGGGCAGATTGTCGGCCTCGGATCTGAAGGCTACAAGCTTGCTGTTCGCTATTTATTAAGCCGGCAAGGGGGAGAATAAAGATGAAACTTGAGAAATTAAGAAACTTGTTCGAACAGCTGGGGATAGACGGAATGCTGATTACAAGCAGCATCAATTTGCGCTATATGACCGGTTTTACAGGGTCAGCGGGCTTAGCTGTCATATCCGGAGACAGGGCTGCGTTTATTACAGATTTCCGTTATACGGAGCAGGCGAAGGTTCAGGTAAAGGGCTTTGAAATCATTGAGCACGGCGGCAGCCTGATTCAAACCACTGCCGACACAATTGAAAAGTTCGGCATCAAACTCCTCGGTTTTGAACAAAACAGGATGACCTACGGCACATACGCGTCCTACAACGCGGTTGTCAGTGAGGCTGAATTAGTGCCTGTGGCTGAATCCGTGGAAAAGTTGCGCTTGATTAAGTCTAATGAAGAGATTAAGATATTAGAGGAAGCTGCGAAGATTGCAGATGATGCTTTCAGCCATATCTTGACGTTTATGAAACCCGGCATTTCTGAAATAGCTGTTGCCAATGAATTGGAGTTTTATATGAGAAGCCAAGGAGCGGACAGCTCTTCTTTTGATATGATTGTCGCCTCGGGCCTTCGGTCAAGCCTTCCCCATGGAGTGGCAAGTGACAAACTGATTGAAAGCGGGGATCTTGTTACGCTGGATTTTGGCGCTTACTATAAAGGATATTGTTCTGACATTACCCGAACGGTCGCTGTAGGCCAGCCTAGTGATCAATTGAAAGAAATTTATCAGGTCGTATTTGATGCTCAGGCACTCGGCGTCGAACATATTAAGCCGGGCATGACAGGCAAAGAGGCTGACGCCCTGACTAGGGATCATATCGCTGCAAAAGGCTACGGCGAGTACTTCGGCCATTCAACCGGGCATGGGCTCGGCATGGAAGTTCATGAGTCGCCGGGGCTGTCAGTCAGATCTTCAGCTATTCTTGAACCGGGCATGGTGGTTACAGTGGAGCCGGGCATTTACATACCAGAAACAGGCGGTGTCCGAATTGAAGATGACATCGTGATTACAGAAAACGGCAACCGGACAATTACCCATTCCCCAAAAGAACTCATTATTTTGTGATTGGAATATAGGAGGACATTAAACATGATTTCAGTAAACGATTTCCGTACAGGATTAACAATCGAAGTGGATGGCGGCATTTGGCGCGTCGTTGACTTCCAGCACGTAAAACCGGGTAAAGGTGCGGCATTTGTCCGTTCTAAACTTCGCAACCTGCGTACTGGCGCGATTCAGGAAAAAACATTCCGTGCTGGTGAAAAAGTGGCAAAAGCGCAAATCGAAACAAAAACAATGCAATACTTATATGCAAACGGAGACCAGCACGTATTCATGGATACAAGTTCTTATGAACAGCTTGAACTGAGTGAAACTCAAATTGAAGAGGAATTAAAATATCTGCTTGAAAATATGTCTGTACACATCATGATGTACCAAGATGAAACACTCGGTATCGAACTTCCGAACACGGTTGAGCTGAAAGTGGTAGAGACTGAACCTGGTATTAAAGGTGATACGGCATCAGGCGGTACAAAACCTGCGAAAACCGAAACTGGTCTTGTTGTAAACGTGCCGTTCTTTGTCAATGAAGGCGACACTCTTGTAGTCAACACATCAGATGGTTCTTACGTTTCAAGAGCGTAAGGAGAAAAAAGAGGCCTGTTCCCAATTGGGAGCAGGCTTTTTTTGTGCGCAAAAACAGAATCTTTCTTTTATACGAAAATGGCAAGACTACTTCCGACAGCTAGAGCATATCATATAAAAAAATGGGAGGTTGGGAGAGTGCTATGAAATTTTTTCTTGGAAATATCAATTCTACTGTTTTGACAATGGCCGGATTGCGAGTTTTATCCTCCATGATTGAGCTGACGGCCGCGATTGTGATGCTTGTGACAAATGATGTCCGCAAAGCGGTTGTGGTCAACAGCATTCTTGCTATTGTCGGTCCGCTGATTTTTATCATCACCATGACTGTGGGAATCTACCAAATTGCCGGGCAGCTGTCATATGCAAAACTGATCTTGATTTTTACGGGTGTCGTGTTGATTTTAGCGGGTGTCCACAAATAAAGAGAGGCTTGTCATAAAGTCTGCCTCACATCATACATTTTAAAGAAGCCGATCGGTAGAAAGGAGGAGACTCTGTTGAATGAAATTGCTGACGTTCTCCCTGAATCCATGAAAAACGCCCTTTCTGAAATACCGGAACATCAATGGCTGGAAATCGAAGAAATCAGAATTCGGGTTAACCGCCCTGTTGAACTGATACGAAAAGGACAACCTCTTTTTTTGTCCTATGCGGGCACGGCCGAGGATGCCCACCTGATCCTCAGCCGGCTGAGCAATTATAGTATGTATACGCTCGAAGAAGAGCTGAAGAAAGGGTATGTCACCATCAGGGGCGGCCACAGAGTCGGACTTGCAGGCAGAGTCATTACAGAAAACGGAGGGGTGAAGGGCCTCCGCGACATTGCGTCTTTTAATATACGAATTGCCCGGCAAAAGCTTGGAATTGCAGAACCGCTGCTGCCTTATCTGCATCAAAACGGCTGGCTGAATACATTGATTATCGGTCCGCCGCAAACCGGTAAAACAACGCTGCTTCGTGATCTTGCCAGACTTGCGAGCAGCGGCAAGAACCGCATTCCGCCCGTAAAGACAGGCATTGTCGATGAACGGTCGGAAATTGCCGGGTGCCTGCGCGGCATTCCGCAGCATCAATTCGGACAGAGAATTGACGTGTTAGATGCCTGTCCGAAGGCTGAGGGGCTGATGATGATGATCCGGTCAATGAGTCCCGAGGTGATAATTGTTGATGAAATCGGAAGAACGGAGGATACAGAAGCACTTCTCGAGGCGCTGCATGCCGGTGTTTCGGTCATCGTATCCGCGCATGGCTGGAGTATTTCTGATCTGATGAAGCGGCCTTCATTAAAGCGTCTGTGGGAAGAAAAAGCCTTTGACCGCTATTTGGAATTATCCAGAACGAAGGGGCCGGGCACGGTAAGCCGTATTTATGACAAAGACGGAAACGTGCTTTCTGGAACGAGGGACGTGAAAACATGCTGAAGCTGTTAGGCGCTGTATTCATTGTAGTTGCGACAACATGGACAGGTTTCGAGACGGCGAAAATTTATACAGAACGGCCAAGGCAAATCCGTCAGCTGCGTGCGGCGCTCCAATCTCTCGAGGCGGAAATTATGTACGGCCATACACCGCTTCACACCGCTTCGCAGCAGATCGCAAAACAGCTTGCACAGCCTGTTTCGGCTCTGTTTCTCAGTTTTAGCGAACAGCTGGAGAAAGGCAGTGATTCCGCTAAAACGGCATGGGAGCAAAGCTTAAAAAAAGTGTGGGACAACATGTCACTGAAAAAAGCCGAATATGATGTGCTGAAGCAGTTCGGCGAGACGCTTGGGATTCACGATCGAATCTCACAGCAAAAACATATCAAGCTGGCACTTACACACTTAGAGGCATCGGAAGCGGATGCTGAGCAGGCACAAGCGAAAAATGAAAAGATGATAAAAAGTTTAGGCTTTTTAGCGGGCTTGTTACTCATTCTTCTATTGATGTAAACGTGAGGGGAGCAAAAATAAAATGGGAGTAGACGTTAATGTCATTTTTCAAATCGCCGGAGTGGGAATCGTGGTCGCTTTTTTACACACGATTTTGGATCAGATGGGAAAAAAAGAATACGCCCAGTGGGTGACGCTGTTAGGTTTTATCTATATTTTATTTATGGTCGCCACCATTGTGGATGACCTCTTTAAAAAGATAAAAGCTGTGTTTTTATTTCAAGGATAGGGGGGCTTACAGATTGACATTGTTCAAATTGTAGGTTTAGGGCTGATCGCCACCTTCCTTTCTTTGATCGTAAAAGAACAAAAGCCGACATTTGCCTTTTTAATTGTCGTATTTGCCGGATGTGTTATTTTTCTCTATTTGGTAGATCAAATCTACGACATTATCAGAATGATTGAAAAAATAGCCGTTAACGCCAATGTCAACATGGTATATGTTGAAACGATTTTAAAGATTATCGGAATCGCCTATATTGCTGAATTCGGGGCGCAGCTCACCAAGGATGCCGGTCAAGGGGCCATCGCCTCGAAAATAGAATTGGCGGGGAAAATTCTGATTCTCGTTATGGCTGTTCCTATTTTAACCGTGATTATTGAAACGATTCTCGGACTTATACCTTCCATGTCATAACCGAAAGGAGGCGGCAGATTGAAGCGTTTTCGATGGGCGTTGGTTCTTGCGGTGCTGCTCGTATTCGGCTGCACAGAAATTGTACAAGCAGCAGACGACTCGGTCCAAACAGAAGAACATACCGAAACACCGGAGCAATTGGCTGAAAAAACGGCAGAGTCGCTTGAAACAGACAAGATCGGTGAATTTTGGAATGACATAATGACGGAGTACGGCGGGCTTCTGCCGGAAAGTCAAAAAGGAAGTTTGCTTGAGTTTATAAACGGCGATAAATCTTTTTCACCGCAAGAATGGCTGAAGGCTCTCTTTTCTTATTTGTTTCATGAAGTGCTTGCCAATGGAAAGCTTCTCGGCACGTTGATTTTGCTAACGATTTTTTGCGTCATTCTTCAGCTTCTGCAAAATGCATTTCAGCAAAGCACAGTCAGCAAGGTTGCCTACGCAATTGTTTATATGGTGCTGATTATCCTTGCACTGAACAGCTTTCATGTAGCGATCAATTATGCGACAGAGGCGATTCAGACGATGACCAGTTTTATTTTGGCTCTCATTCCTCTCCTGCTGGCGCTTTTGGCTTCCTCTGGAGGAGCTGTATCTGCGGCCTTCTTTCATCCTGTTATTCTCTTTCTAATGAATACGAGCGGTCTGCTGATTCAAAATATCGTCATGCCGCTGATTTTCTTATCAGCAATTCTGAGCATCGTCAGTACAATGACTGAACAATACAAAGTAACGCAGCTGTCCAATCTTCTCAGAAATATTGCCATCGGAGCGCTGGCAGTCTTTCTCACTGTGTTTCTCGGCGTCATTTCTGTGCAGGGTGCCTCGGCGGCAGTGACAGACGGCATTACGCTCAGGACGGCTAAGTTTATTACCGGCAACTTCATTCCTGTTCTTGGAAGAATGTTTACTGACGCAACGGATACGGTGATCAGCGCTTCCTTATTGCTGAAAAATACGGTAGGAATCCTAGGTGTCGCCATTTTGATTTGTATTGCGGCTTTCCCGGCAATCAAAGTGCTTTCTCTCGCTTTTATTTACAAGCTGGCAGCCGCGATTCTCCAGCCGCTCGGCGGCGGTCCGGTCATTACCTGTCTCGATGTCATCAGCAAAAGCGTCATTTATATTTTTGCGGCTCTCGCTATTGTGTCTCTCATGTTTTTTTTAAGCCTTACCGTCATTATTACTGCCGGAAACCTCACGATGATGATGAAATAAAGGAGGCTGACGGATGAGTTTTTTAACTGAATGGCTTACCAGCATCGTCTTATTTATCCTATTTGCAATCGTTATTGATATGCTGCTGCCGAGCTCCAGCATGCAAAAGTACGCAAAAATGGTAGTCAGCCTGCTGCTGATCGTCGTCATGCTTACTCCAATCTTTAAGCTTTTCAAAACAGACCCCGAAGTCATCTTTGAATACCTCACAAAAAACGGGCAATCGGAATCTGCCGAAATAAAAAATCAGATCAATTCAAAAAAAATAGAAATACAAGCTTCCCAGCGCGCATATATTTTAGAAGAAATGGCTGTCCAACTAAAAAAGAAAGCGGAGGAGATGTTCAGTCATGACGAATATAAAGTAGACCAAATCAAGATCACGGCAGGAGAAAAAGTAGATTCAGAAGAGGATATCAAAACAATCAGCGTGTATATGGCCCCGTCTTCTGAAAAAACGGTCCAAACGGTCGCGCCGATCGACATTAATACGGATCATGCATACGTCACGAAAGAAAAAGCGGAACAAAAAGAAGCTAAACAGATTGAGACAAAGCTTGCGGACATTTGGGAAATCGGCAGTGAGAAAATTACGGTTCATATGGAAGGCGGGGAGAGGATCGGCAATGAATAAAAACGGATTATGGAACGTATTGAAAAAGCAGTTTCTTCCGGGGCAATCGAAGGACGGCGAAAAACCGAAGCTGACCAAATATCATTACTTTCTGTTCGTTTTTGTTCTCGGCGTCTCCTTTATGCTTGTCAGCCAGCTCTTTTCTTCACCGGAGAAAACGGAAAACGCCCAGACCATAACAGCACCGGCATCAGCTGATGCGGCGGACAGCAAAGAGAAAACAGCTGAAGTGTTTAAAGCCTCTAAATCTGATGATCCTAAAAACTCTATTGGCGATTATGAAAAAGAATATGAAAACCAGCTGAAGGAAATTCTTGAAACCATTATCGGCGTGGAGGATGTCTCGGTTGTGGTCAATGTAGACGCAACGTCACTGAAGGTTTATGAAAAAAACAAATCAAGCAAAAATACAACAACTGAGGAAACAGACAAAGAAGGCGGAACTAGAAGTGTGACGGATCAAACATCAGAGGAAGAAATCGTCATGATCAGGAATGGGGATAAAGAAACCCCTGTTGTCGTTCAAACGAAAAAACCTGATATACGCGGTGTACTCGTTGTTGCTCAAGGAGTGGACAACGTTCAAATAAAACAAACCATTATTGAAGCGGTGACACGGGTCCTGGATGTTCCAAGCCACCGGGTTGCGGTTGCCCCTAAAAAAATAAAGGAGGATTCATAAATGCTCAAAAAACAAACCGTTTGGCTGTTAACAATGCTCAGTCTTGTTGTGGTGTTAAGTGTTTATTATATCATGTCACCGGAAAGTAAAAACGCGGTGCAGATGCAAAGTGAAAAAAGCCCGTCAGACAGCGGTGAGGTAGCAACTGAAAAAACACCTGCCAAGGAAGACACAAAGGAAAAAAACGGTGCTGAAACAGAGAAAGAAGACGGAACAAAGGGTACGAAAGATTCTTCATCAGACAAAGAAACTTCCGCTGAAGCGAGTGAAAAAGGAACAGTTGTGACCGAAACCGCCGATGATGATCTCTTCACAACGTACCGCCTTGATTTAGAGGATGCCAGAAGCAAGGAAAGGGAAGAACTGAATGCGATCGTATCCAGCGACGATGCAACAGCAAAGGAAAAGAGCGAAGCATATGATAAAATGACAGCCCTCAGTGAAGCGGAAGGAACAGAAAAACAGCTTGAAACACTGATTAAAACACAAGGCTATGAAGATGCCCTCGTAAATGCGGAAGGAGACAAAATCAACATCACGGTCAAGTCTGACAAACACTCCAAATCTAAAGCTACAGCCATCATAGACCTTGTTGCCAAAGAAATTAAAACGATGAAAGACGTTGCTGTCACATTTGAGCCTTCCAAATAGTTAATGAACAACCGCCCGCCGAAACGCGGGCTTTTTGCATGCCAATCATATTAGAGTTGAATTCAAAAGTCCGCTCCTGTAAGATAAACATAGTATGTACTTTTAGTAGTAACCTATAAAAAAGAAATTTCAATACATAGGAGTGCGATGGAATGTTAAACATTAAAGAAATCCATGAGCTGATTAAAACAATTGACGAATCTTCAATTGATGAATTCGTATATGAAAATGAAGGTGTTTCCCTAAAACTGAAAAAACACGAAGCGGGTACTGTGCAAGTGATGCAGCAAGCACCGGCAGCACCTGTACAAGCAGCGGCTCCGCAAACGGCACAGCCTCAAGCGCAGCAAGCAGCGCCGGCACCTGCACAAGAGGCGCCGAAACAAGATGAAAACCTGCATCAAATCAAATCGCCGATGGTGGGAACATTTTATGCTTCTTCATCACCGGAAGCCGGTCCTTATGTAACTGCAGGCTCTAAAGTAAATGAAAACACAGTTGTCTGCATTGTGGAAGCAATGAAGCTATTCAACGAAATCGAAGCGGAAGTAAAAGGCGAAATCGTTGAAGTATTAGTTGAAAACGGCCAGTTGGTTGAGTATGGACAACCTCTATTTCTTGTAAAAGCAGAGTAAGGAGACTTAACATGATAAAAAAGCTATTGATCGCCAACAGAGGAGAAATTGCTGTCAGAATCATCAGAGCCTGCAAAGAGCTCGGCATTGAGACTGTCGCTGTTTATTCAGAAGCTGATAAAGATGCCCTGCATGTGCAAATGGCTGATGAGGCTTTTTGTATCGGACCGAAAGCATCAAAAGACAGCTATCTAAACGTTACAAATATCGTAAGTGTCGCCAAGCTTACCGGCACAGATGCTATCCATCCGGGATACGGATTTTTAGCTGAAAACGCCGACTTCGCGGAATTATGTGAAGAAGTGAATGTCACGTTTGTCGGACCTAGCGCTGAGGCCATTTCAAAAATGGGAACAAAAGACGTTGCGCGGGAGACGATGAAACAGGCGGGCGTGCCGATCGTTCCAGGTTCACAAGGAATTATAGAAAATGTGGAAGAAGCGGTTTCGCTGGCTAATGAAATTGGGTATCCTGTAATTATAAAAGCCACCGCAGGCGGAGGCGGAAAAGGAATCAGGGTTGCGCGCACCGAAGAGGAATTGATTAACGGCATTAAGATTACTCAGCAGGAAGCTGCAACTGCATTTGGAAATCCTGGAGTTTACATCGAAAAATACATAGAGGATTTTCGTCATGTTGAGATCCAAGTGCTTGCCGATAATTATGGAAATACCATTCATTTGGGCGAACGCGACTGCTCGATTCAAAGACGCCTTCAAAAGCTTTTGGAAGAGTCACCATCTCCTGCGCTTGATTCAGAAATCAGAGAGCAGATGGGTGAAGCAGCGGTTAAGGCTGCAAAAGCAGTTGGCTACACAGGCGCGGGCACAGTTGAATTTATTTATGACTACAGAGAACAGCGCTACTACTTCATGGAAATGAACACAAGAATTCAAGTAGAGCACCCGGTCACAGAAATGGTGACAGGAACAGACCTGATTAAGGAACAAATCAGAGTCGCATCAGGAATGGAACTCAGCCTCAAGCAAGAAGATGTTGTATTTGAAGGCTGGGCCATCGAATGCCGAATTAATGCGGAAAACCCAAGCAAAAACTTCATGCCGTCACCTGGTGAAATTAAAATGTATCTGCCGCCGGGCGGTTTAGGTGTCCGTGTAGATTCAGCCGCGTATCCGGGCTATACCATCCCTCCGTACTACGACAGCATGATTGCGAAAGTAATCACATACGGAAAAACGAGAGATGAAGCGGTTGCCCGCATGAAGCGCGCATTAAGCGAATTCGTCATCGAAGGCATAGAAACAACAATCCCGTTCCACATCAAACTGCTTGAACACGAAACATTTGTCAGCGGAGAGTTTAATACGAAGTTTTTAGAAACATATGATGTAATGGGCTCATAATTTTTACGGAGGTGAATTGAATGAAAGACAACAGCTTGCTTAAAATGGATCATGAAGACACGCATTTAGGTAAGGTTGAGATCGCGCCGGAAGTCATTGAGGTGATTGCCGGTATCGCAGCTTCAGAAGTTGACGGTGTTGCTGAAATGCGCGGGAACTTTGCGACAGGCGTCGTCGAGCGCTTCGGCAAAGTAAACCACGGCAAAGGCGTAAAAGTCGACTTGGCGGATGACGGAATTACGATTGATGTCTACTGTGTTGTCGCATTCGGCGTTTCCATTCCGAAAGTCGCAGCGGCCGTTCAGGAAAACATTCGTCAAACCTTATTAAATATGACGTCTCTTTCAATTAACGAGATCAATATTCACATCGTCGGCATTCAATTTGACACAAAAGCCCAGGAAGTCGAAATCGACGAAGAAATGTAAATGGCTTAACAGAAAACCAAGGGGAGGGCGGCCCTTTGGTTTTTTTACACGTTACCCTTTATTTCAAAGCATGAAGAAAGCCGGCTCGAGGCAGCCGAGTTTCTTCATGATCGTGAAATCCGAATGATCATATGAAGGTGTGTAAAAATATTCGGTAATAGGGTCGAAAAACCTTGATTTCAATATGCGGATACGAAAAAAATATGTTATGATCTCTTTATGGCTTAACGACAAGCGGATAAAGAGGATCAAAGGAGAAAGAAAATGAAAAGAAGAACAGCAAGAGAAAAAGCTTTGCAGGTACTATTTCAAATTGATGTCAGCGATATTGCAGTGAATGAAGCCATTGAACACGCATTAGATGAAGAAAAGACAGATCCTTTCTTTGAAAAGCTTGTATACGGTGTACTTGAACACCAGGTTCAGCTGGATGAAATGATTTCGAAACATCTGGTGAATTGGAAGCTTGACCGGATTGCCAATGTTGACCGTGCTATTTTGCGTCTGGCAGCATACGAAATGGCATATGCCGAAGACATTCCGGTAAATGTCTCCATGAACGAAGCGATTGAGCTGGCGAAACGGTTTGGTGATGACAAAGCGACAAAATTTGTAAACGGGGTTCTTTCTAACATTAAATCTGATATTGAACAATCATAGGAGGAAAGAAAATGACTGCAACAATCATCGACGGAAAAGAAACGGCAAAAGAAAAACGCGAACAATTGGCAAAAGAGGTAGAAGAGCTTAAAAAGCAAGGCGTCACTCCCGGCCTGGCGGTTATTTTGATTGGAGATGACCCAGCTTCTCATTCTTACGTGCGGGGAAAGAAAAAAGCAGCAGAAACAATGGGCATGAATTTTAAGCTTGATCAATTCGACAGCAGCCTCACAGAAGCTGAACTGCTTTCGATTATTGACAAATACAATGAAGACCCTGAGTTTCACGGAATTCTCGTTCAGCTTCCGCTTCCAGACCATATTTCTGAAAAAGCGGTGATTGAACGTATTTCTCCTGATAAGGATGTAGACGGTTTTCATCCGTTAAATGTAGGGAAAATGCTGCTTGGCGAAGATACATTTCTTCCTTGCACGCCGCACGGAATTGTTGAGCTTTTGAAGAAAACCAATATTGACCTTTCCGGTAAAGAGGTTGTTGTAGTCGGCCGAAGCAATATTGTCGGTAAACCTGTCGGCCAGCTTTTATTAAATGAAAACGCGACAGTGACATACTGTCATTCAAGAACAAAAGATATATCTGAACATACGAAAAAAGCGGACATCCTGGTGGTGGCGGTCGGTAAAGCCAACTTCATCACTGCTGACCAGATGAAGGAAGGCGCCATCGTTATTGACGTCGGCGTTAACCGTTTGGAAAGCGGAAAGCTTTGCGGAGACGTTGAGTTTGAAGGTGCGAAGGAAAAAGCATCCTTTATTACACCTGTTCCGGGCGGAGTCGGTCCTATGACCATCACGATGCTTGCGCATAATACTGTTAAATCTGCGAAACGTACGTTATCATAGATCTTTGGAGATATTCAGAGACAGGCTAAAACCCTGCCTCTGGATAATGAGCACGATACCCGCTTCTTCAGGCTCCTTAAGCCAGAGCGGGTTTTCTTTAGTTATGGTGCAGGAATGCTTACGAGAGGAGTTTGAGACATGGGTGAAACAGCGTATGTTACTGTCTCAGCGCTGACAAAGTATATAAAACGAAAATTCGATGTAGATCCTCACCTTGAAAATATTTGGATTAAAGGCGAATTATCGAATGTAAAGATACACACGAGAGGCCATATTTACTTCACGTTAAAAGACGAAAACGCCCGGATGCAGTCGGTCATGTTCGCCAGACAGAGCGAGCGTCTTCCTTTTAAACCTGAAAACGGTATGAAAGTGCTGGTGAGAGGCGGAATTTCCGTATACGAACCGAGCGGAAACTATCAATTATATGCAAAAGAAATGCAGCCTGACGGGGTCGGAGCGCTTTATTTAGCGTATGAAGAATTAAAAAAGAAGCTAGCCGGAGAAGGTTTATTTGACGAACGCTACAAAAAACAAATCCCCGCATTTCCAGCCACAATCGGGGTTGTGACATCACCCACAGGTGCTGCTGTCAGAGATGTCATTACAACTCTAAAAAGAAGATATCCCCTTGTAAAAGTCATTGTTCTTCCAGCGCTCGTTCAGGGTGAAAATGCGAGCAGATCAATCGTTAGGCGCATTGAAGAGGCGAATGAAAAACAGGCGTGCGACGTATTAATTGTCGGAAGAGGCGGCGGATCGATTGAGGAACTGTGGGCGTTTAACGAAGAAATCGTAGCGCGTGCGATCTTTGCTTCCAACATACCGATCATTTCGGCAGTCGGGCATGAGACGGATTTTACCATCAGTGATTTTGTTGCGGATATCAGAGCGGCGACACCTACAGGAGCAGCTGAGATTGCAGTGCCCCATACCACTGATTTAATTGAACGGACGAAAACGGCGGAAGTCAGAATGACAAGAGCGATGCAGCAGCATCTCATCCAAAAAAAAGAACGGGTTCAAACACTTCAATCCTCATATGCATTTCGCTTTCCTAAGCGGCTGTTTGAGCAAAAAGAGCAGCAGTTTGACCTTGCATACCAGCAGTTTCAAGCTCAGCTTACCGCGCTGTTGGACCGGAAAAGCAGACAGCTTGAGCGCGAAACATACAGATTAGAGGCGCTGCATCCCCATGAACAGCTGAAACAGGCGAGAAAACGGTATGAGGATCAGACGAATCAGCTGAAAAAAAATATGAATATCCAAATGAAGCAGCTGCATTCTCAGTTTCAAACCGTTCTTGGCAAGCTGAACGCGCTAAGTCCCCTTCAAATTATGGAAAGAGGATACAGCTTGGCTTATAAAGAAGATGAACTCATAAAAAGCGTCAGTCAGATAGAAGAGAAAGACCAGCTTGAGGTAAAGCTGAAGGATGGCGTGCTGACCTGTGAAGTATTAAATAAGAGAGGGGAAGAAAAATGACAGACATGAAAAAAAATGAAAGCATGACGTTTGAAGAAGCGATGAAAGGCTTAGAAAGCATTGTATCAAAGCTTGAAGAAGGCGATGTGCCTCTGGAGCAAGCAATTAACTACTTTCAAGAAGGAATGGCTCTTTCAAAAATGTGCCATGAAAAGCTTCAAAAAGTAGAAAAGCAAATGGACTTCATTTTAAAAGAAGACGGCGAACTGGCACCTTTTAGTGTTCAGGAGGAAGACGAAGGTGACAAATAAATTAGCTAGCTTTCTGGCGGAGCGTAAAAAAGCGGTTGAAAAACAGCTCTTTGTATATACAGAAAACCTTAATATCCCGGATTCATTAAAAAAATCTATGCTGTATTCCCTTGAGGCCGGAGGGAAACGGCTGCGGCCTCTCATCGTGCTGACGGTTTTGAATGCGTACGGAAAAAGTGAAAAAGACGGTATCCCAGTCGGGTGCGCTGTTGAAATGATTCACACGTATTCATTAATTCATGATGATCTGCCTTGCATGGATGATGATGATCTGCGCCGCGGAAAGCCGACAAACCATAAAGTATTTGGTGAAGCCACGGCTGTTTTAGCGGGAGACGGGCTGCTTACGGAAAGCTTTAAGCTGATTACATCATATGTGTCAGACGAAGTATCCGCAGAAAAGCGGCTTCGTCTTGTGAATGAACTGATTTCAGCAGCGGGAACCGAGGGCATGGTCGGGGGGCAGATCGCCGATATGGAAGCAGAAAACCGTCAGGTCACGCTTGAAGAACTTGAATCCATTCATGAACGGAAAACAGCCAAACTGCTCGGTTTTGGCGTCATCGCCGGCGCTATTTTGGCGGATGCGCCTGAGGAAGAAATTGAAACATTGCGCGTCTTCAGCAGCCACATTGGAATCGGTTTTCAAATCAGAGACGACATTTTAGATGTAGAAGGCAGTGAAGAGAAAATCGGCAAACGTGTCGGCTCGGATACAACGAACGACAAATCGACTTATCCGTCACTTCTGTCACTGGAAGGGGCCAAAAAGAAATTGGACGGTCACATAAAAGAAGCAAAGCGCTTGATCGACGGGCTCTCTCTTCAAAAAGACCTTTTGTATGAGCTTTGTGATTTAATTGCGGCAAGAGACCACTAAAACGATCCTTATTTGAAGCGGCTGCACGACATATGGTAAAATGTAAGCAGTTTCGATGAAAATCAAAAGGAAGAGCGCGTTTGTCTTTTTTTATGCCTGAGAAATGATCTGAGTTCAGCTCGGCATTTAAGACATATATCAATGCAGAAATTCATGCTGAAAGTGAGTTGATCCGCTTTGGATCTTTTATCAATACAGGACCCGTCGTTTTTAAAAAACATGTCCATTGATGAATTAGAGAAATTAAGTGATGAAATCCGTCAGTTTCTGATTACGACTTTATCGGCTTCTGGCGGTCACATTGGCCCTAATTTGGGTGTCGTTGAGCTTACCGTTGCATTGCATAAGGAATTTAACAGCCCGAAAGACAAGTTTTTGTGGGATGTAGGCCATCAGTCTTATGTCCATAAGCTGCTGACGGGACGGGGAAAAGAATTTGAGACCCTTCGTCAGTATAAAGGGCTTTGCGGATTCCCGAAGCGGAGCGAAAGCGAACATGACGTATGGGAAACCGGTCACAGTTCAACTTCCTTGTCAGGTGCGATGGGGATGGCGGCCGCTCGCGATATTAAAGGAACGGATGAGTTTATCATTCCGATTATCGGTGATGGTGCGCTGACCGGCGGAATGGCGCTTGAAGCGCTGAACCATATCGGTGACGAGAAAAAAGACATGATTGTTATCCTCAACGATAATGAAATGAGTATCGCTCCGAATGTCGGTGCTATTCATTCCATGCTCGGACGGCTGCGAACAGCCGGGAAATACCAATGGGTGAAAGATGAACTTGAATACCTGTTTAAGAAGATTCCGGCTGTTGGGGGCAAGCTTGCCGCCACGGCAGAACGTGTCAAAGACAGCCTGAAGTATATGCTTGTCTCAGGCATGTTTTTCGAGGAACTCGGATTTACTTATTTAGGCCCTGTGGACGGACACTCTTATCATGAGCTGATTGAGAATCTTCAATACGCTAAAAAAACAAAAGGCCCTGTCCTGCTGCATGTGATCACCAAAAAAGGAAAAGGGTACAAACCTGCTGAAACCGATACGACCGGTACGTGGCACGGAACCGGCCCATATAAAATTAATACAGGTGACTTTGTAAAACCAAAAGCCGCAGCGCCTGCATGGAGCAGCCTTGTCAGCGGCACAGTACAGCGAATGGCACGTGAGGACGGGCGAATCGTGGCGATAACACCGGCAATGCCTGTCGGTTCGAAGCTTGAAGGCTTTGCGCAGGAATTTCCTGACCGAATGTTCGATGTCGGAATTGCAGAGCAGCATGCCGCTACAATGGCAGCCGCTATGGCATTACAAGGGATGAAGCCGTTTCTTGCTATCTATTCAACGTTCCTGCAGCGTGCATATGACCAGGTTGTTCATGACATCTGCCGTCAAAACGCCAATGTGTTTATCGGAATTGACCGTGCCGGATTAGTCGGTGCAGATGGCGAGACGCATCAAGGCGTATTTGATATCGCATTTATGCGCCACATTCCAAATATGGTCTTAATGATGCCAAAGGATGAAAATGAAGGGCAGCATATGGTTCATACAGCGCTCAGCTATGACGACGGTCCGATCGCCATGCGTTTTCCGCGCGGAAACGGCCTCGGCGTCAAAATGGATGAACAGCTTAAAACGATCCCAATCGGCACGTGGGAGGTGCTGCGTCCGGGTAGCGACGCGGTCATCTTAACATTTGGAACAACAATTGAAATGGCGCTTGAAGCTGCTGAAGAGCTGCAAAAAGAAGGCCTTTCCGTACGCGTCGTCAACGCGCGATTCATTAAGCCGATTGATGAAAAGATGATGAAGGATATACTAAATGAAGGCTTGCCGATTCTAACGATTGAAGAAGCGGTCTTAGAAGGCGGATTCGGAAGCGCGGTTTTAGAATTCGCTCATGATCAGGGAATGTATCATACGCCGATCGACAGAATGGGCATACCGGATCGATTTATAGAACATGGTAGCGTAACGGCGCTTCTTGAAGAAATAGGATTAACGAAACAGCAGGTGGCAGACCGAATTCGATTGCTGGCACCGCCGAAGACACATAAAGGAATTGGATCATGACGGCTAAGAAAGAACGATTAGATGTATTACTAGTGGAAAAAGGGCTTGCGGAAACGCGGGAAAAAGCGAAACGGGCCATTATGGCAGGGATCGTGTATTCGAATGAAAACCGCTTGGACAAGCCTGGAGAAAAAATTGACCGCGAGCTTCCGTTGACCATCAAAGGAAACCCGCTGAAATATGTGAGCAGAGGCGGCTTAAAGCTTGAAAAAGCGCTGAAAGAATTTCCTGTCTCTGTTCAGGACAAAATTATGATTGATATCGGTTCCTCCACCGGCGGCTTTACAGACTGTGCTCTGCAAAACGGCGCAAAACAGTCGTACGCGGTGGATGTAGGCTATAATCAGCTTGCGTGGAAGCTAAGACAGGACGAACGCGTCGTCGTGATGGAACGCACGAATTTCCGTTATGCGACTCCGGCAGACTTCACAAAAGGCATGCCGGAGTTTGCTACGATTGATGTATCCTTTATTTCACTTCGGCTGATCCTGCCCGTTTTAAAAACATTGCTTGTACCGGGCAGCGATTGTATTGCGCTTGTCAAGCCTCAGTTTGAAGCAGGCCGGGAATCTGTCGGCAAAAAAGGCATTGTCAGAGATCCGAAGGTGCATGCGGATGTTCTGCGGCGTATGATCAGTTTTTCGGCTGGCGAGGGCTATATCTGCAAAGGCCTGTCATTTTCTCCAATTACGGGAGGAGACGGAAATATTGAATTTCTCCTTCATTTGCACTGGCTGGGAGAAGGTCAAGAAGGTGCAGGTTTGCCTGAGGAGGAAATCAGCCGTATAGTGGAAGAAGCACATAAGACGTTAAAAGAAAAAAAAGCAGATGTACCGGAATAATAGGGCGCTATTATTCCTTTTTTCTGCATTCATGTACTTTTTGCGGAGAATCATATACCATATAAGAACAGATAAGCTGGAAATAGAGGTGCTTACATGAACAAAGGCCAGAGGCATATCAAAATCAGAGAAATCATTACAAGCAATGAAATCGAAACCCAAGATGAATTGGTCGACATGCTGAAGCAGGATGGATACAAGGTGACACAAGCCACGGTTTCACGTGATATTAAAGAGCTTCACCTTGTGAAGGTGCCGACAAATAACGGCTCATATAAATACAGTCTACCGGCGGACCAGCGTTTCAATCCGCTGTCTAAGCTGAAACGGTCACTGATGGATGCTTTTGTGAAAATAGACTCAGCAAGCCATATGATTGTGCTGAAAACCATGCCGGGCAATGCCCAGGCAATCGGAGCGCTTATGGACAATCTGGACTGGGACGAAATTATGGGGACCATTTGCGGAGATGACACCATTTTAATTATTTGCCGGACTCCTGAAGATACCGACGGCGTAAAAAGCCGGCTCCTAGAGCTGCTGTAAAGGAAATCTAACAAAGATAAGAGGTGTAATGCTGTTTGTTAGCTGAATTATCGATTAAAAACTTTGCCATTATTGAGGAACTGACGGTTTCTTTTGAACGCGGGCTTACGGTTTTAACAGGAGAAACCGGAGCCGGCAAATCCATCATCATAGATGCCATTTCACTTTTGGTCGGTGGCCGCGGTTCATCTGAATTTGTCAGATATGGAGAAACAAAAGCCGAGCTTGAAGGGCTGTTTCTGTTAGATAGCGGCCATCCCGTTTTTGACGTTTGTGCTGAACAGGGGATTGACGTTTCAGATGAAATGATCGTCATGAGAAGGGATATCAGCACGAACGGAAAAAGCGTATGCCGGGTTAATGGCAAACTTGTAACGATTGCGTCGCTTAGAGAAATCGGCAGGCTTTTATTAGATATTCACGGGCAGCACGATAACCAGCTGTTAATGGAGGACGAAAACCATCTTCAGCTTTTGGACAAGTTTGCGGGAGCCGAAGTGGAAAGCGCACTTCAAGCGTATCAGGAAGGCTATCAGCGATATATGAAGCTGCTTAAAAAGTTGAAGCAGCTTTCTGAAAGTGAGCAGGAAATGGCACACCGGCTTGATCTGATTCAATTTCAGCTGGAAGAAATCGAATCAGCAAAGCTTGAACTGAACGAAGATGAGCAGCTGCAAGAAGAGCGCCAGCAAATTTCGAATTTTGAGAAAATATTTGAATCACTGCAAAATGCTTATAACGCGCTGCGCAGCGAGCAGGGCGGTCTGGACTGGGTCGGAATGGCGTCGTCTCAGCTTGAAGATTTATCCGATATTAACGAACCGCTGCAAAAACTTTCTGAGAGTGTTTCGAACTCCTACTACCTTTTAGAGGACGCTACATTTCAGATGAGAAATATGCTGGATGAGCTTGAATATGACCCGGAGCGCTTGAATTTTATTGAGACGCGTCTTAATGAGATCAAGCAGCTGAAGCGGAAATACGGGGCAACCGTTGAGGATATTTTAGAATATGCTTCTAAAATTGAAGAAGAGATTGATCAAATTGAAAACAGAGACAGCCATCTGCAAAGCCTGAAGCAGGAGCTGGATTCGGTTGGTAAAGATGTTGCAGTGGAAGCGGCAAACGTTTCCCGAATCCGAAAAACGTGGGCGAAAAAGCTGGCTGAGGAAATCCATCGTGAACTGAAAAGCTTATATATGGAAAAGTCGACTTTCGATACGGAGTTTAAGGTCAGAACGGCGACCCGCGGTGAGGAAGCGCCGGTCGTAAACGGACAGCCTGTTCAGCTCACTGAACAAGGGATTGATCTGGTGAAGTTTTTAATTTCCACCAATACGGGCGAGCCGCTGAAATCTCTTTCTAAAGTCGCTTCCGGCGGAGAGCTGTCGAGGGTCATGCTTGCCATTAAAAGCATTTTTTCCTCACAGCAGGACGTTACCTCGATTATATTTGACGAGGTAGATACAGGCGTAAGCGGCAGGGTCGCTCAGGCTATTGCTGAAAAGATTCACAAAGTATCGATGGGATCACAAGTGCTATGCATTACGCACCTGCCTCAGGTAGCAGCCATGGCCGATACCCATCTTTACATTGCGAAAGAATTAAAAGACGGAAGAACGACGACGCGTGTAAAGCCGCTGACTAAACAAGAGAAGGTGACGGAAATCGGACGCATGATAGCAGGAGTCGAAGTCACAGACTTGACGAAACGCCATGCGAAAGAGCTGTTAAAACAAGCGGATCAAGTCAAAACAACTGGGTAAGCTGCGCGATATGCGCAGCTTATTTTTTTGTATACACATCCATTCGTTCATCAGTATATCCAATGTTTTTCTTTATAAGACAGTTATAAATAAGGGCTGAGAAGGCAAAAGTAATGATGTAGCAGCAATTCATAAAGAAGGTGTGGGGTAGGAGCGAGGAGAGTGAAGTAGTGAATGCCGGATAACATCAGAAAAGCAATAGGTTTAATTCTCCTTGTTTCGTTATTAAGTGTAGGTTTATGCAAACCATTAAAAGAGTATTTACTGATTCCAACGCAAATGAGAGTATTTGAAACCCAAACACAAGCCATTGAAACGAGTTTATCGGTAAACGCCCAGGAAAAATCATCAGAAGCGTTTACAGTTGAGAAAGACCCGCATGAAATCAAAGTCACAGGAAAAAAGTCAGGCCAGTCAGAATTAGTATATGATCTTGCCGGATTTCCAATCAAAAAAACAAAAGTGCAAGTTCTTCCGGATTTAAAAGTCATACCGGGCGGGCAATCCATCGGTGTCAAACTTCATTCCGTGGGAGTCCTTGTCGTCGGATTTCATCAAATTAACACAAGCGAAGGGAAAAAATCCCCTGGTGAATCGGCAGGTATTACAGCAGGCGACATTATTATTGAGATGAATGGACAGAAAATTGAAAAAATGAATGATGTTGCCCCGTTTATTCAAAAGGCGGGAAACACCGGAGAGTCACTTGATTTGCTGATCAAACGTGATAAACAGAAGATCAAAACAAAGCTGATTCCTCAAAAGGATGAAGCTGAAGGCAAATACCGAATCGGTTTATATATCAGGGATTCTGCCGCGGGCATCGGCACGATGACTTTTTATGAGCCGAAAACAAAAAAATACGGAGCGCTTGGCCACGTGATCTCCGATATGGATACGAAAAAACCAATCGTCGTGGAAGATGGAGAAATTGTCAAATCGACTGTGACATCAATTGAAAAAGGGACAGGCGGAAATCCTGGAGAAAAACTGGCGCGATTTTCCTCTGAACGCAAAACGATCGGGGACATTAACAGAAACAGCCCATTTGGAATCTTCGGCACGTTACATCAGCCGATTAAAAACAAAATATCAGATAAGGCGCTGCCGGTTGCCTTTTCAAATGAAGTGAAAAAAGGGCCTGCGGAAATCTTAACGGTTATTGATGATGATAAAGTAGAAAAATTTGATATCGAAATCGTCAGCACGACACCGCAAAAATTTCCGGCTACAAAAGGAATGGTCTTAAAAATTACCGATCCGAGACTGCTGAAGGAAACAGGCGGCATTGTACAAGGCATGAGCGGGAGCCCAATCATTCAAAATGGAAAGGTCGTCGGCGCTGTCACCCATGTGTTTGTCAACGACCCGACAAGCGGTTACGGTGTGCATATTGAATGGATGCTGTCTGAAGCAGGAATCGATATTTACGGAAAAGAAAAAGCAAGCTGACTGCCGGATCTCCGGCAGTTTTTTTGCTTTTCTCCCTCTTCACTTCTCATCATACATACGTTAAAATGAACAAAAGAAGATTTTTCGACAAATTCACGTTTCCTTATTTGTCAAATTTCATTTTTAGTCGAAAAATAGAGAAAAACATAGAATAACGAAGATATGCCACTATTATTGTTAGTTATGATTTTTTTTAGAGGGTATATAGCGGTTTTGTCGAATGTAAACATGTAGCAAGGTGGAATCCTGTTAACTACATTTGGGGAGGAAGAAACGTGGAGAAAATTAAAGTTTGTGTTGCCGACGATAATCGAGAGCTGGTAAGCCTGTTGAGTGAATATATAGAAGGACAGGAAGACATGGAAGTCATCGGAGTTGCGTATAACGGACAGGAATGCCTGTCGCTATTTAAAGAAAAAGATCCGGATGTGCTCGTCTTGGATATTATTATGCCGCATTTGGACGGACTTGCTGTTTTAGAGCGACTGAGAGAATCCGATCTGAAAAAACAGCCAAACGTCATCATGCTGACAGCCTTCGGGCAGGAAGATGTCACGAAAAAGGCCGTCGATTTAGGAGCGTCCTACTTTATTCTCAAACCGTTTGATATGGAAAACCTTGTCGGCCATATTCGCCAGGTCAGCGGAAATGCCAGCAGTGTGACGCATCGCGCGCCGTCATCACAAAGCAGCATTATACGCAGCAGCCAGCCTGAACCAAAAAGGAAAAATCTCGACGCGAGCATCACAAGCATTATCCATGAAATCGGCGTCCCTGCACATATTAAAGGCTATCTCTATCTGCGTGAAGCGATCTCAATGGTGTACAACGACATCGAACTGCTCGGCAGTATTACAAAAGTCCTCTATCCGGACATCGCCAAAAAATTCAACACAACCGCTAGCCGTGTAGAAAGAGCGATCCGCCACGCGATTGAAGTGGCATGGAGCAGAGGGAATATTGATTCCATTTCCTCATTGTTCGGCTATACAGTCAGCATGACGAAGGCAAAACCTACAAATTCAGAGTTCATTGCGATGGTTGCGGATAAGCTGAGATTAGAGCATAAGGCTTCTTAAGCATGATCAGCAAAAGCACTTAAATCAAACGTCTTTTATTTATTGGTTTCCGCTGATAAATAGGAGGCGTTTTGTTTTTGGATAAATCTGTTATAATGAATGCGGTAGATGGGTGAATATTTGTTTATACGCTTGGAGTGATCGAAAATGTGTGAAAAGTACGGGCTGCTGATGGCTATATTTATCCTTTCGCTTTGTGTCAATTCAAACATCATCGTGGAGTCACACAAAATAGGTATGCTGATTGACTTCATTTCATTTGCTGCAATGGTCGTATGTATATTCGTTGGTTGGACCATGAGAAACAGAAAGTCAAAAACGGATTGAAACCTTTTCCGCTGTATGTTCGTAGCAAAAAGAGCAATTGAGGTATAAAGGAGACATATCATGAAAAGGAGAAAAAAGAAAAACAGAAAACGTGACGGACTGCTGTTCGATTTTCTAACCGAAGGAATTGGTCAGCTTCTCATTTTGCCATTTAAATATGTGCACAAACTATTCGATTGACGAAAAGGACCCTTTCCTAAGGGTCTTTTTTTATCAAAAAGACTGCCGAAACATTCCGGCAGTCACATCAAATTAATCTTTATAAGGAACCCATCCAGGTGTGTTCACAATCGCTTGCCATAGCGGCTCAGGCAAGTGATATTTTTCTTTGTCTGTCCCTTTTATCACAGTTTCAATTTGTTTTTCGCGTCCTTCTTTTACTTTTACAGCCCAATCAGGATCAACTAAAATTTCACGCCCCATCGCCACTAGCGGAATACCGTTTTCAATCACAGCAAGCGCGTCATCAGCAGAATGGATGGAACCAACAGCAATCAGAGGCACCTTGTGTCCGACACGTTCATTCAATAAGTCCATGCGCGTACGTGTCGGGTCTGCCCCGCGGCGCGCTTTGGAGTTGACGTCCATCAATGAAATATGGAGGTAATCCAGTTCTTTTTCTACTAAGGCATCAACAAGCGTGAAGGTTTCTGTCATTGTCAGCCCCGGTGTATCTGGCTCTTCCGGAGACAGGCGGTAGCCGACTAAAAATGCACCTTTCGCGTGATCGGCAATTGCTTGTTTCACCTCATCCACAATAGCAAGCGGGAAGGCTAATCGTTTCTCATCGCTTCCTCCCCAGCGGTCTGTGCGCTGATTTGTTTTTGGGGAATAAAACTGCTGAATTAAGTAGCCGTTTGCACCGTGAATTTCGACACCGTCAAAGCCGGCTTCAATGGCGCGTCTTGTCGCTTCTCCAAAAGCTTTCACAATGTTTTCAACCTCTGCTTCTGTCAAGGCGCGGGCCATTTGTTTGCCGTTATCAGACACATCGCTTGGCGCGACAACATCCTGATTCGGAACGAGCTCAGCAGGGCATTCAATTCCGCCGTGATGAATTTGCACAATCGCTTTTGACCCTTGTGCTTGAATGGCTTGCGCTAATCTTTTTAGCCCGGCAATATGTGAGTCGTCATGGATGGCTGGCTGTCCGGGAAATGCTTTTCCATCAGGTGTGACGTTTGCGCATGCTGTAATCACCATTCCCATTTCTTTTGAACGGGGGATGATATAGTCCAGCTCCGCTTCAGAAATCGTACCGTCCTCATTGGAAGAATAATGGGTCATTGGGGCAACCGCGATCCGGTTGTCAATCGTAACGCCGCTTCGGAATGTAAATGATTCAAAGAGCGGTTTGTACTTTGGATTCATAAGATCATCTTCTTTCGTTTGGATTCGCACATATTCTAGCCTATATGTAAAATTTGATGCAATCAATCTGCTTCACCGGCTGAATATCTTGAGTGCCGAATGTGGTTTTCTTCGCTCTTTTTCGGGGCTTTTGTAGCCGCCTTTGATTTGATGGCCAATGGAGCAAGTGATGACCGCCGCGGCTAGCAGCAGAACGAATTTTTTCATGAGCTGTAACTTCTTTCTGTAAAGTAAATATTCTTTAAAAGCTTACGCCTGCCCAACCCTTCCGTCAAACCATCTGCTCACCGTATTCATCAATTTTTTTTAAAATGAATATAAAGTTGCTTCTTTCAGCTAATTTTTTCTAAAATGCTGCTCTTTTAGAGACATCCTCATAGACAGATCCGCTTGCTTTCTTTCTAACAACAGGAAATCAGCAGGTCAGATAGCCCTTTTGAAAATCATGGAAACGTTGTGCCGGCTTTTGTGCAAGCTTTACAAATCCGCCATTCTGGTCAAAGATAAAAGCCAAACATCAGGAAGAGGTGATCATGTGAAACAAGCTGGTCTATTTCTGTTTACTGTACTGCTGCTTTCCGGATGCAGTATTGCAAGCGCGGATGAATCAGCCCCGAGGTTTACAGAAGAGGGCAAATACATCGGCTCGGCCGATCCTCATACAATCGCTGTTTCCCTTAACGGAGAAGAAACCATGATACAAGTTCCAAGAGACAAGCGCGATGATTGTGAGGATCTGCCAGATCACACAAATGTCCAGGTGAAATATATAAAAAAAGAGAACGGAACCTTACAGCTGGAAGATATTCAGCAAAAGAATTCGTAATGACAGACCGGAGGGAGAAACGTTTGAGAATGTTATGGAGGAGTTTAGCGATATGCGGATTGGCTTTTATGCTCGCACCCTGTGCGCAAGCGGCAGAGCCGGTAGCAGGGAAGACGGTATATATTGATGCCGGCCATGGCGGCAAAGACAGCGGGGCAGTCGGAAACGGGCTCTTAGAGAAAAATATTAATTTGGCTGTCTCACGTCATGTTGTGGACAAGCTGAAAGCGGAAGGAGCAAATCCTGTCGCTACAAGGACAGATGATCATTTTCTGACCTTGGAGGAAAGGGTGGCAAAAGCAAGTGCAAACCATGCCGATCTTTTTGTCAGTATTCATGTGAATTCAGGCGTTTCCTCTGCTTCAGGCACGGAAACGTACTTTCAGTCTGATTATGAAGCGGAAAACAGTCAGCGGCTTGCATCGGATATTCAGTCAGAGCTGGTATCATCCTTGCAAACAAGAGACAGGGGTGTGAAAGAATCGGATTTTTATGTCATTACATATTCAAAAATGCCGAGTGTGCTGGCTGAGCTTGGATTTATTACAAACAGCTCTGATGCGGACAAGCTTGGGAGTGAAGTATATCAGGAAAAAGCTGCAGACGCGATTGTCGCGGGGATCGATTCTTATTACGCGCAATAGTCTGAGTACAAGAAACCTTAATTCTAGAGTGACAAGGCCAAAATCAGTATAATGGAGAAAACGGGCAACTTTAGGCTTGAGGTGAAACAATGACAAAGATTTTTGCGCATCGGGGGGCATCAGGTCATTATCCCGAAAATACAATGATTGCATTTGAAAAAGGGATTGAAAACGGAGCGGATGGTATCGAGCTTGATGTTCAGCTGACAAAAGACGGACGTATTGCCGTTATTCATGATGAAAGGCTCGACCGGACGACATCCTTAAAAGGTTTCGTAAAGGACACGGTGTACGATGTCTTGAAATCCGCGGATGCGGCTGCCGGTCATCATCAAACAGTCGGCGATGTAAGGGTGCCGCTGCTTGAAGACGTGCTCTCGTGGGCTGAAAAAAAGGATTTTCTGATTAACATTGAATTGAAAAATAGCGTGATCCGCTATGAAGGAATGGAAGAAAAAGTGCTTGAGGCAGTAAAGCGATTTAAAATAGAAGAAAGAACGATTCTGTCCGCATTTAATCATGAAAGCTTAGCGTTATGCGGTCGGCTGGCACCCCATATTGAGCGGGCGGTACTAACCTCAGATGTGCTATATCAGGCTGATCAATATGTAAAATCCATTCCGGCAGCCGGCTACCACCCAAAGCTGCATAGCCCGGCGGTAACGGATGAAATGCTGGAGCAAATGCGGAACAGTTCGATTAAGGTAAGGCCTTTTACAGTCAATCGGCTAGACGATATGGAGTATTTGATGAAAATGAGAGCAGACGGCATTTTCACAGATTTTCCTGAGCGGGCTGCTGCCATCGCTAAGAAATTGAATAGAAGAAATTAGTTTTCAAGAAGGCTGCCGGTGCAGCCTTCTTTTTCATTCATTCATACCTGTTTCAAAGCATACATTCATAGAAGACACCCAGAAATGTAAGCGCTGTCTATCTTTTGATTTGAGGTGACACTATGAGGAAAACAGTTATTGTAAGTGCTGCGAGAACCCCGTTTGGTAAATTTGGCGGGGCATTAAAAGAAGTAAAAGCTGCTGAACTCGGGGGCGCTGCTATGAAAGAGGCGTTAAAGCGTGCCGGAGTCTCTGGAGATCAGGCGGAAGGCGCGGTCATGGGTATGGTTGTCCAAGCCGGTGCGGGCCAGATACCTTCCCGGCAAGCTGCCCGTATAGCCGGATTGCCTTGGAGTGTGCCATCGGAAACGCTGAATAAAGTTTGCGCCTCCGGCCTCCGCGCTGTCACTCTATGTGACCAAATGATTCGGGCGCATGATGCGGACATTCTTGTTGCCGGAGGCATGGAGAGCATGAGCAATATTCCGTATGCTGTTCCCGCTGGCCGCTGGGGCGCGCGGATGGGTAACGGTGAGCTAAGGGATTTAATGGTTTATGACGGATTAATGTGCGCTTTTGATGAAGTGCACATGGCCGTTCACGGAAATACGGCGGCCAAGGAATATGGAATTTCACGTAAAGAGCAGGATGAATGGGCCCTTCGAAGCCATAAGCGGTCGGCCGAGGCGGCTGATGAAGGAAAGTTTGATGAAGAAATTGTTCCTGTCAGCTGGCTTGGCCGGAAAGGAAAAACAAACATTGTTGACAAAGATGAAGCGATTCGCCGCGATACCACTCTCGATCAGCTTGCGAAACTATCTCCGATATACTCGAGTGACGGATCCATTACAGCCGGCAATGCGCCGGGAGTCAACGACGGAGCGGGTGCATTTGTATTAATGTCTGAGGAAAAAGCCGCTGAACTTGGAAAGCCTCCTCTTGCAACCATTCTTGGTTTTTCAACAGCCGGAATGCAAGCGCATGAGCTTGCGGCTGCTCCGGGATACGCAATAAACAAGCTGCTGAAAAAGACCGGCTTTACCTTACAGGATATTGACCTTTTTGAAGTCAATGAAGCATTTGCTTCTGTTGTATTAACATGTGAAAAAATCGTCGGGTTTGATCTTGAAAAAGTAAACGTGAATGGCGGAGCGATTGCGCTGGGCCACCCGATCGGCGCTAGCGGTGCGAGAATTTTGATGACACTTGTGTACGAATTAAAGCGCCGGGGAGGCGGACTGGGTATTGCTGCTATTTGCAGCGGGGCGGCTCAGGGAGACGCTGTCTTGGTTCAAGTTCATTAAAACATTGACGGAGAAGGGGATTTGAATGGAAATCAAACATATCATGGTAGCCGGCGCCGGACAAATGGGAAGCGGAATTGCCCAAACAGCGGCTGAAGCCGGCTTTTATGTGCGGCTGTATGATTTAAATCCTGAGGCAGCGGAAACGGGGGTTCAGCACATAAAAAAGCATTTGACCCGCGATGCTGAAAAAGGAAGAAAGACGGAAGCAGAAGTGAAGGCTGTTATCAGCCGTATTTCGCTTTCCCCGGCGCTGGAGGAGGCGCAGCATGCGGATGTTGTGATTGAAGCAATTGCAGAAAGCATGACGGCAAAAACTAAATTGTTCAAAAACCTTGATCATATTTGCCCGGCTCATACGCTTTTGGCCAGCAATACATCCTCCTTGCCTATAACAGAAATTGCAGCTGTCACAAACCGTCCTGAACATGTCATTGGCATGCATTTTATGAACCCCGTTCCTGTGATGAAACTGGTTGAAGTCATTCGCGGCCTGGCGACATCAGATGAAACTGCGTCAGCCATTATTGCATTAGCGGAAAAAATGGGGAAAACGCCGGTCAAAGTCAATGATTTTCCCGGATTTGTCTCCAACCGTGTGCTTCTCCCAATGATTAATGAAGCCATCTATTGTCTTTATGAGGGGGTAGCTGAGCCAAACGCAATAGACCAGGTCATGAAACTTGGCATGAATCACCCGATGGGTCCGCTTAAATTAGCTGATTTTATCGGGCTGGACACGTGTTTGTCGATAATGGAAGTCCTTCACTCCGGGCTTGGAGACTCCAAGTACCGTCCTTGCCCGCTGCTTCGTAAGTACGTCAAAGCAGGGTGGCTCGGCAAAAAGAGCGGACGCGGCTTTTATCATTACGGCGAGGAGAAGAATACCTGAAGTCAATTCCAATCCGGGGGTGGCCGAGTTGCATTTAACCCAAGAGCAAGTCATGATGCGAAAGATGGTGCGTGATTTTGCCCGAAAAGAAATTGCTCCTGCTGCGGAGGTCATGGAGAAAACAGATGAATTTCCATTTCAGCTAATGAAGAAAATGGGTGAACACGGCTTGATGGGAATACCAGTGCCGGAACAATATGGCGGCGCTGGAGCGGACGTTGTTTCTTATATTTTGGCCATTCATGAGATTTCTAAAATCAGCGCGGCGGTCGGTGTCATTCTTTCGGTTCATTCCTCAGTGGGCACAAATCCGATTTTGTACTTCGGAAACGAAGAGCAAAAAGTGAAATATATACCGAAACTCGCCTCAGGCAACTACTTGGGTGCATTTGCGCTGACTGAGCCTTACTCTGGATCGGATGCCGGGAGCCTTCGCACCACAGCAATCAAAAAGAACGGCAAATATATTTTAAACGGATCGAAAATTTTCATAACAAACGGCGGTGCTGCTGACCTCTATATTACGTTTGCTTTAACTGCTCCAGGCCAAAACAGGAGCGGGATTTCGGCTTTTATCGTTGAAAAGAACACACCGGGTTTTACAGTCGGCAAAAAAGAAAGAAAGCTGGGGCTTCACGGGTCCAATACAACAGAGCTGATATTTGAAAATGCGGAAGTGCCGGAAGAGAATTTGCTGGGCGAAGAGGGCGATGGATTTAAAATTGCGATGGCGAATCTGAATGTGGGGCGCATCGGCATTGCAGCACAAGCGCTGGGAATCGCAGAGGCTGCCCTAGAATATGCGGTTGCTTACGCGAAACAGCGTGTCCAATTCAACAGGCCTATCGCAGCCAATCAAGGCATATCGTTTAAGCTCGCCGATATGGCGACAAGAGCAGAGGCGGCAAGGCACCTTGTCTATCATGCGGCAGATCTCCATAACCGCGGCCTGGCCTGCGGAAAGGAAGCGTCCATGGCTAAACAATTTGCTTCCGATTCAGCGGTGAAGGCTGCCCTTGAGGCAGTCCAGATTTATGGAGGATATGGTTATATGAAGGATTATCCGGTCGAACGGCTGCTTAGGGATGCAAAGGTAACACAAATTTATGAAGGTACAAATGAAATTCAAAGACTCATTATTTCCAAGCACCTGCTTGGCGCAATCTGACAGATAATAACGCAAAGCGGAGGTTGAGAATATGGATGGTAAACAGCATTTTTCTCCAGGTCTGGATGGGGTCGTCGCGGCAGAAACGGATATTTCTTATCTTGACACACAGTACAGCCAGATATTGATTCGAGGCTATGATTTAATTGATCTTTCAAAAACCAAAAGCTATCTAGAACTGGTGCATCTATTGCTGGAGGGGAGGCTGCCGGATGAAAATGAAACGGAAACGGTCAAAAGGAAGGTCAACAGCGCTTCAAACCTGACGGCTGACATTGTCCGTCTTCTTGAGCTGCTGCCTGAACATACTCATCCGATGGATTGTCTGCGAACCGGGGTATCGGCTCTTGCCGGCTACGACCGCCAAATTGACGATCGGTCGCCTTCTGCAAACAAGGAGCGCGCCTATCAGCTTTTAGGGAAAATGCCTGCGCTCACAGCAAGCAGCTATAGAAAGATAAATAAAGGAAAACCGATTCCCCCGCTTCAGTACCTTTCCTACAGCGCGAATTTCTTATACATGATGACAGGGAAAATACCGTCCGCATTGGAAGAGCGGATCTTTGACCGTTCACTCATTCTGTACAGTGAGCATGAGATGCCGAATTCAACCTTTACGGCCAGGGTGATTGCTTCAACACAATCGGATCTTTATGGCGCATTGACAGGAGCTGTAGCTTCTTTGAAGGGGAATCTTCATGGAGGCGCAAACGAAGCGGTCATGTATATGCTTTTGGAGGCTAAAACAAAGCCTGATTTTGAACAAATCCTGTTATCAAAACTGAGAAAAAAAGAAAAAATCATGGGCTTCGGCCACCGAGTGTACATGAAAAAAATGGACCCGAGAGCGCTAATGATGAAAGAAGCGCTTCAGCAATTATGCGATCGAACCGGAGATCACCGTTTATACGAAATGTGTGAAGCAGGGGAGCAGCTGATGGAGCGGGAAAAAGGGCTTTATCCGAATTTGGATTATTACGCCGCCCCGGTGTATTGGATGCTTGGCATACCAATTCCGTTGTATACACCTGTCTTTTTCAGTGCGAGAACGGCAGGCTTATGCGCACATGTGATTGAACAGCATACCAATAACCGCTTGTTCCGCCCGCGTGTCCGCTATACCGGCCCGCGATATGAGAACAAATTCAAATCATGAAAGGAATTGGTCGAATGCTGAAAACGGATCATGTCATTGAAGAAATAACAGACTATGTGCTTGAGAAAGAGATTACGAGTTCAGAAGCGTTTACAACGGCAGGTCACGTTTTGCTGGATACACTCGGCTGCGGGATTTTAGCGCTCCGCTATCCCGAATGCACCAAGCTGCTCGGCCCGATTGTGCCAGGAACCAGTGTGCCAAACGGAAGCAGAGTGCCGGGAACGTCATATGTTCTTGATCCTGTACGGGCAGCATTTAACATAGGGTGTATGATCCGCTGGCTTGATTACAACGATACATGGCTTGCGGCGGAGTGGGGGCATCCGTCAGATAACTTGGGGGGCATTCTTGCGGCGGCTGATTATGTATCAAGAGTGAGGCTGTCTGAAGGAAAAGAGCCATTAACGGTTCGCGACGTCCTTGAAGCGATGATCAAGGCTCACGAAATTCAAGGTGTGCTGGCTTTAGAAAACAGCTTAAACCGTGTCGGGCTTGACCATGTATTGTTTGTCAAGGTGGCAACGACGGCTGTAGCCGGAAAGCTGCTGGGCGGAGGAAGGGAAGAAATCAATCATGCGCTTTCGAATGCTTGGATTGACAATGCAGCCTTGCGGACATACCGGCATGCGCCTAATACAGGCTCGCGCAAATCGTGGGCCGCAGGAGATGCGACCAGCAGGGGCGTTCATCTCGCACTGATGGCATTAAAAGGGGAAATGGGTTACCCGACAGCTTTGACAGCTCCGGGCTGGGGCTTTCAAGACGTATTATTCAACAAGAAAGAGATCAAGATCGCCCGCCCGCTTGACGCTTATGTCATGGAACATGTGTTGTTCAAAGTCTCTTATCCTGCGGAATTCCACGCCCAGACAGCGGCAGAGTGTGCCGTCATTCTTCATCCGCAGGTCAAAGACCGTATCGATGAAATTGACCGTGTTGTTATCAGAACGCATGAATCAGCTATTCGCATCATTGATAAAAAAGGCCCGCTGCATAATCCCGCGGATCGCGATCATTGTCTGCAATACATCACAGCGATTGGTTTAATATTCGGTGATATCACTGCACAGCATTATGAGGCTGATACGGCAAGTGATCCAAGAATAGATAAACTTCGAGAAAAAATGGAAGTGACTGAAAACAAAGCATATACGGAAGATTATCTCAAACCAGATAAACGCTCCATTTCAAATGCCGTTCAGATTTATTTTAAAGACGGAACGAGTACAGAGATGGTTGAATGTGAATTTCCGCTGGGCCATCGTTTTCGAAGAGGCGAGGCTGTGCCAAAATTGTTAGAAAAGTTTTCTGCGAATCTCAAAACCCATTTTTCTGAGAAGCAGCAAAAACATATTTACAAGCGCTGCACCAGCTCTGAAACATTACAAACGATGCGTGTAAACGATTTTGTCGATATGTTCTGTATGTGAAAGGAGGATTCATATCTTGGCTTGGATCGTCAATAAGCAATCGTCCCAAGAAGAGCTTGCTGAACGCTTCCGCAAGCTGATGTGTGCGCCGGAAATATTGCAAATTCCCGGTGTTCATGACGGGATGGCCGCCTTGCTTGCGAAGGAGGCCGGTTTTTCTGCCTTATACTTATCGGGTGCGGCTTATACGGCCAGCAGGGGGCTGCCTGATCTCGGAATTGTTACGTCGGCAGAAATGGCCGAACGGGCAAAAGATCTTGTCCGCGCAGCAGACCTGCCTTTGCTCGTTGATATCGATACGGGCTTTGGCGGGGTATTAAACGCTGCCCGCACCGCCCGCGAGATGCTGGAAGCAAGGGTGGCAGCTGTGCAAATAGAGGACCAGCAGCTTCCGAAAAAATGCGGGCATTTGAATGGCAAACAGCTTGTCCCGGCTCAGGAATTGGCGCAAAAAATAAAAGCCATTAAACAAGCGGCACCATCACTTGTGATTGTCGCCCGTACAGATGCAAGAGCGCAGGAAGGACTTGAATCCGCAATAAAACGCGCTTTGGCATACATTGAGGCGGGAGCGGACGCAATATTCCCTGAAGCGCTTCAAACAGAAAACGAATTTCGCCAGTTTGCTGAACAGATCCCTGTCCCGCTTCTTGCCAATATGACTGAGTTTGGGAAAACCCCGTATTATCATGCAGATGAATTTGCTGCTATGGGGTTTCAGATGGTGATCTATCCGGTCACCTCGCTCAGAGCTGCGGCAAAGGCTTATGAACGGATGTTTAGCTTGATAAGGGAGCGCGGATCGCAAAAAGAAGGGCTTGATGATATGCAGACGCGTAAGGAGCTGTATGAAACGATTTCTTATTATGATTATGAAGCGCTGGACAAAACGATTGCCAAGACCGTCTTGCCTGATAAATAATGCGAACAAAAAAGCCGGAGCATTCTCCGGCTTTTTTACATCTTTTGTTTTCTGAATCGCGGACTGACTTGATTGCGTTTTCTGTCTCTGTACAAGATGAACCCGGCCAGCACATACAGGCCGAAAACGAAAAAGATTAATCCTGATAAACCTTGGAGCCAAAGAGAAGAAAATGGCTTTACCGTATGGCCGAAAAGCATATCTCTCATCAGTTTAATGCCTAAAGCAGAAATGGCGCCGGGGAGCACTAAAATCAAAAGCGCAAGAAGTCGGCTCATGTTCAGAAAACCCCTTTATTTTTCATTTCCTTTATTGTCCAGCGGAAAAAATATTTTGTCAAGAGAAGAAAACGTGGTAACATAGGGTTGTGCAAATTATTGCAACGGAAAAAACAGGTATGCAAATTTTTTCATACAAAGGGGTATCGGGATGCAGAAGGTACTGATCGTAGGTGCCGGTAAAAGGGGAACGGCGTTATTACAAATTCTCATTAAAACAGCCATCATAGACATTATTGCCGTGGTTGACAAAAACCCCGAAGCGCCGGGATTAAAAGAAGCAAAACATTATGGAATTGCCGTTTCATCTGATTGGAAACCATACATACAACAAAAGCCGGATATCGTCATTCATACAACGGGTGATCAAGCTGTACTTGACGAACTCCTTCAGGAAAAACATGAGCAGACCATTGTTATGCCGGGAAAGATGGCTTACATTGTGTTTCAGCTTATGGAAGAAAAACAGCAGCTGATTCAAATGCTAAAAGAACAAACATACAAACATGACCGAATCTTTAATTCCACCCACGACGGAATGATTTTTATTGATATCAATGAAGAGATCATTCTGTTTAATCATATGGCTGAAAATATGGTGGGAAAACAACGTGAGGAAGTCATTGGACGCCCGATCAAAGAAGTCATCCCGAGCACAAAGATGCCTCGGATTTTAAAAACGAGAGAGCCTGAATACAATCAAAAACAGCTCTTGGGTGAAAATTTGCAAATTGTAACAACAAGGCTGCCGATCATTGATGAAGGCGGACGTCTGCTCGGAGCACTCAGTGTATTTAAGGATATTACAGATGCAGTCGAGCTGGCGGAGGAAGTGACAAATTTAAAACAGGTGCGCACGATGCTGGAGGCGATTATACAATCCTCCGACGAGGCGATTTCTGTCGTTGATGAAAACGGCATTGGCCTGTTGATCAATAAAGCATACACAAAAATGACTGGGCTTTCTGAAAAAGAAGTCATCGGCAAGCCGGCGAGCACTGATATTTCTGAAGGGGAAAGCATGCATTTAAAGGTGCTTGAGACAAGACGCCCAGTGCGCGGCGTCAGAATGAAGGTCGGCCCGAATAAAAAAGAGGTCATCGTCAATGTAGCGCCGGTGATTGTGGATGGCATTTTAAAAGGCAGTGTCGGAGTGATCCATGACGTGTCAGAAATTAAAATGCTGACCGCGGAGCTTAACAGGGCCAGGCAGATTATCCGCACGCTCGAAGCGAAATATACCTTTGACGATATTATCGGCAAAAGTGAGCAAATACTGGTTGCGCTTGAGCAGGCGAAGCTTGGAGCGAAAACGCCGGCAACGATTTTGCTGCGCGGAGAATCGGGCACGGGCAAAGAGCTGTTTGCCCATGCCATCCATAACGAAAGCGACAGGAAATACAATAAATTCATCCGCGTAAATTGCGCCGCTCTTTCAGAAAATCTTCTGGAATCAGAACTGTTTGGCTACGAGGAAGGCGCGTTTTCGGGAGCGAAGCGCGGCGGCAAGAAGGGCTTATTTGAAGAAGCCAATAACGGCAGCATTTTCTTAGACGAAATCGGCGAGCTGACGCAAAATATGCAGGCGAAACTGCTGCGCGTCCTTCAAGAAAAAGAGATCGTCAGAGTGGGAGGCACGAAGGCAATCCCTGTTAATGTGAGAATTATTGCAGCCACAAATGTAAATATCGAAAAAGCAATGGCGGATGGGACGTTCCGTGAAGATCTGTATTACCGCATCAATCGCTATCCCATCTCTATCCCCCCTTTGCGTCAGCGGATTGAAGACATTGAAGCGCTCAGTGAAAGGCTCATTCAAAAAATTAACCGCGATTACGGCCGGAATGTAAAGGGACTGACCCAGCAGGCTTTGCGGGCATTGTCGGCTTACCATTGGCCGGGGAATGTCCGCGAGCTGGAAAATGTCCTTGGACGAGCAATGATTTTTCTGAAGCCGCACATGGAATGGATTGAAAAAGAGCATTTGCCTGTATTTGAAATAGAACAAAAAGAAAGCAGCGCAGAACAGGTAGCCGGGTTTGACTTTCCTGACATCGAAGGCGAAAAGCTGTCTAAGGCCGTTGAAAAATTTGAAGCGCACTTGATTCAGCAAACGCTGGAAAAGCATCATTTTAACCGTACGAAAACAGCGAAAGCCCTCGGCGTCAGCATTCGAAATTTATATTACAAAATGGATAAATACGGCCTTGCAAATGAAGGCATGCAATAATTTGCAGAATAAGCGCAAACGTCTGCACGAATCTTTCTTCGCATCCATCATGACAGCATCGCACCGAGCTGGCATAGAACTTGCATAATAAAAAGCGGAGTCGAGACAAGAAAGGTGGTAACTGATGAAGCTGAAAGATTTGATCGGCAAAGCGTCGATGTACAAAAACAAGACCATTGCGGTTGCTCATGCTGAGGATGAGGAAGTGATCCGGGCTGTGAAACTGGCAGCCGAGCATTTGTCCGTCCGTTTTTTATTAGTGGGCGACAGCAAAAAACTGAACGACCTGACATCCTCCATGCAAGGGCATCAAGTGGAAATCATTCATGCCAATACGCCGGAGGAATCGGCGAAGCTAGCGGTTCGCGCTGTTCATCAAAAAAAAGCAGACGTCTTAATGAAAGGGAATGTGCCGACTTCTGTTTTGCTTAAAGCGGTATTAAACAAACAGGAAGGGCTGCGGAAATCCCGTGTCCTTTCTCATGTGGCCGTGTTTGATATTCCTGACTTTGAGAGACTGATGTTTGTGACAGATTCGGCTATGAATATTGCCCCTTCGCTGGAGGAGCTTCAGCAGATTCTTCAAAATGCTGTTCATGTCGCGCGTGCAGTAGGGAACAATATGCCAAAAGCGGCTGCCCTTGCAGCGGTAGAAACGGTAAATCCGAAGATGGAAGCGACGGTCAATGCAGCTGCTCTCGCCCAAATGTGCAAAAGAGGGCAGATTAAAGGGTGCATTGTAGATGGACCGCTTGCCTTGGATAACGCAGTATCGCAAATTGCCGCGGCTCAGAAAAAGATTTCGGGAGACGTAGCGGGCAGCGCCGATATCCTTCTTGTCCCTTCGATTGAAGCGGGAAATATTTTATATAAATCACTGATTTATTTTGCGAAAGCACACGTGGCGGCTGTCATTACGGGGGCCAAAGCGCCGATTGCATTAACGAGCAGAGCGGATTCCGCTGAAAACAAACTGTATTCGATCGCGCTGGCATTATGCGCATCTGAAGAATACACACTTTAGGAGGAACTGATATGGAACTTTTTAAATATATGGAGCAATACGATTATGAGCAATTGGTTTTCTGCCAAGACGAACAATCAGGATTAAAGGCAATTATCGCAATTCATGATACAACACTGGGACCAGCGCTCGGCGGAACGAGAATGTGGACGTATGAAAATGAAGAAGCTGCGATTGAAGACGCACTGAGACTTGCAAGAGGCATGACCTATAAAAACGCGGCGGCAGGCTTAAACCTGGGTGGCGGAAAAACGGTTATCATCGGCGATCCGCGCAAGGATAAAAATGAAGAAATGTTCCGCGCGTTCGGCCGTTATATTCAAGGGCTTAACGGCAGATATATTACGGCTGAGGATGTCGGCACAACGGTTGAGGATATGGATATCATTCATGATGAAACAGATTTTGTCACAGGTATTTCCCCAGCATTCGGCTCTTCAGGAAATCCGTCTCCTGTTACTGCTTACGGGGTGTATAAAGGCATGAAGGCTGCCGCTAAAGCTGCATTCGGCACGGACTCTCTTGAAGGAAAAACCATCGCTGTACAGGGTGTTGGCAACGTGGCTTACAATCTATGCCGCCACCTTCATGAAGAAGGAGCAAGCTTAATCGTTACGGATATCAACAAGCAATCAGTTGAACGTGCGGTACAAGATTTTGGCGCTCGTGCGGTTGATCCAGAAGATATTTATTCTCAGAACTGCGATATTTATGCGCCGTGTGCTCTTGGTGCAACCATCAATGACGATACTATTAAGCAGCTGAAAGCTAAAGTGATTGCAGGCGCGGCTAACAATCAGCTGAAAGAAACTCGCCACGGCGATCAAATTCACGAAATGGGCATTGTTTACGCACCGGACTACGTCATCAACGCGGGCGGCGTTATCAACGTTGCGGATGAGCTTTATGGCTATAATGCGGAACGTGCACTGAAAAAGGTTGAGGGCATTTACGCTAACATTGAACGTGTCCTTGACATTTCCCAGCGTGACGGCATTCCGACGTATTTAGCGGCTGACCGCTTGGCTGAAGAACGAATTGAACGCAATCGCCGCTCAAGAAGCCAGTTTTTGCAAAACGGCCACCATATATTAAGCAGACGCTAAGAAATTGATCTGGAGGTTTTGAAATGCTACATGATGAAAAACGCATTCTCACCATTAATCCAGGCTCAACTTCAACGAAAATCGGTGTTTTTCATAATGAACGCAGTATTTTTGAAAAAACACTGAGACACGACATAGAAGAGCTGCAGCAGTTCGACCATATTATTGACCAGTATGAGTTTCGAAAAAAGCATATCCTCGAATCGCTTCATGAACAGGGCATCAATATTTCAAAATTTGATGCTGTCTGTGCCAGAGGGGGTCTTCTCCGTCCGATAGAAGGCGGGACATATGAAGTGAATGACGATATGATTGAGGACTTGAAAAGCGGTTATGCAGGACAGCATGCCTCCAATTTAGGAGGCATTATCGCAAGAGAAATTGCTGATGGCCTCAACATTCCATCTTATATTGTAGACCCTGTTGTAGTTGACGAAATGTCAGAGCTCGCTAAAATATCAGGCATGCCGGAAATTGAACGGAAAAGCATTTTTCATGCTTTAAACCAAAAAGCTGTCGCCCGTAAGGCGGCAGACTCTCTTGGCAAACGATATGAGAATATGAAAATGATCATTACTCATTTGGGCGGCGGCATTACAATAGGTGTACATGACCGGGGCCGGGTGGTGGACGTCAACAACGGCCTTCACGGAGAGGGACCGTTCAGTCCTGAACGCGCAGGAACAGTGCCTGCGGGGGATCTCGTCGATTTATGCTTTTCAGGAGAATATACAAAAGAAGAAATGATGAAAAAACTGGTGGGAACCGGCGGGCTCTCCGGTTATCTCGGTACAAATGACGCTGTGAAAGTAGAACAAATGATTCAGGAGGGCGATGAAAAAGCCCGCTTAATTTTTGACGCCATGGCGTATCAGGTAGCGAAGGAAATCGGAGCAGCAAGCGCCGTTTTAAAAGGCGAAGTCGAGGCCATTGTTCTGACAGGAGGTCTGGCTTACGGCAAAAGCTTTGTTTCCAGCATCAGATCATACATAGATTGGATTTCGGACGTTTTAGTATATCCGGGAGAAAACGAACTGCAATCTCTGGCACAAGGGGCGCTCAGGGTATTGCAGGGCGAAGAGCAATCCAAACAATATCGCATTGAATAGACAGACAGGAGTGAGTCAGATGGCAACTGAGTATGATGTAGTCATTCTGGGCGGCGGTACAGGCGGTTATGTCGCGGCGATCAGAGCGGCGCAGCTCGGCTTAAAAACAGCCGTTGTAGAAAAAGAAAAGCTCGGTGGAACATGCCTGCATAAAGGCTGTATTCCGAGTAAAGCGCTGCTGAGAAGCGCGGAAGTGTACCGGACAGCCCGTGAAGCCGATCAATTCGGAGTCGAAACGTCCGGCGTTTCCCTCAACTTTGAAAAGGTACAGCACCGTAAGCAGGCTGTTGTTGATAAGCTTGCAGCAGGCGTCAATCATTTAATGAAAAAAGGAAAAATTGACGTGTATGACGGATATGGGCGCATCCTCGGACCGTCTATTTTCTCTCCGCTGCCGGGAACGATTTCTGTTGAACGGGGAAATGGCGAAGAAAATGACATGCTGATCCCGAAGCAGGTCATTATAGCTACAGGTTCAAGGCCGAGAATGCTTCCGGGTCTGGAAGCGGACGGAGAGTTTGTTTTGACCTCGGATGAAGCGCTCCAAATGGAGGAGCTTCCAAAATCGATGATCATCGTCGGCGGAGGGGTCATTGGAATCGAATGGGCATCCATGCTTCATGACTTTGGCGTAAACGTAACGGTTATCGAATATGCGGACCGGATATTGCCGACTGAAGACCAGGACATTTCAAAAGAAATGCAAAGCCTTCTTACGAAAAAAGGAATTCAGTTTGTCACAGGAGCTAAAGTGCTGCCTGATACGTTGAAAAAATCATCAGGCGAAATCAGCATACAGGCGCAAAAAGACGGAGAAACCGTTACCTACTCTGCTGAAAAAATGCTCGTTTCCATCGGCAGACAGGCAAATATCGAAGGAATCGGTATAGAAAACACCGATATCGTCACTGAAAACGGCGTCATTTCAGTAAATGAAAGCTGCCAAACGAAGGAATCTCATATTTATGCAATCGGAGACGTAATCGGTGGCCTTCAGTTAGCTCATGTTGCATCGCATGAAGGAATCATTGCCGTTGAGCATTTTGCGGGTCTCAATCCGCATCCGCTTGATCCAACACTTGTACCGAAGTGCATTTACTCAAGCCCTGAAGCTGCCAGTGTCGGCTTAACAGAAGATGAGGCAATAGCGAATGGGCATAATGTCAAGATCGGCAAGTTCCCATTTATGGCAATTGGAAAAGCGCTTGTATATGGAGAAAGCGACGGATTTGTAAAAATCGTGGCGGACCGTGAAACGGATGATATTCTCGGCGTGCATATGATAGGCCCGCATGTCACTGACATGATATCAGAAGCAGGTCTTGCAAAAGTGCTGGATGCGACGCCATGGGAGGTCGGACAAACGATCCACCCGCACCCGACGCTGTCTGAAGCGATTGGAGAAGCAGCGCTTGCTGCAGATGGCAAAGCCATTCATTTTTAAAAGCATAAAGGAGGCGCTCGAATGAGTACAAACCGACATCAAGCATTAGGGCTGACTGATCAGGAAGCCGTTGATATGTATAGAACGATGCTGTTAGCTAGAAAAATCGATGAAAGAATGTGGCTGTTAAACCGCTCTGGTAAAATCCCGTTTGTTATCTCTTGTCAAGGACAGGAAGCAGCACAAGTAGGAGCAGCTTTCGCCCTTGACCGTGAAACGGATTATGTGCTGCCTTACTATAGAGACATGGGTGTCGTGCTTGCGTTTGGCATGACTGCGAAGGACTTAATGATGTCCGGGTTTGCCAAAGCAGCAGATCCAAACTCAGGAGGCCGCCAAATGCCGGGGCATTTCGGTCAAAAGGAAAACCGGATCGTGACGGGGTCTTCTCCGGTAACAACGCAAGTGCCGCATGCGGTCGGCATTGCGCTGGCTGGACGAATGGAGAAAAAAGACATTGCGGCTTTTGTCACATTTGGAGAAGGATCTTCAAACCAAGGCGATTTCCATGAAGGGGCAAACTTTGCCGCTGTTCATAAGCTTCCGGTTATTTTTATGTGTGAAAACAACAAATACGCGATTTCGGTCCCTTACGATAAGCAAGTAGCATGTGAAAATATTTCAGATCGTGCCGTAGGCTATGGAATGCCTGGCGTAACGGTGAATGGAAACGATCCGCTCGAAGTTTATCAAGCGGTGAAAGAAGCGCGTGAACGGGCGCGAAGAGGAGAAGGCCCTACCTTAATTGAGACGATTTCTTACCGCCTGACACCGCATTCCAGCGATGACGACGACAGCAGCTACAGAGGCCGTGAAGAAGTAGAGGAAGCGAAAAAAAGTGATCCCCTATTTACTTATCAAGCCTACTTAAAGGAAATAGGCCTGCTGACCGAAGAGATAGAACAAACCATGCTGGACGAAATCATGGCAATCATAAACGAGGCGACAGATGAAGCGGAGAACGCTCCTTATGCAGCTCCTGAGTCAGCGCTCGATTATGTGTATGCGAAGTAGGGAGGAAGTACAAATGTCAGTAATGTCATATATTGATGCGATCAATTTGGCAATGAAAGAAGAAATGGAACGAGATTCACGTGTCTTCGTTCTTGGGGAAGATGTAGGAAAAAAAGGCGGGGTATTTAAAGCCACAGCCGGTCTGTACGAACAATTTGGAGAAGAGCGTGTCATGGATACGCCGCTTGCTGAATCAGCGATCGCCGGAGTCGGTATCGGAGCGGCTATGTACGGCATGAGGCCGATTGCCGAAATGCAGTTTGCTGATTTTATTATGCCGGCGGTAAACCAGATTATTTCTGAGGCTGCTAAAATCCGCTACCGCAGCAACAATGACTGGAGCTGCCCGATCGTTGTCAGAGCGCCGTACGGTGGCGGCGTGCACGGAGCGCTTTATCATTCTCAATCAGTCGAAGCGATTTTCGCCAATCAGCCCGGACTGAAAATTGTGATGCCTTCAACGCCATATGACGCGAAAGGACTCTTAAAAGCCGCAGTTCGTGATGAAGACCCGGTGCTGTTTTTTGAGCACAAGCGCGCGTATCGTCTGATCAAAGGAGAGGTTCCGGCAGATGATTATGTACTTCCTATCGGCAAGGCTGATGTAAAAAGGGAAGGCGACGACATCACGGTGATCACATACGGGCTTTGTGTCCACTTTGCTTTACAGGCGGCAGAACGTCTCGAAAAAGACGGCATTTCTGTACATGTGGTGGATTTAAGAACGGTATACCCGCTTGATCAAGAAGCGATCATCGAAGCGGCATCCAAAACCGGAAAGGTCCTTTTGGTCACAGAAGATACAAAAGAGGGCAGTATCATGAGTGAGGTGGCTGCCATTATATCCGAGCATTGTCTGTTCGACTTAGACGCGCCGATCAAACGGCTTGCAGGTCCTGATATTCCGGCTATGCCTTATGCGCCGACAATGGAAAAATACTTTATGGTCAACCCTGATAAAGTAGAAGCGGCGATGAGAGAATTAGCGGAGTTTTAAAGACGTAAGGAGGATACGATCATGGCAATAGAACAAATGACGATGCCGCAGCTTGGCGAAAGCGTAACAGAGGGCACGATCAGCAAATGGCTTGTCGCCCCTGGAGATAAGGTGAACAAATACGATCCGATTGCGGAAGTCATGACAGATAAGGTAAACGCGGAGGTTCCGTCCTCTTTTACCGGTACAATAACAGAGCTTGTGGGAGAAGAAAGCCAGACCCTGCAAGTCGGAGAAGTGATTTGCAAAATCGAAACAGAAGGTGCAAAGCCGGCTGAACAAAAACAAGATCAGGCGGAAGCGCCAACTGCCGGGCAAGCTGCTCCTGAAAGCCGCACTGAAGCAGCCAGTCAGGCCAATAAGAAACGTTTTTCTCCAGCCGTACTTCGTTTGGCCGGAGAGCATGGCATTGACCTTGAGCAAGTGAAAGGAACGGGCGCCGGCGGAAGGATCACGAGAAAAGATATTCAGCGTATCATTGATTCAGGAGGCGTTTCAGAACAGACTGAAGAGCCAAAAGCAGCAGCTCCTGCACCAGCGCAAAAACAGGAGACGAAAGAAAACGTTTCTCATCCTGCTGCAGCAGCCGGAGATAAAGAAATTCCTGTCACAGCTGTTAGAAAAGCTATCGCTTCAAATATGAAACGAAGCAAAACAGAAATTCCTCACGCTTGGACGATGATGGAAGTCGATGTCACAAACATGGTGGCATACCGAAACAGTATAAAAGATTCCTTCAAGAAAACAGAAGGCTTTAATTTAACTTTTTTCGCTTTTTTCGTAAAAGCGGTCGCTCAGGCGTTAAAGGAATTCCCGCAAATGAACAGCATGTGGGCGGGGGACAAAATCATTCAGAAAAAAGATATCAACATTTCAATCGCGGTTGCCACGGAAGATTCTTTATTTGTTCCGGTGATCAAAAACGCTGATGAAAAAACGATTAAAGGCATTGCGAGAGAAATTACCGACCTTGCCAAAAAGGTAAGAGACGGAAAATTGTCAGCAGACGATATGCAGGGAGGAACGTTTACCGTCAACAATACAGGTTCGTTCGGATCTGTTCAGTCGATGGGAATCATCAATTATCCTCAGGCTGCGATTCTTCAAGTGGAATCGATCGTCAAACGCCCGGTTGTCATGGATCATGGCATGATTGCGGTCAGAGATATGGTCAATCTGTGCCTGTCTTTAGATCACAGAGTGCTTGATGGCCTCGTGTGCGGAAGATTCCTGGCACGTGTCAAAGAAATTTTAGAATCGATAGATGAGAAAACATCTGTCTACTAAACAAACAGAAAGAGCATTTTTTGAACGATAACTTCAAAAAATGCTCTTTTTCTATGTACCATTATTCTGCGATTCGGATTTTCATTTCAACCCGATATTCTTCTTGTTTTTTCGGAGAATAATGAATCGGTATGATTAACTCGTAAACATCACTGATAACCGTTAATTGACGGTCCGTGATATACTTGATCAGCTTTTGTAAGTTGAGAAAATAATGCTCTGGCGAGAAATTATAAGCGATACAAACATATTTGCCTTTTGGTATTGTTGTGATTTCCATATCCGGCGTAATCGCAGAAATTTGTTTATTCGTTAAGACAGGCGTGAAAATATGACGGTAAGTCATTTCATCAATGTTGTTGTACGGCTGAAACGAGAAAGTAGCACCGTAGCTATTGTTCGAAAAACCATCAGCTGATTCGATAAATGTTTTTAGTTTGCTGTATGAGGCGTTGAGCACGTTTTCAGGCCCGATTCCCTCTGCCTCTGTCTGTATAATCCGTATTTCTGCTTCATCTAGAACAAACACCTCACCGAGCGCAGGATATTCCATCTGCCGTTTCATTCGCTTTTTCACCAGAGAAATGGTCTGCTCCAATGTTGATAAAAAATCTAATTTCTCCCTGATTTGCTTTTCCTGCTCTGTATAAAAAGCAAACAGTTCCTCCATCTCTAATTCCTGTGCCTTTTTCATCTCTTCTAAAGGTGTGCCGATATATTTTAATGATTTGATCAAATCAAGATGATAGAGCTGGGAGTCAGTATAATAGCGGTAGTTCGTATCCGGGTCGACGTAGGCGGGTTTAAATAAATCAATCTTATCGTAATAACGAAGCGCTTTAATCGACACATTTGCCAGTTTTGAAACTTGTCCAATTGAGTAAAACGAGTCCTTCATGCCATCACTCCCCTTAAGATCAGTATAATAAAAAAGCGCATTCTTTGCAGTACACAAAGAATACGCTTTTTTTACATGCTGGCTTTTATATGGGCAGGAGCTTTCCAGGCAATAGTCAGCGCAATGCCTATGGCTAAAGCTACTGTTGCAAAATAGAATGGATAGTTTAAGTCAATATCGAATAGCATTCCCCCGATAATAGGGCCGAACACATTGCCGATACTCGTAAACATTGAATTCATCCCGCCGGCAAATCCCTGTTCATTTCCCGCAATTTTTGACAGATAGGTTGTTACTGCCGGGCGCATAAGATCAAATCCGACAAATACGGTGAAGGTAACTAATAAAATCGCAGCATATGAATTTACGATGGTCAGCAAAAACACAAGACTTGTTGAGAGAATTAAGCTGTAGCGGATTAAACGGATTTCCCCAAACCACCTTGTGAAGCGGTCGAATAAGACGACTTGCGTGATGGCTCCGACAATTGCTCCCCCAGTTATCAAAATGGCAATGTCACTGGCCGTAAATCCGAATTTATGATCAACGAATAACGCAAATAAAGATTCAAACGATGCTAATCCAAAAGACGATATTAAAATGATGAGAAAAGCAATGAAATACATAGGTGCAAAAATCCGCTTGAATCCTGTCTTTTGGCCCTCTATTTTCTCATTCTCAGGATTTCGCTCCGGTTCCCGAAGCGTTAGCATCGATAAAATGGCTGCTATTAACGCAAAGGCTGCCGCAAAGAAGAAAGGCAGACGGGAATGGATTTCCGCTAAAAATCCGCCAATGCCGGGGCCGATAATAAAACCTGTTGAAATAGCGGCTGACATATAGCCGAGCGCTTTCGGCCGTGTTTTAACAGTAGTGATATCGGCGATAAAAGCCGTGACCCCGGGCATAATGAAAGCAGCACTGATGCCGCCAAGCATACGGGATATAAATAAAATGTCAACTGTTTTTCCGATGCCGAATAAAAACTCTGAAACACTAAAAAACAACAGGCCAATCACGATCATAATTTTGCGTCCGAAGCGGTCAACCCAGCGTCCGGCGATTGGTGACACAATAAGCTGCGTAACAGCGAAGCATGCAACCATATAGCCGACCGCGGTACCGGATAAATGCAATTCATTCATAATCGCGGGCGTTACCGGAATCACAAGCCCGATCCCTAAAAAAGCAATGAATAAATTGGTTAATAATATAGCTAATGTGATGTTCTGTTTCTTCATGTGACTTCCCCTTTTTACGAAAGTGTATCCCTTATACTGTAAGACCTCCTCTTAGGGGAGAGTCAACGGATTTCTTTCTATGAAGCTGTTCGCACTTTATAAACGTCCTTTACCAGCGGACAGTTATTCATTGCTGGGAATAAGCATGTCAATGTGCTGCGGAAGGACTTGAATCACAGCGGGTGTATGTGTGTACACTTCTCCATCTGTATCAGCCTTTTTGACGGTATCCGTTTCAATTTCGACGCGAGAGGCCTGAACATAGGACAGCTCACCGGTGAACCGCTCTGTTGTGCCCTGTTCCATATTCATCAGCTCGCGCAAAGCGGAGAGATTGGTGCTGCGGCAAATGAGGATATCAAGTAATCCGTCACATATACTGGCATCTGGCAGGGGAATTCGATTCGTTCCAATGTATTGTCCGTTCATGACAAGCAGCATAACGGCTTCATCTTTTATCTCTTGCCCATCGATTGTCAATGAAATAGGAAAGGACTCAGCGGATGAGACGGTACGTAACGCGCTTGTAAAATAGCTGATTTTTCCTAATAACGCTTTTTCCGTTTCGTTGATTTGATTCGATGTTTCTGCGATCAGGCCGATCCCCCAGAAATTCAAAAAATAACGATCGTTCATCTGGCATACATCAACCTTGGATTTTTTTCCTGACACGAGTGCTTCGGCTGCCTTTGCAAGATTTTGAGGAATGCCCAGCACTCTTGAAAAGTCATTGCACGTTCCGCCGGGCAAAATACCGACAGCTGGCCTTCTTTCTAAAGTACTGATGCCATTGATGCATTGATGGACTGTACCGTCGCCGCCGAGAATAAAGACAGTCTCGATAGAATCATCTATTGAACGGCAAAAATGATAGGCATCGTCTTTTTTCTTTGTCTGTTTAATGATCACCTCATCTAACGATTGTGATAAAACCGGCACAACAGCTCCTAATGCTTTTTCTATATTTTTGTTGCCGGCGTTTCCGTTATGAATAAGTAAAGCTTTCCGGTGGCTCATACAAAACTGCTCCTTTATTTATACATCTGATTATATAATTCCCTTATCTTGTAAGGAGTAAACGGAAAGCAAAAAATCCTCCGATATAAGCGGTAGCATTTGCCGATAAGGCGGTTTCCTTGCTATCATAAGAACAGATGATGAAAAAGGAGAGGTCTTCATTGAACATGGACTTTAATTTATTTATGAATGATGTTGTCCGCCAAGCGAGACAAGAAATTACAGCTGCCGGATATACCGAACTGAAAACAGCTGAAGAGGTGGACGAGGCACTTACGAAAAAAGGAACGACGCTTGTCATGGTCAACTCTGTCTGCGGATGCGCGGGCGGGATCGCAAGACCGGCTGCATACCATTCCGTTCATTATGACAAAAGACCTGACCAGCTCGTGACTGTGTTTGCGGGACAGGATAAAGAAGCGACGGCAAGAGCGCGCGAATATTTCGAAGGATATCCGCCATCCTCTCCGTCATTTGCTATTCTAAAAGACGGGAAAATCATGAAAATGGTGGAGCGTCATGAGATTGAAGGCCATGAGCCGATGGCAGTTGTCTCTAAACTGCAGGAAGCCTTCGAAGAATATTGCGAAGAAGTATAAGATAAAACCCCGGATGCCCGAGCGGCACGGGGTTTTTTGTGCATAAAATTCCAAGTTATAATGAATAAATATTAGAGTTTATTCAATGGCTACGCTACAGAAGATGTCCTTTTATCTAGTAATATGAAAAGAGATTACTGGAAAAATAAGCTTTGAGATAATTTTTAAAAATAGTATTGCATAAAAATAAGAAAGTGTTTAAAATACAAATTAACGAATAAATATTCAAATATGATAAAAGTAATGAATATGGGGGAAATGGATCATGAAAAAATGGCTCTTATTACTGATAGCTGCGTGCATCACCTTTGCATTATCTGCTTGCGGCTCAAGCAGTTCAGGTTCAGAAAGCGGCAAGAAAAAATTAGTTATGGGAACTTCGGCGGATTACAAACCGTTTGAATATAAAGATGGCGATAACATTGTCGGTTTTGATGTAGATTTGGCAAAGGCCCTTGCGAAGAAAACCGGCTACGAAATTGAAGTGCAGGATATGGACTTTAACAGCTTAATTACAGCACTGAAATCAAAACAAGTTGATTTGGTTTTGTCAGGAATGACACCGACGCCTGATCGTAAAAAACAAGTTGATTTTTCCGATGTATATTACACAGCGAATCATATGATTGTCAGCAAAAAAGACAGCGGCATTAAGTCTTTAAAAGATCTCAAAGGAAAAACAGTCGGCGTTCAGCTTGGCTCCATTCAGGAAGAGAAGGGGAAAGAGCTTTCTCCGGAATATGATTTTAAAACAGAAGACCGCAACAGAATTTCTGATTTGGTGCAGGAAATCAAATCTGACCGCTTTGATGCTGCGATTATTGAAGACATGGTGGCAGAAGGGTATTTTAAATCAAATGATGACCTGCAGGGCTTCGTGATTCCTGATGCGAAAGCGGAAGAAGCCGGTTCTGCGATTGCTTTCAGAAAAGACAGTGAACTGACGGATAAATTCAATAAAGCGCTCAAAGAAATGCAAGATAACGGAGAGCTCGATAAATTGAAGAAAAAATGGTTCACTGGCGAGAAGTAAAAAAGCGGCTCAACTTTTTCGTTGAGCCTTTTTATTGAATAGGAAATCTTTTTTCCTGTAAGAAAAGGAGACAAAGGCTATGAATTTGGATTTTTCAGCAACGATCCCCCAAATTCCTTTTATATTAGAAGGCTTAGCAATCACATTAAAAATTGTTGTTGTATCTGCTATTATCGGACTTATATTAGGGATTGTGCTAAGCTTATGCAAGATCAGCACATTCCGCCCGCTGATCTGGATTGCTGATTTTTACACATCAGTATTTCGCGGCACGCCTTTAGTGCTGCAGCTTATGATTGTTTATTTCGGGCTCCCGCAGCTGCTCGGCTTTCAAATTGACCAGTTTTGGGCGGCGGTTGTCGCATTGTCACTGAATTCCGCTGCTTATGTATCGGAAATTATCAGAGCGGGAATCAACGCAATTGATAAAGGGCAAAAAGAGGCTGCTGTCGCACTGGGTGTTCCGTACGGCAAAATGATGAAGGATCTGCTTTTGCCGCAGGCCTTCAAAAATATATCACCTGCCATTGTAAATGAATTAATTACGTTAACAAAAGAATCAGCGATCGTTACAGTTATTGGTCTTGGCGATGTTATGAGACGCGCGTATCAAGCTGGCGCCGCCACTTACAATTACCTTGAGCCGCTGATTATCGCCGGATTGATTTATTATGTGCTTGTCCTTATTTTAACGTTTATCGGCAAGGCTGTAGAAAGGAAGCTGAAATCCAATGATTAAGGTTGAAAAGCTGTCAAAATCATTTGGGAAACATGAAGTATTAAAAAACATTTCAACAAACATCGCTGAAGGTGAGGTTGTTGCCGTCATCGGCCCTTCAGGCTCAGGCAAATCAACATTTCTTCGCTGTTTGAATCTCTTGGAGAAACCTAACGGCGGAACCATCACAATTAAAGACAAAGAGATTACGCAGCCGAAAACCAATACATTAAAGGTACGGGAAAACATCGGAATGGTATTTCAGCATTTTCATCTTTTTCCGCACAAAACGGTTCTCGAAAATATCATGTACGCACCTGTAAATGTCAAAAAAGAATCCAAGCAGACTGCACAGGGAAAAGCCGAAGAGCTGCTGCGCAAAGTCGGATTGTTTGAAAAGCGAAATGACTATCCAAACCGTTTATCAGGCGGACAAAAGCAGCGTGTCGCCATCGCTCGTGCTTTGGCAATGAATCCTGAAATCATGCTGTTCGACGAGCCGACATCCGCGCTTGACCCTGAAATGGTCAAAGAAGTGCTCCAGGTCATGAAAGAACTGGTCGAAACCGGTATGACCATGGTAATCGTTACACACGAAATGGGCTTTGCAAAAGAAGTGGCCGACCGCGTGTTATTTATGGATGAAGGAATGATTGTCGAGGACGGCAACCCGAAAGAATTTTTTCTTTCGCCAAAATCCAAAAGAGCGCAGGACTTTTTAGAAAAAATATTATAGAATATAGGGAAAAAGGAGAAGGCTTGTGCTTCTTCTTTTTTGTTGAAGAAACAAATAGAATGGAGTCCGACATGTTTAAAATTGGTTACCGCACAATAAAGACCGCACTTGGAACAGCTCTGGCTATTTATATAAGCCAGCTATTGCATTTGCAAAACTTCGCATCAGCAGGAATCATCACCATTTTGTGCATACAAATCACACAAAAACGGTCGCTTCAAGCGTCATGGGCCCGATTTGCAGCATGCTGTCTGGCAATTCTCTTTTCCTATCTCTTTTTCGAACTGATTGGTTATCATCCGTTTGTCATTGGATTGCTTTTGCTGATTTTCATCCCGACAACAGTTGTATTAAAAATCAACGAAGGTATCGTCACCAGCTCTGTTATTATCCTTCATCTGTATATGTCCGGCGGCATTACGCCCCAATTCATCTGGAATGAAGTCCAGTTAATTACGGTGGGAATCGGCGTCGCTCTTTTAATGAATCTGTATATGCCGAGCCTTGACCGAAAGCTGATCGCCTATCGAAAAAAGATAGAGGACAATTTTGCTGTCATTTTCGCAGAAATCGAACGGTATTTGTTAACTGGTGAGCAAGATTGGACAGGAAAAGAAATTCCGGAAACACACCAGTTAATCACTGAAGCCAAAAACCTGGCGTACCGAGATGTACAAAATCACATTCTTCGCCACGAAAATCAGCACTATCATTATTTTAAAATGAGAGAAAAACAATTTGAAATCATCGAGCGCCTTCTTCCTAAAGTGACATCCATCTCCATTACGGTGGACCAAGGTAAAATGATTGCTGAGTTTCTTCGCGATCTGCGGGAAGCAATTCACCCGGGGAATACAGCCTACAAATTTTTGAAAAGACTTGCTGACATGAGAAAAGAATTCGAAGAGATGCCGCTTCCTGCGACAAGAGAAGAATTTGAAGCGAGAGCCGCACTCTTTCATCTTCTTGGGGAAATGGAGCAATATTTAGTGATCAAAAGTTATTTCAAAGGAATCAAAGCAGAAAAATCGCTCGCTTAACTCGCATGAGCTCATCCTCCATTGGTCAACCTAATGGAAAAGGAGGAGCTTATGCGTTTTTTCTTATGTTCAATATTGATGATTATTTCTCCGATATGGCCTCTTGGCGAAAATCCGCTTCCAGGTGACCCGTATGTTATTGTCAACAAGAAAACAAATGAGCTTGCTGTCATCATCGACAACAAAATTGAAGGCGTTTATCGTGTGGCAACCGGAAAGTCGGATGATCTGACGCCTGAGGGAGAATTTTCGATTACAGTAAAAGCGGCGAATCCTTATTACAGAAAGAAAAATATTGAAGGCGGAGCTTCTGAGAATCCGCTTGGGGCAAGATGGATTGGGTTTGATGCGAGAGGGACAGACGGCCGGATCTACGGAATTCACGGGACAAACCGGGAAGAATCTATCGGTCAATTTGTATCTAACGGCTGTATACGTATGCATAACGATGAAGTTGTCCATCTGTTTCAAGAGATTCCGGTGGGGACGAGAGTGCTGATCACGAAAGACTCCCGGGCTTTTGAGGAGATTGCCATTGAGCATAAAGCCCTGATAAAAAAGCAGGATGTTCCCGTTCAATAAGGCCGCCTGCTTTTTTATCATTATAAAAACATAACGATTCCTGAGAGTACTGTTGAAAGAATAAAAACTCCCAAAATCACGATTAAAACGCTTTTCATCAGTTTTTGAGACATGGTTTCACTCCTTAGACAATCTGATTATATTTTAACGTGTTTTGTATGGGCGGACAAGCGATATCTATCGCCGGAAAGCAGGGATGAAAATGACCGGACTTGACCATATTGGGATTGCCGTTTATTCCATAAACAAGGCCAGAGCTTTTTATGAAGATGTATTGGGATTAACGTTTCTTCATCAAGAAACGGTTGAAGAGCAAAAGGTGACCATTGCTCTTTTCCAAGCGGGAGGCGTTTATTTGGAGCTGATCGAGCCGTTAACGCCTGACAGCCCTGTCCGTACATTTTTAGATAAAAAAGGAGAGGGGCTGCACCATGTTGCGTTTTTATGCAGCGGCTTAACAGATCAGCTTCAAGCATTATCAAACCGGCAAATTGATGTAATAGACAGGCAGCCGAGACAGGGAGCAAACGGGAAACAGATCGCGTTTATTTCTCCGCGGGAAACAAACGGCGTGCTTGTCGAGCTCTGTGAACCGAAAGGAGATCAAGACATTGAACATGAATGAGCATATCGGTCATCTATACAACAGGCGCAGGCAGGCGGAAGAAGGCGGGGGACATGCGAAGCAAGCTGAACAGCGGAAAAAGGGAAAGCTCACAGCGCGGGAAAGGATCGCCTATCTCTTGGATGAGGATAGTTTTATCGAATTATATCCCTTCATGGAGAGCCGAAGCTTAACGAGGGAGCAGCGTATATTGGGAGATGGAGTCGTGACGGGTTACGGTACGATTGACGGCCGCTCTGTATATGTGTTTGCGCAGGATTTTACCGTATTCGGCGGGGCGCTTGGCGAAACCCATGCGAAAAAAATCACCTCTCTGATGGATCTTGCAGCAAAAAATAAAGCACCGATTATCGGGCTGAACGACTCAGGTGGTGCGAGAATTCAAGAGGGTGTGGTATCATTAGATGGATACGGTCACATATTTTACCGAAACGTCTTATATTCCGGAGTCATTCCGCAAATCTCGGTTATATTAGGGCCGTGCGCTGGAGGCGCTGTGTACTCTCCGGCACTTACTGATTTTATCTTTATGGCAGAACAGACGGGCCGAATGTTTATTACCGGTCCGAAGGTCATTGAAAAAGTAACAGGAGAACAGGTTGATGCGGAGAGCTTAGGAGGAGCGGGAATACATAATGCCGTCAGCGGAAATGCCCACTTTTCCGGAAAAACGGAAGAGGAGGTTCTGGCAGGAGTGAAGAAGCTGCTGTCTTATTTGCCGCTCGACAAACAGATATCACTACCTTCATCTGTGGATGAGGCCTCCAGCTCGTTAATAAACCACCTCGTGCCGGCTGACAGCACAAAGCCGTATGATGTTCGGGCGGTGATTCAGGAATTGGCTGATCCGCAGTCTTTTTTTGAGATTCAGCCGTATTTTGCGAAAAATATAGTGATCGGATTTGCAAAGCTTGGCCAAAAAACGATCGGAATTGTGGCAAACCAGCCGAAACATTTAGCAGGAAGCCTGACGATTGACGCGGCTGATAAAGCAGCGAGATTTATCCGGTTTTGTGACGCCTTTGACATCCCGCTGTTAACTGTCGAAGATGTACCGGGGTTTTTGCCCGGCATTCATCAGGAGCATAATGGCATTATCAGGCACGGAGCCAAATTGCTGTTTGCTTATGCAGAAGCGACGGTCCCGAAAGTAACGCTCATCATCAGAAAAGCGTATGGCGGGTCGTATGTCGCTATGAACAGCAAATCCATCGGAGCGGATCTCGTGTTTGCTTGGCCAAATGCCGAAATCGCAGTGATGGGTGCTGAAGGTGCGGCATCTATTTTGTATGATAAAGATATTGAAGCGTCAACTGACCCGCAAAAGACAAAACGCGAAAAAACAGCTGAATACAAAAAACAAAACGCCAGCCCTTATAAAGCGGCGGCATGCGGAATGGTCGATGACATCATTTTGCCGGAAGAATCAAGGAAAAGACTCATCCAAGCTTTTCACATGCTTGCACATAAGACAGAAGAGAGACCGAAAAAAAAGCACGGTAACATACCGCTTTAACATGGAGGGGACTTACAAATGGTGAATGAAAAACGCCTGCTGGAAGAATTTTTAGAGCTTGTTCAAATCGATTCAGAAACGAAGCACGAAGCTGAAATCTGCAAAGTGCTGAAACAAAAATTTTCTGATTTAGGTGTAGATGTAAAAGAAGACGATACGATGGGTATCACTGGCCACGGAGCAGGAAACCTGATCTGCACATTAAAAGGAACGAAAAAGACAGATACAATTTATTTTACATCTCATATGGACACAGTCGTACCCGGAAACGGCGTAAAACCGGTTGTTGAGGACGGGTATGTTAAAACAGACGGCACAACAATTTTAGGCGCCGATGACAAAGCGGGATTGGCTGCCATGTTTGAAGCAATTAAAGTGCTCAAAGAAGAAAACATTGAGCATGGCACGATTGAATTCATCATCACTGTAGGTGAAGAATCAGGTCTTATCGGGGCAAAGGCGCTTGACCGTTCCATGATGACAGCATCCTACGGTTATGCTCTTGATTCAGACGGAAAAGTCGGCAATATCATTGTTGCGGCACCGACTCAGGCGAAGGTAAGAGCGGCGATTTACGGTAAAACTGCACACGCCGGAGTTGAACCAGAAAAAGGTATATCAGCGATTACAATCGCAAGCAAGGCCATTTCAAAAATGCCTTTGGGCCGCATCGATGAAGAAACAACAGCAAACATCGGCCGATTTGAAGGCGGCACACAAACAAACATTGTGTGCGACGAAGTTCATATTCTCGCTGAAGCCCGTTCTTTAGTTCCAGAAAAAATGGAAGCGCAGGTTCAAAAAATGAAAGCTGCTTTTGAAGAGGCGGCAGCTGATATGGGCGGACGTGCAGAAGTTGAAATCGAAGTCATGTATCCAGGGTTTAAATATCAAGATGGCGACCAAGTCGTTGAAATCGCGAAAAAAGCGGCAGCGAAAATCGGACGCACGAGCGAGCTGCAAACGAGCGGCGGCGGAAGCGACGCAAACGTAATCGCAGGCCACGGCATCCCAACGGTCAATCTTGCTGTCGGGTATGAGCAAATTCATACGAAGAACGAAAAAATGCCGATTGAAGAGCTGGTGAAAACAGCAGAAATGGTTGTTGCTATTATTGAAGAAGCAGCAAAATAATGAAGAAAAACCCGAGTGCGGATCTGGCATTCGGGTTTTTTTTCTGACAGTCAGCGCCATTGTCGAAGCGGCCAAAATAACACGTCTTGTTTTTTGGCATAATGAAGCAGCGGTTCTGAGTCTGGTAAAGTGATTTCGTGAGCATCAGCCACTGTATTGATTGAAAACTGGGCCTCGGCTCTTTGAAGAAGCCAAGGATGATGGTGAATGTCCTCATAATAGAGCTTGTCATGATGGGCGGTGTAGAGTCTGTAGCGCTCCGTCAGCCAGTAATCAAGCGAATCCTCTTGCGCTGTAAAAGGCGCAGAGAGCGGCCGGTACTTGGCGCCGAATTCTGCTTTTCCGGCGTCTCTCCGTTTGCTTCTATATTCCATATCAGCGTAAAAATAAGGCAAATGAAAGAAAGTCCGTGCACCTTGAACTGCCAGCCGATGATCAGCATCTAAGCTGAAGAAATAAATGCCCGGCTTGCCTTTATAGGTGACATAAGTGCGCAGGTTAAGCTCTGGAAAGGACTGGGCTCCGGGAATAGGAGGGAGAAAACGCGCGCGAAGGTTTGTGAGCATAAAGGGAAGCACGCTGACCCAAGCTTGTCCGTTATATGTATCTATGTCCAATAGCGGCGGAATCTTAGCTCGAAGGGTAGAGTAATTAACCGGCCAATGAGCAAATAAGACATCATTCCATGTTTGTTTCATGATCCAAATTCCCTCAGGCACAGAAATATTTTTTTGTTGAGACTGTTCCGTCACGACACCAGCTCCTTTCCTTTGGATGTGAGTAAAGGTATTCCCGATTTTCTTCTTTTTAAACGGATGCAGGTTCTAAAAAGTGATGGAAATAAAAAAACAACTCCGAACAAAAGCCGGAGTTGTTTTTTTATTTCACCGGCTCTGTAAGAGCGGCTGTTTTTTTATGTTTATGGTGTGTCATCTGAAGTACGACGTTTTGCACTGTCAAGAACAGGCCGCTGGTGAACCAGTACAGCGGAAGGGCCGCAGGTACATTAAGCGAGAAAATCGTCATCATCACAGGGAAGATAAACACCATTAGCTTTGCAGATTGCTGCGCTGCCGGATTTTGCGGGACAGCGGAATATTTCGCACTCAGCTTTTGAGCGACATAGGCTTGGACAAAATACATAATCCCTGCACTAAGGGACACGAGAATATCAGATTGTCCTAAACTGAACCATAGAAACGAGTGCGACGCAATTTCAGGTGTTGAACGAATTGCGTAATAAAACCCAATCATAATCGGAAACTGAATCAGCATTGGAAGACAGCCCATCGCAAGCGGGTTGATATTATGCTCCTGATACAGCTTCATCATTTCCATTTGAAGTTCTTTCTGCTTTTCCGGGTCCTTTGTCTTTTTGATTTTGGCTTGAATGCTGTCTACTTGCGGTTTAATGACTGCCATTTTCTCTTGGAACACACGCTGTTTTTTAAACTGATTGACAAACAAAGGCAGTACCACAACGCGCACAATAACGGTTACAAGAATGATAGACAACCCGTACTCTCCGTGAAACAGTCCGGCAACGCCTTTCAGCAGCGAGGAAAACGGCTCAATTAAATAGTCGTGGAAAAAACCGACGTTACCGAGACCTCCCACCTGATTTGTTGCAGCAAAAGCTGCGTTGCCCGAGCATAATACGATCAAAAAGGCCCCTAAAGCCAAAAGTTTCTGATATGTTTTTAACAATTTGTTCTCCTCCTTTTTATAAATGCGGTTTATAAAAGAAGGGAACTGACGTCTTCATCATCATTCACAGGTGAATTCATGCGGAAGACTTTACGTATCCAAGTTGTAATGCGATGATATATAATAATAAGAAAGTCTGTTCGGTTTATTCGAAAGGCCGTCTGATGTTCATCTGTTCGTTTTGATTTCCACTGCTCGCCGGCACGGCACTCTCGCAAGAGAAAAGCAATCCCGATGGCGGTCAGAGCCGGAAGAATAATTGTGAAAAAATCGACTAAGAATAAAACGTCATTTATCGATTCCACAAACATTGTAATCACATCCATTCAATACCTTCATTTTACTATATGTACAAGCCGTTGTCTAATGAACGGAAAGGAGATATGTTTATGCCGGGGAAGGGCCGAATTATTTTCCATATTGATATGAACAGTTTCTATGCATCGGTGGAAATGGCATATGACCCGGCTCTCCGAGGAAAGCCGGTTGCAGTTGCCGGAAACGTCAAAGAACGCAAAGGCATCGTTGTCACATGCAGCTACGAAGCAAGGGCGCACGGCGTGAAAACAACCATGCCGGTTTGGGAAGCAAAGCGTAACTGTCCTGAGCTCATCGTCCTTCCGCCGAACTTCGACCGCTACAGAAGCTCTTCAAGAGCGATGTTTAGCATCCTCCGTGAATATACAGATTTGGTGGAGCCTGTATCCATCGACGAAGGCTATATGGATATGACGGATACACCATACAGCCGCAATGCCTATGAGACGGCAAAAGAAATACAAAGCAGACTGCAGAAAGAGCTGCTGCTTCCGTCAAGCATCGGAATTGCCCCTAATAAATTTCTCGCTAAAATGGCATCCGATATGAAAAAACCGCTTGGGATCACCATCCTGAGAAAAAGAGAAGTGCCTGATATCCTTTGGCCTCTCCCAGTTGGAGAAATGCATGGCGTAGGCAAAAAGACGGCGGAAAAACTGAACGGGCTCAGTATTGATACGATTGGAGATTTAGCAGCCGCTGACGAACACTCGCTAAAACGGCTGCTCGGCATCAACGGGCCCCGTCTAAAAAATAAAGCGAACGGCATTCACCATGCTCCTGTTGATCCGGAGCGCATTTATGAATTTAAAAGCGTAGGCAATTCATCCACACTTTCTCATGATTCTGCCGATGAGGATGAGCTGTTAGCTGTTTTTCGCAAACTGTCCGCATCAGTTAGCGACCGTTTGCAGCGTAAGGAAGTAATGGCTTCAAAGCTGTTTATTATGATCAGATATGCGGACTGGAAAACCATTACGAGAAGCATCACACTGAAGAATCCGATAGATCAAAAAAACGAAATATATAATGAAGCAGAACATCTCTTCTTTAAGCATTGGAACAAAAACCCCATCAGGCTGCTCGGTATTACCGGAACGGATTTGGTAGAAAAAGAGCAGGCCTATAAGCAGCTCGATTTGTTCAGCTTTACAGAGGATGCGAAGGATGAACCGATTCAGCAGATGATGGAAAAACTGAATGAAAAGTACGGCTCCAAGCTGATCAGAAAAGGTGCAAAGGTTAAAAAAGACGAGAGCAAAACAAGCGGGACAAGCTTTAATAAAGATTTTTTTCAAGATGAAAAGAAAAGCTGAATGTCTTGAAATAAGGGGGTGAAGTATGGTAATTTCAATAGTATAAATATCATTTTATTTTAATGTAAATTTTAAAATGGTTAAACGTTTGCAGAAGGGACGTTAGAATATGTCAAAACAACAAATCGGAGTTATCGGACTTGCGGTAATGGGTAAAAATCTGGCTTTAAATATTGAAAGCCGAGGATTTTCTGTTTCTGTTTACAACAGATCAAGCAGCAAAACCGAGGAATTTTTGCAGGAGGCTAAAGGCAAAAACGTTGTTGGCACCTACAGCATTGAAGAATTTGTTCAATCCTTGGAAACACCGCGCAAAATTTTGTTAATGGTTAAAGCGGGAACTGCTACAGATGCGACAATTCAATCTCTTCTTCCTCACTTAGAGAAGGACGATATTTTAATTGACGGCGGAAATACATATTATAAAGATACACAGCGCCGAAACAAAGAGCTTGCTGAAAGCGGCATTCATTTTATCGGCACAGGCGTTTCAGGCGGAGAAGAAGGAGCGCTTAAAGGGCCTTCTATCATGCCTGGCGGACAAAAAGAAGCTCATGAACTTGTGAAGCCAATTCTTGAAGCAATTTCTGCAAAAGTTGACGGTGAGGCGTGTACGACATATATCGGTCCGGACGGTGCCGGCCATTATGTAAAAATGGTGCACAACGGTATTGAATACGGGGATATGCAGCTGATCTCTGAATCTTATTTCATCCTGAAGCAGGTACTCGGTCTTTCAGCTGATGAGCTTCATGAAGTATTTGCTGAATGGAATAAAGGCGAGCTTGACAGCTATCTGATCGAGATTACTGCTGATATCTTCACGAAAAAAGATGGAGAAACAGGCAAACCGCTTGTTGATGTAATTCTTGATAAAGCGGGTCAAAAAGGAACAGGAAAATGGACAAGCCAAAGTGCACTTGACTTAGGTGTTCCGCTTCCGATTATCACTGAATCTGTATTCGCACGTTTTATTTCAGCGATGAAGGATGAGCGTGTGAAAGCAAGCGGCCTTCTTTCAGGGCCTGAAGTGAAGCCTGTTACAGAAAATAAAGAAGAGCTGATCGAAGCAGTCAGAAAAGCGCTGTTCATGAGCAAAATCTGTTCTTACGCCCAAGGATTTGCCCAAATGAAAGCAGCTTCTGAAGAATACAACTGGGATCTCAATTACGGTGAAATCGCTATGATCTTCCGCGGCGGCTGCATCATCCGCGCGGCATTCCTGCAGAAAATCAAAGAAGCTTACGACCGCGATCCTGAGCTTGATAACCTGCTGCTTGACAGCCACTTCAAGAACATTGCAGAAAGCTACCAAGGAGCGCTTCGCCAAGTGATTTCACTTGCAGTTGCCCAAGGTGTGCCGGTACCTTCATTCTCAAGCGCACTAGCTTATTATGACAGCTATCGCACAGCCGTGCTGCCTGCAAACTTAATCCAAGCGCAGCGTGACTACTTCGGCGCCCATACTTATGAGCGCACAGACAAAGACGGTGTCTTCCATACTGAATGGATGAAATAATGATGTAAAAATCCCGCAGCCTGACAGCTGCGGGATTTTTTTGAAATAGAGTGCCGACGAAAGGATGTATATTTTGCCTGTAAATGAGTATCTACTTGAAAATTTTCCTGGTTTACGACTTATGCCTCCTTTGTTTTATAACTGGCAGATCGGAATCCGGTTTGAAATAGGTGTAGGGTATAATGTGAACGATGCCTATCTACACAGCCCTTATGTAGATAACGCATATAAGAGAGCTGTCACTTTATTTAAATCTCTACATGCCGAAGATGATGATATATTTGTTATAGCTGATGCTGTTGGTTTTGAAGGGAGAAGGGGATATAAGAGCAAATTGCATATTTTCTCACGGTACATTCGAGAAAAAGCTGTGTTGAAAAAACTGCAGCACATTGCTGTCTCTTATACTTGTTCTGATGATGATGATAAAACGCATAGATTTTTTCTGAGGTGTAAAGCTGGTGATGTAAGATATATTTCAATGCTGAGAGCGATATGTAATCAAGATATGGGGATAAAACCAAGCATTTCTCAAGATATTTACTTTATCAATATAAAAAAGAGAACCATTTTTCATCTTTATGATGATCAAGGCTGCGATATTTTAGCTGCTGCAGCTGAAACAATACGGGATATGTATGAAACATATAACAGTTGGATATTAGATTACGACAGAGAGAAAATCAATTGTCTTTTTGAGCCGCTTAGAAGCAGAGAGCTTGGTACATCAATAAAAGGCTGAAAATGCTTTACAAGCACTTTCAGCCTTTTTCTTTATATATTCCACCAATGCAAGCCGTCTTTCGCCAAAAGATCATCTGATTCTTTTGGACCCATAGAACCTGCTTCGTAGTTTGGCGATAGGGTTTTGTTGGCTGCCCATGTTTCAGAAATGGAATCGACAAAGCTCCAAGAAAGGGCCACTTCATCCCAGTGTGCGAAGTTCGTCGCATCGCCAAGAAGACAGTCGTGAATCAATTTTTCATATGCTTCAGGAGTGTTCAGCTCATCATTGCAATTGCTGCAGTAATCCAGTTTGATTGGCTGCGCGTGTGCTGCCCCTCCGAGTTTTTTAGCGTTTAAGTACAGTGTAATGCCTTCGTCAGGCTGAATATGAATGACGAGTAAGTTCGGATTCATGTTGTTTTCATTGCCGTAGTACAGGTTCATCGGAATGTCCTTAAATTGAACGACAATTTTTGTAGACTTTTCTTTCATTCGTTTTCCGGTACGAATGTAGAATGGAACACCAGCCCATCTGAAGTTGTCGATCAGAAGCTTTCCAGAAACAAAGGTTTCTGTATTTGAGTCAGGAGCGACGTTATCTTCATCTGTATAAGCAGGGACTGGCAGACCGTCAATTTCACCGGCTTGATATTGTCCGCGCACAAAATACTCATCCACTTCGTCTTTTGCAATAGGGCGGAGGGCTCTCAGCACCTTCACTTTCTCGCTGCGAATTTCTTCTGTGTTCAGTTTAATCGGTGGCTCCATTGCGAGAAGCGCAACCATTTGCATAATATGGTTTTGGACCATGTCGCGAAGGGCGCCTGATTTTTCGTAATATCTAGCACGGTCTTCAACACCAAGTGATTCGCTTGATGTGATTTGGATATTTGAGATGTAGCGATTTGTCCATAGCGGTTCGAAAATCGCATTGGCAAATCGAATGACCTCAATATTCTGCACCATTTGTTTTCCTAAATAGTGATCGATTCTGTAAATTTGATCTTCTGTAAATGCTTCACGAATTTCTTGATTTAATGCTTGCGCGCTTGGCAAGTCATGGCCAAACGGCTTTTCAATCACAAGGCGGGACCAGCCTGTAGTTGCTGTAACACCTTCTGATTTTAATGTCTTTGCAATTGTCCCAAAGAATTCTGGGGCCATTGCCAAGTAGAACATTCTGTTGTTCGGGATTTGATATGTATCTTCCAGCTGGTTGAGCAGTACGTTAAGCTCTTGATAAGAACCAGGGTTTGTCACGTCAAACGGGTGATAATAGAAATGAGACGTGAAATCATCTATATGTTTATCAGCAGCTGAGGAAATAGATGTTTTGACGGTTTGGCGAAGATCCTCATTGGACCAAGGTCTTCTTCCGACTCCTACAACTGCAAACTCTTCTCCGATTTGCCCGTTTTTATATAAACGGTGAATGGACGGATAGAGTTTTCGTTTTGCTAAATCTCCCGTTGCACCGAATATGACAATTACTGCTTTTGGTTGTTGGTTTGTTTTCACTAAAAGTACCTCACTTTATTCGAAGCTTTATTTTAGTACCCCGCATATTTCCTTCATTTTAAATCTAAAATTCAACGAAAGCAAACATTTAAGACCTTTTTTTGCAGAATGGCGCAAAAATATTTCTAGAACGAAAGGATTGCCCGAATCAGAGGCAAGATTCACATTTTACGCATGATCCTGTATTCTTGTAGGTAACTAGTTCTAGTAGGAGGAAGGAAATGTGGAATTACTTTTTTTAGGGACGGGAGCCGGAATTCCCGCTAAGTCGAGAAACGTGACGTCGATCGCATTAAAACTGCTTGAAGAAAGGCGATCTGTATGGCTGTTTGACTGCGGGGAAGCCACACAGCATCAAATTTTACATACATCAATTAAACCTCGAAAAATAGAAAAAATCTTCATTACTCACATGCACGGCGATCATGTATACGGTCTTCCGGGGCTTCTTGGCAGCCGTTCTTTTCAGGGCGGTGAGGACGAGCTGACGGTTTACGGACCGAAAGGCATCAAGGCCTTTATTGAAACAAGTCTTGCCGTCACGAAAACTCACCTAACATATCCGCTTGTGATACAAGAGATTGAAGAGGGAGCCGTATTTGAGGACGACCAGTTTATCGTCACAGCTGCATCCGCGATTCATGGTGTAGAGGCCTTTGGGTACCGCGTACAAGAAAAAGATGTGCCTGGTTCTTTAAAGGCGGCGTTATTAAAGGAAATGAATATTCCGCCGGGACCTGTATATTCGAAAATGAAAAAAGGTGAAACTGTGACACTTGAAGACGGACGCATCATAAACGGGAAGGATTTTCTGGAGCCTCCTAAAAAGGGGAGAGCTGTCGTGTTTTCCGGGGATACGAGAGTGAGCGATAAGATAAAAGAGCTTGCGCGGGACTGTGATGTGCTTGTGCATGAAGCCACCTTTGCTAAGGATGATGTGAAGCTTGCTTTTGATTATTTTCACAGTACAACAGAACAAGCAGCTGTAACAGCAAAAGAAGCTGGGGCGAAGCAGCTCATCTTAACTCATATCAGCGCAAGATATCAGGGAGAGGCCTCTTTGGAGCTTCAGAAAGAAGCGGCAGCCGTTTTTCCGAACAGCATCACGGCTTATGATTTCTTAGAGGTACAAGTTCCAAGAGGCTGAGAAGGTGTTTGACAATCTGTTATTTAGCTGTATAATAAAACGTAATCATTACGCTTTATAAGGAGATGTTAAACATGAGAGTAAATGTTACTTTGGCTTGCACTGAAACAGGGGACAGAAACTACATCACAACCAAAAATAAACGCACAAATCCTGATCGTTTAGAGCTGAAAAAATACTCACCGCGGTTAAAAAAATATACCCTTCATCGCGAAACAAAATAATAAAAGACCCGGCTGCTTTAGCCGGGTTTTTTGTTTAATTGACTGCCTGGTACAGCGGGGCGGCCTGCTGGCAGGCCGCACACCAAACATCATAAATCGCCAGATGGACGATATGAGGTTCATCATGATGAATGTTATGTGAGCTGTTTTTAGCTTGTATCCAGCCGCTTTGATCGGATAGAGACAAAATGCTGCTATGCAGGTTTCTCCAGTCCTCTTCACCGGCGGCGAATTTCTCAGTGCGTTCACCTGATGACAGGACAATAAGCGGCATGTTCCCTAAATGGACTTGCTGCTGTTTGAACTGCCGCAGACTTTTCGAAAAGTCTGCATGTGTCTCCTCGAGCATCATCTGCTTTCTGTATGCTGTATGCATTTCTTCAGGAATAAATGTAAAGCCGCCATTGCCGTAATCTCCTAAAGCGGGATCAAGGAGCACCATGCCGATAATATCCTGTCGGTTTTTACAGGCCCATAAACTGCTGATAACCGATCCGTATGAATGTGAAACAGCCAGATAAGGCGGTCTTATACCTGCTGCCTTAAGCAAGCTTTCTAATTCTCTCACCTTTTGGTCGGCTGTTCGTTCTGCCTTGCTTTGTCCGCTTTTCCCAATGCCCGCTCTATCATATGTGAATATGCCAAATTCGTCATCAATGTCCGCTGTTAGTGGTTTCCACGTCTCTGAAGAAGTGCCATAGCCGGCTTCAAAGACAATGGTTACACCGCTAAATCCTTTTCGGTGTTTTGTATGAAATTCACAACCGTCAACCGTATAGGTCCTTTCGATCCATGCTGCACTCATTGGAGTCATCTCCTCTAATTGGTTCTACTAGGGAGACGGAGAACGTCAGCTGATCGTTTCTCCAAAAATAAAAAAAGAGATATCCGGCGGCGGAGCCGCGGATATCTCGAATCTCAAGATTACCAGCCTCTTTCGTATTGAACAGGGGCTTGAATATCTGTATTGAGCTGTTTTGCGGCAGTTCTTGCAAAGTAAGGATCGCGTAATAGCTCTCTGCCGATAAAGATGAGGTCTGCACGGTTATTTTGAAGAATTTCTTCAGCCATTGAACCATTTGTAATCATTCCGACAGCACCAGTCGCCATATCAGCCTGTTCTCGGATTTTCTCGGCAAAGCTGACCTGATAGCCAGGGAATACGTTAATGTCTGCATGAACAAGGGCACCTGAGCTGCAGTCAATTAAGTCAACGCCCTGCTCCTTCATCCATTTTGCAAAACCGATATGATCAGCGATGTCTAAGCCTTTGTCTGTATAGTCAGAAGCCGATACACGGACAAATAAAGGACCGTCCCACACTTGTTTGACTTCATCAATGATTTCTCTTAAGAAACGGTAGCGGTTTTCTGGTGAGCCGCCGTATTCATCTGTGCGATGGTTAGAAAGCGGAGATAAAAATTCATGAATTAAGTAACCGTGTGCCGCATGAATCTCAATTACATCAAAGCCTGCTTCTTTTGCACGGGCAGCCGCTTGTTTGAACTCCTGCACGGTTTCTTTCACTTTTTCAGTTGTCATTTCAACCGGCGTGCTTGATTGCTCGTCAAACGCGATCGCAGACGGAGCGAAAATATCTCCTTCAAGCTCTGCTTTACGTCCTGCGTGGGCAAGCTGAATTCCGATTTTTGAGCCTTGCGCTTTTACCTGCTCAGTCAGCTTTGCGAAACCTTCGATATGCTCGTCGCTCCATATCCCTAAATCTTGGTCTGTGATTCGTCCTTGAGGATTTACCGCTGATGCTTCCACAATAATCAATCCGACCTGGCCGACTGCGCGCGTTATGTAGTGAGCCATGTGGAACGGCTGTAATTTTCCGTCCTTTTCGTGAGAAGAGTACATGCACATTGGTGACATCACAATGCGGTTTTTTAACGTTACATCTTTAATCGTAATAGGTGTGAATAATTTTCTGGCCATTTCTTTCGCCTCCCGTAAGGTTTTTAGAGATTGATTATAACAAGTCATTTCTTTCACGTCATATAAACTGCTCAAACGATCCGAATTTGTCAAACATTTCTGTATAATAGACAGGGAATCATTTTATTTTTTAGGATCAAATCGTTTTTATACATAGGAGGGCGGAAATGATGAATTGGCAGACTAAGGATGATTTGCTTACCCTTTTAACTTCTCTTGTCCAGTATGAAAGTGTCACCGGTTCAAAAGGGGAGGCCGCACTTGCAGAATATCTTTATTATCTTTTAAAGGACAAGCCTTATTTTCAAAATAACCCTGATCATGTAACACTCCATCCGATGGAAGACGGCAGAACGTTTTTGACAGCGCTTGTCAAAAAGAAAGATGTCAAACAGACGGTGCTCTTGCTGAGCCATTTTGACGTCGTGGACATAGAGGACTACGGAGAATTCAAACATATGGCTTGTAAGCCGGCTGAGCTTTTGAACTCCTTTTTAGAGAAAAAAGAGTTGCTTCCTGAACGTGTGAGAACAGACGCGGAAAGCGGCGACTGGCTGTTCGGGAGAGGCACGATGGATATGAAAGCGGGGCTGGCTGTTCAGCTGTCGATGCTTGAGCGGGCAATGAATGGTCATTTTGATGGGAATGTGCTTTTGATTACGGTTCCTGACGAGGAAGTGAACTCAAGGGGAATGATCGAAGCCGTTCCTGCGCTGAAAGAAATGGAGAAAAAATATCATCTTACATACACTGCTTGTTTGAATAGCGAACCGATGTTTGAAAAGTTTCCGGGCGACCAGCAGCAATATGTGTATTCAGGAAGCATCGGCAAGGTTCTCGCAGGGTTTTTCTGCAAAGGGATAGAGACGCATGTCGGAGAGCCGTTTTCCGGTTTAAATGCAAATTTAATGGTTTCTGAGATCAACCGTCTGCTGGAACTGAACGTGAATTACTGCGAAATGGCTGACGGGGAAGTCACCCCGCCGCCGGTAAACTTAATGCAAAAGGACTTGAAGGAGGCATATTCCGTCCAAACACCGCATACGGCCGTTACGTTATTTAATGTACTGACAATGAAGCGCTCTGCGAGTGAGCTGCATAACATGCTGCGGAGAACCGCAGAGCAGGCGGCAGAGAAGATTTCAAACCATATTCAGCAAAAAACACGTGATTTCCAGAAGTTTGAGCCATTTCATCCAATTGAACGAACTGTCTCTGTTTTTACATTTGATGAGCTGCTTGCACGTGCGAAAAGGCGTGTCGGAAGCTCAGAAACAGAACGGGTGCTGAATTTCACTTATGCAAACAGGGGAGATCTTGGAGACAGGGATTTTTCGACTAGAATTGTATCTGAGCTCGCAGCGCTGTGTAAGGAAGATGCGCCGCTCATTGTTCTCTTTTACAGCCCTCCATTTTATCCGGCAGTGTCATCAAAGAACGATCAGGTAATCAAGAATACTGCTGGCAAGCTCATTCAATATGCAGCTGACAGGTACGGCATTGCTTTACGGGAGGTTCAGTATTTCCCAGGACTCTCGGATTTGAGCTATCTTCAGCTGGAAAAACAGGAGGTTGGTGCATACACAAGCAATATGCCGCTCTTTAACAGAGGATATTCACTTCCCAGCAGTAAAGACAAGGCGCTGTATGTCCCGGTATTAAATGTCGGCCCGGCTGGAAAAGACCCGCACAAATGGACAGAAAGACTGCATGTGCCTTATTCCTTTGAGGTGCTTCCCGACTTGCTGTCCTTTACAATCTCTGCATTATTAAAACAATCAGAAGCTGCCAGCCAGCCTTAAGATAAAAGAAGACAGAAAGCGCTTTGCCTTCTGTCTTGTGTTTTTTTCTATAAATGCTTCTCTATGGCGGCTCCGGCAAATTGCTCTTTGATTTCAGCGCTTCGTTTGGCTGTTTCTTCAATACAATGAATGATCGCTTCTTCAAAGCGGGCTTCCGTTAAAGCGCGAAGGCCTGCCTCTGTTGTTCCCCCGGGGCTCGTAATCTCCCTGCGCAGCTGTGCAGGCTGTTTTCCGCTTTGACGAAGCATGTCTGTAGCGCCGGCCATTGTCTGCAGGATCAATTTTTTAGCCGTTTCCTCCTCTAAACCGACCGTTTGCGCCGCTTTTTCCATCGCTTCGATATAGCGATACAGGTAAGCGGGACCGCTGCCTGCTATCGCGGTAACGGCATCAAGGTGCAGCTCCTCAACCAATGTGGCGTCTCCGATTGTTTCTAGCAATGCTGTAGCCGCCGTGATATCGTCTTGGCTTGCTTCAGCGCTTACGGAAAATCCGGTTGCTGATTTTCTGATGGCAGCTGAAGTATTCGGCATCACCCGTATGACAGCAAGCTTTCTGCCGAAATAATGCTGAATGGTTTCGATGGTAAGGCCTGCAAGCACAGAAATGACAAGCTGATCCTTCATGTAAGAACGAATGCTGTCAATGCTCTCTGCCGCATCCTTAGGCTTAAAAGCGAGAACGACGATATCTGTTTGTGTGAAAAACTCGCTCTTATCCCTGCATGGACGCACGCCGTACATTTCCTTTAATTCATTGAGTCTCTCTTCGTTTGACCTGTTTGTGATATAAATATTTTCAGGTTTTGTAATGCCGCTTTGCAAAAAGCCGTTGATCATTGCTTCAGCCATGGACCCGGCGCCGACAAATCCTATCTTTTTCATGGATATCCTCCTTCTATCAGAACAACAAAAAACCTTTTCATCACGTAAAGGACGAAAAGGTTCGCGGTACCACCCTCATTAGCACAACTTGTGCTCAGCTCAAATCCCGTAACGCGGGAAACGTTTAGGTTTTCCTAACCGCGACTTGAGGGCAGGTTCTACAAACAAGCGGGCCGCGATACCTTTCAGCCTGGGGATATCGCTCTCTCTGGCCATTGCCTGTATACTATTCTCGTCATAGCGTTCCAATGGTTCTCATTTTAGTTGTTGTTCATTATGCAATGGGGGATAAGCTAATGTCAATAGCTTTTTCAAAAAGGGACATTCTCATACGGCAATAATGACACAGGACCGAGAAAAAGCTAAAATATGAGTAATGAATGAAGACAAGGAGCAAAAGAATGACAACTGCAGATATCATTCCGATTCGCGTCCCGACACCGTTTGCCGTCGGTGATGTCATCGTTTACTTAGTGAAAGGTGACGCGCTGACACTGATCGATGCCGGACCGAACACTAAAGAAGCAGCTGAAGTCCTAAAAGAGCAGCTTGCTAGTATACATATAGAAATGTCAGATATTGAGCAGATCGTGCTGACTCACCATCACGCGGATCATGCGGGGTTGCTTGATGTTTTTTCTGATGATATTAAAGTGATTGGACATCCGTTTAACGAACCATATATCAGCAGAGACAAGGCATTTATGGAGTGGCAAAAACATTTTTTTCAAAAGCTGCTGCCTGAGTTAGGCGTTCCATTTGATGATGTGAAAGCAGAAAGGCTCATCCGGTCGGCGTACGCATTTTCCTGTACAAGATCCTTGACCCAAACGGTTACGGAAGGGATGAAAATTGACGGGATGGGTGACTGGACTGTTCTGGAAATGCCCGGACATGCAGAGTCGCATATTGTTCTCTTTCATGAAAAGACCGGAAGAATGCTTGGCGGTGATTTGCTGCTGGCGAACAGCTCGTCTAACCCGATTCTTGAAGCGCCAAAAACGGGAGAAAAAAGATCGGAGCCTTTACTGGATTATCAGCGGTCGTTGCGGAGGCTGTCTGAACTTGCCCCGAACACAGTGTTTCCCGGTCATGGCGAGACGATTGGCAATGTACGAGCACTGATCAAGAAGCGGTTTGACAAGCAGAGCAGCCGAACCGAGGATGTGCGTCATATGCTGTCGGAAAAACCGCTTACCGCTTTTCAGGTCTGTCAGCAGCTCTTTCCTGCCGTTTATGAAAAAGAGTTGTTTTTAACGATGTCAGAAACGGTTGGGCATCTTGATATATTGGCAGCCGAAGCAGGCATCACGTCATATTGGGATGGAAATACCGCATACTTTAGAGCAATAGAGAGGTGAACAGGTTGAAAAATATAGCTGGCAAGCGTATTTGGATTACAGGTGCTTCAGGAGGGCTTGGTGAAAGAATCGCTTATTTATGTGCGGCTGAAGGAGCCCATGTTTTGCTGTCGGCAAGACGTGAGGATCGTTTGAAGGAAATCAAAAGAAAAATGACCGAGGAATGGAGCGGACAGTGTGATATTTTCCCTCTGGATGTCTCCCGTCTTGAAGATATCACCCTCGTCCGTGATCAGATCGGTCCGGTTGATGTGCTGATCAATAATGCAGGCTTCGGTATTTTTGAAACGGTTTTAGACTCTACACTTGATGAGATGAAATCAATGTTTGATGTCAATGTTTTCGGTCTGATCGCCTGTACAAAAGCTGTTCTTCCGCATATGCTTGAGCAAAAAAGCGGCCATATCATCAATATTGCCTCTCAAGCAGGGAAAATTGCCACGCCGAAATCCAGCCTTTATTCAGCGACAAAACACGCTGTGCTCGGCTATTCAAACGCTTTGCGTATGGAGCTGGCGGGCACGGGCGTCTATGTGACGACAGTCAATCCAGGGCCGATTCAGACTGACTTTTTTTCTATTGCTGATAAAGGCGGAGACTATGCCAAAAATGTCGAACGCTGGATGCTTGACCCAGATGATGTGGCAGCACAAATCGCGTCTGTCATTATGACGAACAAACGTGAAATCAACCTTCCTCGTTTGATGAATGCCGGCACAAAGCTATATCAGCTGTTTCCAGCCCTTGTGGAAAAGCTGGCTGGACGGGTGTTCATGAAAAAATAAGCATGGAACTGCCTGTGTGAGGCGCCTTTTAGTGTGTTTGCAGGCAGTTTTTTATAAAGATATACATTTGTTAAAGGAAGGAGAAATGGCTGATGTCGATAAATCAAGAAACTTTGCGTAATCTGATAAAAGATCCATTTATTCAGAAATTGATTGATGCACGACCGGTATTCTGGGCTAATCCCGGCAAGAAAGAGGGGATGGTATTACAAGCGGCTGAGTGGGAAAGCGAGATAGCCGAGGCGGACAAAAGACTTCGGCGGTTTGCTCCTTATATTGCCGAGGCGTTTCCGGAAACAAAAGCTGCCGAAGGGATGATTGAATCGCCGCTTTTTGAAATACGCCATATGAAAAAGAAGCTGGAGGAAGTGTATGGCGAAACGTTTCCGGGGAGATGGCTTTTAAAGTGCGATCATGAGCTTCCGATTTCGGGATCGATTAAAGCACGCGGCGGTATTTATGAAGTGCTGAAACATGCGGAGGAGCTTGCGCTTCAAGAAGGAATGCTTAAGGAAACAGATGATTACAGCATCTTGCACGAAGAGCGGTTCACTTCATTTTTTTCACGCTATTCCATTGCTGTCGGCTCAACAGGCAATCTTGGTTTAAGCATCGGCATCATTGGCGCCAAACTAGGTTTTCGAGTGACGGTGCATATGTCCTCCGACGCTAAACAGTGGAAGAAGGATTTACTTCGCAAAAAGGGTGTCACCGTAATCGAGTACGAATCAGATTACAGTGAAGCGGTTAAAGAAGGACGGCGGCAGGCGGAACAAGATCCATTCTGTTATTTTATTGATGATGAACATTCCCGCCAGCTGTTCCTAGGATATGCGGTAGCGGCCAGTCGTTTAAAAACACAGCTCAGCTTTATGGATATCGAGCCTGGTCCTGAAACACCGCTGTTTGTGTATTTGCCTTGCGGAGTCGGCGGAGGGCCGGGCGGTGTGGCATTTGGACTGAAGCTATTGTACGGAAACCATGTCCATGTATTTTTCGGGGAGCCTACCCATTCACCGTCTATGCTCTTAGGTCTATATTCCGGCTTGCATGACCAGATCTCTGTGCAGGATATCGGCTTGGATAATGTAACGGCTGCTGACGGGCTTGCCGTAGGGCGTCCGTCAGGATTTGTCGGCAATCTGATAGAACCTTTGCTGAGCGGCTGTTATACAATTGAAGACGAAACGCTGTATACCTTGCTTCATTTGCTGGCTTTATCTGAAAATAAGCATTTAGAGCCGTCTGCGCTTGCCGGCATGTTCGGGCCTGTTCAGCTGTTTTTATCGGATACCGGGAAACACGACATGTCTGAAAATGATCTGCGTCACAGCATGAAAAATGCCGTACATGTTGTCTGGGGAACGGGAGGCAGTATGGTTCCGAAAGAAGAAATGGCTGCATATAACCGAATCGGTGCTGACTTGTTAAAAAGGTAAATTGAAAAAATAAGCAGACAGTAGGAATGTTTTCCGTTACAATCTTTGTAAGCGTTTGTTTAAAGCTACAGAGAGTCAGGTGTAAACAGTGAAAAATAAAGAGCTTAATTTACATACTTTATATACACAGCACAGCCGGCAGTCTTGGTCAGGATTTGGGGGCCATTTGTCGATTGCTGTTTCTGAAGAAGAGGCAAAAGCTGTTGAAGGGCTGAATGATCATCTATCCGTAGAGGAAGTGGAGACGATCTATATTCCGCTTGTTCGCCTGCTTCATTTGCATGTCAAGTCCGCTGCCGAACGAAATAAGCATGTGAATGTCTTCTTGAAGCACCCTCATTCAGCCAAAATTCCGTTTATCATCGGCATTGCCGGCAGTGTCGCTGTCGGGAAAAGCACGACAGCGCGGATTTTGCAGAAGCTGCTTTCACGTTTGCCGGATCGGCCCAAGGTCAGCCTGATCACGACAGACGGCTTTTTATTTCCTACAGCTGAGCTGAAGAAGAAAAACTTGCTGTCAAGAAAAGGATTTCCTGAAAGCTATGATGTGAAAGCGCTCCTCGAATTTTTGAATGACGTAAAGTCAGGAAAAGAAAGAGTAAAGGCCCCGGTCTATTCTCATTTAACCTATGACCGTGAGGAAGGTGTGTTTGAGGTTGTAGAACAGGCTGATATCGTGATCATCGAAGGAATTAATGTTCTTCAATCGCCGACCTTGGAGGATGACCGGGAAAATCCCCGCATCTTTGTTTCCGATTTCTTTGATTTTTCAATTTACGTAGATGCGGACGAAAGCCGGATTCTTACCTGGTATTTAGAGCGTTTCCGCCTTCTTCGGGAAACGGCCTTTCAAAATCCGGACTCGTATTTTCATAAATTTAAAGACTTGTCTGACCAGGAGGCTGACAAGATGGCAACCTCGATTTGGGAGAGTGTCAACCGCCCTAATTTATATGAAAATATTTTGCCGACTAAATTCAGGTCAGATTTAATATTGCGAAAGGGAGACCGGCATAAGGTAGAAGAAGTGTTAGTGAGAAGGGTGTGATCATGATGCACCATATTGAGCTGTATGTCTCCGACTTGGAAGCGTCTAAGCGGTTTTGGGGATGGTTTTTAGCAGAGCTTGGCTATAAAGAGTTTCAAAAATGGAGTTCCGGCATCAGCTGGAAGAAAGATCACTTTTACCTTGTGATTGTTCAGGCAAAAGAAGAATGTCTAGAGCCGAAATATCACAGGTGCCGTGTCGGGCTGAACCATCTCGCGTTTCATGCTGAATCCAAGCTTCAAGTCGACCTGATGACTGAAAAATTGATAGCAAAAGGCTATCGTGTGCTGTACCGAGACCGGCATCCTTTTGCCGGAGGAGACGGGCATTATGCAGTCTATTGTGAGGACCCTGACCGGATTAAGGTAGAGCTCGTTGCCCCAAGCGGTTAATCGTTTTGGTCTTCGGACATGCTGTTAAGCTTTTTTTCGATTCGGTCCAGCTGTGCTTTACGGTTTTTCGCATATGTAGAGCCGATCACAGCCGCCGAGATAACAGCGGCAAACATGAAAAATACGATCAGCTGAAACATAATATCACCTATATTCATATTTCATCACCTCGTTTTTGCGGGAGAGAGCGATTCTCTCCCCTCTTCTTGTGTTAAAGCGGCTTCCCCAGTCCGGGTTGCTGCTCAGTGATTTCCGCTTTCATCCTCCGATAGGCAAACACTAAAAACGGCAGGCCAAGCAGGGTGATGCCGCTAAGGACAGAAAAAATGGAACTTGGATGCCCGGCGCCAAATATATCGATACATAAGCCGCCTGCCCAAGGGCCAATCACATTCCCAAACTGCGAAAAGCCGATCGCTCCGAAATACGTTCCTTTTAATCCGGGTTTTGCAATCTGGTCTACAAACAAATCCATCATACAGAATAAGAGCACTTCTCCAACTGTAAATGCAACCACAATGATAACAAGTGAAGAAACGCCGTGTGACATGGTAAGGATCATCATGCTGGCGCTGATCATGATATTGCCGAGCATCAGGGAGCAAAGCGGCGAAAACCGTTTACCAAGGTAGACGATGGGAAACTGTGTTGCCAAAACAACAATTGCGTTTAATGTCAGCATCCAGCCGTACAATTTTGTCCCATCTTCGATAAAAGGATTTTGCGCCATATATTGCGGGAATGTAGAGCTGAACTGCGAAAAGCCGAAGATGGATAGTGTAATGCCGATAAGAGCAACTGTAAAAAGACGATCCTTTTGCGTTACCATAAACGCTTCCCGAACGTTCATATTTCTGGATTGTTCTAATGTCGCGGGTGGATGCTTTTTAAATTGGATGGCAAGGATCACACCGTACATCCCATAAATCACTGCGGGCACCAAAAAAGGAGCGGTAGATTGTGATGAACCAAAGTACAGACCCAGCACAGGGCCGAAGACAACGCCGATATTAATGGCTGCATACCGTAGATTAAAAACCAGCAATCTTGTTTTTTCTTCTGTCATATCTGACAGCAAAGCTTTTGATGCAGGTTCAAACAGTGATTTACAAAGTCCGTTTAACGCATTTACCACAAAAAATACCCAGAGGTGAGAAGCGGCCGCAAACCCTGCAAACACCAGCATCCAGCCGAAAATGGATACAAGCATCATGTTCTTTCTGCCGAATTTGTCCGAGATATATCCGCCATAAAAGCTTGCAATGATACCGACTGATGAGCTCGCCGCAATGACAAGCCCCGCGTAGGACGCTGATGCGCCTTGGACAGCTGTTAAATAAATCGCTAAAAACGGAATGCTCATCGATGTTGCCATTCTGCCGAAAATGGTTCCGATAATAATTGTCCAGCTGATTGGGTGGATATCTTTCCATGTCTTCATGTTTATTGTTCTCTCCTGTTAGTAAGATCTTTTTCTATCATACATGAAAAAATTTCCTTATCCAACGGAGGATTAAATATTTTTACTTACCGGTTTATATGGGAGTGTTATGTGTGCGCAGGATGACCTTTGTTTTTTGAATGGTTCATGTTTCACGTTGACGATGGCGTTTACGCCGTTGAGTGGAGGGTGAAGTACACGGATTTTTGTTCGGCGCTTATATCATGAAAGTGCAATTCTCATTGAGCAGGAAATGCCCGGGCAGTTTAAAGACATCAGGAAGGCGGGAGAAGCAAACGGATTTCCGTTTAAAGACGTTGACCCATCAGGCTGTAGCTCATATCGGCGTGGTTCCTGAAATGCTGAGTGAGACCGGGCATCAGATTAAAGTTTATGCTGACGGGCTTGAGCGCCCCTATATGAGAAGGGGCGCTTCCCGTCGATATCAGCCGCGTCCCTTCTGGCCATACGAAAACAGATATAAGAAATTTCTCCAACAATGAAGGTGCATGTGACTAAGAAAACAGCCCTTGGTTTGTGACGTAGTCATAAATGATATCCTCTATATGCGCATGCAGGTCCTCGTCTGGATCTTCATTTTGTCTTTCCTCTAAAGCAGCTTTCAGGCTTTGTTTTTCATACGGGCTTAACGGATCAATGGCAACATTTCGGCCGTATTGGCGCAATGCCTGTCCCAACATTTTTTCGACAAATTTCTCCATATTGACTCTCCTATCTTTATGCTCGCTTTCATTCTACTAAAAGTTTTACCTCTCTCAAACCCTTGCATCATATTTTCTGTCAGACAAGAATCATTTACCAGTATAAATCGAACTTATTTTCGCATATAATACGAAAGCGAACATAAGTTCTTTTTAGAGGTGTGTATGATGAAAGAAAAAGTGATTTTTCTCGTTGACATGCAATCGTTTTATGCATCTGTAGAGAAAGCGGAAAATCCACATTTAAAAAATCAGCCGGTGATTGTTTCGGGTGATCCGGAAAGGCGGGGCGGAGTCGTATTGGCTGCATGCCCGCTGGCGAAACGAAAAGGGGTAGCCAATGCCTCACGCCTGTGGGAAGCGCAGGAAAAGTGTCCTGAAGCTGTTGTGCTCCGGCCTCGTATGCAGCGGTATATTGATGTATCGCTGCAAATCACCGCCATTTTAGAGGAATATACAGATCTTGTGGAACCCTATTCCATTGACGAGCAGTTCATGGATATCACAGGCAGCCAGAAGCTGTTTGGGGCGCCCGAGGAGATTGCCAAAAGCATTCAGGACAGAATCATGCGGGAGGTCGGCATTTATGCCCGGGTCGGAATCGGCCCTAATAAAGCGCTTGCCAAAATTGCGTGTGACAATTTTGCCAAAAAGAATAAGAACGGTATTTTCACGTTAACGAAAGAAAATATGAAAACCGAGATGTGGCCGCTTCCGGTGGGGAGTATGTTTGGCGTCGGGAGCCGGATGAAACATCATTTAAATCGAATGGGCATCAGCACGATCGGCGGGCTTGCGGTTTTTCCGCTCGAGCTTTTAAAAAAGAAATGGGGCATTAACGGACACGTGCTGTGGATGACGGCGAACGGAATCGACTATTCTCCTGTGTCAACCGCATCGCTGGACGGACAAAAAGCGATTGGCCACGGAATGACACTCCCGAAAGACTATGAACACTTTGACAAAGAAATAAAGGTCGTTCTGCTGGAGCTGAGTGAAGAGGTATGCAGGCGAAGCCGAAACGCCGGGTTGATGGGGCAGACGGTTTCGGTGAGCTGCAGGGGGGCTGACTTTGATTTGCCGACCGGCTTCAACCGGCAAGTGAAGCTGGCGGAACCGACCAATTCTACGCAGGATGTGTACCAGGCTGTATGCAGACTGTTTCTCAAGTTTTGGGACGGGAAGCCTGTCCGCCGCCTCGGGGTCAATCTCTCTCAGCTCTCATCTGATGAAGTATGGCAGCTTAATTTATTTCAGGATTATGCAAAGAAGATGCGCCTCGGCTATGTGATGGACGGGATTAAAAACCGGTTCGGCGACACGGCGATCATCAGGGCGGCCTCACTGACAGCGGCAGGCCAGGCGTTTGAACGAGCGGCTAAAATAGGAGGGCATTATAAATGAATGAGCATTTAAAAAGAGGCAATCTGCTGTGGGAAGGAAGCCGGATGTTTCTGCCTGAACATAAACAAAGCCTGCTTGAGAGAAAACGCCATAAACAGAAGCTGCAAAGGCCAATCCTTGATTCGGATAAGCTGGAGGAGATGAACCAAACGTTTTGCATGGCAATGGAATTTGCTCAGGATATTACTGTCAGCTGCTTTCAAGATGGCGAAATTGTCACCTGCAGCGGGAAAATCTGCCGCTATGAAGAATTTGAAAAAACAGTGTGGATAAAAGGGGACGCCGGCAAGCTCTGTAAGCTGAGACTTGATCAGGTGCTTGATATTTTTCTGTAAATGTTCCCCCTCCTGGGGGGAGAACTAGATGTGAAAATAGCAAACATTGTTCCGTCAGCAGTCTGGAAACGTATGATACAGAAAAGAAGGCATTTACAATTCCAGTCAGGCAAAATATAATTTTTATATTGTGAGAAAAAAGAGACATTCGTTTTGCCAGACGGAGGGAGATCAAAGCGTAATGGATATTCGAACAATCACGTCTTCAGATTATGAAATGGTAACGTCTGTAATGAATGAATGGTGGGGCGGCAGGCAGCTGAAAGAAAAGCTCCCGCGATTATTTTTTGAACATTTTCAGGACACCAGCTTTATCACACATGAACATAAGAGCATGACTGGATTTTTAATCGGATTTCAATCGCAATCAGATCCTGTAACGGCATACATCCATTTTTCCGGTGTGCATCCGGATTTCAGAAAAATGCAAATTGGAAAACAATTATACGATGTGTTTATTGAAGCAGTTAAGAAGAGGGGATGCACCCGGGTAAAGTGCGTGACGTCCCCGGTAAATAAGGTGTCAATCGCGTATCATACAAGACTGGGTTTTGAAATTGAAAAAGGCGGCAAAACAGTGAATGGCATCTCAGTATTTGCAAATTACGATGGACCGGGCCAGGACAGGGTTCTTTTTGTGAAAAACATATGAGGAGGAACCGCTATGGATTTTTTGTCAAAAACACCTGAGCCTCCTTATTATGCTGTTATCTTTTCTTCTGTCAAAAGTGAAAATGACGAAGCATATGGAGAAACAGCAGAGCGGATGGTGTCGCTTGCGGCGAGCCAGCCCGGATTTTTAGGTGTGGAAAGCGTTCGCGAAGCGGATGGAACCGGCATCACAGTTTCCTATTGGGAGAGTATGAACGCAATCAATCATTGGAAGCATCACACCGAACACCAGGCAGCGAAAGAAAAAGGAAAAAGCGTATGGTATGAATCGTATGCGGTCCGCGTCGCCAAAGTCGAGAAGCAGCGGCTGTTTTCAGGAGAAAACAAATGATTGCATTTCTTCAGCATAAGGAAGAGGATGTATCGCATGAGATTATTGACGTTCAAAAGCCAGCTTATGTAAAAGAAGCGGAGCTTATCGGTTTTGACGGAATCCCTGCTTTACACGAAAAAGCCGAGGATATCAGAGCCTCACAGGAGCGATTTGCGGGATACCGGGAAGACGGGAAACTGCTCGGTGTCATTTCATACGAGAAGTTTATGCATGAGCTGACTATTTGCAGGCTTGTTGTGCATCCAGACGGTTTCAGAAAAGGCATCGGACGAGCACTCGTGCAATTTGTTATTGACCAGAACGAAGACGCTGAGAAAATCGAGGTAGTAACAGCCGAGAAAAACAACCCGGCCGTATCGCTGTATACGCAAGCAGGATTTGTAAAGACGAAAACCGTCAAAGCGTCAGAGGGGCTTTTGCTGTCAGTCTTTCATCTCTATCCGAAAAGAAAGGTTGAAGTCGTTCACTACAATGAAGAATGGGCAAGGCTGTTCAGTGAGGAAAAAGATCGTCTGAAGCTTGTGCTCGGCCCGGAGATCATTGACGTGCATCATGTCGGAAGCACATCGATACCAAATATGGCGGCAAAGCCGGTCATTGATATCCTGATTGCAGTAAAGGATATCGCGGCCGTGAACCAATATGATTCGAAAATGGCGGAGCTCGGCTATATGCCGAAAGGAGAAAACGGCATTATTGGCAGACGCTATTTTCAAAAGGGCGGAAATAAGCGTACCCATCATGTCCATATTTATGAGGGAGGGCATCCTGCTATTGAAAGGCATTTGGTGTTCAGAGATTATCTCACAGCTCATCCGGAAATAGCGAATGAATACGCCGCGCTCAAAAAACAGCTGGCGGCCCAGTACCCGGACAATATCAAGCAGTACATACAGGGAAAAACCGATTGGATCAAGGCTGCAGAAGAAAAAGCGAAGCGGTGGAAAAAAGGCAGAAACAATGCGAACGGACGCGTGGTGTGCTACAATAGCGAAAATGAAAAAAACGGGGGTTTCACTTTATGAACATTCATGTGACAGATGCAGCAAAACAGGCACTGCAGCAGGCGCTTGACGCCAACCCGGGAAAAAAGGCACAGCTCCGTTATGACGCTGAAGGATGCGGCTGCGCAGTAAGCGGTGTACCGACCATCTGGGTGACAGAGGAATTAGCGGGACAGTGTGAGCAGCTGGAAACGAACGGCATTCCGCTATATATCCAGTCGTCGCAAAAAGTGTTTTTTGACGATCAAATGACAATCGATTACAATGAAAAAGCCAAAACGCTGGCGCTGAAAAGTCCGGCTCAAATGCTCAGTCCAAGAATGAGCATATTAGTAAAGTAGGGAGACACGAAACGTGGAACAAAAGCTGAAGTCAATTAAGAATACAGCACAGAATAAAACGTGGGTATCCTTTCTGAACAAAAACCATCCCTACACCCTGCTGCATTGGTCAATCGGAGGAGCGCAATCCGTCGAGAAGGATGTTTGGCTTTTGCAGGATGAAATGACATTTGAAGCGCAGGAGTTTACTACGATAGACCTTGCGATTGAATGGATCAGTGAAAATATGGATGGCATCACCGACGTTTTATGATGGAAAAGCGAAAGGCCGAAAGGGGCCTTTCGCTTTTTACGTTATTTTGTCTAAAAAGGCTTGCACGGTTTTTCGATACGTGTCCCGGTTTTTTGTATACGACATGGCGTGTTCTCCAGCTTCAGCAATATAGAGTTCCTTTGGACCGGGCTTTTTTTTATAAAGCCGCTCGGTTGCAGAAACAGGAATATAATCATCGTGCCTGCTGTGAATAAAGAGGACCGGCTTTTCGATCGTTTCGATGACGGCAAGCGGAGATACATCGCGTGCGCGGTAGCCGTCCCTGAACCGCAAAAAGGAGTCGGCAATGGGAAGAATCGGCCAGGAAGGCAGCCGGTATTCCGCTTTCAGACGATACGCAAGCTGTTCCTCGAAGCTTGCAAACGGGCAATCGGCAATATAAAAATCAGCGCCATCGTCAGGATGTGCGCCTGCATACAGCAGAGCAGTCACTGCTCCCATTGATTCACCATGAATTCCGACCAATCCGCGGTTACAGGTTTTGTCTTTGACCCATTTGACGACCTCGTTTAAATCATCCTTTTCATAAAAACCATAGCTTGTAGTCTTTCCGCCGCTTTGTCCGTGCCGGCGATGATCGTAAATCAGCACATTCCAGCCGAGATCAAGAAATAAATCCATATATTTGACAGAATTCAATACATTCACGGTCACACCGTGGCAGATGACCATTGTATTTGATGTATCGTGTGGTGCAACATAGTAGCCTTTTATATCATATCCGTAAGCCGATGGAATCACAAAAGCCGTTTTCTCCATGCGTTCAAACGATTCAAATACATCATGCCCGTCATCTGTTTCTCTTTTCATAATCTCTTCGTCGGTTTTTTTCTTTATGAACATAATGATATTTGTGAAACAAATACCGATAGCAGCTACAGCTGCCAAGACAGCGCCGACGGCTAAAAGGAATCTTTTCAAAAGACACAGCACCTTTCAACTCTATTATGGATAACCTTCTAAAACCATTATACCTAAACGCTGCTGAGCCGGCAGAAAAATATGACAGCGTTTTTCCGAAGAGAGTCTGCTTGTTCAGCCTGAATCTCCATGATAAACTGGCTTCAAAACAAAACACGGGGGAAGCGAGCATGAAAAAACAAAAATCCACTGACAAACACCAGTTAAAAGACGACCTTCAATCCGATATAAAAGAAAAGCTGATGCAGATGAAAAGCCAATTGAAGGAAGAGGATCAGGAGAGACAGAAAAGAGAAAAAGCAGAACAGATCAGAAAGAAAAAGGAGATCGAAAAAAAACAAAAGCTTTGAACAGCTCCTCGATGAAAGCCAGCTCGATTGGCATCAATACAAATAAACCAGCACCCGGTCAGGTGCTGGTTTTCTTTATGAACGGTGCGCTTCGTAAACGTCTTGTTTCGTATGAGATTGGAGCGCTTTGATTTCCTCTTCACTTAAACGCCGTGCGTTTGCAGCATGAACGTTTTCCCGTAACTGCTCAATCTTACTGGCGCCTGTAATCACTGAGGCGACAGCAGGCTGTGCTAACAGATACTGCAGCGACTTTTCTGTCATGGACAGATCTGGCGCGACATTCTCCATCGCTTTGCGGGCATTTGTCAGTGTCTCAAACGAATAGGATAAGTACCCGTTTTGTTTGATACTGTCAGCCGTTTGTTCAAGCGGTTTCTCAGTCAGCAGCCCTTTAGCGACCGGGCCCCTGGCAACGACACTGATCTGATGTTCCTCTAAAAACGGGAGCCATTCCTCCGGCCGTCTGTCAAACAGGCTGAATTGCATCATAATGCTGACGATGTTTGACTTTTTCACATATTCTTTAATGACGTTCGGGCGAATAGAAGAAATTCCATAATAACGAATGACACCTTCTTGTTTTAATTCTTCAAATGCTTCAATCGTTTCATCAATGTTATCTTCTATTGTGCCGCCGTGAAGCTGATACAGGTCGATATAATCCGTTTTCAGACGTGTCAAGCTCTTTTTCACAGCTTCTTTTATGTAAGCTTTTGAAGGGTCCCAATACCAGCCTTCACTTTCGTCACTCCAGCGGTTTCCGGCTTTTGTGGCCAAAATAATATCCTGGCGTCTGTTTTGAATCGCTTCGCCGACGATTTCTTCATTGCGGCCGCGGTCATACAAATCAGCTGTGTCCAGATAGTTGATGCCAAGCTCAATGGCTTCATCAAGGATCGACAGCGCTTTATTTTTTTCGGTTCCAAGGGACATACAGCCAAATCCGACTTCGCTTATTTCTAAATCAGATGAACCTAGTTTGCGCTTTCTCATGTGCACACTCCTTTTTTTAGGCTTTGTAATGACCGTAATATAAAGGAGCGGAGTTTTCAACTTTTACGGCTCGGAAATCCAATCTTTCACATACCGGAATGTGCGCCCGTATTCCTTGAGCTTCGCCCGCACCTCCCACGCTTTTCCCACTAAAACGACGCCCTTTTGCATACGGTACACTTTCATAAAGAAGCCCCCTTTTCTCTAGTATGATAAAATGTATGGGGCATGATATAGAGACAGAACGGGAGATGAAGAAATGAAACACTTAGAAGAAAAAACAATTGCTAAAGAACAGATTTTTTCGGGTAAAGTTATTGATCTTTATGTAGAGGACGTCGAGCTCCCAAACGGAAAAACGAGTAAACGCGAAATTGTAAAACACCCGGGTGCGGTAGCGGTGCTGGCTGTCACAGACGAAGGGAAAATCATAATGGTGAAACAATTCCGGAAGCCGCTGGAGCGGACGATCGTTGAAATACCGGCCGGAAAGCTGGAAAAAGGAGAAGAGCCGGAGTATACGGCGCTTCGGGAGCTGGAAGAAGAAACAGGATACACAGCGAAAAAGCTGACTAAAATCACAGCATTCTATACATCGCCCGGTTTTGCCGATGAAATTGTCCACGTTTTTCTTGCGGAAGAGCTGTCTGTGCTTGAAGAAAAACGGGAGCTTGATGAGGACGAGTTTGTTGAAGTGATGGAGGTGACGCTTGAAGACGCACTGAAGCTGGTTGAGTCGCGTGAGGTATATGACGCAAAAACAGCCTATGCGATTCAATATCTTCAGCTGAAAGAAGCGCTGCAAGCATAAAAATGAAAAAGATTTACGCGGATTTACACATTCATATCGGCCGGACCTATACAGGAAGGGCTGTCAAAATAACAGGTGCAAAAACCCTGACGCTGGACCGGATTTTGGTTGAGGCCAGTGAATATAAAGGGATTGAACTTCTCGGGATTATTGACTGCCATTCCCCGGAAGTCATAATAGAGCTTGAGGAAGGCATTGCTTCAGGCAGGTATCACGAGCTTGAGGGCGGCGGAATCCGTTATCGCAGCACAACTCTTTTATTGGGAAGCGAGCTGGAGATTTACGATGAAGCCTGCAGCGGGCCGATTCATGTGCTCGCTTTTATGCCGACACTCGCTGATATGAAACAATTTTCAGCCTGGCTTTCAGCGCGGATGAAAAATATTCACTTAAGCTCGCAGCGGATATACGAAACAGGCTTGAACCTTCAAAAAAAAGTAAAGGAAATGGGCGGATTGTTTATCCCCGCCCATATTTTCACGCCCCACAAAAGCTTGTACGGAAAAGGGGTTAAGTCAAGTTTAACTGAGGTTTTTGATCCTTCTATGATAGATGCGGTCGAGCTTGGTTTAAGCTGTGACACACCTATGGCTTCACGGGTATCCGAATTGAATAAATATTCATTTTTAACAAATTCTGATGCGCATTCCTTAGGGAAGATCGGCAGAGAATATAATGAATTATATGTGCAGTCAGCTGATTTTTCTGAGTTTGCTCTTGCATTAAAGGGGCAGGACAACAGGAAAATTACTGCAAATTACGGATTAGATCCGCTGTTGGGGAAGTATTATCAAACGGCTTGTGAAGTATGCGGGGAGCGTACAGTGAGCGGGGCAACGGCGTGCGCGGAATGCGGAAGTGCCAGATTGACAAAGGGTGTCAGCGAAAGACTGCGCGAACTGAGTGATCAGTCTGGAAAAGGCATAACGCGTCCTAGATATGTCCATCAGATACCGCTGCAATTTGTTCCGGGTGTCGGACCGAAAACCCTTGACAAGCTGAAGACTGCCTTTGGCACAGAAATGGCTGTTCTCCATGAGACTTCAGAGGAGGATCTGGCGCGGGTTGTTCCGCCGAAAACCGCCGCTCTTATTGTGAAAGCGAGGTCAGGAAAGCTTGAACTGAAAGCCGGAGGAGGAGGAACCTACGGGAAAGTTAAGTCGTGAGTGAAAATTAACTCAGTTCCTCCTGGACTTTTCTCTTTGTCCGGATAAAGGTGATCAGCTGTATAATTTCGTCTTCAGACAGCGGCTTGCCGTCAACAGCAATATCAATGTCAAGGCTGCTCCACGTGGTCAATTCAATGGTCTGAGGAGCAGTCTGCTTTTGCTTTGGGCGGCCTAAGAGGTCATCGCAGGTTGTGTCAAAAAGGTCTGCCAGCATTGCCAGCGCCTCAAGTGAAGGGCGGCGGTAGCCGGACTCGTATCCCGCGTATGTGCTTTTTGCGATGCCCAGGAGGTCAGCCGTATATTGAAGCGACCAATTTTTCTTTTTTCTCAATTCAGTTAAACGATCTAAATTCATGGACTTCCGCTCCTTTTTCAACTTGAGCTGATTATATCATATAGGTATTCGGAAGTGTACGCGAATTGAATAATAATGTCTTGCGTATTTTATTTTCCGTGTCTATAATTGCATTAAAAGTATGCGAAAAGCGAATGCCTTCTCGCAAACCCATCTTTAGATATAGTGAAGAGGTGTATGGTATGAAAAAATTATTGATGTTGACAACTGGGGGAACGATCGCTTCAGTTGAAGGGGAAAACGGGCTTGCCCCGGGGGTGAAGGCTGACGAGTTGTTAAGTTACGTATCAAAACTTGATAACGATTACACGATGGAAACCCAATCGCTTATGAATATAGACAGCACCAATATGCAGCCTGAATACTGGGTAGAGATAGCGGAAGCCGTTAAGGAAAATTATGATGCCTATGACGGGTTTGTTATTACCCATGGTACAGATACAATGGCCTATACATCTGCCGCATTATCTTATATGCTGCAGCATGCTAAAAAGCCGATTGTGATTACAGGCTCGCAAATTCCGATTACCTTTCAAAAGACAGATGCCAAAAAAAATATTACAGATGCCATTCGCTTTGCCTGTGAAGGCGTAGGTGGGGTTTATGTTGTGTTTGACGGCAGAGTCATTCAAGGAACACGTGCGATCAAGTTAAGAACGAAAAGCTATGACGCGTTTGAAAGCATCAATTATCCATATATCGCTTTTATTACAGAAGACGGGATTGAATACAACAAACAAGTAACGGAACCTGAGAACGACTCCTTCACGGTTGACACGTCACTATGCACAGATGTTTGTCTGCTTAAGCTGCATCCGGGCTTAAAGCCGGAAATGCTGGACGCTCTGAAAAGCATGTACAAAGGAATTGTCATCGAAAGTTATGGCAGCGGAGGCGTTCCGTTTGAAGGCAGAGACATTTTGTCCAAAGTAAATGAGCTGATTGAAAGCGGCATCGTTGTCGTCATTACGACTCAATGCTTGGAAGAAGGCGAAGATATGAGTATTTACGAAGTCGGCCGCAGAGTCAATCAGGACTTGATTATCCGCTCTAGAAATATGAACACTGAAGCAATCGTTCCTAAATTAATGTGGGCACTCGGCCAATCCTCAGATCTGCCGGTCGTAAAAAGAATTATGGAAACACCGATTGCCGATGACGTTGTCCTGTAAAAAAGCTAAAACTATAACCATTATAGAGAAAGTAGGTTAAAGATTATGTTAAACGGCCAAAAAGAATACCGCGTGGAAAAAGATTTCCTTGGAGAAAAACAAATTGAAGCAGATGTCTATTACGGCATCCAAACGCTGCGTGCTTCAGAAAACTTTCCGATTACGGGATATAAAATCCATGAAGAAATGATTAACGCGCTGGCGATTGTAAAAAAAGCTGCCGCTCTTGCAAACATGGATGTAAAACGGTTGTATGAAGGAATTGGCCAAGCTATCGTACAAGCCGCAGACGAGATTCTGGAAGGCAAGTGGCACGACCAGTTTATCGTCGATCCGATTCAAGGTGGCGCTGGTACATCCATGAACATGAATGCGAACGAGGTCATCGGAAACCGCGCGCTCGAAATCATGGGTCATAAAAAGGGAGAATACGTCCACTTAAGCCCTAACACACACGTTAATATGTCACAGTCAACAAACGATGTATTTCCGACAGCCATTCATATTTCCACACTGAATCTGCTGGAAAAACTGCTTAAGACGATGGAAGACATGCATGGTGTGTTTAAACAAAAAGCACAGGAATTTGATTCTGTCATTAAAATGGGACGGACTCACCTTCAAGACGCTGTTCCGATTCGTCTCGGCCAGGAATTTGATGCATACAGCCGTGTTCTTGAGCGTGATATTAAACGCATTAAACAATCACGGCAGCACCTGTATGAAGTCAACATGGGCGCTACTGCAGTCGGCACTGGCCTGAACGCCGATCCGGGATATATCAAACAAGTCGTTAAACACCTTGCTGATATTAGCGGACTGCCTCTTGTCGGCGCTGACCATCTTGTCGATGCAACGCAAAATACAGACGCTTACACAGAAGTTTCTGCATCATTAAAAGTCTGCATGATGAACATGTCGAAGATCGCAAACGATCTTCGTTTAATGGCATCGGGACCGCGCGCCGGACTTGCGGAGATTTCTCTGCCTGCCCGCCAGCCGGGATCTTCCATCATGCCGGGTAAAGTCAATCCGGTTATGGCGGAGCTCATTAACCAAATTGCGTTCCAGGTGATTGGAAACGATAATACCATCTGCCTAGCTTCAGAAGCAGGTCAGCTTGAGTTAAACGTTATGGAGCCAGTGCTCGTCTTTAATCTGCTGCAATCAATCAGCATTATGAACAATGGTTTCCGTTCCTTCACTGACTATTGCTTAAAAGGCATCGAAGCTAATGAAAAACGCTTGAAACAATACGTAGAAAAAAGCGCTGGCGTTATTACCGCTGTGAATCCGCATCTTGGTTATGAAGCGGCTGCCCGAATCGCCAGGGAAGCGATTATGACAGGCCAATCCGTCCGTGATCTTTGCCTTCAGCATGATGTGCTGACAGAAGAAGAATTGGATATCATTTTAAATCCATACGAGATGACAAAGCCAGGGATTGCTGGAAAAGAGCTATTAGAAAAATAAAATTTAAACAAAATGCAGCTTATTCACCCCTGGTTAGCCGGTGAATAAGCTGTTTACAAGCATAGGGATGAGGAAGTATAGTATACGTGTTGCACTATTTATTGAAAGCGTTTTAGCTTTTTCATTAAGGGGGACTTCTTTTGAAGGATGTAAGATTGCCAACACTATTTGAAATTATTATCGTACTAGGAGCATTTTTAGCACTTGTTCTGTCGTTTACAGTCTTTTTAGACTTGCCAATACAGCTAGCGCTTTTTGTTTCTTGGTTTATTGCAATGATTCTCGGAATCAGACTGGGTTATTCATATAAAGATCTGCAAAACGCGATTGTTCATGGGATATCTAATGGTCTTGAAGCTGTTCTGATTCTCGTTTCAGTCGGAGCGCTCATTGGAACATGGATTGCCGGAGGCGTCGTGCCGACCTTGATTTATTATGGATTAGAATTTATTCATCCTAGTATCTTTTTACTCGCAACGTTAATTATTTGTTCTATTATGTCTGTAGCGACAGGAACGTCATGGGGAACAGTAGGAACAGCCGGCATTGCCATGATCGCAATTGGTGAAGGCCTCGGAATCCCGCTTCCTCTTGTAGCTGGAGCCATTCTTTCCGGAGCTTACTTCGGGGACAAGCTGTCTCCTCTGTCTGACAGTACAGTCCTGGCTTCTTCATTATCAAAAGTGGATGTATTGGCTCACGTCAGAGCGATGCTTTATTTATCAATACCAGCATATGTGATTACGGCTATTCTCTTTACAGCTGTTGGATTTATGTACGGCGGGAAAAATATTGATCTCGACAAAGTTGAATTTTTGAAATCTTCATTGCAGAATACATTTGACATTCATATTTGGATGCTGATTCCGGCTGTTGTCGTAATCGTCTTATTAGCGATGAAAAAGCCGTCTATGCCGGTTATCGTAATTGGTGCATTGCTTGGGGCTGCTTGGGCTGCTATTTTCCAAGGCATGAATATCGCCGATGCGATTGCAACTGCGTACAACGGATTCTCTATTAAAACAGATGTTGAGTTTTTAAACGGCCTCTTAAACCGCGGAGGCATCGTCGGTATGCTTGACTCTCTCGTCGTGATTATCTTTGGTCTCGGCTTTGGCGGATTGCTTGAAAAACTCGGTGTATTAAAAGTGATTGTCTCTACTTTTGAAAAGAAATTAACATCAGCAGGCAATGTGACATTATCTACGCTGATTGTAGCATTTTTGGCGAACATCTTCGGGTGTGCTATGTATGTATCTCTTATTTTGACACCGAAGATTATGGAAGACAGCTATGACCGTTTGCATCTGGACAGAAGAGTTCTATCCCGTAATTCAGAGGTCGGGGGAACTTTGACTTCAGGTATGGTCCCTTGGTCTGATAACGGCATTTACATGGCCGGGATTTTAGGAGTTTCTACCTTCTCTTATCTGCCATTTATGTGGCTCAGTTTTGTCGCAATAGGTCTTGCCATTATCTATGGTTATACAGGAAAATGTATATGGTATACGAAAAACGATACAGCTCAAGCTGAAAAACTAGGCTAAGGGGAGGATCACTGAATGATAGCGAAACACATGATTCGGACACTGATGATAGAAACGCCTTCGGTTCCCGGAAATCTCGGAAGAGTGGCTACAGCAATCGGCCTTCTGGGCGGAGACATTGGTGATGTGGAGACGGTAAAAGTCGGACCCAATTACACGATGCGCAATATTACTGTACAAGTGGAAAATGAAGAACAGCTTCAGGAAGTGATCATGGCTGTTCAGGCTCTTGGCGAAGGGATCAGGCTTCACACGGTATCTGATGAAGTCCTGTCTGCTCATGAAGGCGGAAAAATCCAAATGAAAAGCAAAATGCCAATCCGTTCGCTGGCAGAGCTCGGGCGTGTCTATACCCCAGGTGTAGCAGACGTCTGCAGACTGATCGAGAAAGAACCTCAGAAGGCTGATATCTACACAACAATCAGCAACTCGGTCGCAATTGTAACCGATGGAACAGCGATTCTCGGCCTTGGTAACATCGGCTCTGTGGCGGGAATGCCTGTTATGGAAGGAAAGGCAGCGCTGTTTGATCAGCTGGCAGGGATCAGCGGTATCCCGATTTTGCTGGATACAAGTGATCCTGAAGAAATCATCAATACGGTAAAACATATTTCACCAGGATTTAACGGCATCCTGCTTGAGGATATCGGGTCACCGCATTGCTTCGAAATTGAAGATCGCCTAAAAGAGGAACTAAGTATCCCTGTCATGCACGATGATCAGCATGGAACAGCTGTCGTCACGCTGGCAGCTGCCATTTCGGCATGTAAAAGCGCGGGCGTTGACTTGAAAGAAGCAAAAGTGGGGCAGATCGGCCTCGGCGCAGCGGGCGTAGCCATCTGCCGGATGTTTATGGCTTACGGCGTCAAAGCTGTATGCGGTACAGACAAATCAGAGGCGGCGATGAGTCGTCTTGAGCAATACGGCGGACAGACAGCTGACAGCATCGAAGAGTTAATGGGAACATGTGATATTGTCATTGCCACAACAGGAGTTCCTGGTTTAATTAAACCTGAATTCGTACGATCTGGTCAGGTCATATTGGCATTATCCAATCCGAAGCCGGAAATTGAGCCTGAGGCTGCTTTGCAGGCCGGCGCAGCGTATGCAGCTGACGGGCGGTCTGTGAATAATGTGCTTGGCTTCCCGGGTATATTCAGAGGAGCACTGAATGCCAAAAGCAAGGAGATCAATCACGATATGCTTGTGGCAGCAGCAGAGGCCATTGCAGCCTGCACAAAGCCAGGCGATGTGGTTCCGCAGCCGCTGGATTCAAAGGTCCATCACGAAGTGACAGCCGCCGTTGAACGCGCAGCTCTTACAGCGGTCAAACATTAAAATGAAACCAGCACCTGGCACGACAGGTGCTGGTTTTTTTCTGACAGATTCAAAACATTTTAATAACATGTTCCATTTGCTATAATGAACCAAAATGAAACAGGGAGTGATCAGCTTAGAAACAGCGGACGGGACGCCTCAGTATCAAGAGGCAGTTCTCCATCCTTCAGCACCCATGAAAGAATGACAAAAAGCAAAAAAGACATATTGAATAAAAGAAAGCATAAACACAAAAATCCTTATGATCATAATGCATTTGATGATAGGGATTTTTTTATGCCCGAAACCGCCGCCTAGCAATCTCTATCGTTTCTTTTTGAAAAAGAGCATGTTTTTTCGTTTCTTTCATACAATCTATTAAATCAAATCAATAGAGCGGGCGGGAGGAAACGATATGCGGAAAATTTCTTATAAGGACATGTTTCTCGGGCATGTAAAGGATCATCTCTCACTTTATATATTTGTGTCTGTCCTGTTTTTCATGGGTGTGATTTTTGGCGCTATTATTGTGAACAGCATGACGATCAGCCAGAAAGAAGATTTATATTATTATTTAAGCCAATTTTTCGGACAGCTATCAGACGGAAAGCAGGCCAGCTCATCCGATATGTTTTGGCAAAGCATTTTTCATAATGTAAAGTATTTAGGGCTGATGTGGATTTTAGGCATTTCTGTGATTGGTATGCCGATCATTTTCATTATGATTTTTCTAAAAGGAATTGTTGTCGGATTTACTGTGGGATTTCTCGTCAACCAGATGGGAATCAGCGGTTTTTTCTTATCCTTTGTCTCGGTTTTGCCGCAAAATGTGCTGCTTATTCCGGCTTACCTCATTATGGGCACGTGTGCAATTGCATTTTCTTTAAAGCTGATCAGGCAGCTGTTCGTCAAACGAAGTCTGCATGATGCGCCGATCCAGTGGTTCGGGCGATATGCTGTTGTTCTCCTGATCATTTTATTTTTAGCGCTGATCTCGTCTCTCTTTGAAGCATACATGTCGCCTGTTTTGATGGAAAAGCTGACATCGCGACTTTTTTAAAAATATTATTAAAAGAAAATCATTTTATTTATCAGTTTATAATAATTATAGTTGGAACTCCGCGCTTATTTTGTTATAATGAGTCATGGAATGCGGCGTAGGAGGGAAAGACATGGAAAACCGTATTGATCGAATTAAGAAACAGCTGCACTCATCCAGCTACAAACTTACGCCTCAGCGTGAAGCGACAGTAAGAGTGCTGCTTGAAAACGAAGAAGACCATTTAAGCGCAGAAGATGTATACCTCCTCGTAAAAGAGAAATCTCCTGAGATCGGTCTCGCAACAGTATACCGTACGCTTGAATTACTAACTGAATTAAAAGTCGTTGATAAAATTAACTTTGGAGACGGCGTGTCCCGTTACGATCTTCGTAAGGAGGGGGCAGCTCACTTTCATCACCACTTGGTGTGCATGGAGTGCGGAGCCGTTGATGAAATTGAAGAAGATTTGCTTGAAGACGTAGAAGAAGTCATTGAACGTGATTGGAAATTTAAGATCAAAGATCATAGATTGACGTTTCACGGCATTTGCCACCGCTGTAACGGAAATGAAACTGAATAGACGATGCCGGGCTCGAACCTTTTCTCTTGGGGAAAGGGTTTTTTGCTGTTTCGACGTATAATTCCTTTCTGATTTGGCATATGGTTTAAATAACTGGAACCATAGAGAAAGGATCGATTGGGACATGGGAAGATTCCTGAAAACGGCTGTTGATACATTGAAGGTTTTTATTCTGTTCACAGGTTTTACCGCTCTCTTCTATTATGCTATGATATGGGTAAATCAAGAGTATGAAAACTATCATCGGTACGATAAACCGGAAGGCTCTGCCGTAAAAGTTGTTGAAATGGATGCGGAAGAAAAAGGCGGATGGTTTGACCGGTTAATCTTTTTTTACCAAAATGGGGAGTAGATCTAGAGTGAAAGATCAAATAAAGGATTTCATCCACTATGTCATGGTAGAGAGAGGGCTTTCTCAAAATACGGTGGTCTCCTATGAGCGTGACTTGAAAAGCTATTCTCTTTACTTAACAGAAACCCTTCATATCAACAATTGGAACGATGTGACCCGTATACATATTATCCAATATTTGAAGCACTTGAAGGACTCGGGGAAATCCGGAAAGACATCAGCGCGGCATTTGGCATCGATTCGCTCTTTTCATCAATTTCTGCTTAGGGAAAAGGTGACGGACAAAGACCCTTCCGTACATATCGAAACACAAAAAACAGAACGGACGCTTCCGAAGGTGCTGGCGCTGAACGAGGTTGAGCGGCTGTTGGACACGCCTAAGCTTACGAGTCCTTTTGGCTATCGGGATAAAGCGATGCTGGAGCTGCTCTATGCCACAGGTATCCGAGTCAGTGAAATGATTGAATTGAAAACGACAGATGTCCATTTGTCAATGGGATTTGTCCGCTGCTTCGGAAAAGGAAGGAAAGAGCGGATTGTGCCGATCGGTGAAACCGCTGCTTCTGCTATTGAAGAATATATGATGAAAGCCAGGGGGAAACTGCTGAAGAACAAAGTGTCTGACGCACTCTTTTTAAATCATCACGGCAAGCAGATCAGCCGCCAGGGGTTTTGGAAAAACCTGAAGAAAATCGCGCTCGAAGCCGGAATCAAAAAAGAGCTGACCCCGCATACACTCAGGCATTCCTTTGCAACGCATCTGCTTGAAAACGGGGCTGATTTAAGAGCGGTGCAGGAAATGCTCGGCCATGCGGATATATCTACGACGCAAATCTATACGCATGTGACGAAAACAAGGCTGAAGGATGTGTACAAGCAGTACCATCCGCGTGCCTAGCCGCAGCAGGCTGCGGCTTTTTTCTTTAGGCCAGACAGAAAATAATGAAGTTTCTCATTATTTTCAAATGCATTGTCAACAGGAATGAAAACGGTTTATACTTGAGTTGTCAGACCTCTAGGCGATACAATAGACGTATAGAAAAAAAGGAGGCTTTTATGATGCCTGCATACAAATATAATCGCGTGTTTTTAATCGTAATGGACTCAGTCGGAATTGGCGAAGCGCCTGATGCCGCCGACTTTAATGACGTAGGCGCCAATACGCTCGGGCATATTGCCGAGCACATGAACGGATTACATATGCCGAATATGGCAAAACTCGGCCTTGGCCTTATTGGTGATATCAAGGGCGTTGAAAAAACAGAACAGCCGCTCGCGTACTTTGGAAAAATGCAAGAAGCGTCAAACGGCAAAGATACAATGACAGGCCATTGGGAGATCATGGGCTTATACATTGATAAACCGTTTAAAGTGTTCCCTGAAGGCTTTCCTGATGAACTGCTTCAGGAGCTTGAGAAAAGATCGGGCCGCAAAATTATTGGAAACAAGCCGGCTTCTGGCACAGCTATTTTGGATGAACTCGGCAAAGAGCATATGGAGACAGGCGCTTTAATTGTGTACACTTCAGCTGACTCTGTTCTGCAAATTGCCGCTCACGAAGAAGTTGTTCCGCTTGAAGAACTGTACCGCATTTGTGAAACGGCGAGAGAGCTGACGCTTGATCCGAAATATATGGTAGGCCGTATTATCGCACGGCCGTTCGTCGGCGAGCCGGGACATTTCAAACGGACGCCAAACCGCCACGACTATGCGCTTAAGCCGTTTGACCGCACTGTGATGAATGAATTGAAAGACAGTGGCTTAGATGTCATTTCAATCGGAAAAATTTCTGATATTTATGATGGAGAAGGAATTACGTCTTCCCGCAGAACGGTATCCAATATGGATGGAATGGACAAGGTGGTTGACACGCTCGGAGAAGACTTTACGGGTCTGAGCTTTGCAAACCTTGTTGATTTTGACGCCTTATACGGCCATCGCCGTGATCCGGAGGGCTACGGACGCGCGCTTGAAGAATTTGATGCTCGTCTTCCGGAAGTATTCGAACAAATGAAAGAAGATGATCTGTTAATCATTACAGCCGATCACGGCAATGATCCGATTCATCATGGAACAGACCATACACGTGAGTATGTGCCGATTCTTGCATACAGCAAAAAACATGAGAAAGCGCAAATGCTGCCGCTCGCAGATACATTTGCCGATATCGGCGCAACCATCGCCGATAACTTCCAAACAAAAAAACCGAAATACGGTAAAAGCTTTTTATCTTTATTACAATAGGGGGACTGTTTCTTGAAAGACAGAATCGAACGCGCAGCCGCTTTTATTCAACAAAACTTGCCTGAATCACCAAAGATCGGCCTTATTTTAGGCTCAGGTCTTGGTATTTTGGCTGATGAAATCGAAAATCCTGTTAAGCTGAAATATGAGGATATCCCGGAATTCCCGGTATCAACGGTTGAGGGACACGCCGGACAGCTTGTGCTTGGCACACTTGAGGGAGTTACCGTCATCGCCATGCAGGGCCGCTTTCATTTCTATGAAGGCTATTCAATGGAAAAAGTCACTTTTCCTGTTCGCGTCATGAAAGCGCTCGGAGTCGAGGCTTTGATCGTGACAAATGCGGCAGGGGGCGTAAACACTGAATTCCGTGCGGGAGACTTAATGATCATTACAGATCACATTAACTTTATGGGGACAAACCCATTAATCGGGCCAAACGAAGCAGATTTCGGCGCCAGATTTCCTGATATGTCTTCAGCCTATGATAAAGATCTATCCAGCCTGGCTGAAAAAATGGCGAAAGACCTTAACATTCCAATTCAAAAAGGTGTGTATACCGCTGTGACAGGTCCTTCCTACGAAACACCGGCGGAAGTGCGCTTTTTAAGAACAATGGGTTCTGATGCAGTCGGCATGTCTACCGTACCGGAAGTGATTGTGGCAAACCATGCGGGTCTCCGCGTACTCGGCATTTCCTGCATTTCGAACGCAGCAGCCGGAATTTTGGATCAGCCTTTATCTCACGATGAGGTCATGGAAGTGACAGAAAAGGTGAAAGCCGGATTCTTGCAGCTTGTGAAAGCGGTAGTTGCTAAGTACGAATAAAAATGGAATTCAGAAAAAATAAGAAGACAGCTGTTTCTAATCGAAACAGCTGTCTTTTTTTATGTCGAAAAAGTCCTGAAACATTTTCCAACAGTGGTGTATAAAACCATTCAGCTTGGAAAAAATAAAAAGGATTATGAAATGGAGGGCTTTTGAGATGAAACGTCTTTTATCCACTTTGTTGATTGGTATGATGCTGCTTACATTTGCACCGTCCGCATTTGCAAAACAAGACGGAAAACATACATCGGAGCTTGCTCATGAAGCCAAGTCTGCGGTGCTGATTGAACGTGATACTGGAAAAGTGCTTTACAACAAGAACAGCAGTGAGAGACTGGCGCCTGCAAGCATGACAAAAATTATGACGATGCTTTTAATCATGGAAGCCTTAGACGAAGGAAAAATCAAGAAGAGTGATAAGGTCCGTACGAGCGAACATGCTGCTTCAATGGGCGGATCACAGATTTTCCTTGAGCCCGGGGAGGAAATGACAGTTACAGAAATGCTGAAGGGCATTGCGATTGCATCAGGAAATGACGCATCCGTAGCGATGGCTGAATTTATTTCAGGCTCCGAGGATGAATTTGTGAAAAAAATGAACAAAAAAGCGAAAGAGCTGGGATTAAAAGATACATCCTTTAAAAACCCGACTGGCTTGACTGAGGAAGGGCATTACAGCTCGGCTTATGACATGGCAATTATGGCTAAGGAATTATTGAAATATGAATCAATCACCAAGTTTACAGGTACGTATGAGGATTATTTACGTGAAAACACAGATAAAAAGTTTTGGTTAGTGAATACAAATAGGCTTATCAAATTTTATCCCGGTGTAGACGGCGTCAAAACAGGCTATACAGGAGAAGCGAAATACTGCCTGACCGCTTCGGCTAAAAAAGGGAACATGCGGGCGATTGCCGTTGTGTTCGGGGCAAGCACACCTAAGGAAAGAAATGCGCAAGTCACAAAGATGCTTGATTATGCTTTCAGCCAATATGAGACACATCCTTTATACAAACGAAATGAAACGGTAGCAAAAGCAAAGGTCAAAAAAGGCAAACAAAAAGTGATAGAACTCACCACTTCTGAGCCGATTTCTGTATTGACGAAAAAAGGCGAGGATATGAAAAATGTGAAAAAAGAAATTAAAATGAACAACAATGTAAGCGCTCCGGTTCAAAAGGGCCAAGAGCTTGGCACGCTGGTGTTGAAGAAGGACGGAAAAGTGCTTGCTGAAAGTCCTGTCGTCGCTAAAGATGATATGGAAAAAGCCGGATACTTAACGTTTTTAAAGAGGGCAATGGGAGATTGGACAAAATTTAAGTAATTATGCCGAATGATCACTAGTTTTGTCACGGTGAAGGAATTCATTCCTGCGAAATCGAAACACTCATTATCCGATCATATCAAGGAGGAATGAGCATGAGCCTTGGAATTGACATGCATGTCAAAGAATCAGTGCTTTGTATTCGATTAACAGGCGAACTCGATCACCATACGGCTGAAACGCTGAAACAAAAAGTAACGGAATCATTGGAAAAGGATGATATTCGTCATATCGTGCTGAATCTGGAGGACCTTTCCTTTATGGACAGCTCGGGGCTTGGCGTTATTTTAGGCAGATACAAACAAATTAAGCAAATTGGCGGGGAAATGGTCGTTTGCGCCATCTCTCCGGCAGTGAAACGGCTGTTTGATATGTCTGGCCTGTTTAAAATTATTCGCTTTGAACAATCTGAGCAGCAGGCACTGCTCACACTGGGGGTGGCATCATGAAAAATGAAATGCACCTTGAATTTTCCGCCCTCAGCCAAAATGAATCGTTTGCGCGTGTGACAGTTGCTTCATTTATTGCACAGCTTGACCCGACCATGGATGAACTCACCGAGATCAAAACTGTGGTATCAGAAGCGGTGACGAATGCCATCATCCATGGTTATGAAGAAAATGGCGATGGAAAAGTATATATCTCGGTGACGCTGGAAGATCATGTCGTATATATGACCATCCGTGATGAAGGGCTCGGCATTACAGATCTGGAAGAAGCCCGGCAGCCTTTATTCACAACAAAGCCTGAACTGGAGCGTTCTGGAATGGGCTTTACCATTATGGAAAATTTCATGGATGATGTCAGTATCGATTCATCACCCGAAATGGGAACGACGATTCGCTTAACAAAGCACTTATCAAAAAGCAAAGCGCTTTGTAATTAAGGAGATTTGTTATGGATGTGGAGGTTAAGAAAAACGGTAAGAACGCTCAGCTGAAGGACCATGAAGTAAAGGAATTAATCAAACAGAGCCAAGATGGCGACCAGCAGGCAAGAGACCTCCTCATAGAAAAAAACATGCGTCTTGTTTGGTCTGTCGTACAGCGGTTTTTAAACAGAGGATATGAGCCTGATGACCTCTTTCAGATTGGCTGCATCGGGCTGTTAAAATCTGTTGATAAATTTGATTTAACCTATGATGTGCGCTTCTCGACATATGCAGTGCCGATGATTATCGGCGAAATCCAGCGTTTTATCCGTGATGACGGAACTGTCAAGGTGTCAAGATCATTAAAAGAGCTTGGCAACAAAATCCGCCGAGCGAAAGATGAACTTTCAAAAACACTGGGCAGGGTGCCGACCGTACAGGAAATCGCCGAACACTTGGAAATTGAAGCTGAGGATGTCGTGCTTGCCCAAGAGGCAGTAAGAGCCCCGTCTTCGATTCATGAGACAGTTTATGAAAATGACGGAGATCCGATTACCCTGCTTGACCAAATCGCCGATAACTCAGAAGAGAAATGGTTTGATAAAATTGCGCTGAAAGAAGCCATAAGCGATTTAGAAGAAAGAGAAAAATTAATCGTCTATCTTCGGTATTATAAAGATCAGACGCAGTCAGAAGTTGCTGAGCGGCTGGGGATATCCCAGGTGCAGGTATCCAGGCTTGAAAAGAAAATATTAAAGCAGATCAAGGTTCAAATGGATCATACGGAAAGCTAGTCTGTCACTGCAGGCTGGCTTTTTGTTTTGCGAAAGCGTGGTAATTTATGGTCTTTTCAAGCGGATGAATGAGAACAAAATCGAACCACATACTACATATATAACCACCGAAAGATGGTGATCAATGATGGAACGACGACTATTTATCAGGCTTCGCCACCGCGTTTTGGCACATCCGGGGGATATCATAACGGTCGGGGATGCCGCGCAAATAGAAGGGCAGCACCTGCTGAAAAAGAAACTCTCGGCTATGCCGCTTTATCAGGTGAGCGAAAAAGATAAAAATATCGTAATTCTGGATATCATAAAAGTGCTCAAAGCCATTCATCAGCAGGATCCCACACTTGATGTTCAAACTGTGGGCGGAGCTGAAACCATTGTTGAAATTCAATATCAGAAACGGCACATATCAACTGTTCTCTTTATTGGTGTCTGGCTGTTGCTGTTTATCGGATCGTGCCTTGCCATCATGAATTTCCATGAGGATGTCAGCATGGGGGATGTTCATATTGCACTATATGAAATCATAACCGGAGAGCGGAATGACTATCCATATTTACTTCAAATCCCTTACAGCATCGGTTTGGGACTGGGGATGATTGTGTTTTTTAACCACATTTTTAAAAAGCGCCTTAATGAAGAGCCTAGCCCGCTGGAGGTTGAAATGTTTAACTATCAGCTTGATCTCGATCAATATGTGGCCATGCATGAAAATGAAGAAACAATAAAGGACCTGCATGATCGTTAGTGTATTGTTCATCATTTTTGTCGGGCTCGGCGGGGGCATCACGGTCGGGGCTGGTTTCGTGGCTTTTTTAACCGTGATGGGAATCATTCCGCGTCTGATGCAGCTCACCAAAACGATGAGATTTGTTCAAGCTTATGAAGCGGCTGTTATTCTCGGTGCGGTTTGCGGGGGATGGGAAACACTGCATATGCACCATCTCTTTTTATCAAAATGGCTTGCCGTACCGGTCGGGCTGTTGGCCGGAGTATTTGTCGGGATGCTTGCAGCCGCGCTGACAGAAGTGTTAAATGTCCTGCCGATCTTGGCTAAACGAATCGGCCTCAGAAGTAAAATCATTATTTTATTAATGGCCATTGTCATTGGAAAAATCGCGGGATCTTTATTTCATTGGCTGTATTTTATTCATCATTCATAAGGAGGTTTTAATATGACAAACATAAAAGAAAACTACAAATCAAAAGTAAAAACATATCAGCCAAAGCCGCCTTACGTATGGAACTGTGTAAAAGCCTTTCTTGTAGGCGGTTTGATCTGCATGATCGGACAAGGTCTGCAGAATTTTTATATCCATTTTTTTGATTTTAACGAAAAAACAGCAGGAAACCCTACGGCGGCAACGCTGATCCTATTGTCAGCGTTGCTCACCGGATTCGGCATTTATGACAGAATCGGTCAGTTTGCAGGCGCAGGATCAGCTGTACCTGTCACCGGCTTTGCCAACAGTATGGCAAGCGCGGCTCTTGAGTATAAAAGCGAAGGTTTAGTATTGGGAGTAGCGACAAACATGTTTAAACTGGCGGGAAACGTCATCGTATTCGGTGTTGTGGCTGCTTACATCGTCGGAATGATTCGGTTTGCTTTTGAGAAACTGATGTCATAGGAGGAGAAAGAAATGAAATTAACAGGAAAGCAAACCTGGGTGTTTGAGCATCCCTTATTTGTCAATGCAGCGGGAACAGCAGTAGGGCCTAAGGAAAAAGACGGTCCGCTCGGGTCTTTATATGATAAAACCTATGACGACATGCACTGTAATCAAAAAAGCTGGGAAATGGCTGAAAGGCAGCTAATGGAGGATGCCATCAATACCGTGCTGCAAAAAAACAATTTGAAAAAAGATGATATTGATCTTTTGCTTGCAGGCGATCTGTTGAATCAAAATGTCACAGCCAACTATGTGGCAAGGCATCTGAAAATCCCGTTTCTTTGCATGTTTGGCGCATGCTCAACATCAATGGAAACAGTTGCTGTTGCATCTGCCTTAGTCGACGGCGGATTTGCAAATCGGGCGATTGCTGCTACAAGCAGTCACAATGCCACGGCCGAAAGACAGTTCCGCTATCCGACGGAATACGGCGGGCAAAAACCGGATACTGCGACATCTACTGTAACTGGGAGCGGTGCGGTTGTTATCAGTCAGACACCGAGTGATATTCAAATTACAAGTGCAACTATAGGGAAGGTGGCTGACTTAGGAATTACCGACCCGTTTGATATGGGATCAGCCATGGCTCCTGCTGCTGCTGATACCATTAAACAGCACTTTCAAGACATGAACCGCACAGCAGACGACTACGATCTGATCCTGACGGGAGACCTTTCCGGCGTCGGATCTCCTATTGTCAAAGATATCTTGAAAGAAGAGGGATATCCGGTCGGCACAAAACATGATGATTGCGGGCTTCTGATTTACACACCAGATCAGCAAGTGTTTGCCGGAGGAAGCGGCTGCGCTTGTTCCGCGGTTGTAACCTACTCACATATTTTCAAGCAGCTGAAAGAAGGAAAATTAAACCGTGTGTTTGTAGTAGCAACCGGGGCGCTGTTAAGCCCGACTATGATCCAGCAAAAACAAACCATTCCGACCATCGCACACGGGGTTGTATTTGAACGTGCAGGAGGTGCATCTTAAGTGGACTATCTTTTGGCTTTTGTTTGCGGAGGCGCCATTTGTATTGTCGGGCAGCTGCTGCTGGACATATTTAAATTGACGCCTGCCCACGTCATGACATCCTTTGTCGTCATCGGTGCGATTTTAGATGGTTTTGGCATTTACGATAAATTTATTGAGTTTGCTGGCGGAGGCGCCACGGTTCCGATTGTCAGCTTTGGCCACAGCCTTCTGCACGGTGCCATGCATCAAGCGCATATACACGGATTTATCGGAATCGGTATGGGGATATTCGAGCTGACATCTGCCGGTATCTCAGCCGCCATTCTATTCGCCTTTATCGTCGCTGTTATTTTTAAACCGAAAGGATAATGCCGAGATGACGACAAAACGCAAGGTCATACTGGTAACAGACGGAGATGTGTATGCTGCTAAAACAATTGAATACGCTGCAAGAAGAGTTGGAGGGAGATGTATTTCTCAATCAAAAGGAAATCCCTCCACCCGCAGCGGCGCCGAGCTTGTCAGGCTGATTACATCAGCACCATATGACCCTGTATTTGTCATGTTTGACGACTCCGGCCTTCAAGGAGAGGGACCGGGAGAAACCGCTCTGACCTATGTGGCCACTCATCCGGCAATTGAAGTGCTCGGTGTGATTGCGGTCGCGTCGAAAACCCATCAGGCTGAATGGACCAGGGTTGACGTAAGCATTGACCGCAATGGAGAGATAACAGAATACGGCGTGGATAAAATCGGAGAGAGGGAATTCGATGAACACAGAATGAACGGGGATACGGTCTATTGCCTTGATAAACTTGATCTGCCGCTTATCGTTGGTATCGGGGATATCGGCAAAATGGGCAGGAAAGACGATATATCGAAAGGGTCGCCAATTACCATGAAAGCGGTCGAGTTTATTTTAGAAAGGAGCGGGTATCATGCCGGACAAACAGGAAGAGAAAATCTGGGTTTATCGGAATCCAGACAAAAATGAAGCTTATTTTAAAAATCGCGTCGGAATGGGAATCAGCTACGATGTAGGTGTTCGCAAGCTTACCATTTTAGACAGAGAAGTTCAGCTATACTATTTGAATGGATTATGTGACACTGCCTTTATCATTCACTTAATGAGAGAGCTTGTTGCGATTAACAACCGGACAGGAAAAGAGAACCCTGAAGAGCTGGTCGATATCGTTGAAAACAGACTGCTCAACGCTCAGGTCGAAAAAGTAAAAACGCTGGATGAAACCACCGACCAGGTGCTGTCCGGGTTAGTTGCAGTTATTGTCGAAGATGCAGGATTTGCTTTTATCATTGATGTCAGAAGCTATCCGGGAAGAAATCCGGAAGAACCGGATACGGAAAAGGTGGTCAGAGGGGCCAGAGACGGATTTGTTGAAAATATCGTCGTCAATACCGCGCTTCTCAGAAGACGGATCAGGGACGAACGCCTTCGCGTCAAGATGACAAAGGTCGGCGAGCGTTCAAAAACGGATCTGAGCATTTGTTATATAGAAGACATTGCTGATCCGGATCTGGTTGACATCGTGGAAAAAGAAATTGCCGCCATTGATGTCGACGGATTAACAATGGCAGACAAAACAGTCGAAGAGTTTATTATCAAGCAAAGCTACAACCCGTTTCCGCTCGTCCGTTATACAGAAAGGCCCGATGTGGCGGCCAATCACGTACTTGAAGGCCATGTCGTGATTATGGTTGATACATCGCCGAGTGTGATCATCACGCCGACAACCTTATTCCATCATGTTCAGCATGCTGAAGAATACAGACAGGCTCCTTCTGTGGGAACTTTTTTAAGATGGGTACGATTTTTCGGCATTCTTGCTTCTACTTTATTTCTCCCCATCTGGTTTCTCTTTGTTCTTCAACCGGAACTGCTGCCAGAGAATCTAAAATTTATCGGGTTGAATAAAGATATGCACATCCCGATCATTCTGCAGATTTTCTTAGCTGATTTAGGAATTGAGTTTCTCAGAATGGCGGCTATTCACACACCGACCGCTTTATCTACTGCAATGGGATTAATTGCCGCGGTTCTAATCGGGCAAATTGCCATTGATGTGGGGCTGTTCTCTCCTGAAGTCATACTGTATGTCTCGCTTGCCGCTATTGGAACCTTTACGACGCCAAGCTATGAATTAAGCCTGGCAAATAAAATGGCCCGTCTTACACTTATGATATTAGTAGCACTCTTTCATGTAAAAGGGCTCGTTATAGGATTTACTGTTCTGATTATTGCCATGGCCAGCATAAAATCCCTTCAAACCCCATACCTATGGCCGCTCATTCCGTTTAACGGAAAGGCGCTGTGGCAGGTGCTGATTCGCACGGCGAAACCTGGTGCGAAAGTAAGACCAAGCATTGTTCACCCAAGAAATCGCTTAAGACAGCCTACCAATTCATAATCGCATTGAAACTGACTGAAGAGTATGATAATGTATGTCTTAATTATGAAAGGACAGTCCATAAAACTGTCCTTTTCACCCATAAGCGGAGAAAGAGGGAATGACATTGTTCTTACACGGCACTAGCAGACAAAATCAACATGGGCATTTGGAAATCGGAGGTGTGGACGCTCTCTATTTAGCTGAAACATACGGCACGCCTCTTTACGTATATGATGTGGCTTTAATACGTGAGCGTGCTAAAAGCTTTAAGCAGGCATTTATAACTGCAGGGCTGACAGCGCAGGTCGCTTATGCGAGCAAGGCATTCTCTTCTGTTGCGATGATTCAGCTTGCCGAGGAAGAAGGGCTTTCCTTAGATGTCGTGTCTGGAGGAGAACTTTACACAGCTGTTGCAGCAGGATTTCCGGCGGAGCGCATTCACTTTCACGGAAATAACAAAAGCAGGGAAGAGCTGCGAATGGCGCTTGAACACCGTATCGGCTGCATTGTGGTTGATAATTTCTATGAAATCTCGATACTTGAAGACCTGTGCAAAGAAACTGGGCACTCAATTGATGTTCTCCTGCGGATTACCCCCGGAGTAGAGGCGCATACACATGACTACATTACAACGGGACAGGAAGATTCAAAGTTTGGTTTTGACCTTCATAACGGACAAACTGAACAGGCGATTGAACAGGTTTTACAATCAGAACACATTCAGCTGCTGGGTGTTCATTGCCATATCGGTTCGCAAATTTTTGATACAGCCGGTTTTGTGCTAGCGGCAGAAAAAATCTTCAAAAAACTTGACGAATGGAGAGAAGCTTACTCATTTGTTTCAAAGGTGCTGAACCTTGGAGGCGGTTTTGGCATTCGTTATACGGAAGAAGATGAACCGCTTCATGCCACTGAATATGTAGAAAAAATTATCGAAGCAGTAAAAACAAATGCAGCCCGCTATGGATTTGACATACCGGAAATTTGGATCGAACCGGGCCGCTCGCTTGTAGGAGACGCAGGCACAACACTTTATACAGTCGGCTCCCAAAAAGAAGTGCCGGGTGTCCGGCAGTATGTAGCTGTTGACGGAGGAATGAACGACAATATCCGTCCGGCTCTCTATCAGGCAAAATATGAAGCCGTTACAGCTAACCGTATCGGTGAAGCGCACGATAAAACGGTATCGATTGCCGGCAAGTGCTGTGAAAGCGGAGATATGCTCATTTGGGATATTGACCTGCCGGAAGTAAAAGAAGGAGATCTGCTTGCTGTTTTCTGTACAGGCGCTTATGGCTACAGCATGGCCAATAATTATAATAGAATTCCAAGACCTGCTGTTGTATTTGTAGAAAACGGAGAGGCTCATTTAGTCGTAAAAAGAGAAACGTACGAGGATATTGTAAAACTGGATCTGCCATTTAAAACGAGTGTGAAGCAATGAAAAAAGCGCCGGGAATTCGGCGCTTTTTTTATTTGAATATAGAAACAATCGCGTTCCAGATGGAAACGAAGAAATCAATGACTTTCTGGATAAAGTTCTTGCCTTCATCTGAGTCTAAAAATTTACTAATCTTATCTTTCGCTTTATCAAGCTGGTCACCGACCTGTCCCCAGTCGATATCAACATTTTTCATCTTATTGAACAAGGATACAAGCTGATCCTTTTGGCTGCCTGTCAGTGTGACGTTTAAATCGGAAGCCGCATCATCCACTTTTTTCTCAATATCGGCTTTATTGTCAGGCACACCGTTTTTAGCAAACTCTTCTTTTATTTTTGCAATCAGCGCAGCCGCATTTTCGTCACCGATTTTGTCACCAAGCTCTGAGGTCGTCACAAGCTCTTGGTTGGCGACTTGCTTAACGTCTTCAGAAATCGCTTCGTCAGAAGAAACTTCATATGCTTTAATCAAGCCTGTCAAAGCCGCAGTACCGGACACTTCAAACGGAGCGGTAACATAAACCTTCGCGTCCTTAACGCCGGCTGTCATCAAGGCATTGAGGTACATTTCATCCGTAATGCCGCTGATATTATGTGTCTCAACATTTAATCCGGAGCCTTTTTTGGCAATGGTAATAGACGATGATGAAATCGCTCTTGAGCCAATTTGCGCGCTTGGTATATATTTTCCTAAATATTCGTGTTCTTCCTTATTGGTAACGGTCACGGTTGTGGCATTATCAGGGACATTCATTTCATCAAGCACTTTTTGCTTATCTGATTCTGACAAATTTGCACCAAGTGTCACGATGACATCTCCGACTGCGGCATCCGCGAGACTGACTTTCGGAATCGTCAGCAGCAAAACGGCCGCTGCCAGCATTCCAATCCATATTTTTTTCAAAGCAGTTGACCTCCTTCATTTCACAAGCAGCAGTTAAAGCTGCTTTGCGAGGACCTGAATCATGATGAAAAATACAGTTCCGATAGGTTAGACGGTGATAGAGAGGTTCAGGTTTCATTTTTATTTTGGAGAAAAGCCGGGAGAGTCGTTTTCCCAAAAAAGGTGTGGTATAATAGCCGCGACAAGGAGAGACAAGCCATAATGATGATACATAAATTTCTCCTTTGAAAATTAAAATAAAGAAAGTGGGCATACAATTGAAAACAGGTTACTTTTTATTAGAAGACGGCAACAAAATTGAATTTGAACTTTATCCGGAAGCAGCACCGGGTACAGTTGCAAACTTTGAAAAGCTTGCAAACGAAGGATTTTACGACGGACTTACATTCCACCGAGTAATTCCAGGCTTCGTCAGCCAAGGCGGATGCCCGCACGGTACTGGCACAGGCGGTCCCGGATACACAATCAAATGTGAAACAGAAGGAAACCCGCACACACATGAAGCGGGCGCGCTCTCTATGGCACACGCAGGAAAAGATACTGGCGGCAGCCAATTTTTCATCGTCCATGAGCCGCAGCCTCATTTAAACGGTGTTCACACTGTATTCGGCAAAGTAACAAGCGGTTTAGAATTCGCGAAAAACATGTCTAACGGTGACGTGATGAAAGAAGTTCGCGTAGAAGGCTAATAGGCAGGCAGAAAGCTCCCCGATATGAGGGAGCTTTTCCTTTTCGCTCACAGCCTGATCTGGCTGTGGCAGTTAACAAACAGACGTTTTTAAGGTAGAACGAGGAGGCATAGAGAGATATGAGTTGAATCCTATAGCTATGTTTCAAGTCATAAGTGTTCAACCACAATTGTATTCAATCCGACGGAACCAAAACACTGATTTTGATACGTTCAGCGGGCTTATAGAAAATGCACTGCCTACGCTGTTCCCTTCAATATGATTCATCGTAATGGGAAAATCATCCCTATCTCTTCTCATCTTCATACATATTAGAGACCGTATGAAATAGCTTAAAGTCAAAATACACCCATCGGGGAAAATTTAAACAAATTTTAAAGTTGACATGTTTCATCCCAAACGGCATTTGTAGTAAAATGAAATCATATCAATGTCATTTTTTTGAAAAGGAGCTGCGTTTGATGAACAACAAGGGCTGTATAAAATGCGGAAGCACTGAAGCTGGGCAAAAAGAAATTGCCACAACCGGAACCGGATTGTCAAAGTTGTTTGATGTGCAGCATAACCGTTCTCGTCGTCTACTGTAAGAAATGCGGATATTCGGAGTTTTATAATAAAGAAACTTCAACTGCCGGCAATATATTGGATTTGTTCTTTGGAGGCTGATTGATTCTTCTCCCGATTTCATTAGGAAATGGGAACAAATTGATTCTGGCAGAAGAATAAATAGATTTGAAAATTCGCTTCAATGGTCCTAATGGGATTTCTTATCGATTCGTGATAACATAAATTGAAGACCGTTGTTTATTGGAGGAACTCAGTTGAAATCGGAAACCGTTTCTAAGAAAAAATCAATATTTGAATGGGCCAAAGCGATTATTATCGCAGTTGTTCTGGCATTACTCATCCGCAATTTTATTTTTGCGCCGTATGTCGTTGACGGTGAGTCCATGGAGCCTACCCTTCTTGACCATGAAAGGGTATTTGTCAATATGACAGTTAAGTACATAGGCGAGTTTAAGAGAGGGGATATCATCGTGCTAAACGGGGATGATGTCCACTATGTCAAGCGGCTGATCGGCTTGCCGGGAGACACAGTCGAAATGAAAAACGACCAGCTTTATATCAATGGAAAAAAAGTGGCTGAGCCTTATTTGAAGGCAAATAAAAAGCAAGCAAAAAATAAAGGTATTGACCATCTAACTGATGATTTCGGCCCGATCAAAGTGCCTGATAATAAATATTTTGTTATGGGTGATAACCGCCGAAACTCAATGGACAGCCGAAACGGTCTTGGACTCTTTACGAAAAAACAAATTGCGGGTACGTCAAAGTTTGTTTTCTTCCCATTTAACGACATTCGTAAAACCAACTAGGTATAAGCAGTTTCCTGAAAAGGAGCTGCTTTTTTATTCTTTTTCTCATGCATCCCCTAAAACCAGAACATAAATTCGTATATCTATAGAAAAGAAATTTTTGCAGAAATGCGAAACATATTCCCGTTATGCATCGTTATATTAATAATTTACGAGAATTTACGGTTTTTTATTCATGAAAAAAAGGAATAACTCATATGAATGAATAGATTCATATTGGCTGGAGGTTTTTTAAAATGGGAAGAATAAAAACCAAGATTACCATTCTGTTAGTGCTACTGGTTTTACTTGCAGGGGGGTATATGTACATAAATGATGTTGAACTGAAAGACGTTCCGACAGCGATTGGACAAACCTTGTCCTCCGAAGAAGAAGAGTATACAATCGAGGAATATCAAGTGACAAAAATTGACGGCACCGAATATCATGGAGAAGCAGAAAACGGCACGAAGATCATCTTCAACGGAAAAAAGTTAAATCAAGATTTGTCTGATATAAAAGAAGGCGATAAGATTAAGGCGTACTTCAGCAAATCAAAGCGGATCGACGGTTTAATCAAGGTTGCAAAAGTAAATGATTAAGTGAAAAAACACCTTTCGGAACGATGGGTGTTTTTTTTGATTTCTCAAATTGTAAGTTTATTTCATTGCGTACTTAAGAAAGGATCGCTATAATAGCCATTAAGGACAAATGAATAAAGATTGTATCCTTCGGGGCAGGGTGGAAATCCCGACCGGCGGTAGTAAAGCGACATGCGCTTTAGAGCCCGTGACCCGTGTGCATATGTACGCGGTGGATTCAGTTTAAGCTGAAGCCGACAGTGAAAGTCTGGATGGGAGAAGGATGAAGAACCGCTATGCAAAATGTATCAACATGCATAGTGTTATTTCCTATTGCGTAAAATACCTAAAGCCCCGAATTTTTCTTAAATTCGGGGCTTTTTTGACGGTAAATGAATAAAGAAGGGAGGGGAAAACAGATGGAAGAGTATTATATGAAACTGGCGTTGGATCTTGCGAAGCAGGGTGAAGGACAGACCGAATCGAATCCGCTCGTAGGCGCTGTTGTGGTGAAGGACGGACAGATTGTCGGGATGGGCGCCCATTTAAAATACGGTGAAGCTCACGCGGAAGTCCATGCTATTCATATGGCAGGCGCACATGTGAAAGACGCTGATATTTATGTCACCCTTGAACCATGCAGCCATTACGGAAAAACACCGCCTTGTGCCGAACTGATTATCAAGTCCGGGATAAAGAGAGTATTTGTCGCAATGAGAGATCCTAACCCGCTTGTGGCCGGACGGGGAATCAGCATGTTAGAAGAAGCCGGCATCGAAGTAAAGGAAGGCATTCTGGCAGATCAGGCGGAACAGCTGAATGAAAAATTTCTGCATTTCATGAGGACAGGCCTCCCTTACGTCACATTAAAAGCTGCCGCAAGCCTAGACGGAAAAACAGCGACCAGTACAGGTGACAGCAAATGGATCACATCAGAAGCTGCAAGACAGGATGCTCAGCAATACAGGAAATCACATCAAAGCATTTTGGTCGGAGCAGGCACTGTGAAGGCTGACAATCCAAGCTTAACCTGCAGGCTCCCGAATGTTTCAAAACAGCCGGTCAGGGTGATACTTGATACCGAACTTTCGATTCCCGATGACGCCAATGTGATTTGCGATCAGGCAGCGCCGACTTGGATTTTTACAACAACACGTGCTGATGAGGAGAAGAAAAAACGGTTTTCCGCTTTTGGCGTGAAATTATTTACTCTGGAAACAGATCGTATACCAATTTCCGATGTACTGAAAATCCTTGCGGAAGAAGGCATCATGTCGGTGTATGTGGAAGGCGGATCAGCTGTTCACGGAAGCTTCGTCAAAGCAGGCTGTTTTCAAGAGATCATCTACTATTTTGCCCCTAAATTAATCGGAGGAACGCTTGCTCCCAGCTTAATCTCCGGTGAAGGTTTTCAATCAATGAAAGATGTCCCCTTATTACAATTCACAGATATAACCCAAATTGGCCGTGATATCAGACTGACGGCAAAACCGAAAAACGAGTAGGATGGTGACCATGTTTACAGGAATTATAGAAGAAACAGGCACAATCGAATCCATGAAAAAAGCTGGCCCCTCTATGGCCTTAACAATTAAATGCTCAAAAATATTAGAGGATATTCATTTGGGCGACAGCATTGCAGTAAATGGCATTTGTCTGACTGTTACTGATTTCACGAAAAGTCACTTCACAGTTGATGTCATGCCTGAAACAGTCAAAGCAACGTCGCTGAACGATTTATCAAAAGGCAGCAAAGTGAATCTGGAAAGAGCCATGGCGGCAAACGGGCGTTTTGGAGGCCATTTCGTTTCAGGCCATGTCGACGGAACCGCAGAAATCACGCGTATTGAAGAAAAAAGCAACGCAGTTTACTATGATTTGAAAATGGATTCGTCATTAACAAAAACGTTGGTTTTAAAGGGATCTATTACCGTGGACGGCGTCAGTTTAACCATCTTCGGGCTGACAGATGATACCGTGACGATTTCTTTAATCCCTCACACCATCAGCGAAACGATTTTTTCAGAAAAAACAATCGGCTCTAAAGTGAATATCGAATGCGATATGATCGGAAAATATATGTATCGATTTTTGCATAAAGCCAATGAAAATAAGAACCAACAAACCATAACAAAAGCCTTCTTAAGCGAAAACGGCTTTTAGAGAGGAAGATTTGCATGTTTCATCCGATAGAAGAGGCATTAGACGCTTTAAAAAAAGGCGAAGTCATCATTGTTGTGGATGATGAAGACAGAGAAAACGAAGGAGACTTTGTGGCTCTTGCGGAGCATGCGACTCCTGAAGTGATTAACTTTATGGCGACACACGGAAGAGGGCTGATTTGCACGCCTCTCAGTGAGGAAATCGCTGACAGGCTCGATCTTCATCCTATGGTTGAGCACAATACAGATTCCCACCACACTGCTTTTACAGTAAGCATTGACCACCGTAAGACAAAAACGGGAATCAGCGCACAGGAAAGATCATTTACTGTCAAAGCTTTGCTGGACAGCGGTTCAGTGCCGGCAGATTTTCAGCGTCCAGGGCACATTTTTCCGCTGATTGCGAAAAAGGGAGGTGTCCTGAAAAGAGCGGGCCATACAGAAGCGGCAGTTGATCTTGCTGAAGCCTGCGGTTCTCAGGGAGCTGGCGTCATTTGTGAAATAATGAATGAAGACGGAACGATGGCAAGGGTACCTGAGCTCATTGAAATTGCGAAAAAGCATCAATTAAAACTGATCACCATTAAGGATTTAATTGAGTACCGCTACAACTTGACAACACTTGTAGAGCGGGAAGTCGATATTACCTTGCCTACTGATTTTGGCACATTTAAGGTGTACGGATACACAAATGAGATCGATGGAAAAGAGCATGTCGCATTTGTGATGGGAGATGTGCCGTTTAATGAAGAACCAGTATTGGTTCGGGTTCATTCAGAGTGTCTCACAGGTGATGTGTTTGGGTCTCATCGCTGTGACTGCGGCCCGCAGCTTCACGCCGCGCTAACGCAAATTGCCGCAGAAGGCCGGGGAGTGCTTTTGTATCTCCGCCAAGAAGGCCGGGGCATCGGTCTGATCAATAAGTTAAAAGCTTATAAGCTTCAGGAAGAAGGGTATGACACCGTAGAAGCTAATGAAGCGCTCGGCTTTTTGCCTGATTTGCGCAATTACGGCATTGGTGCTCAAATTTTACGCGATCTCGGCGTGCGGAATATGAAGCTCTTGACCAATAATCCGCGAAAAATTGCCGGACTTGAAGGGTATGGTCTCAGCATTACAGAAAGAGTGCCGCTTCAAATGGAGGCCAAAGAGCACAACAAAAAATATTTGCAAACAAAGATGAACAAACTAGGTCATTTACTTCATTTCTAATAACAAAAATCACAAAAAAGGATGGGAATCATATGAATATCATACAAGGAAATTTAGTTGGTACAGGTCTTAAAATCGGAATCGTAGTAGGAAGATTTAATGATTTTATTACAAGCAAGCTGCTGAGCGGGGCAGAAGATGCTTTGCTCAGACACGGCGTGGATACAAACGATATTGATGTGGCTTGGGTTCCGGGCGCATTTGAAATTCCTTTCGCTGCTAAAAAAATGGCGGAAACAAAAAAATATGACGCCGTTATTACACTCGGCACTGTCATCAGAGGCGCGACGACTCATTACGATTACGTCTGCAACGAAGCTGCAAAAGGCATCGCGCAAGCAGCGAACACAACAGGCGTACCTGTGATCTTTGGAATTGTCACTACGGAAAACATTGAGCAGGCCATTGAACGGGCTGGAACAAAAGCAGGCAATAAGGGCGTAGATTGTGCTGTTTCTGCCATAGAAATGGCAAATTTAAACCGTTCATTTGAATAATTTGCTGAAAACAGTTTAAAAATATGGCGAAAATGATATAATGTGAGAAAACGGATCACCTATACTTATCCGTTTGATAGAACTGGACATTTAGGATATAGAGGGGTTTTTATGTTAATTCGTTATAAAAAATCGTTTGAAAAGATTGCGATGGGACTTCTTTCATTTATGCCAAATGAAAAAGATCTTAAGCAGCTTCAGCAGACAATTAAGGACTACGAAACGGATACAGACCGCCAGCTCTTTCTTTGGAAAGAGGACGAGGATATCGTCGGAGCAATCGGAGTTGAAAAAAAGGATTCCGAGGTTGAAATCCGGCATATCAGTGTGAATCCTTCTCATCGCCATCAAGGAATCGGAAAACAGATGATGGATGCTTTAAAGCATTTATTCAAAACGCAGGTACTGGTTCCGAATGAATTAACGCAGAGCTTTTTCGAACGCTGTCAAGGTCAGCAGGATCAAGACATTTCATACAATAATTAAGCAGAGGCTGTTATCAGCCTCTGCTTTTTTTTCTTCGTTCAATTTCTTTCTCGCGTTCGCGGATGACATCAGTCCGATCCCGCAAACGATGTTTATGAATTAGAAATCTATCAGTGAGTGTGCTGGGCTGTCCCCACGTGTAAGCTTTTCGCTTGCATTCAATGCGGCATGCTTCCTTCAGCCTCTCATCTTTAATTGGCAGCATGATGCTTTTATAGGAAGATCCCAGTTCAATTTGTTCGTAAACCGACTGCATAAGCTCCAGTAAACGGGTATGATCAAGCCCCAAATCTTCCACCGCTTGTCTTTCCGCTTGAAGAATCCGTATGCTGTTTGCCAGCAATCTTTTGGCCCCGGCTGTATTCTGTCTTCTGTGATGATACAAAGCAACAGCAAGCTGGATAAAGCCGACCCAAAGTATGTTTCGTTTGTTCGGAGGATCTTCCTTCCAATATTCTTCTAGTATTTCATGGCATTCAAAATAATCCCGTGTTGCGTGAAATTCAACGAGATAATCGATATAAGCTTTCGGGTACAAGATGCTTCCTCCTTTTAATCCGCCTTTAGTGTAACACAGGACAGATAAAAGGAAAAAACAGCGCATTGGACCTGCTCATTTTTAGTTCTAGCAAATCCAAGCGGCACCTACGATAATCAGCAGAATAAACAAAACGACAATTAAAGCGAAACCGCCGCTGAAGCACTTTTCTCCCATGAACATTCAGCCTCCTTTGTTGTGGTCTACGCGAGCATCCTATGTACACCTGCCCTTTTTTGTGTAGGCGGATATCTTGTTATTTGAATATTCAGCACAAATCTCCTGAAATGCAGGAAATGAAATAGTATTGGACGAGAGCTTTTTGGTGGCTTATACTAAAGGGTAGCCAGTTTATCCGGCAATGAGAGTGATACTTGAAAATGGTGAGATGATGGAAGAATATCAAGTAAAAATTGATACGTTTGAAGGCCCATTGGACCTGCTGCTTCATTTAATCAATCGTCTTGAAATTGACATATATGATATACCTGTGGCGAAGATTACTGAACAATATTTATTATATGTACATACGATGCGTGTGCTTGAGCTTGATATCGCCAGCGAGTATTTGGTGATGGCTGCCACACTGCTCAGTATTAAAAGCAGAATGCTGCTCCCGAAGCAAGAGGAAGAGCTGTTTGAGGATGAATTGCTTGAGGAAGAAGACCCGCGGGAGGAACTGATTGAAAAGCTGATTGAGTATAGAAAATATAAAGACGCGGCGAAGGAATTAAAGGAACGGGAAGAAGAAAGACAAAAATCATTCACGAAACCGCCGAGTGACTTGAGCGAATATGCAAAAGAAGTGAAACAGTCGGAGCAAAAGCTGTCAGTCACAGTCTACGATATGATTGGCGCTTTTCAAAAAGTGCTGAAGCGAAAAAAAATAACAAGGCCGATGGAAACAACAATTACAAGACAGGAAATACCAATCGAAGACAGAATGAATGAAATCGTGCACAGCCTGAAATCAAAAGGGAAAAGAATCAATTTTATGGATCTTTTTTCATATGAGCAAAAAGAACATTTGGTTGTCACCTTCCTGGCGGTTTTAGAACTGATGAAAAATCAGCTGATTTTGATTGAGCAGGAGCAAAATTTTTCAGATATTTACATTATGGGGAGTGAATCCATTCATGGGGTTTGATATCGTGAATTGGAAAGCTATAGTGGAAGCCCTTCTATATGCGGCAGGCGATGAAGGACTGACCAAAAAACAGCTGTTAACAGTGCTTGAAATAGAAGAGCCTGAACTGAACACCATTATGGCGGATGTCGCAGACGATTACCGTCATGATACAAGAGGCATTGAACTAATTGAATATGCAGATACGTACATGCTTTCCACCAAAAAAGACTTTGCGCCGTACTTGAAAAAACTGATCGAAGTACCGTCGAAAGGCCTTTCCCAGGCATCTTTGGAGGTGCTGGCGATTGTTTCATATAAACAGCCGATTACGAGAGCGGAAATTGAAGATATCAGAGGCGTGAAATCAGAAAGAATTTTACACAGCCTTGTCGCCAAGGCGCTGCTGTGTGAAGTCGGACGCGCTGACGGTCCGGGACGGGCCATTTTATACGGCACGACGCCGACTTTTCTTGAGCAATTCGGCTTAAAAACGCTGGACGAGCTTCCGCCGCTGCCTGAAAATGCGGAAGATGACGTTCTTCAAGAAGAAGCGGATTTATTCTTTGAAAACTTTAACCAAACCTTTGAAGACATAAAATAGAGATTTAATGAATCGCGCTTTTTCATCAACATAAGATATAAGGAAGAAGTAGCTATCATGAAAGAAGCAAAATGTGAGAGACAAAGACATGAGGGGAAGATACCAAACGAAATGGGACATTCGATTGTGCGAGTGCAGACTCAAAAAACAGACGAATTCTTATCAATGGTTGTCAATACCGTTAATGATTATTTAAATCAAACCACACTGGCGTCTATGCAGGCTGAATTGCCTGTTGAAGAGGCATACTGCTGTGATGTGCTGAGCACGCTGAGAAGAATGACAGTATTTTGTGAAGGAGGCGCTGAAGCATGCCGCCGTCTCCTTATGCAAGAGCCATTTCAGGAAACCAGAGCGGAAAAAACACTTTACAATGTGTATCATCAATGCATTGAAGAGTTCTTTATGCCAAAGAAAGACACCTGGTGTGAAAACAGCCGGGCGTCATATACCGGAGTCAGCGCAATTGAGTTCTACCATGCTGTTCCGCAGTCTCTGGAGCAATTATTATTGCCGCTGAGCGCAGCGTTTCTGAAGATGAGGGAAGAACTGGCTCATTACGAAGCGTCCGGATCTAGCATGGCATCAATCAGATAACACTTACTCTCCCTTTATGGGAGAGTTTTTTTATGTTTGCAGGCCAAGACACAATTGTTATTCATAACTGATGGACATGCGCATAAACTTGTACAAACCACCACAAGGACGTGAACAAACATGCGCATTTTTAAAAAAGCTGTATTAATAGTCATCATTTCTTTTCTATTTGCAAATGTAAATGTGAACACAGCACATGCAGCTATAAATGTCAGTGCGAAGAGCGCCATTGTCATTGACGGCACATCAGGAAGAGTGTTATTTGCCAAGGACGAGCATGAAAAAAGGCGGATTGCCAGTATTACAAAGATCATGACCGCTGTTCTCGCCATTGAATCCGGAAAAATGGAAGAAACCGTGACTGTTTCTGCAAATGCGGTCAGAACAGAGGGCTCGGCCATTTATTTAACCGAAGGGCAAAAAGTAAAATTGAAGGATCTTGTGTATGGCCTGATGCTGAGATCCGGGAACGATGCTGCTGTTGCGATTGCTGAGTATGTCGGGGGAAGCCTCGATGGATTTGTCTATATGATGAACCAAAAAGCAGAACAAATCGGTATGGAGAATACCCGTTTTCAAAACCCGCACGGATTGGACGACCATGAAAATCACTACTCAACAGCTTATGACATGGCTGTTTTAACGAAATACGCCATGAAGCTCAAAGACTATCAAACCATCTCCGGCACAAAGATATACAAAGCAGAAACAATGGAAAGCGTATGGAAAAACAAAAATAAATTGCTGACGATGCTGTATCCATACAGCACAGGGGGGAAAACAGGCTATACCAAGCTTGCAAAACGCACACTCGTTTCAACCGCTTCAAAGGACGGCGTTAATCTGATAGCCGTTACCATTAATGACCCCGACGATTGGGATGATCATATGAATATGTTTAACTATGTATTTGATCATTATCAAACATATTTAATCGCAAAAAAAGGAGATATTCCGAAGCTCAAAGGTACATTTTATGAGTCTAAAGCTTTCATCAAACGGGACATCACCTATTTGCTTACCGAAGAAGAAAAAGAAGATGTCAAAATCAACACTACCCTGCTCAAACCAAAAAAAGCCTGGGAAAAGGATGTCTCAAAAATTCCGGATATTGTAGGACATATGAAAGTCATGTTCAACGATGAAATCATCGCAAAAGTGCCGATCTATTACGAAAACGAACGAAATCAAAAACCGAAAAAAAAGTTTTTTGAAACGTTTCAATCCATTTTTCTGAATGCGGCTGGCGGGGCAAAATGGTCAATATAATTTGGGTCAGCTTAACTGTGATCGGGCTAGTATTTGCGATGTGCAACGGAACGCTGCAGGATGTAAATGAGGCGGTGTTTAAAGGAGCCAAAGAAGCTGTCACAATCTCATTTGGACTTATGAGCGTGCTTGTTTTTTGGCTGGGTTTAATGAAAATAGCTGAACAGTCTGGACTGCTGGATATTTTCAGCCGTATGTGCAGGCCTTTTATTTCTAAGCTGTTCCCTGACATACCGCCGGATCATCCCGCAATGGGCTACATTTTATCAAATCTCATGGCGAACTTCTTCGGCCTCGGGAACGCGGCCACACCTCTTGGCATTAAAGCAATGGAGCAAATGAAAAAGCTGAATGGAAACCGTTCGGAAGCGAGCCGTTCCATGATCACTTTTTTAGCTGTTAATACTTCGTGCATTACTCTCATCCCGACAACGGTTATCGCCGTGCGAATGGCCTATTCCTCCAAAACGCCGACAGATATCGTCGGACCGAGCATTTTGGCGACACTTATTTCTGGAATCGGCGCCATTATTATTGACCGTTATTTTTATTACCGCCGTAAAAAGAAGGGGAGGTAATCCGATGGAAATTATCAACTGGCTGTCTTTAGCCATGATCCCTATCATTATTGCCGGCATTCTACTTTATGGAACAATCAAAAAGGTGCCGACATATGAATCCTTTGTTGAAGGCGGAAAAGAAGGAATTGAGATCGCATTTTCGATTATCCCCTATTTAGTCGGGATGCTTGTTGCAATTACCGTTTTCAGATCATCAGGCGCGCTTGACTTTTTTATGGATCTTTTAAAGCCGGCCTTTTCCGCCATCGGCATACCGGCTGAGGTGGTTCCGCTTGCGCTGATCCGTCCGATCTCCGGTACGGCTGCTCTGGGAATGACGACCGATTTAATTGCAGTTTATGGACCGGACTCCTTTATTGGCAGGCTGGCATCTGTGATGCAGGGATCAACGGATACAACACTTTATGTGCTGACGGTGTATTTCGGAGCTGTTGGCATTAAAAAAATGGGTGATGCGTTAAAGGTGGGACTTCTTGCTGATTTAATCGGTGTAGTTGCATCTATCATCATCGTTACGTTATTATTTGGGAGCGCCTGAAAATGGCGTTTTTTTAGATAAAGCATGCGAAATCTGAAAAAGCTTGTTTGTTCAGGTTGAAAAAAGTAAGATAATACTTGAGGTGAAAGACATGGAAAGACTGCAAAAAGTAATTGCTCACGCCGGAGTTGCATCGCGCAGAAAGGCAGAAGAGCTGATTAAAGAAGGAAAAGTAAAGGTGAACGGCAAAGTAATAACAGAGCTTGGTGTTAAAGTCACCGGTTCTGATCAGATTGAAGTAAACGGCTTGAAGGTGGAACGTGAAGAACCTGTTTATTTTCTGCTATATAAACCAAGAGGCGTGATCTCCGCAGCGGATGATGACAAAGGGCGCAAAGTCGTGACGGACTTTTTTAGAGAAGTGCCGCAGCGCATCTATCCGGTCGGACGTCTGGATTACGATACAAGCGGTCTTTTGCTTTTAACCAATGACGGCGAGTTTGCCAACAAGCTGATGCACCCTAAATATGAAATAAACAAAACATATGTAGCAAAGGTAAAAGGCATACCGTCTAAAGAGCTGATCAGAAAGCTGGAGCGCGGCATTATGCTAGAGGAAGGCAAAACAGCGCCTGCCAAAGCGAAGCTGCTTTCATTGGATAAGAAAAAACAAACAAGCATTATACAGCTGACCATCCATGAAGGACGGAACAGGCAAGTGCGCCGCATGTTTGAAGCAATCGGACATGAAGTAATTAAGCTGAAGCGGGAAGAATACGCATTTTTAAATCTGAGAGGCTTAAATACGGGAGACGCAAGAGAGCTTACGCCGCATGAAGTCAAAAGACTCAGAGCGCTAGCGGAACACGGTAAAAACGCTTTCTAAGTTTCACATAACCTTCAAAAAGTTAGAAATGTGAAATGATTGTGAAATGATATAATTGAATGGATCTGCAATAGGGGAAGGGGGCAGTGGACAATGAAGAAAAAAAGGCGTTTATTCATTCGGACCGGCATCCTTCTCGTTTTAATCTGCGCGCTGGCCTATACAATATACAATGCTGTATTTGCCGACAAAGAGAGCATATCCGAAGGGTCCGAGGCACCGAATTTTGTCCTTGAAGATACGAATGGGGAACGTATTGAGCTGAGTGACTTAAAAGGAAAAGGTGTTTTTTTGAATTTCTGGGGCACCTGGTGTGAGCCGTGCAAAAAAGAATTTCCTTATATGGCGAACCAATACAAATATTTTAAAGACCAAGGCGTTGAAATTGTCGCGGTAAATGTTGGGGAGTCAAAGATAGCAGTACATAATTTTATGAAATCCTACGGAGTGAATTTTCCGGTTGTCCTGGATACAGATCGTCAGGTGCTTGATGCCTATGGCGTATCTCCGCTTCCGACAACCTTTTTAATCAACCCGGAAGGAAAAGTTGTCAAGGTGGTGACCGGCACTATGACAGAAAGCATGATCCATGACTATATGAATCTGATAAAACCCGGAGCGACTTCGGGATGAAGCAGGTAAAATGTGAATGCGGACATATCAACCCGGTCGGAACCGTTTTATGTGAATCGTGCGGCAGGGCGCTTCAGGAAACGCAGCCCCCGCTTGCTGATATGAGATACGATGGAAGTGCGAGACGTTCACAAACCTATAACAAAACGTTCATTGATAAAATATGGAACTTCTTTTCTTCGGTTAAGGTCGGAATATGGCTTATCGTCATAACCCTTGCAGCATCAGCATTCGGGACTATATTTCCTCAAGAAGCCTATTTGCCCCCCGGCGCTCAGGCTGATACATATTATAAAGAACAATACGGCACGTTTGGCCAGCTTTATTATTTACTCGGGTTCCATCATTTATATGGATCTTGGTGGTACTTGCTGCTGATTGCCTCTATCGGCATTTCTCTTGTCATCTGCAGCCTTGACCGCGTGATTCCCCTGTACAGGGCATTGAAAAATCAGGGGGTCAGGAGAAGCCCTGTTTTCTTAAAAAGACAGCGGCTGTTCAGTGAAACGGAGACCGAGCTCAACCTTGAAGAAAAAGAAAAGATTGTGACTCTCTTAAAGAAAAAGCGTTATAGAATACGAGAACAAGAGGGCAGCCTTCTGGCGGAAAAAGGGCGTTTTTCCCGCTGGGGTCCGTATGTCAATCACATAGGATTAATCATTTTCCTGATTGGCGCAATGCTGAGATTTGTGCCGGGCATGTACGTCGATGAAACGCTCTGGGTCAGAGAAGGCGAAACTGCGGCAATTCCAGGCACAGACGGAAGATATTATTTGAAAAACAATCAATTCAGCGTAGAGACTTATAACAGCGATACAGAAAAAAAGGTGTTCGCTGATGCAATTGACAGAGTCGGAAGCGGAAAGGTCGCGAAAAATTTTCAAACAGACGCGGTTCTCTATAAACGGGAAGGCAAAATTGTCTACGGAGAGAAGCCGAAGCTGAAAAAAGTAAAAGAAGAAGATATTCGTGTCAATCAGCCGCTGCGCTTTGATTCGTTTTCTGTTTATCAGGTGGATTATAAAGAGAATCAGCTCGATCAGATGGTGTTTCAGCTGATTGACAAAAAATCAAAAAAATCCTTTGGGAGCTTACAGATCAACCTATTGGATCCAGATTCGGTTTATGATCTTGGCAACGGTTACAAAGTTGAGGTCGCCAGCTACCTTCCTGACTTCTATTTTAATCAGGACGGAGAGCCGAGCACAAAAACAAAAATCCCTAACAATCCGGCGTTTGTTTTTAATATCATAACGCCAGATAAGCCAAAAGGCGAAAAAAGCTTTGTTGCCATTCAAGAAACAATTGAAGGGTCGGGCAGCAATAAGTACAAGTTGAAATTTGACCATGTCGAAACGAAAAACATAACCGGTCTGACAGTCAGAAAAGATCTGACGCTTTGGGTGCTTGCCATCGGCGGAGCCATTTTTATGATTGGCGTCATTCAAGGAATGTACTGGCAGCACCGCAGAATCTGGCTGCATACACAGGAAGGTGCAGTCATGGTTGCCGGCCATACCAATAAAAACTGGTACGGACTAAAGCAGGATTTAAAATTTGTTTTAGCCGATACGGGGCTGACTGAACCAGCAGACCAAAAAGAATTAATGAAAACACAGAAATAGGCGAAAAGGGAGTGGTGTCATGGCGGAGCTGAGCGGAAATTTTCTTTATGCGGCCTTTCTTGTGTATTTAATTGCGGTCCCGATTTTCGGCGGGGCCATACGCGGAAGGAAAAATAAAAAAGACAGGGCAAACCGGTGGGCGACGATCGGGATTACCCTTTCGATTATCGGTTTTCTCTGCCACCTGGGCTATTTTATTACAAGGTGGGCTGCCAGCGGCCATGCGCCTGTCAGCAACATGTTTGAATTTACAACGGCCTTTGGCATGATGCTTGTGCTTGCGTTTATTATCCTTTATTTTATCTATCAATTGCCTTCATTAGGTCTGTTTACATTATCGATCGCTTTATTGCTGATCGCATACGCCAGCATGTTTCCGACGGACATTTCGCCTTTAATTCCGTCATTGCAGAGCAATTGGCTGTATATCCACGTAACCACGGCCGCGCTGGGGCAAGCTATACTCGCCATCAGTTTTGTCGCAGGTGTCATTTTTCTTTTGAAGCATGTTGACCAGACAAAACCAAGTAAAAAAACCTTTTGGCTTGAAGCTATCATGTTTATTATGGTGACGGCAGTTGCCTTTATTGTGATAACATCTGTGTTTCGTTTTGCCGGCTATGAAGCTGAGTTTAACTGGGTGGATAAGAATAAGGAAAAAAGCGTGATGGTCTATGAAATGCCCGCACTTGTAGGTCCGCATGAGGGTGAGCTTATCACCGAGGGGAAAATGCAGCCCATTGCAGAGCTTCCGGCCCTTTTCTCAGGCAGAAAGGTAAACACAGTGATTTGGTCGTTTGGAGCTGGACTCCTATTGTACGGAGCGCTTCGCCTGATCGTCAGAAAAAGAATCAGTGCCTGTTTACATCCTCTGGTGAAAAACGTGAATCTTGATCTGGTGGATGAGGTTGGCTACAGAGCCGTTTCCATCGGTTTTCCGATTTTTACACTCGGCGCGCTGATCTTTGCAATGATTTGGGCTCAGCTCGCTTGGACGAGATTTTGGGGCTGGGACCCGAAGGAAGTATGGGCGCTGATCACGTTTTTGTTTTACGCCGCTTATTTGCATTTAAGGCTGTCAAGAGGGTGGCACGGTGAGAAATCAGCATGGCTGGCCGTAATCGGTTTTGCCATCATTATGTTCAATTTAATATTCGTAAATCTTGTGCTTGCCGGACTTCATTCTTATGCATAGTCCAGAACAAAGCGATACAGTTATCAAACTTTCTCACGATTTGATAAAATGAAAGTAACAGAAGGAAAGCAGGGGGAAAACGATGGACCAATCCAATGAAACCAAAATATTAGTAGTTGATGACGAAGCCAGAATTCGCCGCCTTTTAAAAATGTATCTTGAACGTGAAAATTATGTGATTGAAGAAGCGGAAAATGGTGATGAAGCCATTGCCAAAGGCCTCGAAACCAATTATGACTTAATTTTGCTTGACCTAATGATGCCTGGCACAGACGGAATTGAGGTCTGCCGCCAAATTCGCGAAAAAAAAGCTACACCAATTATCATGCTGACCGCAAAAGGAGAAGAAGCAAACCGGGTGCAGGGGTTTGAATCGGGAACAGATGATTACATTGTCAAACCGTTTAGTCCGAGAGAAGTTGTGCTGCGGGTAAAAGCGCTTCTGAGAAGGGCATCTCAAAACTCTTATTTCAATGCGAATACGCCGACGAAAAACGTATTGGTGTTTTCTCATCTGTCAATCGATCATGATGCCCATCGGGTAACTGCTGACGGAACTGAAGTGAGCTTAACACCGAAAGAGTATGAGCTCCTTTACTTCTTAGCGAAAACACCTGACAAAGTGTATGATCGGGAAAAGCTTCTCAAGGAAGTGTGGCAGTATGAATTTTTTGGCGATCTGCGTACAGTAGACACACACGTCAAACGTCTCCGGGAAAAGCTCAATAAAGTATCACCGGGAGCTGCCAAAAAAATCGTCACCGTATGGGGCGTCGGTTATAAATTCGAGGTAGGCGCTGAATGAAATTTTGGAAAAGCGTAGTAGGCAAGCTGTGGGCTACGATCCTTTCTCTTGTCCTGATCGTATTATTTATTTTAACGGTGCTTTTACTCGAGTTTATCGAAAATTATCATGTGGAAGAAGCCGAAAATGATTTAACCCAGCTTGCAAATAAAGTCGCAGTCATCTTAGAAAAACACGAGGATCAGGCGCTGGCAAGGTCGATCACCTGGGAGCTCGCTGATAACTTAACAAGCATTGCGATCATACAGGATGAGAAAAAATACTGGTATTCGCCGAACGATAAAAATCGGCTCTCATCTATCACGCTTGAGCAAATACAGCGGGACAAGGATTTACATCAGGCTCTGGACAACCATAAAAAAGTCAGTAAACGCACGGGCCTGAGTGGCAGAGACACGGATAATGAACGCCTGATTGTGGGTGTTCCGTATGAAAAAGACGGAAAAAAAGGCATGGTCTTTTTATCTCAATCTCTGCTTGCCGTCAAAGACACAACAAAACACACGACCCGTTATATATTCCTTGCCGCAGGCATTGCGATTGTGCTGACCACATTTTTTGCTTTCTTTTTATCAAGCAGGGTCACGTATCCGCTTCGAAAAATGAGAGAGGGCGCACAGGATTTGGCGAAGGGCAAGTTTGACACGAAAATCCCGATTTTAACCCAGGATGAAATCGGTGAGCTGGCAACCGCCTTTAATCAAATGGGGCGGCAGCTTAACTTTCATATCAATGCGCTCAACCAAGAAAAAGAACAGCTTTCAAACATATTAAGCAGTATGGCTGACGGAGTGATTACCATCAATATCGACGGCACGATTCTCGTGACAAACCCGCCGGCCGAACGTTTTCTGCAGGCTTGGTATTATGAGCAGAATATGAATATTAAAGAAGGCGACAATCTTCCGCCAGAAGCAAAAGAACTGTTCCAAAATGCTGTCAGCACAGAAAAAGAACAAATGATTGAAATGACGCTGCAGGGCAGATCATGGGTGCTGCTGATGTCGCCGCTGTATGCGGAATCGCATGTCAGAGGCGCGGTTGCCGTTCTTCGAGATATGACCGAAGAACGCCGCCTTGATAAATTGCGCGAAGACTTTATCGCAAATGTCAGCCATGAATTAAGAACGCCGATCTCCATGCTTCAAGGGTATAGTGAAGCCATTGTCGATGACATTGCGAGCTCCGAAGAAGACCGAAAAGAGATTGCTCAAATTATTTATGACGAGTCGCTGCGAATGGGCCGCCTTGTCAACGATTTGCTTGATTTAGCGCGAATGGAATCAGGGCATACTGGATTGCATTATGAACAAATCAATCTTAATGAATTTATAGAAAAGATCATGCGCAAATTTTCCGGCGTTGCCAAAGAAAAAAATATTTCTTTGCATCAGGACATTTCTCTCACTGAAGAGGAATTTATGTTTGATGAAGATAAGATGGAGCAGGTGTTTACCAATTTAATTGATAACGCGTTGCGTCATACTCAATCAGGCGGCAATGTCTCCATCTCCGTTCATACGGTTAAGGATGGAATAAAAATAGACGTCAAAGATTCCGGCTCCGGCATACCGGAAGAGGATCTGCCATTTATTTTTGAGCGGTTCTATAAAGCGGATAAAGCACGGACAAGGGGCAGAGCAGGAACCGGACTGGGACTCGCTATTGTTAAAAATATTGTGGAATCTCACAACGGTACCATTACGGTGCACAGCCGGATGGACAAAGGAACGACGTTTACGTTTTATATTCCGACAAAATGATCAAGTCGAGTCTGAATTTGCCGAAGAATCTTGTTCCATAAGAAACACCCGCTGATCCGAGCGGGTGTTTTTTAAAAGGTTTTTCTTAATAAAATTTAAGGATATGTTAATATAAATTCCCTTCCAAATTCCAGTTTCTCGTAATATAGTTGTAATGTAACTTTTAAGCTATTATTACGACTAAAGGAACGGAGGGGTTTCCTATGGAAGAAACCTTTCAAGCGTTATATAAAACTTACCATCAAGATTTATATCAATTTTTATTTTATATGGTAAAGGATAAAAGCCAGGCTGAAGACCTTCTTCAGGAGGTTTATATTCGTGTATTAAATTCATATCATACGTTTGAAGGAAGAAGCAGTGAAAAAACATGGCTTTTGTCGATTGCACGCCATGTGGCGATAGACTGGTTCCGTAAGCAGCAGACGATCAGACAGCGTGTACTCGGGACATTTGATTGGGATACACAGGATGTCAGAGATCAGCAATTGCTTCCGGACGAACTCGCGGTTCAACATGAAAATGTCCGGGAAATTTATGCTGCGCTAGATCAATGTACGATCGATCAAAGAGCTGTGATTATCTTACGGTTTATTCAGGGATATTCAATACAGGAAACAGCCAATGCTCTGCGCTTCTCGGAAAGCAAAGTGAAAACGACCCAACACAGAGGGCTCAAAGTACTTCGGAAACATATGGAGCTTTTGAGGGAGGAGCTAATGGATGATGAAGTCAGATTGGAACGAAGAACAGATAAAGGAGTTGTTAAGTCAACTGCCGGCAGTTAAAGACCATCGTTCTCCGCAAGACATATATAAGCGGCTTTCGATGGCAAAAAGCAAAAAAAAGTCCGCTGTTAGGTGGATTGGCCCCGCATGTGCCACTGCAGTTGCGGTTTATATCGCCTTCATTATTTCTCCTCATTTCTTTGATCAGGCACAGCCTCAACAAAAAGAAGCGTCCCAAGAAAACGCTATAACGAAAACTGAGACAGCAGACAGCAAAAAAGCAGCATTATCCCTGGATCAGTCATCGTTAGTTGTTCCTAAAAAGGAGCAGAACAATTATACGACTGTAGCAATTGCCGATGCCGAAACATCCACAATTATACCCGTCAGCATTAAAAAAACGATTTCAAACCAAACCATACAGGAGGTGCTGTTTGAAAGTGATCAATTGGATATCCTTGATCACGCCATCACGATTCCCTCCTTCATGGATGAAGTGGAAGTAAAGGAAAACCAAAATCATAAGGAATTAAATATACAAGTCGATCAGCCCATTGAGGCTTTTTCTGTAAAAGACGACGCAATACTAAAAAAATTGCTGAAAGAATCTTTAAAATGGAGTCCTTATGAAAAAATCAAAATTTACTCATCGGAGCAGAAAAAGGACGGCGCCAGTATTGGCTCAAATGGTACTTTTACTGAAATTCCTATTCCTAAACAGTCGAACAGAGCCTACTCCTTGTACCAAAATGAACAAGGACAAGACTTTCTCGTTCCAACAGAAAGAACATTTAATACTGTAAAAGAAGCTATTAAAGAAATGGAATCGAGCACTCAAACAAATACTGCACCTCTTATTCAAGCGGGTGCCGTCAAATCTGTAACGGAGAAACAGAATCACTTATATATCCATTTCTCAAAACACTCAGGAGTTGAGGATTCTATTGCCGGCATCTTAATGCTGGAGGGACTTCTTTTAACAGCAAAGGAGTTTGGCTTTACAGAAGTGACCTTTGCGGAAACGGGAACAAAAAAAATCGGCAGATACGATGTAACAGAAGCTATTCCGGTTCCTGCTGCTCCAAATCCGATTTCCTTAAATTAAAAGAGCCTTTTTTCAGGCTCTTTTTTCGTTGCTTTTCATATAATAGAAATTTTCAAAAAAAACTTGTCCGTGTATAATAAAACAAGGTAAAGATTGAAAGGATTTGAGACGAGTGAACGTGTTAACAATCAAAGGAGTTTCCATCGGTGAAGGGATGCCGAAAATCATCGTTCCGCTGATGGGGAAAACAGAAAAGCAAATTTTAAAAGAAGCAGAAGCTGTGAAATTACTGGATCCGGATATTGTCGAGTGGCGAGTCGATGTATTTGAAAAAGCAGACGACAATGAAGCAGTCATAAAGATGATCTCAAAGCTGCGAGAGTCTTTGAGAGACAAGCTGTTTCTATTTACATTCAGATCGCATAAAGAAGGCGGGAGCAAAGAAATGGATGTAAGTTCCTACATCGCTTTGCTGGAAACGGCTATCCGCACAAAAGATATAGACTTTATCGATATTGAATTATTTTCAGGAGAGGCAAACGTTGAAGCCTTAGTATCTTTAGCAGGAGAAAATGGTGTCTACGTGATTATGTCTAATCATGACTTTCAGAAAACACCTGCAAAGGACGAGATCATTTCTCGGCTTCGTAAAATGCAGGAGTTAGGAGCGCATATTCCGAAAATATCCGTAATGCCGAAGGATGCAGGAGATCTTTTAACCTTGCTTGATGCGACGTATACGATGAAGACAAATTATGCGGACCGACCGATGATCACAATGTCAATGGCGGGAACGGGATTAGTCAGCAGGCTGAGCGGTGAGGTATTTGGATCAGCTTGCACATTCGGCGCAGGAGAAGAGGCTTCAGCACCTGGGCAAATACCTGTATCCGAACTGAGAAACGTGTTAGAAGTACTGCACAAACATACATAAACAGGAAACCGTTAAAAAGCAGAAAAAAACTCAAGCTGCAGAGCTTGAGTTTTTTTCATTATGGAAGATCGATAAGTTTCACAGACACGATATCAGGAACATCTGTTAGTTCTTTCACAATTTTATCTTCTAAATGTCTGTCAAAAGAAAGCATCATGATGGCTTCTCCGCCTTTTTCTTTACGGCCAACCTGCATGGTTGCAATGTTAATATCGTTATCTCCGATAATACGTCCCACTCGGCCGATGACCCCCGTCGTATCCTGATGCTGGATGTAAACCAGGTGGCCTGTTGGATAAAAGTCGATATTAAACCCGTTGATTTCGACAATGCGTTCTCCGAAATGAGGGATATAGGTAGCTGTAACGGTAAAGGTGCTGCGGTCTCCTGTCACTTTTACGCTAATGCAATTATCGTATCCAGATTCAGAAGTGGAAATCTTTTCACTAAAGCTAATGCCGCGTTCTTTTGCGACACCGCCCGCATTTACTTCGTTAACTGTTGAGTCAACGCGTGGTTTTAAGAAGCCTGACAGAAGGCTTTTTGTAATAAACGATGTTTCAAGTTTAGCAATTGTGCCTTCATATTGAATCGCGACATCCTGTACCGGCTCTTTCATGCATTGTGATACGAGGCTGCCGATTTTTCCTGCGATTTGGTGGTACGGCTTAATCTTAGCGAATTCATCTTTTGTCATGGCAGGCAGGTTAATGGCTGACATAACAGGAAGACCTTTTGCGAACTGCAGAACTTCTTCTGATACTTGCGCTGCAACATTCAGCTGCGCTTCTTTTGTCGATGCCCCTAGGTGAGGAGTGGCAATCACTAACGGGTGGTCAACGAGTTTATTATCAACTGGCGGTTCAACTTCAAAAACGTCAAGAGCCGCACCGGCAACATGGCCGCTTTCTAAAGCTTCAAGAAGAGCTGCCTCATCGATAATGCCGCCTCGTGCACAGTTAATTAAGCGAACACCTTTTTTCGTTTTTGCAATCGTTTCTTTGTTTAATAAGCCTTTTGTTTCTTTTGTTAACGGTGTATGCACAGTGATGATATCTGCGCTTTCCAAGACTTCTTCGAACGTACGGCTGTTAACACCGATTTTTTTCGCTCTTTCTTCTGTTAAGAAAGGATCAAAAACGTGCACGGTCATACCGAAGGCTCTCGCACGCTGTGCAATTTCGCTTCCGATTCTGCCTAATCCTACAATTCCAAGTGTTTTGCCGTAAAGTTCCGAACCGACATATGCTGTGCGGTTCCATTCTCTGGATTTTACAGAGATATTGGCCTGAGGGATGTGTCTCATTAAAGATGAGATCATCGCGAATGTGTGCTCAGCTGTGGAAATTGTGTTTCCGTTTGGCGCATTAATAACAATTACCCCATGTTTCGTCGCTTCGTCAATGTCGATATTATCAACACCGACACCGGCTCTTCCGACGATTTTTAAAGAAGTCATTTTTTGAAAAAGGTCTTCTGTTACTTTTGTCGCGCTTCGCACCAATAGAGCATCAAAGGTATGTAATTCATCCTCTGCATCTGCTACGTTTTTTTGGACGATTTCAATAAAGTCTGATTCAATAAGTGGTTGTAAGCCGTCGTTGCTCATTTTGTCTGAGACCAATACTCGAAACATCGTAAGATTTCCTCCTAAATTGACAAACTAAATATCTGATAATTTAACATATTCTCAATAGAGTGTCAATGTGTATTGACGCAGTAAAGGATAAAAGGAAAGTGAGGAATTGACCAGTTTTAGAGACTTTTGGCGTTATATTTAATTTGAAGCAATTATCTATACAACCAACCGTTTATCGTTTATAATGGAACCAAATTCATACGATCAATCTTCGGGGCAGGGTGAAATTCCCTACCGGCGGTGATGAGCAATGGCTCTAAGCCCGCGAGCTGTTTTTGACAGCAGGATTCGGTGCGATTCCGAAGCCGACAGTATAGTCTGGATGGGAGAAGATGGAGGTTCAGCAGCGTTTTGAAAGAAAGGTTTTCAAACGTTTCTTTACCAAGCCAAATTTTTGAAACCCCGCTTTTATATCATAGAGCGGTTTTTTTATTGGCTGGAAAAAGAACCTTTCCGCTTTTCGAGTAAGATGTGATCGAAAAGGAGAGAGCAAATTGAAAGTAAAAAAATTAGTCGTGATCAGCATGCTGAGCAGCATCGCATTTGTTTTGATGCTGTTAAATTTTCCGTTTCCGGGGCTTCCTGATTATTTAAAAATTGATTTCAGTGATGTCCCTGCCATTATTGCGATTCTTATATACGGACCTTTAGCGGGTATTGCCGTTGAAGCGATAAAAAACGTTCTTCAATATATCATTCAGGGGAGCATGGCTGGAGTGCCTGTAGGACAAATTGCAAATTTCATTGCCGGAACACTCTTTATTTTGCCGACTGCTTTCTTATTTAAAAAGCTGAACTCAGCAAAAGGCCTGGCAGTAAGTCTTTTGCTTGGAACTGCAGCTATGACGGTGCTGATGAGCATTCTGAATTATGTTCTGATTCTTCCGGCCTACACATGGTTTTTACACTCCCCGGCATTATCCGACAGTGCGCTGAAAACAGCGGTAGTCGCTGGTATCCTGCCATTTAACGTCATAAAAGGCATTGTCATTACGATCGTGTTCACACTTATCTTTATCAAGCTTAAACCGTGGATTGAACAGCAAAGAAGCGCGCATATTCATTAAATAAAAAAAGCTCCCATAGGGGAGCTTTTTCGATTACTTCTATTCAAATTTAAGCGGGTCGCCCTCAAACGGCTCATCCGCCACTTTGATGGAATCAGTAGGGCATCCTTCAAATGCGTCAATCATATCTTCTTCCAGTACTTCAGGAACTTCGACAACGCCTTTGTTTTCGTCAAGCGTTACGAACGCGATGCCTTCATCATCGTAATCGTAAATGTCTGGTGCAGCCGCTCCGCAAGCGCCGCATGCAATGCATGTATCTTTGTCTACGATTGTGTACTTTGCCATGAATAAAACCTCCCAGATTGTTCTTGGTGGAACAAATGGATCAATCTTTATATTTAATCAATTTAACACCTATTCCTCTTACTTATTGTAATGATGTTGATGCCACATTTCAACAGAAAAATGATTGAGAATGCTTATCACATAAGGGGTTATCTACATAACATCCCCCCTAATGATGACTTTAAACGTCGATTTCTGTTTAAAATCTGTTAAAATAAAAAGAACAAACCAGCGATTTTTGTCAGGAAGAATGTGGGTGGATAGGTTGTCATTAAATTACTTTGATATCATGGTTCTCGATTGCCTTTCTAAAATAAACGGGGAACGGACAGGAAGTGCCGTTTTTCACTTATTCAAAGGAAAAAGATCGTCACAAACCATTCAAGATGCTGGCTTATTTCAGACTGCAAGATATTTTGGAATGGCTCCGCAATGTTCAAGAAGCGACATTTCAGCCTCACTTCGCAAGCTTGAACAGCAGTCATTTCTGGAACCGATGTCAGAAACAGATACATACAGAGTGACTATTAGAGGCGAAAGCATGTTGAGGCAGGCGCTGAGTGAACGGCCTTGGCCAGCCCATTGCCACGGCGCTTATTTTCAGCAGGCCGCAAGCGTGCTTTGGAAAAGACTTTCCCTTCTCGTACAGGTATTGTCAAATAAGCAGCACAGCAGCAGACAGTATATTCCCGTCACAAAAGATTATAAGACGCTTCACTGGGTCAAGCGATACATGCACAAGCAAAAGGATCATGAAAAACTGGCAAGAGGCTTGCAGGATATGCTGGAGAATCATTTGCAAAAGCTTGACGAGAAAGCAGCTCTTATCTTTGTCTACTCATTAACTTCATATAATAGGATCGGTTATACGAGCAGGCAGCTTGCTGACAATCTGAAAGAAGACGAGTGGTACGTTTATGTCTTGTTTTGGGCTGGGGTACATTATTTTATTCATTCCTTGCCGCAATGTGAAGATTCTATATTAAAGGATCTTCTTTCTGATGTGCATTTGGAGAACGCACTGACTGAGTCTACGAGAAAAACATGGCAGATGGTCAGACAAGGGATTCCGATTCAGCGAATTGCTGAAATCAGAAAGCTGAAAACCGCCACAATTGAAGACCATATCGTCGAAATTTCTCTTCATGAGCCGGCTTTTGTGATTGATGGATATATTTCGGCTGAAGATCAGCTCCAAATTGCTGAGTTCGCCAAACGCATGCGGACAAACAAGATCAAACAAATTCGAGAAGGCCTAGAGCAGCGGTTCAGCTACTTTCAAATCAGGCTGGCATTGGCAAAGCAGGTGAAACAGTATGACTAAATTACAGCAAGCGTTATATCAGTTTTTTGGTTTTCATTCCTTTAAAAAAGGGCAGGAGGACATCATCAGAAGCGTACTCAGCGGAAAGGATACCATTGCAATGCTTCCGACAGGGGGAGGAAAGTCTCTTTGCTACCAGTTGCCCGGTTATATGCTTGACGGTATGATATTAATCGTTTCTCCTTTGCTTTCTTTAATGGAGGACCAGGTGCAGCAGCTGAAAGCGCGGGGAGAAAAACGAGCTGCCGCATTGAATAGCATGCTCGGCAGGCAGGAAAGACATTTCGTTTTGGAGCATATCCACCGCTACAAATTTTTGTATCTGTCGCCCGAAGCATTGCAGTCGTCATATGTCCTGGAAAAATTAAAGAGCGTTCCGATCAGTCTTTTTGTTATTGATGAAGCGCATTGTATATCGGAATGGGGACATGATTTTAGACCTGATTATTCAAAGCTTGGACAGCTGAGAAAAAAACTAGGGCATCCGCCGGTGCTTGCTCTGACGGCTACGGCGACGAAGGATACGCTGCATGATGTCATGAATTTGCTTGATCTGCAGCATGCCGAACAGCATCTTAACTCAGTTAACCGGCCGAATATTGCGCTCAAAGTTGAAAATACCGCGGATACTGCCGAAAAAATAGATAGGGTCATTCAGCTGGTTGAAAACCTGCAAGGACCGGGAATTGTCTATTGTCCGACAAGGAAATGGGCAGAGGAATTAGCGGAGGAAATTAAATATAAAACAAGCAGCAGGGTTGATTATTACCATGGCGGCATGGATTCTGGTGACAGAATGTTAATTCAGCAGCAATTTATCAATAATCAGCTTGATGTCATTTGCTGTACAAATGCGTTCGGCATGGGTGTTGATAAATCTGATATCAAATATGTCATCCATTTTTATCTCCCGCAGACGGCTGAAGCTTTTATGCAGGAAATCGGCAGAGCAGGGCGTGACGGAAAACCGAGTGTCAGCATTTTGCTCAGAGCGCCTGGAGATTTCGAATTGCAGGAGCAGATTATCCAAATGGAGAGCCTTGCGGATGGAGAAATCGCCAATGTTATTCGCGTGCTGGAAGAAACGGAAGAACAGGACGAAAGAAAACTGCGCGAATTATTCATGCAATATGGTATCACAGAGACGCAGTCGCGCATGATCATCCATCTCTTTATGCAGGGGAAAACATCAATTGATCTGATCAAGCGGGAAATCACGTATCGCATGGAGCTGAAACTTGAAAAAATGCGTCACGTGGCAGCTTTACTTCATCGCGATGGCTGTTTAAGACAATCGCTGTTAGCCTATTTTGATGAAACATACGAGCCCGATAAAGGAAGCATGCCATGCTGTTCACATTGCGGTTTTGATCTTTCGCTGTATGAACAAAAAGAGGAGCGCGTCCAAAAAGCGCCATTAGACGGCTGGAGATCGGAATTGCACCGTATATTCAGTCTAGAGACTGTAGGTGAGCCGAACTGAAACAGCAAAAGGATTTGATCCAGCATCTGTCTGACCGTGATATACTGAAGCAGCTATACATGACACAGCTTCTGATCATCATGGTGTCCGCTGCTGCCGTTTTGTTCTTTTTTCAGGATATAAGTGATTTTTTCAGCCTCTGGCATATTAGAGATACAAGAATCATTTGGTATGGTGTTTCTTTGGCGGTTATTGTCATTTTAGCCGACATGGCAATCATGAAATGGTGTCCGCCTCATTTATATGATGACGGCGGAATCAATAAAAAGTTATTCAGTAAAAGGCCAATCCCTCATATTATATTTTTAACGCTTCTGATTTCTTTTGCTGAAGAAATGTTATTCAGGGGAGTGCTGCAGACCCATATTGGTTTATGGGCGGCCAGTCTTGTATTTGCTGTTCTTCATTTTCGGTATTTGACAAAATGGCTGCTATTTATCATGGTGACGGCAATCAGCTTTTTGCTTGGACTGATTTATGAATGGACCGGCAATCTATTTGTTCCGGTAACGGCGCATTTTATTATTGATGCCGTGTTTGCCTGTCAGATTCGTTTTGAACATGTTAGGAGGGATACACATGACGAACATGTCTAGAGTAGAGAGAAGAAAAGCCCAGAATCTTTATGAAGACCATAAAACCGCATTGGCGGACGACCTTTTCGAAGATGATGAAGAAAGCCTTCCGACAAGACAATCTGTAAAAAATCAAAGAGAGAAGAAAAAAAAGCAAGGCAAAACAAGAACGCCGTTATTTACCACTCTCGCAGTACTGTTTGTATTTGTGCCGGTTATCGTCTTTGTCACCTTATTTTATCTAATGAAAAGCCATCCGGGAAATCCCGATGATTATGAAGATGTTTTTATAAACAGCAGCCAGAGTAAATACGAGGTGGTCCAAAAACCAGAGGCCAAAAAAGAAACGGCAGAGACAGTTCTGCGCGAAGAGTCAAAAAAAAAATCTGAAGGCAAAAAGACAGAGAAACAAACAGAAGCAACAACTGATAAGAAGCAGCCTGCTGTAGCGGAAAAAGAGAACACAGCAAACAAACAGGAAGCAAAAAGCGCGGCTGCTTCCCCTTCCCCGGAAAAAACAGTCCAAAAAGAGCAGGAACAGGTACAGCAGCAGTCTGAACCAGTTCAAGATACGGAGGCAAAACGTATCGTTCAGCACACCGTTCAAAAGAAAGAAACGCTGTACCGAATTTCCATGAAATATTATAAAAGCAGATCAGGAGAAGAAAAGATCCGTGCCTATAACCATTTGAACGGAAATGACGTTTATACCGGGCAAATTTTGGACATCCCTTTGACTTATTAGCGGGCATCTTTTTGATCGCAGGCTCATATATTGTAGCAATGAAAAGGGACAAGGTGTGAAGCGTATGGAATCCTTATGGAACCAGCTGGACCGATTTACGGACGCGCCGACCAAACAGATGCTACAGGCGTTGGTGAAACGAAAACAAAAATACGAAAACTATGCTGCGCAATGCCGAAGGTGGCGGTGGACCTCACTCATTTGCCTGGGCTTATTATGTCTTTTAATGATGATCAAAAGTCCGGCGCCTCAGCTCATTCTTCAAGAAATGCTCAGCCATACCTTTTATTTATTTTGGATGATGGCAACTGCTTTTGCATACTGCACTTCATATTATTTTAAGAAAAAAGAAGAAAAAGCCGAGGGTGATTTCCATAAACTGAGATGTGAAATTATTCAGAAAAGCACTGATCTTTGGCCGCAGCCTGATAAATGGAAGGCGAGAGAATCTGTTTTTCAATTGATGAAGCACCAATACGATATTAATCTATATTTTGAAAGTAAATAAAATGGGGCGTTTTCTCAAACGATAGAAACGTCTTTTTTTTATTGTCCGTCTTATTGATAAGTTCTAAAAGAATGGAGAGTTTTTAATGAAGCGATCAATGAAAATTGCCGGTGCATTGGCTATTGCAGCAGCGGCAATGACGGCAAAAATGTATTCAGTGGCAAAAGGCAATCACCTAAAAATCCATACATTTACGTTATCAAAAATGAAGGGGAAGCCGCCTCTTACGATCTTTTTTATATCTGACATTCATAAACGTATTGTTGATCACGGTCTTTTAGAGGAAGCGCAGGGCCATCAGCCGGATCTGGTTATAATCGGGGGTGATTTAGCTGAGGGCGGGGTGTCCTGCTCGAGAATTGAGGAAAACGTCAGAAGGCTTGCGGGTTTGGGAGTCCCTGTCATGTTTGTCTGGGGAAACAATGATTATGAAATCAGTCAGCGGAAACTGTATGCTATATTTAAAACGCACCGTATTATTACGCTGCGAAATGAATCGGTTCCTTTTGCGTATAACGGACATACCATCACCATAGCCGGAGTGGATGACATCAGGATGGAGATGGATGATTATGAAGAAGCGATTAAAGAAATTGACGGGAACCAGGTGAACGTTCTGGTTTGCCATAATCCTGAGATCCATCAACAAATCAATGAAACTGACGGTATTGATGTGATATTCAGCGGGCATACCCATGGCGGGCAGATTCGATTTGGGAAATTTGGCCCTTATGAGCTTGGTACAACCGGTTTTGTTAAAAATGCTGCGTACCTCATCAGCAATGGGTACGGCACAACAAAAGTGCCCCTTCGTTTAGGGGCGGAGCCTGAGGCACACATCGTGACACTTGCAGCACCTGAATGACTTCCCTAAAGAGTGTGTCAATAAAAAACTGCATTGTGCTTGTCTTACTAGTGAACTCAGTGTAAACTGATAACAATTAAGAACCTATGACTCATCATCTCATATAATGTGTTATATGATTTGTGTGCAAGTAGAGGCAGGAGGGAACGTTATGCGGCTTGAGCGTCTGAATTATAATAAGATCAAAATCTTCTTGACCCTCGATGATTTAACTGATCGTGGATTAACAAAAGAAGACCTCTGGAAGGACTCATTTAAAGTCCACCAGTTATTTAAAGATATGATGAATGAAGCAAATACAGAGCTCGGCTTTGAAGCGAATGGACCGATTGCAGTGGAAGTGTATTCTCTCCAAGCACAAGGGATGGTTGTGATCGTAACAAAGAACCAAGAAGCGGATTCAGAAGAAGATGAGTATGATGATGATTACATCGAAATGCAAGTCAAGCTTGACGAAAGCGCGGACATCATATATCAATTCCATTCCTTTGAAGATATCATTCAGCTTTCTGAAAGCTTACAGCGGATCGGTATCACAGGAGGAACTGTCTACCACTATGAAGGACAGTACTTTCTGAGCCTTGAAGACTTGGGATCACAGACTGCCGAGGGTGTTGTGGCGGTCCTGGCTGAATACGGCAATCCGACAACATTAACGATTTATCGCTTACAAGAGTATGGTAAGCTCATTATGGACGGAAATGCTGTAGAGACAATCCAAACTCATTTTTCATAAGAATGGAAGAAAAACTGCTGTTTTTTACAGCGGTTTTTTTTGTTAAAAAACATGGAAAAACATAACGTTTATCCTATGCATAGATCATATGAAGGTGTATACTATTCTCTGAAAGGGAGCATGTGAGAAACAGAAGATTCTAGGAGGTTAACTCAAATGGCAGCCGATCGAAACACCGGTCATACAGAAGAGGACAAACTTGATGTATTAAAATCAACCCAAACCGTAATACATAAGGCTCTGGAAAAATTGGGATATCCTGAAGAAGTATACGAACTGTTAAAAGAGCCGATGAGATTATTAACGGTAAAAATACCAGTTCGTATGGACGACGGTTCAGTCAAGATTTTTACGGGTTATCGTGCCCAGCACAATGACTCTGTCGGTCCGACAAAAGGCGGGATACGTTTTCACCCGAACGTAACTGAAAAAGAGGTGAAGGCACTTTCCATTTGGATGAGTTTAAAATGCGGTATCATTGATCTTCCATATGGCGGTGGTAAAGGCGGAATTGTTTGTGATCCAAGGGATATGTCGTTTAGAGAGCTGGAGCGTCTAAGCAGGGGTTATGTCAGAGCTATCAGCCAAATTGTCGGTCCGACGAAAGACGTGCCGGCACCGGATGTATTTACAAACTCACAAATCATGGCTTGGATGATGGATGAGTATTCAAGAATTGATGAATTTAATTCGCCTGGGTTCATTACAGGCAAACCGCTTGTGCTTGGCGGATCTCACGGGAGAGAATCAGCGACAGCAAAAGGTGTAACCATCTGCATAAAAGAAGCGGCGAAGAAAAAAGGCATCGATATTAAAGGTGCGCGAGTTGTCGTTCAAGGCTTCGGAAACGCCGGAAGCTATTTGGCAAAATTTATGCATGATGCAGGGGCAAAGGTTGTCGGCATATCCGATGCATACGGCGGACTGTATGACCCTGAAGGTCTGGATATTGATTATTTACTCGACCGCCGCGACAGTTTTGGCACAGTGACAAAGCTTTTCAACGATACCATTACGAACCAAGAGCTGCTGGAACTGGATTGTGATATTTTAGTTCCTGCCGCGATTGAAAACCAAATTACAGAAGAAAATGCCCATAACATTCAGGCGAAAATCGTTGTTGAAGCAGCAAACGGCCCAACTACGCTTGAAGGAACAAAAATTCTTTCAGACCGTGACATTCTGCTTGTTCCGGATGTACTGGCAAGCGCGGGAGGCGTAACGGTTTCTTATTTTGAATGGGTTCAGAATAACCAAGGCTTCTACTGGGGCGAGGAAGAAGTAGAAGAGAAATTAGAAAAAATGATGGTAAAATCATTCAACAATATTTATGAAATGGCCAACAACCGAAGAATCGACATGAGACTTGCCGCTTATATGGTAGGCGTGCGTAAAATGGCGGAGGCTTCGCGCTTTAGAGGCTGGATATAAGTTGATGATTTGCATAAAAAATAAAAATCTCCTATGATAAAATAGGAGATTTTTTTATTTGGAAATAGAAAAATGTGAATCGAATGCCAATCGCAGGAGTTGACGGAAATGATTGAAGAAAAAGCAATAATTATTGGCGGAGGTCCTTGCGGGTTATCTGCGGCCATTCACCTAAAACAAATTGGCATTGATGCCCTCGTCATTGAAAAAGGCAATGTCGTTAACAGTATTTACAATTATCCGACGCATCAAACCTTTTTCAGCTCAAGTGAAAAGCTTGAAATCGGTGACGTGGCATTTATTACCGAAAACAGAAAGCCTGTCAGAATTCAGGCTTTGTCGTACTACAGGGAAGTCGTGAAGCGGAAAAAGATCCGTGTGAATGCATTTGAAATGGTTCAAAAAGTGACAAAAGCAGAAAACAATTCATTTGTTATCGAAACGTCAAAAGAGACGTATTCAACACCATACTGCATTATTGCCACAGGCTATTATGATCATCCAAACTATATGAACGTACCCGGTGAGGATTTGCCAAAAGTATTCCATTATTTTAAGGAAGGACATCCGTATTTCGATAAAGACGTCGTCGTTATCGGCGGGAAAAATTCAAGTGTAGATGCTGCGCTTGAACTCGTAAAATCAGGAGCGCGTGTCACCGTTTTATACAGGGGCAATGAATATTCTTCTAGCATTAAGCCATGGATTCTGCCAGAATTCGAATCTTTAGTAAGAAACGGTACAATCCGAATGGAATTTGGCGCTTGTGTAGAAAAAATCACTGAAGATGAAGTCGTTTTCCGCTCCGGCCAGCAGGAACTGATTACCATTAAAAACGACTTTGTATTTGCCATGACGGGTTATCATCCTGATCATCAATTTTTGAAAAAAATCGGTGTGAAAATCGATGAGGAATCAGGGCGTCCGTTTTTTAATGAAGAAACGATGGAAACCAATGTGGAAGGCGTTTTTATTGCCGGGGTCATCGCTGCCGGAAACAATGCAAATGAAATATTTATTGAAAACGGAAGATTTCACGGCGGCCACATCGCAAATGAAATCGCAAAAAGAGAAGATAAGTGAAAAGAGGAGAGCATATGAAGGATTCGTATGCTCTTTTTGTTTTTTTAAGGGCAGACAGATGTAAATTCATACACAACATGGTAGGATAGACATAGGAATATAAAGGAAAGAGGTTGCCTGATGTTTGCAATCATCTCTGCAGGAATTGCTCCCGGCATCGCGCTGTTAAGTTATTTTTATTTAAAAGATCAGTATGATAATGAACCTGTACATATGGTGCTTCGGTCATTTTTTCTTGGGGTTGTTCTTGTATTTCCCACCATGTTTATCCAGTATGTGCTTGAAAAAGAGAATGTGGGAGGCGGAAGCTTTTTTGTTTCTTTTTTGTCTTCTGGCTTTTTGGAGGAATCATTAAAATGGTTTATTTTAATGATCAGTGTTTACCCGCACGCCCACTTTGATGAACATTATGACGGAATTGTATACGGCGCAAGTGTATCGCTCGGTTTTGCGACATTCGAAAATATTCTTTATTTAATCGGTCATGGCGTGGAGCATGCGTTTGTCAGAGCGCTGCTGCCCGTTTCATGCCATGCCTTAATTGGAGTGATTATGGGGTTTTACCTAGGGAAAGCGCGTTTTTCCGCTGAAAAAGCACGTGTAAAATGGCTTTTCCTTTCGTTGGCCGTACCTTCACTTTTACATGGGTCGTATGACTTTATCCTGACAGCCCTCAGTAATTGGATCTATTACATGCTTCCATTTATGTTATTTTTATGGTGGTTTGGTTTGCGAAAAGCAAAAAAAGCCCGTTCCGTCAATATGATGCAGATATAGAAGAGCCGCACAGCGATAGTGCGGCTTTTTGATTTGCTGAAATTTTTAAGCTGTGAGGGATAAGAAGGAAAGAGTGTATAAAAATAACCTCATTACAGAAAATACGATTACACTCAAAAATTTGCTGTAGGAGGCTTGAAAAGATGAAGTCCAAAGGATCGATTATGGCATGTCTCATCTTATTTTCCTTTATAATTACGACGTTTATCAATACTGAAACAATTTCAGCCTTTTCTAATCAAGTCATTCAAAGAGGGGCAACAGGGGACGATGTGATCGAGCTGCAGGCGCGTCTTCAATATAACGGATATTATAATGGGAAAATTGACGGGGTTTATGGATGGGGGACATACTGGGCAGTACGGAACTTTCAGGATCAATTCGGCTTAAAAGAGGTAGACGGTCTGGTCGGAGCCCAAACCAAACAGACCTTGATATCTAAGTCTAAATATTACCGTGAATATGTCATGGAGCAGCTCCAAAAAGGAAATAAATTCACGCATTACGGAAAAATACCGCTGAAATACCAAACGAAACCGTCAAAAACAGCGACTCAAAAAGCAAGGCAGCAAGCAGAGACGCGGCAGAAACAGCCTGCTGAAAAAATAACACAGCAGCCGCAAGCGAATAAACAGCAAAACAACAACACGCCTGCAAAAACCAAAAAACAGGATGCGGTTGCAGCTAACATGCCGGGCGGTTTTTCCAATAATGATATTCGGCTGCTTTCTCAAGCAGTTTACGGGGAAGCGCGTGGCGAGCCGTACGAGGGACAGGTTGCTATTGCAGCAGTTATCTTGAATCGTTTAAACAGTCCGTTATTTCCAAATTCAATAGCAGGTGTTATTTTTGAACCGCTTGCCTTTACAGCGGTGGCTGACGGACAAATTTATATGCAGCCGAACGAAACAGCAAGAGAAGCAGTATTAGACGCCATTAATGGCTGGGACCCTTCCGAGGAAGCGCTGTATTACTTTAATCCGGATACAGCTACCAGCGCGTGGATTTGGGGGCGCCCGCAGATTAAGAGAATCGGTAAACACATTTTCTGTGAGTAGCAGGACATAAGAAAGCATAAAAATGAGGTGTGATAAATGATCAGAGCTATTTTAATCGCAGTGCTAGGTATTGCAATTGTCGGTACTAGTTACTGGGGATACAAAGAGCACCAGGAAAAAGACGCTGTCCTTCTTCATGCTGAAAATAACTATCAGCGGGCGTTTCATGAGCTCACCTATCAGGTAGACCAGCTGCATGATAAAATTGGTGCAACGCTTGCCATGAACAGCAAAAAATCACTGTCCCCCGCATTGATAGATGTTTGGAGAATTACATCAGAAGCCCATAACAGTGTCAGTCAGCTGCCGCTTACATTAATGCCGTTTAACAAAACGGAAGAGCTGTTATCCAAGATCGGCGATTTCAGCTATAAAACGTCAATCAGAGATTTGGATCAAAAACCGCTCGACGAAAAAGAGTATACTTCGTTAAATAAGCTTTATCAGCAATCAGAAGATATACAAAATGAACTGCGCCACGTTCAGCACCTTGTCATGAGCAAGAACTTGCGCTGGATGGATGTAGAGATGGCGCTGGCCTCTGATGAAAAACAGAGTGATAACACGATCATCAACAGCTTTAAAACGGTTGAAAAAAATGTTGGATCCTTTGCCTCAGGAACAGATCTTGGGCCAAGTTTCACCAGCACCAAAAAAGAAGAGAAGGGTTTTGCCCATCTGAAGGGAAAAGAAATTTCTGCACAGGAAGCCAAACAAATTGCCCAACGCTTTGCACCTGATGACAATTATGCAATCAAAGTGATAAAGAGCGGAAAAAAAACAAACCGTGACGTCTACAGTATCAGTATGAAAGATCCTGATCATAAAGCAGCGATATATATGGATATTACAAAAAAAGGCGGACACCCGGTTTATTTAATCCAAAACAGAGAAGTGAAAGATCAGAAAATCAGCTTGAATGACGGATCGAATCGAGCCCTTGCTTTTCTAAAGAAAAACGGATATGAAACAAAAGATCTGGAAATCGATGAAAGTGCGCAATACGATAAAATCGGTGTATTCTCATATGTTCCAATAGAAAATAATGTCCGGATGTATCCAGAAGCCATCCGTATGAAAGTTGCCTTGGATGACGGCGAGGTTGTCGGCTTTTCAGCACGAGATTTCTTAACATCCCACAGAAAAAGAGACATACCAAAGCCGGCTATCTCTGAACAAGATGCGAAAGCAAAATTAAACAAAAGTGTAGAAGTGAGAGAAACAAGGCTTGCTGTGATCACAAATGAATTAGGACAGGAAGTATTATGCTATGAAATGCTTGGTACGATTGAAAATGATACATTCAGAATGTATATAAATGCTAATGACGGAACGGAAGAGAAAGTTGAAAAACTAAAAAATGCTGAACCTATATATAAAGACCTATAAAAACTAGGAGGAAAGGACTAAAAGTCTTTTCCTTTTTTTCATTACATGCTTTAATAAAAAAGTGAGTATATTGAATGCGAAAGAGTGAAGTCAATGATAGAGATTGGGGAAACTGTACACTTAGAATACATAGAAGAAAATGATTTAAAAATAGCAAAGAGCAAAGCCGTGAGTATAGAAAACGGAGAGCTCCTGATCGCATATCCGGTTGATGTATACACAGGAAGAACCGTGATTTTACATCATGATACTGAAGTAACGGTAGAGTTTGTCGGTAAAGACGAAGTGCCTTACCGCTTCTCAAGCCGAATTAAGGGAAAAGTGACGGACAAGCTTCAAATGATCTGCCTTGAAGTGCCTCCCCGTGAAAAAATGAAGCGAATTCAGCGCCGGCAATATGTAAGAACTGACGCGGTATTGGATGTGCTTGTCGAGCCGGCAGATGAAAAAGACGGGTTTCATACACTCTCGTACAATATCAGCGCCGGCGGTATTGCTTTGATTGTGACAGATGGCTATTCTTTTCAGCACGGGGATACGCTGCGCCTGTTCATCAGCCTTCAGGATGAGGAGAAAACGCATCAAATAGAGGCTGACGCGGTTGTCAGGCGTGTGTTTAATGATTCAAAATCAGGCAAACGTAAAATGACCTTGGAGTATTCGGAGATTTCATCCGGTAATCAGCAGCTCCTTCTTCAGTATTGCATTCGCCGCCAGTTAAACAAGAGAAGAAAGGGACGATTGGAATAAACATCGGCTAACACTTCCATACTATTTGTAATGGAGGTGGGCTGATGAAGACCTTTGAACGGCTGCTGCTCAAATTATTGTTCATTCAGGCAGTGATTTTACTTGGTATCCAGTTTCTTTTTCACTATCAGCATATTGAACCTTATGTCTCAAAAGTGATTCAATATGAAGGGGTGGACAAAATGGAAGTTAATGATTGGGTAGAAACCTTCAAACATTAATTATTCATGAATTTTTCACCCTTTTTCATAAAGTTCATGATACAATCCATAGAGGAGAAAAGAGCAAGGAGAGGAATTATGGAAAAGAAATTATCGATTGCGATCGACGGCCCGGCTGCTGCGGGGAAAAGCACCGTTGCCAAAATTGTGGCTGAGAAAAAATCGTACATATATATTGATACAGGAGCGATGTATCGGGCCATTACATATGTGGCTTTACAAGAAAAAGTTGATTTGACAGATGAAGCAAAATTGGCTGAGCTGTTAAAGCAAACCGATATTGAGCTGATTACAACAAAAGAAGGACAAAAGGTGCTTGTCAACGGCACAGATGTGACTGAGGACATCAGAAAAGACGAGGTCAGCAATCAAGTCTCAATTGCTGCCAAGCACAGAAGCGTCAGGGAAGAAATGGTGAAACGCCAGCAGCAGCTCGGAGAAAAAGGCGGCGTTGTCATGGACGGACGTGATATCGGAACTCATGTGCTTCCAAATGCCGAAGTGAAGATCTTTCTTTTGGCATCTGTTGAAGAGAGAGCGAAACGCCGTTATGAAGAAAATGTAAAAAAAGGCTACGATGCCAACTACGAAACATTAATTGAGGAAATTGCAAGAAGAGATAAACTCGATTCAGAGCGCGAAGTTTCTCCGCTTCGAAAAGCAGATGACGCGCTTGAAATCGACACGACTTCTCTCTCCATTCAGGAAGTTGCTGAAAAAATCCTTGATGTAGTGGAGCAAAAGTCCCGCTGATACCGGCGGAGGCCACTTTTTTTGAATTTTTCAACAAAGAAAGAATGTTATTGCTTGACAAACCTGTCCTTTTATTAGAAGTTAATACTAATAAAACTTTTTATTGATCATTCAAAATCTTTTTTGGATGATTCTTTAATACATATTCGGCTAAAAGCGGACATGCATGATACGTGTTCAGCTTTCAAACCGTTTTTAATTAAGCTGTGTAGGTTTGGACCAAGGAGGTTATTCAAATGACAGAGGAAATGAATCAAATTGATGTTCAAGTACCAGAGGTTGGAGATGTAGTAAAAGGGATTGTGACAAAGGTAGAGGACAAGCATGTGGATGTTGAAATTATCAATGTCAAACAGTCCGGTATTATTCCAATCAGTGAATTATCAAGTCTTCATGTAGAGAAAGCATCGGATGTCGTAAAAGTAGACGACGAGCTTGACCTGAAAGTAACAAAAGTGGAAGACGATGCTTTGATTTTATCTAAACGTGCTGTTGATGCAGACCGCGCTTGGGAAGACCTTGAGAAAAAATTTGAAACAAAAGAAGTGTTTGAAGCTGAAGTGAAAGATGTCGTAAAAGGCGGTCTAGTCGTTGATATCGGCGTTCGAGGCTTTATTCCGGCATCACTTGTAGAAGCGCATTTTGTAGAAGATTTTACCGACTATAAAGGAAAAACACTGTCTCTGCTCGTAGTAGAGCTTGACCGTGATAAAAACCGCGTCATCCTTTCACACCGTGCGGTTGTTGAAAGTGAGCAGGCGAATAAAAAACAAGACCTTCTTCAGTCTCTAAAAGTTGGAAGTGTGCTCGATGGTAAAGTGCAGCGCCTGACTGACTTTGGCGCGTTTGTTGATATCGGCGGTATCGACGGGCTTGTGCACATTTCACAGCTTTCCCACTCCCACGTTGAAAAGCCGTCTGATGTTGTGGAAGAGGGACAGGAAGTGAAAGTGAAAGTATTATCGGTTGACCGGGATAATGAGCGTATTTCTTTATCTATTAAAGAAACTCTGCCTGGGCCTTGGAGCCAAATTGGGGAGAAGGTCAAGCCGGGTGATGTGCTTGAAGGAAAGGTTCAGCGCCTCGTGAGCTTCGGTGCGTTTGTTGAAATTCTTCCTGGCGTAGAAGGTCTCGTTCATATTTCTCAAATTTCTAATAAACACATCGGCACGCCGCATGAAGTCCTTGAAGAAGGACAGACTGTAAAAGTGAAGGTTCTTGATGTGAATGAAAATGAAGAGCGCATTTCATTAAGCATGCGTGAGCTTGAAGAAGCTCCTAAAGCCGATCAAGAGGATTACCGCCAATATCAGGCGAAGGAAGAAACAAGCACTGGCTTCCAGCTTGGAGATCTGATCGGAGATAAGCTTAATAAACTAAAATAATTGGTGATAAACGTGACTCGAGCAGAACGGAAAAGAGAACACATCAATCATGCCCTGTCTACCGGCCAAAAGCGGGAGACGGGTCTTGATGATATTACGTTTGTTCATGTCAGTCTGCCCGATCTTGCATTAGAACAAGTAGATATTTCCACAAAAATCGGCGAACTTTCAAGCAGTTCGCCGATTTTTATCAATGCAATGACTGGCGGCGGCGGACAACTTACATATGAAATTAATAAGGCGCTTGCTAGAGCAGCTCGTATAGCTGATATTCCTCTCGCTGTCGGCTCACAAATGTCGGCGTTAAAAGACCCGTCTGAACGCTATTCGTATGAAATTGTCCGAAAGGAAAATCCAAATGGGCTGATTTTTGCCAATCTGGGCAGTGAGGCGACAGCTCGTCAGGCGAAGGAAGCTGTCGAAATGATTGAGGCGGATGCGCTTCAGATTCATCTGAATGTGATTCAGGAAATTGTCATGCCTGAAGGCGACAGAAGCTTTAGCGGCGCTCTTTCCCGTATTGAACAGATCTGCAGCGAAATCAAAGTGCCTGTCATAATAAAAGAAGTAGGCTTCGGAATGAGCAAAGAATCAGCAAGAAAGCTGTATGAAGCTGGTGCGGCAGCTGTTGATATCGGCGGTTACGGAGGGACAAATTTCTCGAAAATAGAAAATCTCCGAAGACAGCGGAAGATCACTTTTTTCAACTCATGGGGGATTTCAACAGCAGCGAGCCTGGCGGAAATCCGCTCTGAGTTTCCCGGTAAAACAACGATTGCGTCCGGCGGCCTTCAAAATGCGCTTGATGTCGCGAAGGCGATAGCTCTTGGGGCTTCCTGTACCGGAATGGCAGGGCACTTCTTAAAAGCGCTGACTGAAAAAGGCGAAGAAGGGCTGCTTGAAGAGATTCAGCTGATCCTAGAGGAATTAAAAATGATTATGACTGTGCTTGGCACCAGTACGATTTCTGATTTGCAAAGGGCTCCTCTTGTCATAAAAGGTGAGACTCATCACTGGCTGACTGAGAGAGGCATTCATACTTCCAATTACAATGTGCGTTGACAGCTGTATAAGAAAAGCCCAAAACGGTGTGAGTTTTGGGCTTTTTGTATTATGATTTACGCTTTTTAAATTTGCCGTTTTGTTCAAGGCTGGTGGCTCCGTCATAGTGAATCGATTGGTCCCGGTCTGATTCCACTCTGCCCGAAGCCTTGAGTTTTTTCTCCTGTCTGTCTTTTCCCATGATCATTCTCCTTTACGTAAAGCGGTTTGTTTAAAAAAAGTATTTAGACTCCATACTGGGAGTATGGAGGAAGCGATATGGAACAATTTTATTATTATTGGTCAATGTGGTTTTTGTGGGTGCTGACAACCTTTATTCTTGGAAAGACGAAAAGGCGCTTTGCCGTCTCAGTATTTATTTTGACTAATATCATCTTAAGCATACATCACTTTACTTTATATTTTTCTCTGAATGCGGCGTACGTGATGTTTTTCGTTTGCGGGTGCGTCTATGCCGGATATTTAGGGATGTATAAACGATTTCGCTATATCATGGTGCACCTGACGCTTGTTTCCGGGTATGCGTTTGTTTATCTTTTTGCATTATATGATCCGGTTTGGTTCATCATAAAACCTGAGTGGACCGCTGTTGTATTATGTGTGCTTTTGACAGCTTCTGTTGAAAGGGATTTTCAGATGCAGCTTGCCTTATATGTTCTAGGAATGTGCCAAGGCGAACTGGTGTATTCTTTTGTCATTCAACAATTGGCAGGGCATACGGCTGTCGGAGGTTTTCAATGGCTTAACGCATGCTCTGTGGGAACGATATTGCTGTTTGGCATATCAAAATATGAACAGCTCGCCAGTCAAATTGGCCAGAGAGGCAAAAGATCAAACAAAGGAGCTACTAAAATGTCATGAGTGATTACATCTATCCGATTATTGTGGGGGTCGTAGCAGGAGTCGCCACAAGGCTGTATATGCTGAAAACAGATTACCGTCAGTATCCGACCTATATTCACGGAAAAGTCATTCATATTGCACTTGGGCTTATTGCGGCAGGGTTAGGGGCCATTATTATGCCTGCGCTATTACAGGAGGAGTTTACGGCCATCACTTTTTTGACACTTGCAGCCACTCAATTCAGAGATGTCAGAAATATGGAGCGGAATACGCTGACACAAATGGATTCGTACGAACTTGTCTCAAGAGGAAGCACTTACATTGAAGGAATCGCCATTGCGTTTGAAAGCAGAAATTATATCGTAATTTTTACTGCTCTTTTGACAACATCGGCGTACGTGTTTTTCTCAATCTGGGCTGCTGTCATCACCGCTGTTGTTTGTTTTTTGTTAGCAATGAAATTTATGTCCGGCAGTGTATTGAAAGATATTGTCGATATTGAGTACATAGAGCCTCACTTCGAAGGGCCGGGTCTGTTTGTAGATAATATTTATATGATGAACATCGGACTTCCGGAGAAACAGGAGCTGATTTTAAAGCATGGCATGGGGTTTATTTTAACTCCTAAAAATTTTAATTCAGCTGCAACCATTGCCAACCTGGGTCAGCGCCAGGCCATTTTATTTGATGTCTCCAATGTGCTGGGGGTGTATCGGGACTCAGGAGAGCCGTCCCTGACGCCAATTGCGAAAAGGGATCTTAATGACGGAAGAGTGGGCGTTTTTGTCCTGCCGCAAATTCATCACCCGGAAACAGCTGTTCAGATTATCAGTAATGTTCCGACCTTGGAAAACGCAATCAGAATGCCTACGGAATTTATCAAAAAACAGGATAAGGTGATAGGATGAGTGAATCGCTGACGAAAGTGATTTTGTCTGTTATCACGACAAACCGGAACCGTGCTTCAGGAGGGACACCCATCTTTTTTTGTAATGACCAAAAAGAGATGGAGCTTTTCGCTAAAAACCTTGAGGCAATCCTTGACGGAATTGCCCATAGAATTGGGGAAGATGTTTATTTGATCGTGAAACATTTTTAAGAATAGTTGTGATCCCAGTAAAAACTGATATAATAAATGAGTTAAGCCCTTCCTCTGAAGGGTTTCTTTTCATAAAAGTGAATGAGATGATTTAAATAACCGGTTGAGAATTTATGTAAAAATGAAAGCGGCTGGATCGAAAGGAAGGGTACTATGGGTAAACCTGTCGTAGCCATTGTCGGGAGACCGAATGTAGGAAAATCCACAATCTTTAACCGGATTGCGGGTGAAAGAATTTCAATAGTAGAAGATACCCCTGGTGTGACAAGGGATCGGATATACAGCTCGGCTGAATGGCTGAATTATGATTTTAATTTGATTGATACGGGCGGTATTGATATCGGTGATGAGCCGTTTCTAACACAGATACGCGAGCAGGCCGAAATCGCCATGGATGAAGCGGATGTCATTATTTTTATGGTGAATGGCCGTGAAGGTGTGACTGCTGCTGATGAAGAAGTAGCGAAAATTTTGTACCGCACGAAAAAGCCTGTTGTTTTAGCGGTAAATAAACTGGATAACACAGAAATGAGAGCGAATATTTATGATTTTTATTCGCTGGGCTTTGGTGAACCGTATCCGGTTTCAGGAACACACGGGCTGGGACTCGGTGATTTATTGGATGCCGCAGCGGAGCATTTTAAAAATATCCCTGAGACAAAATACGATGATGAAGTCGTTCAATTTTGCCTGATCGGACGTCCGAATGTAGGGAAGTCTTCTCTGGTAAACGCGATTCTTGGCGAAGATCGTGTCATTGTGAGTAACGTGGCAGGAACAACAAGAGATGCCGTTGATACAACATTTACTTATAACCAGCAGGATTTTGTCATTGTAGACACTGCCGGCATGAGAAAAAAAGGTAAAGTGTATGAAACGACTGAAAAGTACAGCGTGCTGCGGGCGCTGAAAGCCATTGACCGCTCTGAAGTTGTTGCGGTGGTGCTTGACGGTGAGGAAGGCATTATCGAACAGGACAAGCGAATCGCGGGTTATGCACATGAAGCAGGCAAGGCTGTCGTGATCGTAGTGAATAAATGGGATGCTGTAGACAAAGATGAAAGCACGATGAAAGAATTTGAACAAAATATCCGCGACCATTTTCAATTTCTTGACTATGCACCGATTCTGTTCATGTCAGCATTAACGACAAAACGGATTCATACGCTCATGCCTGCAATCATTAAAGCAAGTGAAAATCACTCACTTCGTGTCCAGACGAATGTCTTAAATGACATCATTATGGATGCTGTAGCAATGAATCCGACACCAACTCATAACGGGTCACGCTTGAAAATTTATTATGCGACTCAAGTTGCGGTGAAGCCGCCGAGTTTTGTTGTGTTTGTAAACGATCCGGAACTGATGCATTTTTCATACGAACGATTTTTAGAAAACCGAATCAGAGACGCGTTCGGTTTTGAGGGGACACCAATCAAAATATTTGCAAGAGCTAGAAAATAAAAAGGTGTGAAGCAAATATGAAAAGAGTCACAATGCTTGGAGCCGGAAGCTGGGGAACGGCACTGGCTTTAGTATTAGCCGATAACGACCATGATGTGAGAATGTGGGGGCATCGTGCGGAGCTGATCCAACAAATAAATGATCTGCACGAAAATAAGGATTATTTGCCTGATGTCAAGCTCCCTGAATCGATTCAAGCAACAACGGAAATCGGGGAGGCTGTGTCAGACGCAGATTTCATCATAGTTGCTGTTCCGACCAAAGCGATTCGGGAAGTGTTGAGACAGGCAGTGCCTTTTATGACGAAAAAAGCAGTTTTTGTTCATGTGAGTAAGGGGATAGAGCCGGATTCGCTCCTGCGTATTTCTGAAATTATGGAATTTGAGCTCCCGAGTGATGTCAGAAAGGACATTGTCGTGCTCTCCGGGCCGAGCCATGCTGAAGAAGTAGGACTCCGGCATCCGACAACCGTCACTTCCTCTTCAAAGAGCATGCAGGCTGCAGAAGAGGTGCAGGATCTGTTTATAAACCACAATTTTCGGGTGTACACAAATCCTGACATTATCGGTGTAGAAATCGGAGGCGCTCTGAAAAATATTATCGCCCTTGCTGCTGGAATCACAGACGGCTTAGGATACGGCGATAATGCCAAAGCTGCTTTGATTACGCGAGGTCTTGCTGAAATTGCGAGACTCGGCACAAAAATGGGCGGGAATCCGCTAACGTTTTCCGGATTGACAGGTGTCGGAGACCTGATTGTTACGTGCACAAGTGTTCACTCCAGAAACTGGCGTGCCGGCAATTTACTCGGAAAAGGGTACAAGCTTGAGGACGTTCTCGAAGAAATGGGAATGGTCGTTGAGGGAGTGCGCACGACAAAAGCGGCTTACCAGCTTTCAGAAAAATATCAGGTGCAAATGCCGATTACAGAAGCCCTTCATCAAGTTCTGTTTAATGGACAAAAGGTAGAAACCGCTGTTGAATCCTTAATGGCGAGAGGGAAAACCCACGAGATGGAGGACTTGGTGAATACATTTGATAACCAAGTTAAATAAAAGTGTCAACGGAATAGAATTCCGCATATTCTAATTGCACGAAAGCCCGAAACACAGAAGAATACCCATGCCTTGGGATCTCCTGAAACATTTTGCCGATTTAGGCAAGAGAGGATGCATCTGTATGCAAAGTCGCATACTATAGCATCGAAGTCCAAGAGAGTGTTTCTTAAACGTAGGTGAATATAGTCAATTTGACTGAAGCAAAGTCCCCCTCTTTGCTTCAGTTTTTTTATTCTATCAAAGGATGGAAAATCTGGTTGATCTTTTCAAGCGCTGTATATTAAAATAAAATATAACGCTTACAAAACAAATGTCGGAGGGGGCGCGGGTCATTTGAGTCTGGCATTGATCAAAATGTGGTTTGCCCTTGGTTCCATGGGGCTGATGTTTCTGGCCGTAGCATGCATCTATTTAAGCCGTTTTAAATGCCGAAACCGTTTTCTGAAGATTGCAGTTTCATCGTTTGCTTACATGTGTGTATTGATTTCAGGAATTATTGTATTTGTGGTGGTATTCAGCGGCCCTGTTAATGAATAAAGCTGTAAAAGGAAGTGCTGTATGGGTAAACTGAAGTGCGCTATGATTTTTGTAGCAGTGATTTTCTTATCTGGATGTTTATATCCACATGAGCGGAAAAGCAGTGTACAAGCCACTCCATATCAGGACCAATTAAAGCTGGTTCAATCAGCCGTTGATGAATTTCAAAAGGCAAACGGAGGACTGCTTCCGATTCAAACAAAAGATATGTCAACACCGCTTTATCAAAAATATCCGATAGATTTTAACCGTTTAGCGCCGAGATATATGGCTGAACCTCCAAGCACGGCATATGAAAGCGGCGGAGACTATCAATACGTGCTTGTCGATGTAGAGAATAATCCGACTGTTAAACTGATTGATGTAAAGATGGCGGAAAAAATACGTGATATCAAATTACGCGTTCAAATGTACCGCCAAGAACATAAATATCCGCCATATCAGGATGTATTAGCGCGTGACTTGTTTACGCTTGATGGGAAAAAACTAGGGGAGGCTGACTCTCTTTCTGTCACAAGCCCAATCTCAGGAAACTCCCTGCCGCTTATGATTGACGGAGACGGAGAAATTTATGCCGACTATCGGACAGAGCTCGTTTCCTGTCTCAAAAAAAGCAAAAAAACTTTTAAACCCGGCACGGAAATACAGGACATAATATGGGAAGAGACGCCTTTCGTCCCCGCATTTTCAGTGAAATATACCGTTAATGACAAACAAGAACCTGTTTTTTTAGAAAATGATATAAAAAAGGAATGAACCTTTCTCCCTTGCATACAAATAGGGAGAAAGGTTTTTTTGTACTTTAATAGATTAAGGATGGAAAATTTTCTAAAGATGTCATATTGAAATAGGACAACGTCATACACATATAGTGTCCTGTGTTTGATTGAAAAAGGTTAATAAAATTGATAAGGATAGGAAGTCCGGGAGGGGATCACTTGGAAAAGGTCGATATTTTCAAGGATATCGCTGAACGAACAGGAGGCGATATATACTTAGGAGTCGTTGGTGCTGTCCGTACAGGGAAATCTACGTTTATTAAGAAATTTATGGAGCTTGTGGTGCTCCCGAATATCAGTAATGAAGCAGACCGGGCACGTGCGCAGGATGAACTGCCTCAAAGCGCAGCCGGAAAAACGATTATGACTACAGAGCCTAAATTTGTTCCGAATCAGGCGATGTCTGTTCATGTATCAGACGGACTCGATGTCAATATAAGATTAGTAGATTGTGTAGGCTACACAGTGCCGGGTGCAAAAGGATACGAGGATGAAAACGGCCCGCGGATGATTAATACACCTTGGTACGAAGAACCGATCCCATTTCACGAGGCTGCTGAAATCGGAACGCGGAAGGTGATTCAAGAACATTCGACCATCGGAGTGGTTATTACGACAGACGGCACGATTGGTGATATCGCCAGAAGTGACTATATAGAGGCAGAAGAAAGAGTCATTGAAGAGCTGAAAGAAGTTGGAAAACCCTTTATTATGGTCATTAACTCAGTAAAACCGTATCACCCGGAGACAGAGGCGATGCGCCAGGATTTAAGCGAGAAATACGATATCCCTGTTTTGGCAATGAGCGTAGAAAGTATGCGGGAAAACGATGTACTGAATGTTCTCAGAGAGGCTCTTTATGAGTTTCCTGTGCTTGAAGTAAATGTAAATCTTCCAAGCTGGGTCATGGTGTTGAAAGAAAACCATTGGCTGCGCGAGAGCTATCAGGAATCAGTGAAGGAAACTGTTAAGGATATTAAACGGCTCCGTGATGTCGACAGGGTTGTCGGTCAATTCAGCGAGTTTGAGTTTATTGAAAGTGCCGGATTAGCCGGGATTGAGCTCGGCCAAGGGGTTGCAGAAATTGATTTGTATGCGCCCGACCATTTATATGATCAAATCCTAAAAGAAGTGGTAGGCGTTGAAATCAGGGGCAGAGACCACCTGCTTGAGCTGATGCAGGATTTTGCCCATGCGAAAACGGAATATGACCAGGTGTCCGACGCTTTAAAAATGGTCAAACAGACGGGATACGGCATTGCAGCGCCTGCTTTAACTGACATGAGTCTGGATGAGCCGGAAATTATACGGCAAGGCTCCAGATTCGGCGTAAGATTGAAAGCTGTCGCACCGTCAATCCATATGATCAAAGTGGATGTCGAAAGCGAATTTGCGCCGATTATCGGAACTGAAAAACAAAGCGAGGAACTGGTGCGTTACTTAATGCAGGACTTTGAGGATGATCCGCTTTCAATTTGGAACTCTGACATTTTTGGAAGATCGCTCAGCTCTATCGTGAGAGAAGGGATTCAGGCTAAGCTGTCACTGATGCCTGAAAACGCACGATATAAATTAAAAGAAACATTAGAAAGAATCATAAACGAAGGATCAGGCGGCTTAATCGCCATTATCCTGTAATGCGGGGAGACCTCTTTATAGAATAGGAGGTCTTTTTTCTTTGCTCTTAATATTGGAAAAGGATCAAGGAATAGGATGAAAAAAGGAAAAAAAGGAATATTTGTTCGATAAATCACGTTAAATCCTTGACGAGCAAGGGATTGACGCTTTAAAATGCTTGATATGGCTTTTTATATGTGTTACTCTACATACAGAAATTCTTCACTCTGATGGACAAACATTCCTTGGAGTGCAGTTTTTCTTAAAAGCCGTTTAATTGTCTTTCTCTTGCTTGTCTGATTTTTTTCTCAGGCAGGTTTAGAATCAGACTGAACTGTGAAGAAATGATAATAAACGAACTGAGCTTATTCCTTTTGGGAGGAGGTGAAAGGCATGAACAAAACAGAACTTATTAATGCGGTTGCGGAAGCAAGCGAATTGTCTAAAAAAGACGCGACAAAAGCAGTTGACTCTGTTTTTGATACGATCTTAGATGCACTTAAAAACGGTGATAAAATCCAACTGATCGGTTTTGGTAACTTCGAGGTGCGTGAACGTTCTGCACGTAAAGGACGCAACCCTCAAACAGGTGAAGAAATCGAAATTCCAGCAAGCAAAGTACCTGCTTTCAAACCAGGTAAAGCGCTTAAAGACGCAGTTGCCGGAAAATAATTGTGAATATAGATCGTGTATGCATCTAGATTACATACACTTTATTTCTTCACAGAAAAGCCCCTTCTTAAGGGGCTTTTCATTTTTTTAGGAGCGTGTGCATTCACTTTGCTTTTAGCGGGGCATGTGTGCTAGAATCGAAATTAAATGTATTCATTGGTGGAGGACACAGAACATGAAAGAAGTTAATAAAGAACAAATCGAACAAGCTGTTCGTCAAATTTTAGAAGCGATCGGAGAGGACCCAAACAGAGAAGGGCTTCTTGATACTCCGAAACGAGTCGCAAAGATGTATGCCGAAGTATTCTCCGGCTTGAATGAAGATCCAAAAGAACATTTCCAGACTATCTTCGGTGAAGACCATGAGGAGCTTGTTCTAGTAAAAGATATCGCGTTTCATTCTATGTGTGAGCATCACCTTGTTCCTTTTTACGGAAAAGCACATGTTGCATATATACCGCGGGGCGGAAAAGTCACAGGGCTCAGCAAATTGGCGCGTGCTGTTGAGGCAGTTGCAAAGCGTCCGCAGCTTCAGGAGCGCATCACTTCTACAATTGCAGAAAGCATTGTAGAAACGCTTGATCCGCATGGCGTAATGGTTGTTGTTGAAGCAGAGCATATGTGCATGACAATGCGGGGCGTAAGAAAGCCGGGCGCCAAAACAGTCACTTCAGCTGTCAGAGGCATTTTCAAAGATGATGCTGCTGCACGTTCAGAAGTATTGGAACATATTAAACGCCAGGACTAATAAAGATAGAGGGTGCTATAAATGAACGAAAAGCATTCAAGCGATTTTGTCGTCATTAAAGCAATTGAGGATGGAGTGAATGTGATCGGCTTGACAAGGGGAACGGACACAAAGTTTCACCATTCCGAAAAACTCGACAAGGGAGAAGTGATCATTGCTCAGTTTACAGAGCATACTTCTGCCATTAAAGTCAGAGGAGAGGCGCTCATTCAAACCGCATACGGAGAAATGAAAAGCGAAAAAAAATAAGCTGGCTGTCCCCGCTGTTTTAAAGCAAATGCTCGCAAACAGCGGGAGGATACAGCCAATTTGTTTTTTTTATGCTATAATGATACCTGCGTAATCTTATGACAAAATAAAACTCATACATATGATTTAGAAATAAATGTGAATTTGGGGACAAGGGTGATATTTTTGCAAGACATCTACGGAACTTTAGCCAATCTGAACACGAAAATAAAACAAAAGCTGTCTCATCCTTATTTAGCGAAGCATATTTCTGCGCCTAAGATCGATGAGGATAAGCTTCTTCTTTTTCATGCATTATTTGAGGAAGCCGACATAAAAAACAATGACAGAGAAAATTATATTGTAACAGCGATGCTTGTACAAAGCGCCCTTGATACCCATGATGAAGTAACGACAGCCAGAGTCATAAAACGAGACGAAAACAAGAACCGCCAATTGACTGTTCTTGCAGGCGATTATTTCAGCGGACTGTACTATTCATTACTATCTGAAATGAAGGATATCTACATGATTAGAACGCTCGCTACAGCAATTAAAGAAATCAATGAACATAAAATTCGTCTGTATGACCGATCTGTAAAGGACGAACACCATTTTTTCGAAAGTGTCGGCATCGTTGAATCAGCTCTATTCCATCGGGTGTCTGAACATTTCAATCTCCCGCGCTGGAAGAAGCTATCGAGTGATTTTTTTGTATATAAGCGGCTTATGACCGGAAATGATACATTTTTAGATGTGATCGGCAGTGTTATACAGCTGGGGAAAACAAAAGAAGAGATGCTGGAAGAGTGTTTTAAGAAAGCAAAGAACAGCATTGAGTCACTTCTGCCTCTAAGCTCACCTATTCAGCAAATTTTATTAAACCGCCTGAAGACAATCAGCCAAGACCAAACTTATCATCAGAAAGTGGAAGAAGGGTAACCATTATGCAGGACTCAAAAGAACAGCGCGTACACGGAGTATTTGAAAAAATATATAAAAACTACGACCAAATGAACTCTGTCATCAGTTTTCAGCAGCACAAAAAATGGCGTGATAAAACGATGCGCATCATGGGTGTAAAAAAAGGCGCCAAAGCTCTTGATGTTTGCTGCGGAACAGCTGACTGGACGATTGCTCTTGCAAAAGCAGCCGGTAAAACCGGTGAAATAAAGGGTTTGGATTTCAGCGAAAACATGCTGAGCGTCGGCAAACAGAAAGTAAAAGACGGCGGTTTCAGTCAAATCGAACTGCTGCACGGAAATGCAATGGAGCTCCCTTTTGATGATAATACATTTGATTTTGTAACAATTGGCTTCGGACTGCGTAATGTGCCGGATTATTTGACCGTACTGAAAGAAATGAGACGTGTGGTGAAGCCTGGCGGACAAGTAGTATGCCTGGAAACCTCACAGCCTGAAATGTTTGGATTTAGACAGGCTTATTTTATGTACTTTAAGTATATTATGCCGTTTTTCGGGAAGCTGTTTGCGAAAAGCTATAAAGAATACTCGTGGCTCCAAGAGTCAGCCAGAGAATTCCCTGGTATGAAGGAACTGGCAGGCCTGTTTGAAGAGGCGGGTCTGAAAAATGTCAAATATCATTCGTTTACTGGCGGAGTTGCTGCCACGCATATCGGATGGAAATGAAAACACAGATGTTTGGGTGAATGATATGAAATTTAAAATGGCCTACTCTTTTTTAAATGACGATATTGATGTAATTGAAAGGGAGCTTGAACAAACCGTACGCTCCGATTATCCGCTTTTGAGCGAGGCGGGTCTTCATCTTTTGCAGGCAGGAGGCAAACGGATTCGGCCTGTCTTCGTTCTGCTTTCCGGCATGTTTGGCGATTACGATATCAATAAGATTAAATATGTCGCTGTCACTCTGGAAATGATTCATATGGCATCGTTGGTTCATGATGATGTTATTGACGATGCGGAGCTTCGCCGGGGAAAGCCGACGATCAAAGCCAAATGGGATAACCGAATTGCGATGTATACAGGCGATTATATGCTTGCCGGATCTCTTGAAATGATGACGAGAATTAATGAACCGAAAGCTCATCGGATCTTGTCACAGACCATTGTTGAAGTGTGTCTTGGAGAGATTGAACAAATCAAAGACAAATACAACATGGAACAGAATCTCAGAACGTACCTGCGGCGCATAAAGAGAAAAACGGCGCTTCTTATCGCTGTCAGCTGCCAGCTGGGGGCTATTGCTTCCGGAGCTGAAGAAAAGATTCATAAGGCGCTCTACTGGTTTGGATATTATGTCGGCATGTCTTATCAAATCATTGATGATATTCTTGATTTTACTTCAACTGAAGAAGAACTGGGTAAACCGGTTGGAGGCGATTTGCTTCAAGGAAATGTTACATTGCCTGTCCTATATGCATTAAAAAATCCAGCTTTAAAGAATCAGCTTAAATTAATTAACAGCGAGACGACACAAGAACAGCTTGCGCCCATTATTGAAGAAATCAAAAAGACAGATGCAATTGAAGCATCGATGGCAGTGAGCGAGATGTATCTGCAAAAAGCTTTCCAAAAACTTAACACGCTTCCGAGAGGGCGTGCGCGTTCTTCTCTTGCAGCCATCGCAAAATATATCGGCAAAAGAAAATTTTAATTTTTTGTAGATATTAAGAAATTTCTCCGCCCCGGATTGATTAATTATCTGAAAGATGTTACGATTTCGGTGTGCAATGTGAGAGCCTATACATACATATGATGGGGTGGAGAATGTGATGGAAAAGACTTTTATCATGGTGAAACCGGACGGTGTCCAACGGCAGCTGATCGGGGAAATTTTATCTAGATTCGAACGTAAGGGCTTACAATTAGCTGGCGCAAAGCTGATGAGAGTAACTGAACAAATGGCTGAGAAACACTATGCCGAACATCAAGGGAAGCCTTTCTTTGGAGAACTTGTTGAGTTTATTACTTCCGGACCAGTTTTTGCGATGGTGTGGGAAGGCGAAAATGTCGTTGAAGTGACCAGGCAGCTGATTGGAAAAACAAACCCTAAAGAAGCATTGCCAGGCACCATTCGCGGGGATTTCGGCATGTTTGTCGGAAAAAATATTATCCACGGCTCTGATTCTCTGGAAAGCGCTGAGCGTGAGATTAATATTTTCTTTAAGGATGAAGAGTTAGTATCATATCAACAACTCATGACAGGCTGGATCTATTAATCATTGCTGAAAAAGCCGAGAGAAGAGCCGGCATCTGCACTCCGCCGGTTCCGGCTTTTTTGTAAAGGTTTACATTGACTTGAATATATGGCTAAACGGCAGGGGATCCACCACTGTCATTACCAATCATCTGAAATCAGCTGAAAAGCTGATTTTTTTATTTGAAACAATACAATTTCCTGATAAAACAAGCTATACTAGGACAAAAGACAGCGAGACTGGGAGAGAAGAGATGGATACATACAGCGTATTTACAACCAAATGGAAGCAATTAACCGGAGTTGATTTAACTTTATACAAAGAAGCGCAAATGAAGAGAAGGCTGACATCCCTTTATGAGAAAAAAGGTTTTCAAAGCTTTAAGGATTTTGCAGCGGCATTAGAAAAGGATCAGGCGCTTTTAAATGAAACATTGGACAGAATGACGATTAATGTTTCAGAATTTTATCGAAATTATAAAAGATGGGAAGTACTTGAAACAGCTATTTTGCCTTTAATCAAACATTCAAAGCCTTTAAAAATATGGAGCGCGGCATGCTCTACAGGGGAGGAGCCTTTTACGCTCGCAATGATTTTAGATCAGCAGAAAGGGCTCCCAGGCTATCAGATTTTAGCGACTGATATAGATGATAAAGCATTGGAAAAAGCGAAAAAAGGCGTGTATCAGGAGCGGTCTTTGCAAGAAGTGCCGTCTTCTGTGAAGGATCGTTATTTTACTCAAAACGCTGATAAGAGCTATGAAGTGAAACATGACATAAAGAAGAACATTAGGTTTCAAAAACATAATCTGCTTGCGGATCGCTACGAGCAAGACTTTGATTTGATTGTGTGCCGCAATGTTTTTATTTATTTTACAGAAAACGCAAAGGAAGAGCTGTACTTAAAAATGGCGCATAGCTTAAAAAAGAATGGGGTTCTCTTTGTCGGCAGCACAGAGCAGATCTTCAATCCGGAGAAATTCGGCCTTTCTCCCGCGGATACATTCTTTTATCAAAAAAGATAGACTGACTTTTTGCCGAAAAATATGTTATAGTAGTTTTACTTAAAAGCGTTAATGCGATGAAGGGAGAAGAAGTCATGAGATATTTAACAGCCGGTGAATCACACGGCCCCCAATTGACAACCATTATTGAAGGTGTGCCTGCGGGGCTTTACATAACTGAGGAAGATATCAACTTTGAGCTTGGCAGACGCCAGAAAGGCCATGGCCGCGGGCGCCGCATGCAGATCGAAAAGGACCAGGCGAAAATTATGAGCGGGGTGCGCCATGCCCGCACTCTCGGTTCACCAATCGCTCTTGTTGTAGAAAATAACGATTGGAAACACTGGACTAAAATTATGGGTGCGGCTCCGATTACTGAAGAAGAAGAAAAGGAAATGAAACGCCAAATTTCCAGACCAAGACCGGGACACGCAGATTTAAACGGTGCGATTAAATATAACCACCGCGATATGAGAAATGTGCTTGAGCGCTCTTCAGCACGTGAAACGACCGTAAGAGTGGCGGCAGGCGCTGTCGCTAAAAAGATCCTTTCTGAGCTTGGTATTAAGGTAGCGGGCCACGTCTTACAGATTGGGGCAGTTAAGGCTGAAAAAACGGATTATACTTCAATTGATGACTTGAAGCGTGTGACTGAAGAGTCTCCGGTCAGATGCTACGATGAAGAAGCAGGCAAAAAAATGATGGATGCCATTGACGAAGCGAAGGCAAACGGAGATTCCATCGGCGGAATTGTGGAAGTGATTGTTGAAGGAATGCCGGTGGGCGTGGGCAGCTACGTTCATTATGACCGTAAACTGGACAGCAAGCTTGCTGCGGCAGTACTGTCTATTAATGCATTTAAAGGTGTGGAATTCGGCATCGGTTTTGAAGCGGCCGGAAGAAACGGAAGCGAGGTTCATGACGAGATCATTTGGGACGTAGAAAAAGGATATACGCGTGCTACGAACAGACTTGGCGGATTGGAAGGCGGCATGACGACAGGAATGCCAATCGTTGTCCGCGGAGTCATGAAGCCGATTCCGACATTATATAAACCGCTGAAAAGTGTGGATATTGAAACGAAAGAACCATTTTCTGCCAGCATTGAACGTTCAGACAGCTGCGCAGTGCCAGCAGCAAGTGTAGTGGCAGAAGCTGCTGTTGCATGGGAAATTGCTAACGCTGTTGTTGAACAATTCGGCTTAGACCAAATTGACCGCATTAGAGAAAACGTGGAGAATATGAGAAAACTGTCGAGGGAATTTTAATGAGAACACTGCATGTTCAAACCGCTTCCTCTTCGTATCCTGTATTTATCGGACAAGGAATCAGAAAAAAGGCTTGTGAACTATTAACCTCGCTAAACAGGCCATTAACACGCATTATGCTTGTTACCGATGAAGAAGTGAATCGCCTGTACGGTGATGAAATGCTTCACCTGCTGGAAGAAAAATGGCCTGTGAAAAAAGTGACGGTGCCGAGCGGAGAGCAGGCGAAATCAATGGATATGTACACGAAGCTGCAGAGTGAAGCGATTCGATTTCATATGGATCGCTCCTCATGCATCATCGCTTTTGGAGGCGGTGTTGTAGGAGATCTTGCTGGATTTGTGGCTGCCACTTTTATGCGCGGCATTGATTTCATTCAAATGCCTACAACGCTTTTGGCGCATGACAGCGCGGTCGGAGGAAAAGTAGCGGTGAATCATCCGCTTGGAAAAAATCTGATCGGCGCATTTTATCAGCCCAAAGCCGTGCTTTACGATACGGACTTTCTCCGTTCCCTACCGGAAAAAGAGCTTCGGTCCGGGATGGCAGAAGTGATTAAGCATGCTTTTATTTATGACAGAGAATTCCTGAAAGATCTGCTGGACATTCACTCATTGAACGATATCACCAGTGAGCAGCTGAATGACATGATTTTTAAAGGTATTTCGATTAAAGCGTCTGTCGTTCATCAGGATGAAAAGGAAGAAGGAATCAGAGCCTATCTTAACTTTGGGCATACGCTAGGCCACGCAGTTGAGGCGGAGTATGGCTACGGACAGATCACCCACGGTGATGCGGTAGCACTCGGGATGCAGTTTGCTTTATATATAAGTGAACAGGAAGCCGGCTGTGAAATGGACAGAAATCGATTAGTCAGCTGGCTTAAGAACCTAGGCTATCCAAGCCGCATTAAAAAAGAAACGGCAACTTCCGTGCTTTTAGACCGTATGATGAATGATAAAAAAACCCGCGGTGGTATGATTCAATTCATCGTTCTCAAAGAATTAGGAAAAGTCGCCGACCATACGTTTTCAAGAGATGAACTTGAGAGCTGGCTGAACAAATGGCGAATGGAGGAGACATCATGATGATTCGTGGAATTCGCGGAGCAACTACAGTAGAAAAAGATACTGAAGAAGAGATTTTGCAAAAAACCAAACAGCTGTTAGAAAAAATGATAGAAGAAAACAAAACAAAGCCGGAAGATGTTGTTCAAATGCTTCTATCGGCGACGCCTGACCTGCACTCTGTTTTCCCGGCAAAAGCTGTCCGCGAGCTTTCTGGCTGGCATTATGTGCCGGTGACATGTATGCAGGAAATGGATGTTACAGGCGGTCTGAAAAAATGTATAAGGGTCATGATGACTGTTCAGACTGAAGTTCCTCAGAATCAAATCAGACATGTCTATTTAGAAAAAGCGGTTGTATTAAGACCCGATTTATCATTGACAAAAAATAATGAATTGTAATACGATTAGAACAGCTTAGAAATACACAAAAGTGTGTATAAAGCTTAGTGAATGAGTTGAGTTAGAGAATAGGGTAGCAGAGAATGAGTGTAGTTGAGCTGAGACATGTATGTTTATTCTACCCAAAAGAAGCCTTTCTTTTGGGTTTATTTTGTTATATCTTGATTTTCCCTCTCATGCCTTCTTCTCATTCTCCTTGCCAAAAGGAGTGAGAGCAATGAATTTCCAATCAAACATTTCTGCATTTTTAGAGGACAGTATGTCCTACCGCACCATACCGATTGTGGAGACATTCACAGTTGACACACTGACACCTATCCAAATGATCGAGCAGCTGGACAGGAAGATCACTTACCTTCTTGAAAGCAAGGATGACACATCAAATTGGTCCAGATATTCGTTCATCGGCCTTCAGCCATTTCTCACGATCAAAGAACAGCAAAATGATTTTACTGCTCAAGATGAGAATGGACGATCCCTTTACACTGGAAAAGAATTAAAAGAGGTTCTGGATTGGATGAATGCAGCATACAAAATCAAAACGCCAGAGCTTGCCATTCCCTTTGTAGGCGGAGCTGTCGGGTATTTAAGCTATGACATGATCCCGATGATTGAACCTTCTGTTCCTCGCCACAGGAAGGAAACGGAATTTGAAAAGTGTATGCTGTTTGTTTGCAGCACATTAATTGCTTATGATCATGAAACAAAAAACGTCCACTTTATTCAGTATGCTAGATTGAATGGACAAGAAACTGAAGCTGAAAAAATTGCTGTGTTCAATAAAAATCACCGAGAGCTACAAGGCCTCATTGATAAGATGATGGATCAAAAAAACATAAAAGAACTGTTTCTTTCATCTGAGTCATATAAGACACCAGGTTTCGATTCAGTATCTTCAAATTACGAAAAATCAGCGTTTATGGCAGATGTAGAAAAGATCAAAGAATATATAAAAGCAGGCGACATCTTTCAAGGTGTCCTGTCACAAAAATTTGAGATTCCGATAACAGCAGATTCCTTCGAATTGTACAGAGTGCTGCGAATCGTCAATCCTTCGCCGTATATGTATTATATAAAACTCCCGGACAGAGAGATTGTCGGCAGCTCTCCGGAACGGTTAATCCACGTTCAAGACGGGCATTTGGAAATCCATCCGATTGCCGGAACAAGAAAAAGAGGCGCAGACAAAGAGGAAGATGAAAAACTCAAAATTGAGCTGATGAAAGATGAAAAAGAAAAAGCGGAGCATTATATGCTCGTTGATCTAGCTCGAAACGATATCGGCAGAGTGGCAGAGTATGGATCGGTTGCTGTGCCGGAGTTCACAAAGATCGTCTCATTTTCACATGTTATGCACATCATTTCAGTCGTCACAGGGAGGTTGAAAGAGGGAGTTCACCCTGTTGATGCGCTAATGTCGGCTTTTCCTGCGGGAACTTTAACCGGGGCCCCAAAAATCCGCGCCATGCAGCTTTTAAATGAATTGGAGCCGACACCGAGAGAGACATACGGCGGCTGCATCGCCTACATCGGATTTGACGGGAATATCGACTCCTGTATTACGATCCGCACCATGAGCGTAAAAAACGGTGTCGCATCCATACAGGCTGGAGCAGGTATTGTTGCTGATTCTGTGCCGGAAGCCGAATATGAAGAAAGCTGTAACAAAGCGGGCGCACTGCTGAAAACCATTCATATTGCTGAAGACATGTTTCGTAGCAAGGGGGATGAAGCCGATGAACCAATTTCTGCAAACGTGCGTTGACGGTAAGACACTTACTGCTGTTGAAGCGGAAGCGCTTATGAATATGATGATGACAGCAGAAATGACTCCTTCTGAAATGGGCGGTATATTGTCTATCCTGGCTCATCGGGGCGAAACTGCAGAAGAGCTGGCGGGCTTTGTGAAGGCCATGCGGACACATGCCCTTACGGTAGACGGACTTCATGATGTGGTTGACACATGCGGTACAGGCGGTGACGGCATCTCTACCTTTAATATTTCAACGGCATCGGCAATCGTTGCTTCAGCAGCAGGAGCTAAAATTGCTAAGCACGGCAATCGCTCCGTATCTTCTAAAAGCGGAAGCGCCGATGTTCTAGAAGAGCTTGGGATACCAATCCAAACCACACCTGAAGAAGTCAGAATCAGCATTGAAACAAATAACATGGGATTTCTCTTTGCGCCGCTTTATCATTCGTCCATGAAACATGTGGCGGGTACAAGAAAAGAGCTCGGATTCAGAACGATTTTTAATCTGCTCGGACCGCTCAGCAATCCTTTGCAGGCGAAGCGTCAGGTGATCGGTGTCTATTCTGCTGAAAAAGCGGGATTGATGGCAAGCGCACTGGAAATGTTCCAGCCGAAGCATGTACTATTCGCAGCAAGCCGTGACGGTTTAGATGAGCTTTCGGTTACATCACCGACCGATGTGATTGAAATAAAGGATGGAGAGCGCCGGGAATATACTGTTTCACCCGAAGACTTCGGCTTCAAAAATGGCAGACTTGAAGATATACAGGTGCAGTCACCGACAGAAAGCGCTCATCTGATTCAGAATATTTTTGAAAATAAAAGCAGCCGATCAGCTTTATATATTACAGCCTTTAATGCCGGCGCTGCGATATACACGGCGGGTATTGCCGAAACACTGAAAGAAGGAACGGAGCTTGCGTTAGAAACGATTGCAAGCGGAGGTGCCGCAGCGCAGCTTGATAGACTGAAACAGAAAGAGGGAGAGATCTATGCTTGAAAACATAATCAATCAAAAAAAAGAAGAAGTCAAAACTCTCATCCTGCCAGAAGAGCAGCCTTTTGAAAAACGGTCTTTTAAAGAGGCGCTGGCTAACCCGAACCGTTTTATCGGATTGATTGCCGAAGTCAAAAAAGCGTCGCCGTCAAAAGGACTCATTAAAGAAGATTTTGTTCCGGAGCGGATTGCAAAAGACTATGAAGCTGCGCAGGCAGACGCGCTTTCTGTTTTAACTGACTTTCCGTTTTTCCAAGGGAAAAACAGTTATTTATCAGACGTAAAGCGTGCTGTTTCGATTCCGGTGCTGAGAAAAGATTTTATTATCGATTCTATTCAAGTGGAGGAATCAAAGAGAATTGGAGCAGATGCCATATTGTTAATCGGAGAGGTGCTTGATCCTGTACAGCTTCACGAGTTGTATCTCGAAGCAGGGGAAAAGGAAATGGACGTGTTAGTGGAGGTTCATGATCAAACGACGCTTGAACAAATAGTGAAGGTATTCACCCCTGATATTCTCGGTATTAATAATCGAAACTTAAAAACGTTTGAAACTTCGCTTGAACAGACGAAACAGATTGCATCCCTAGTTCCGAAAGAATGCTTGCTTGTCAGTGAAAGCGGCATTGGTTCTTTAGAACATTTAACATTTGTCAAAGAACATGGAGCACAAGCTGTTCTAATCGGAGAGTCATTGATGAGACAGCATTCACAGCAAAAAGCAATCCATGCTTTGTATGGGGAGTGAGGTTGTGAAAAAACCGGCATTAAAGTATTGCGGTATACGGTCACTGCAGGACCTGCGGCTTGCAGCGGATTCACAGGCAGATTATCTGGGTTTTATTTTTGCTGACAGTAAACGAAAAGTATCTCCGGCAGATGTGAGAAAGTGGCTGAGCCAAGTTCGTACCGAGAAACAGATTGCAGGCGTTTTTGTGAATGAATCGCTGGGAACGATTGCCCGTATAGCAGACGATTTGCAGCTTGACGTCATTCAGCTTCATGGTGATGAGACTCCAAAGGATGCTGAAGTCCTCCGTCTGCTGACAAATTGTGAAATATGGAAGGCGCTCCATCATAACAGCACAGCAATTCAGAATTTGGACCGCTTTAACGATTCTGTAGACGGTTTTGTGATTGACTCATCTGTAAAAGGGGCAAGAGGCGGGACTGGAGTGGCTTTTGCTTGGGAGTGTGTGCCTGAATATCAGCAGAAAGCTGAACAAACGGGGAAACGGTGTTTCATCGCAGGCGGTGTGAATCCCGACACAATCGCAGACTTATTGAAATGGAGACCGGGCGGAGTCGATCTTGCCAGCGGAATAGAAAAGAACGGGCAAAAAGATGTCAAACTGATTAGGCTCTTAGAAGAAAGGATGAACCGATATGTATCCATATCCGAATAAAATAGGCAGATACGGCGATTTTGGCGGGAAATTTGTTCCGGAAACTCTTATGCAGCCGTTAGAAGAAATTGAAACAGCATTTAAGGAAATAAAGGATGATCCTGTTTTTAGGGGAGAATATCATAAGCTGTTAGCTGAATATTCCGGCAGGCCGACCGCATTAACATATGCCGATCGAGTCACAGAGCATTTAGGCGGCGCTAAAATTTATTTGAAAAGAGAAGATTTAAACCATACAGGTTCCCATAAAATCAACAATGCTTTAGGCCAGGCATTGCTTGCAAAAAAAATGGGTAAAACGAAAATCATTGCAGAAACAGGTGCCGGACAGCATGGAGTAGCCGCCGCCACAGTTGCTGCAAAGTTTGGTTTTTCCTGCATTGTATTTATGGGTGAAGAGGATGTCGCCCGCCAGTCTCTGAACGTATTCCGAATGAAGCTTCTTGGAGCAGAGGTTGTGCCGGTCACAAGCGGAAACGGGACACTGAAGGATGCGACAAATGAGGCTATCCGCTATTGGGTTCAGCATTGTGAGGATCATTTTTACATGATCGGATCGGTTGTCGGACCGCACCCTTACCCGCAAATTGTCCGGGAATTCCAAAAAATGATCGGAGAGGAAGCGAAGGATCAGCTGAAAGACATTGAGGGAACACTGCCTGATAAAGTCGTTGCCTGCGTAGGCGGCGGAAGTAATGCGATAGGCATGTTTCAGGCATTTTTAGACGAAGATGTTGAACTGATCGGTGCTGAAGCGGCAGGAAAAGGAATTAACACTCCGCTTCATGCCGCTACCATTACGAAAGGAACTGTCGGTGTGATTCACGGTTCGCTCACTTACCTCATTCAAGACGAGTACGGTCAAATTATTGAGCCTTATTCAATTTCAGCAGGACTTGACTATCCGGGAATTGGTCCGGAGCACGCTTATTTGCATAAAAGCGGCCGTGTCACATACGATAGCATAACTGATGAAGAAGCAGTAGATGCGTTAAAACTATTGTCAGAAAAAGAAGGGATTTTACCAGCGATCGAATCTGCTCATGCATTAGCGAAGGCATTTAAAATCGCAAAAGAGATGGGGCGGGATCAAACTATCCTCGTCTGTTTATCAGGAAGAGGAGACAAGGATGTCAACACATTAATGAACGTATTGGAAGATGAGGTGAAAGCGCATGTTTAAAGTAGACCTGCAGCAGTCGGGAAAGTTGTTTATCCCGTTTATTACAGCGGGTGATCCGTTGCCGGAAGTTTCAGTTGAACTGGCTAAGTCTCTTCAAAAAGCGGGTGCCACGGCACTTGAGATCGGTGTAGCATATTCAGATCCGCTGGCAGACGGTCCGGTGATTCAGCGGGCTTCAAAACGGGCGCTTGAGAACGGGATGAATATTGTAAAAGCGATTGAATTAGGCGGAGAAATGAAAAAAAATGGCGTCAATATTCCCATTATCCTCTTTACGTATTATAATCCTGTGTTACAATTGAACAAAGAATACTTTTTCGCTTTACTGCGGGAAAATCATATAGACGGCCTGCTTGTTCCGGACCTGCCTTTAGAAGAGAGCGCCAGCCTTCAAGCGGAATGCAAAACCCATGAGGTAACGTATATTTCTTTAGTTGCACCGACAAGCGAAAGCCGTTTGAAAACGATTATTGAACAAGCCGAGGGCTTCGTCTACTGTGTATCTTCGTTAGGTGTGACCGGTGTCCGAAATGAGTTCAATTCATCAGCTTATCCATTTATCCGGACAGTGAAGAATCTCAGCGATGTGCCGGTTGCTGTTGGGTTTGGTATTTCCAGCCGCGAGCAGGTGGTCAAGATGAATGAAATCTGTGACGGTGTCGTAGTGGGAAGTGCGCTCGTCAAAAAGATAGAAGAGTTAAAGGATCGGCTCATCAGCACTGAGACGAGAGATCGTGCAGTGCAGGAGTTTGAAGATTACGCGAAGACGTTTGGCGGTTTGTACAGTTTAAAATGAGGTGACTGGATTTGCGTATCAAAGAACATTTAAAACAACTGAAGCCTTATCAGCCGGGTAAACCGATTGAAGCAGTAAAAGCAGAATATGGCTTGGATAAAGTCGTGAAGCTTGCATCAAACGAAAATCCGTACGGCTGTTCGGAAGCTGCAAAAGAGGCACTTCATCATGAAATTCAACAGCTTGCGCTTTATCCCGATGGATATAGCGCAGCTTTGCGGACAAGGCTCAGTGAGCACCTCAATGTGAGCGAAACATCACTTATTTTCGGCAATGGTTCAGATGAAATCATCCAAATTATATGCCGGGCTTTTTTAAACGACAAAACAAACACGATTGCAGCAGCACCGACTTTTCCGCAATATAAGCATAATGCGGTAATTGAAGGCGCTGAAGTTCGTGAAATTGCCCTTCGTTCTGACGGCTCTCATGATTTAGACGCGATGCTTGAAGCGATTGACGAACAGACTCAAGTCGTTTGGATTTGCAGCCCGAACAACCCGACTGGCACTTATACAGCTGAAGGAGAATTGATTTCATTTCTGGAGCGTGTTCCTTCTCGTGTCCTCGTTGTTCTTGATGAAGCATATTATGAATATGTAACAGCTGAGGATTACCCGGAAAGCATACCGCTTTTGAATACGTATTCCAACTTGATGATATTGCGTACGTTTTCAAAGGCATACGGTCTGGCGGCGCTTAGAGTCGGATACGGTATTGCTGACGAAAAATTGATCCGCCAAATAGAGCCGGTAAGAGAGCCGTTTAACACCAGCCGTCTTGGCCAGGCTGCAGCGATTGCAGCGCTTGACGATCAAGAATTTATCGCTTCTTGCATCGAGAAAAATCAAGCAGGCCTTCAGCAGTATTATGATTTTGCGGAAACACACGGATTAAAATGCTACCCTTCACAGACAAACTTTGTTTTAATAGATTTTAACCGCCAGTCTGATGAATTGTTTCAGGCATTGCTGCAAAAAGGTTATATTGTCCGATCAGGAAATGCATTAGGGTTCCCGACTTCACTCCGGATTACGATCGGCACGAAAGAGCAAAACGAGGAAATTCTCGCAACTTTAGCTGAAATTTTATAAGAGGTGGTCAAGAATCACCTCTTTAGTCTATGAACCAGGTGATGACGAATGAATCAAATCAAGAATACAATATTGCTCGCCGGTCTCGGATTGATAGGCGGTTCTATTGCGTTAGCCATCAAAAAAAAACATCCGGAAAAACGCATTATTGGGGTCGATATCTCAGATGAGCAGGTAGTGGCTGCCTTAAAATTAGGTGTGATAGACGAGAGTGCTGATTCGTTTATTGACGGCGCGAAAAAAGCTGCAACCGTTATTATCGCAACACCTGTTGCGCAAACGCTGCTTATGCTTGAAGAGCTGGCTCATTCAGAAATTAAGCATCCGCTTTTGATTACTGACGTAGGAAGCACAAAGCAAAAAGTGGTTCATTACGCCGATCAAGTGCTGCCTGCCGGCTACCAATTTGTCGGAGGGCATCCGATGGCGGGCTCGCATAAATCAGGAGTTGCCGCTGCAAAGGAATTTCTGTTTGAAAATGCTTTTTATATTTTAACCCCGGGCCGTAAAACGGACAGACAAGCGGTCAATCAGTTAAAACATTTGCTGCAAGGGACGAATGCCCAATTTGTAGAAATGTCGCCTGAAGAGCATGATGGCGTAACAAGCGTTATCAGTCATTTTCCGCATATTGTTGCAGCCAGTCTTGTGCATCAGACCCATCACTCGGAAGAGCTTTATCCGCTTGTGAAACGGTTTGCTGCCGGCGGTTTTCGGGATATTACCCGGATTGCATCAAGCAGTCCTGCAATGTGGCGTGATATTCTGTTACATAATAAAGATAAGATTTTAGATCGTTTTGATGAGTGGACTCGTGAGATTGAAACGATCCGGACATATGTAGAGCATGGAGATGCGGAAAAACTATTCAATTATTTTAAAACGGCAAAGGACTACCGTGATGGACTGCCTCTCCGCCAGAAGGGCGCAATACCGGCATTTTATGATTTATACGTAGACGTGCCGGATCATCCTGGTGTGATTTCCGAGATAACGGCTATACTTGCTGCGGAACGCATCAGTATAACGAATATCCGCATTATTGAAACGAGAGAAGATATTAACGGGATTTTAAGGATCAGTTTTCAATCCGATGATGACCGCAAACGGGCCGAACAGTGCATAGAAGCCCGCGCAGAATACGAAACTTTTTATGCTGATTGAGGTGGAAACAATGAAAAGAGAAAAGGTGCAGGCGTTAAACGGCGAAATACATATTCCCGGTGATAAATCTATTTCTCACCGCTCTGTTATGTTTGGCGCGCTTGCGAAAGGCACAACAACTGTTAAAAATTTTCTGCCGGGAGCAGACTGTCTGAGCACCATCGATTGCTTTAGTAAGATGGGTGTTCAAATTGAGCGAAACGGCAGTGATGTAGTCATTCACGGGAAAGGGATGGATTCCCTGCGAGAACCAGAAAGTCTGTTAGACGTCGGTAATTCAGGCACAACGATTCGTCTGATGCTCGGAATCCTTGCGGGCCGCCCTTTTTACAGCGCGGTAGCTGGGGATGAAAGCATTGCGAAACGCCCGATGAAACGTGTAACAGAACCTCTGAAACAAATGGGCGCTAAAATTGACGGCAGAGCCGGCGGAGAATTTACACCGCTGTCAGTAAGCGGCGGTACATTAAAAGGCATTGACTATGTATCACCTGTGGCCAGCGCGCAAATTAAATCAGCTGTTCTGCTTGCCGGGTTACAGGCTGAGGGGACTACCACTGTCACCGAGCCTCATAAATCCAGAGATCATACTGAACGGATGCTGTCGGCTTTCGGAGTGAAACTGGCAGAGGACAAGACAAGCGTTTCCATAATAGGCGGCCAGCAGCTCACGGCTGCAGATATTTTTGTTCCAGGAGATATTTCTTCAGCCGCGTTTTTCCTTGCAGCTGGCGCAATGATTCCAAACAGCAGAATTGTACTGAAAAACGTGGGGTTAAATCCGACTCGCACCGGTGTCATCGACGTGCTTCAAAACATGGGGGCAAAGCTTGAAATCATACCATCTGTTGACGAAAGCGCAGAGCCTTATGGAGATTTAATCATTGAAACGTCATCTCTTAAAGCGGTTGAAATTGGCGGAGATATTATTCCGCGCTTGATTGATGAGATACCTATTATTGCGCTTCTTGCGACTCAGGCGGAAGGAACAACAGTCATTAAGGATGCCGCAGAGCTTAAAGTGAAAGAAACGAACCGTATCGACACAGTTGTTTCAGAGCTTCGAAAGCTCGGTGCTGAGATTGAACCGACTGAAGACGGAATGAAGGTATACGGCAAACAAACTCTTAAAGGCGGCGCGAAAGTATCCAGTCATGGTGATCATCGGATCGGAATGATGCTCGGCATAGCTTCCTGTTTAACAGAGGAGCCGGTTGAGATCGGACAGACAGACGCCATTCATGTGTCATATCCAAACTTTTTTGATCATTTAAATAAGCTTTCAAACAAATCCTGAAGTTTTATGCTTCAGGATTTGTTGTGTGAGCGTTTATCAGTCATAAACTGAAGGGGAAAAACATAGCCTGTCTTATAAAGGAATATAAAAACTAAAAAAGAGGGAGGGGTGCTTTACTTACAAGTCGGCAGGTCAAGGGCTGCTTTACTGTAATAGAGGGCTATCTTCCTTTTTTTATTTGCTATCGCAGGATCTTTTGATAAACTAATAAGACTCAGAAATTCCTTGACGTACAGTGTAAGCATCTTATTTGCCGAGGGCTTTCCTCTGAATTATGATAGGATTAACCCAAACAAGTAAGACTTTTATGTATGATTGATGTTGTTAGGAAAAGAAAGGACCGGTCCGATTTGAATACATTAATTCAAGAAGCCATAAAATTAGTTGAAGCAGGAGAAACAGAAAAGGGACTCAACACCCTCTCGAAGGCCGAAAAACAGCTTCATGATGAAGATAAAGCCATCGCAGCACAGCTTTATTACGAGTGGGGAAATGTAGAGAAAGCGATCTCACTGATCAGTGATTTGCATGATTTATATCCGAATGAAACAGAACTGACGAATTTTTATGCTGAACTTTTAATAGATATTGACGAAGAAGAAAAAGCGCTGGCTGTGCTGGAAACGATCCCGGAATCAGACCCATCATATCCGGAAAGCCTGCTGCTCATGGCTGATCTTTATCAGATGCAGGGGCTGTTCGAAGTAAGTGAGCAAAAGCTTTTACAGGCAAAGTCTATTCTTGAAAATGAACCAATCATTGATTTTGCGCTAGGCGAGCTTTACTTTACTCAAGGAGCCTATGCAAAAGCTGTTCAATATTTTAAAAGAACGGCTGGGGAGCAGAGTGAGATCGGAGGCGTTAATGTCCACCAAAGACTGGCGGAATCGCTAAGTGCATCAGGAGATTTTGAGGAGGCCATTCCGTGGTATGAAAAAGCTGTAGATGAGAATCCTGACCCTAATACAATTTTCGGCTATGGATTTACAGCCTCGCAGGCGGGACTGATCAAAACGGCTATTAAACAGCTGTCCGATTTAAAGGAGCTTGATCCATCCTATTCATCACTTTATATGCCGCTTTCAAAGAGCTATGAGGCTGAAGGGATGTATGAAGAGGCATTAAAAACGGCAAAAGAGGGTATCAGGTATGATGAATATAACAAAGAACTTTTCCTCTATGCCGCAAAGATGGCGTTAAAAATCGGGAAGTCAGAAGAAGGGAAAAAACTTCTTCAGGAAGCGCTTGCTCTTGATCCTGGTTTTGTCGAAGCACTTCATACTCTCCTTGCTGTGTATCATAAGGAAGAGGATTTTGAGCAAATTATTGATCTGATTCAAGAGGTGCGGGGCTACGGGGAAGAAGATCCGAAATACAATTGGTATCTGGCCAGCGCTTACACCGAATTAGAGCAGTATGAACAAGCAAAACAATCCTTTGAAGCAGCTTTTCTTCACTATCGTGATGACAGAGATTTCTTATACGAATACGCAACCTTTTTATTAGAAGAAGGCCTCCAACAAGAAGCGCTGCCGCTATTGAAAAAGGTACTCGAAATAGACGGAGCCAATGAAGAGCTGGAAGAAATAATCTTGCGGATCGAGGATGAATTTTCGAGATAAGCAGGAAATTTAACCGCTTATGTGGAACATATAAGTATAGATTATACGAACGATAGAGGAGGGAATTACATGCAGACCCCTGTTTCTGTCAATGAGAAAAAGGATTTTATCCGTTGGTTTTTAAACCATTATCAGCTAAAGCGCAGAGAGTGCGTATGGATCTTGAACTACTTAATGAGCCACGATTCTTTAATGGAAAAGGTTCATTTTGTAGAGCAGGCAGAATTTTGCCCTAGAGGCATTATAATGTCAACACATTGTGTTGAAGAAGTTCCGTTTCGGTTTTATAAAGAGAATGTCATGACAACCGACGCGGAAAAATCTTTTCATGATATTAGATTAAATAAACAGCAGGATTTGTTTATCCAGCTTAATTTCCGTTCAGCCTACAGTTCTCCTGAGTATGCGGCGGTGCTGGAGTCCAACCCTCACATTCCGAAAGATCTGTTTGAAAACAAAAAAGATCAGGGGCTGGCTGAACAAATCCTGGAGCACGCCATTTCTACATTCCAAAGAGAAAAATTATTAAAAGACATTGACGATGCGCTTGATCGTCACGATAAAGAAGCATTTGAACAATTATCGCGCCAATTGAATCAGCTCACATAACATGACCAGCCTTGCAGTGTAATGCAAGGCTTGTTGTCGTAAAAAGGGGAGAACGATGATGAGGTGGAAAATGCCTGATGCTAAGGACTATTTACAATCTAAAGATTACATTGATACCGCTGTCATACCATTAATTAACATAAAAATGGGGAGCCAATTAAAAATAGCAGCTGAAAGAGGCGAATTTACGCAGCTTCTAGCTGATGAATTGGAAAGGCAGTTAAAAGGACGGGTATATTTATTGCCTGCTTATACATATGTTGATAGAAATGAAAATACCGTTCAAGGGCTGAAAGATTTACAGGAGGAGGTCAAATCAGATTTTCAGCATGTTGTACTGCTGACAGCTGATGATCATTGGAGTTGCGAAGAGTCATTGGGGAAGATGATTGTTGCGCCTTCTGTTCCGTTAGAGCACTTAAATGACTCCATAAAAAGAAAAATATTAGATGAACGAACAGCTGAAATTTTGAACGTTTTGTTACAGTTATGGAACGCCTCGTAAAAACACTTACATTTCCTTATAAACAATATTTTGGCTATATTGACCTTGCTGAGAGATTCATATATTATGAGGGTGTCTAGAGTTGTGAAATATTTTCTATTTTAGTCAGTTTGCAGGGTTGACCTTGAGGGGGGGGAGAAGAGATGGGCGGAAGACATGATATATCGAGACGTCAATTTTTAAATTATACGCTTACAGGCGTAGGGGGGTTTATGGCGGCTAGTATGCTCATGCCTATGGTTCGCTTTGCACTCGACCCGGTATTAAAATCGACAGGAAAGCAGGACATGGTTCAGGTTGTCAGCGTAGATGAGCTGACAAAAGAGCCGCAGCGCTTTGATTTCAAAATTAATCAAGTCGATGCCTGGTATGAGTCGGAAGAATCGAGATCAGCTTGGGTTTTCAAAAATGGGGATGAGATTGTAGCACTTTCACCAATTTGTAAGCATTTGGGGTGTACGGTGAACTGGAACAGCGATCCTAAAAATCCGAATAAATTTTTCTGTCCTTGCCACTACGGACTCTATGAAAAAGACGGCACCAATGTCCCGGGCACGCCGCCGCTTGCGCCTCTTGATCATTACGAGCAAGAAGTTAAAGACGGCTTCCTGTATCTTGGAAAAGCAAAGCCTAAGGGGGAAGGGTGACATGCTGAACAAAATTTATGACTGGGTAGATGAACGGCTTGATATTACACCGATGTGGAGGGATATTGCCGATCACGAAGTGCCGGAACATGTGAATCCCGCCCACCATTTCTCTGCGTTTGTGTACTGTTTTGGGGGACTGACGTTTTTTGTAACCGTTATCCAAGTGTTGTCTGGGATGTTTTTAACGATGTACTATGTGCCTGATATTAAAAATGCCTGGGAATCGGTATATTATTTGCAAAATGAAGTTGCATTCGGCCAGATTGTCAGGGGAATGCACCATTGGGGCGCCAGCTTGGTCATTGTGATGATGTTTTTACATACGCTGAGGGTCTTTTTCCAAGGGGCGTATAAAAAGCCGCGGGAACTGAACTGGATAGTCGGTGTGTTAATCTTTTTTGTCATGCTTGGGCTTGGGTTTACAGGCTACTTGCTACCTTGGGATATGAAGGCTCTGTTTGCCACAAAAGTCGGGCTGCAGATCGCTGAAGCCACTCCTTTGATCGGGACGCAAGTCAAAACACTCCTGGCAGGGCATCCGGATATTGTAGGCGCCCAAACGCTGACTAGGTTTTTTGCGATCCATGTATTCTTTCTTCCTGCCGCCTTGTTTGGATTGATGGCCGCACACTTTATTATGATCCGCAAGCAGGGGATTTCAGGACCGCTTTAAACTTGATCTGCGAATAAAAGGGAGGGGATGACATGCACCGGGGCAAAGGGATGAAATTTGTAGGAGACTCAAGGATACCGGCTGAGAAAAAGCCGAATATACCGAAGGATTACTCAGAGTATCCCGGTAAAACAGAAGCCTTCTGGCCAAATTTCCTATTGAAGGAATGGATGGTCGGAGCTGTCTTTCTGATCGGTTTTCTTGTTTTGACGATTGTACACCAGCCGCCTTTGGAGCGGATGGCGGACCCGACGGATACAGGTTATATTCCGCTGCCGGACTGGTATTTTCTTTTCTTATATCAGCTTTTGAAATATGAATACGCCGCTGGGAGCTTTACGGTGGTCGGCGCTATGATTATGCCGGGGATTGCCTTTGGCGCTCTGCTTTTGGCACCATTTCTCGACAGGGGAACGGAAAGAAGGCCTTGGAAGCGTCCCGTGGCTGTCGGGATGATGCTCTTGGCTATTTCCGCGGCTGTATTTTTGACCTGGCAGTCCGTAGCTACTCACGACTGGGCAAAAGCAGAGGAGCAGGGGAAAATCACAAAAGAAGCGGATATCGATACCAGTGCCGAAGGATATAAAATTTTTCAGGAGCAGGGCTGTATTTCATGTCACGGGGATAATCTTCAAGGCGGAGCGGCCGGGCCTTCATTGGTAGACACCGGACTGAAGCCGGAAGAAATCAAAAAGATCGCTGTTGAAGGAAAAGGCCAAATGCCGGCAGGTGTGTTCAAAGGAAATGATAAGCAGCTTGAAGAACTTGCGAAATTCATTTCCGAAACAACGGCAAAATAACGTATTGTGAATTGCGAAACGGAAGGATATACTTTTATTATCAAAAGCTGACCAGGCGTCAGCTTTTTTATATGGACACATTATTTTTACAGACTGAGAGTTGATTTGATGTGAAATGGTTTCAATATGTATTAGGACAGCGAACGATGCTTATTCTTGTCTTAGCGATCAATTTTCTGGGGACGGTTTACGGATACTATTGGTACTTGCCTCAGCTTTTGGAGACGCCGGCCCGTTTCCTCATCTTTGTTCCGGACAGCCCGACAGCAACGTTTTTCTTTTTGTTTGTGCTGCTGGCCTTTCTCATGAAGCGGAATGCTCCGCTTTTTGAAGCGCTTGCGTTAGTGACGCTCGTGAAATATGGCTTGTGGGCGGTCGCCATGAATCTTCTCGTATTGGCTGTAACGGGTGATTTGCCATGGGAAGGCTATATGCTGATTGCCTCGCATTTTGCAATGGCTGTCCAGGGGGTGCTGTACAGCCCGTATTTTCGATTTTCATTATGGCATCTTGTTATCGCTGCGGTCTGGACGCTTCATAATGATGTCATTGATTACCTGTTTGGGATGATGCCGCAATACTCCATGCTTTCTGAATATATGACTGACATAGGATACGGAACGTTTTGGCTGAGCATCTTTTCAATCGGACTTGCCTTCTATCTCGTCATTTCGAAAAAGCAAACAAAGCTTCAACTGACGTAAAGACAATCTTGGTCTATCCTTGTCCTTTCCTTCATATTCTGTAAGGAGAGAGAGTGGGAGGGACCTGCATGAAACGAAAGCTGACGATCTGTTTGTTGATTGCTCTTATTTTTTATAATGGGAATGCCAAGGCTGAAGAGCGGGGAAGCCTCAAGGAATTGAATGATTTATCCGATACGGTTTTTCAAATGACCCGCCAGTCGAAATATGAAGAGGCGTTACAAGTCTTATCTTATTTTGAAAAAACATTAAAATCCGCTGAAAAACAGAAGCAAGACAGCATGTTAACTGGAGCCCAAATTCGCCAAATTACTTTGGGCTATAACGATATGGTACGGAGTTTAAAACAGGCTGATGCATCAGACACACAAAAGCTCAGAGCAGCCGCGCAGTTCAGAATGCTGATGGATGCTGTTGACAATCAGTCTGATCCCCTTTGGGGGTCACTGGAGAAGCCGATTATGGAGGTCTTTGCCGCACTTAAGCAGGATGTCCAAAAAAATGAAAGTACGAGCTTTCATGAAAAGTGGAACGAATTTATCAGCTTGTATGATTTGATTTATCCAAGTCTTACAATCGATATATCAGAAGATCAGCTTGATACAGTCGGAAAACATATTGAAGTGATTGAGCAAGAGGGGTTTCAGCAAATGACCGAGAGTACGAAGCTTGAACGGCTTTCCCTACTCCAGAACGATCTGAAGAGTGTATTTGACAGGGTGGAAGAGGATGATGCAGATCCGTCTTTGTTATGGGTGATGATCACTACAGGCGGTATCATCATTACTGCACTTACTTATGTCGGTTACAGAAAATACAGAGCGGAGAAAAAGAAACTAAAAAAGCGGGATTATCCAAAATGAGTAAGAGGGGCGGCGGCAGCCGCCTTTTGTTATCAAAAAAACATTAGCGCGGGAGCGGATTTTTATTTTCATCGAGTGTAAATCCTTCTCCAAGCACATCGTGGACATCGCTGACCGCGACAAAGGCATGAGGGTCAATGGAGTTGATCACACTTTTCAGCATGACCAGTTCGTTTTTAGGCACTACACAATACAGCACGTCTAGATCCTCTTTCGTGTAGGATCCCTGTCCTTTCAAAATGGTAACGCCCCGTTCCATTTCCTCAAGAATTTTCTTCTGAATCTGGTCGTTTTTCGCAGAGATGATTGTTGCACCTTTAGCTGCGTATCCGCCTTCCTGGATAAAATCAATCAGTCTTGCCGCCACAAATACGGCAACCAATGTGTACATGGCTTCTTTGTAAGAGAGATAGGTAAGCAATGATAAAATGATCACGCAAGCATCGAAAGCAAACATCGTTCGGCCCATCGGTATCCCAAAATACTTATTGACCAAACGGGCAATGATATCAACCCCGCCCGTCGTACCGCCGAACTTAAAAATAATGCCTAAGCCGGCTCCAATGAATACGCCGGCAAATAAAGCGGCAAGCGCAAGATCATGCTGAAGGGGCATATGTATTTCATATCGCTGAAAAATGCTGAGGAATAAAGACAGTGCTACAGTACCGACTAGGGTGTATACAAACATTGTCTTGCCCAGCAAACGCCAGCCGATAAAAAAGATCGGGATATTCAAAACCAGGTTTGAAATAGAAGGACTAATATGGAAAAGGGCATAAAGCAATAGCGTAATTCCCGTGAATCCACCCTCTGCCAGATTGTTTTGCATATTGAAATGAACCAGGCCAAATGAAAAAATTGCTGCACCGATTAAAATAAAAAATATGTTTTTTAATCTAATTTCTCCAAGCATCACACAAAACCCCTTTTCCTTCCATTAGATAGCGTTTATATTATAGTGGATGCAAAAGAAAACAGCAAACGTGCTTAAACATTTGTCAAACGTATCCGAATTAGCTAACATGTAAGAGGATGATAGGAGGTTTCGTGCAGTGAGTGATAAAACAATGAAAGATATACAGGCTGAGGTGGACCGCTACATCGGCCAATTTAAAGAAGGGTATTTCAGCCCGCTTGCCATGATGGCAAGATTAACCGAAGAACTGGGCGAGCTTGCAAGGGAAGTCAATCATCGTTATGGAGAAAAACCAAAAAAAGCGACTGAAGATGATAAAAGCATGGAAGAGGAAATGGGCGATGTGCTGTTTGTATTGGTTTGTTTAGCCAATTCACTTGATATTTCATTAGAGGAAGCCCACGACCGAGTCATGCATAAATTTAATACAAGAGATAAAGAACGCTGGACAAGAAAAGAAGAAGGAAAGTAGAGGAGATCAAGATGTCAAACGAAACAATTAAAGTAGTCATTGCAGGACCGCGGGGAAGAATGGGGCAAGAAGCTGTTAAATTGGCGGAAAAAACACCTCATTTTGACCTAGTCGGAGCAGTTGACCATACATACGATCAGCACAAATTATCTGATGTGATGTCTGTTGAGTCTGATGCTCTTATTTACACAGATATCCATGCCTGCTTTACAGAAACAAAACCAGATGTATTGATTGATTTAACTACACCCGAAATCGGGAAAGTACATACAAAAGTTGCATTAGAACACGGTGTCCGCCCTGTAGTGGGTACGACCGGTTTTTCTGAAGCTGATTTGAAAGAACTTACATCTCTGACAGAAGAAAAAGGGATCGGGGCTATCATCGCTCCAAATTTTGCATTGGGTGCGTTACTCATGATGAAATTCTCAAAAATGGCTGCCAATTACTTCGATGATGTTGAGATTATTGAGCTTCACCATGATCAGAAGCTTGACGCGCCAAGCGGAACGGCTCTCAAAACCGCTGAAATGATTTCTGAGGTTCGAAAAGAAAAACAGCAAGGACATCCAGATGAAAAAGAAATTCTCCCAGGAGCAAGAGGTGCGGAGCTAAACGGAATCCGTCTGCACAGTGTTCGTCTTCCAGGGTTGATCGCCCATCAGGAAGTGATGTTCGGCATGGACGGCCAAACGCTGCAGATCCGTCACGATTCTTATAACCGTGCTTCCTTCATGTCCGGTGTAAAACTGTCTGTAGAACAAGTCATGAAGATTGATCAGCTTGTCTACGGATTGGAAAATATCATTGATTAGACAGGGGGATAAATGATGAAAATTGCTTTGATCGCGCATGACAAGAAGAAACAGGATATGATCCAATTTACAACCGCTTATCAGGAGATTTTGAGTCATCATGATCTATATGCAACGGGAACAACGGGATTGAAAATTCAAGAGGCAACCGGCCTTCAAATTCAGCGTTTTCAATCCGGCCCTTTAGGCGGAGACCAGCAAATCGGCGCGTTAATTGCCGCTAACGCACTTGACCTAGTTATCTTTTTGCGCGACCCGCTGACCGCACAGCCGCATGAACCGGATGTCTCGGCATTAATCCGTTTATGTGATGTTTATTCGATTCCGCTTGCCACCAATATGGGAACTGCAGAAATACTTGTTCGCACACTTGATGAAGGCGTTTTTGAATTCCGCAATCTTCTTCGGGGAGAAGAACCTCATGTATAATGCTGACGTTCTTGCTTTTGGCGCCCATAGTGATGATGTCGAGATCGGTATGGGCGGCACAATAGCAAAGCTTGTCAAACAGGGAAAAAAAACCGTGATATGCGACTTGACTGAAGCGGAGTTGTCTTCAAACGGAACAGTCAGTTTGCGAAAAGAAGAAGCGGCCGAAGCAGCCCGTATATTAGGTGTGGACAAAAGAATTCAGCTGACGCTCCCTGACCGCGGGCTGATGATGAGTGGTGAGGCGATTCGGGCGATTGTCACAGTCATTAGAACCTGCCGGCCGAAAGCGGTGTTTATGCCATATAAAAAGGATCGTCATCCGGATCACGGCAATGCTGCCGCACTGGTAGAAGAAGCGATCTTTTCAGCAGGAATTCATAAATATAAAGATGAAAACAGCCTGCCTGCGCATAAAGTAAGTAAGGTCTACTATTATATGATAAATGGTTTTCATCAGCCTGATTTTGTTATTGATATCTCGGATACAATAGAGGATAAAAAGAAAAGCCTCAATGCCTACAAAAGCCAGTTTGTACCGTCACAGAATTCTGTTTCAACACCATTGACGAACGGTTATATCGAGATCATTGAAGCAAGAGAAAAGCTGTACGGCAAAGAAGCGGGTGTAGGGTACGCCGAGGGCTTCTTTTCCAATCGGATGCTGATGCTGGATCATGATGTGCTTGGGGGCGAACAATGAAAAAGTTAAAGATAGGCATTACATGCTATCCGAGCGTCGGCGGCTCAGGTATCATTGCGACAGAACTCGGGAAACAGCTTGCTGAAAAGGGTCATGAAATCCATTTTATAACATCGAGCATCCCGTTTAGATTAAATACATACCATCCTAATATTCACTTTCATGAAGTTGAAGTTAACCAATATGCCGTTTTTAAATATCCGCCGTATGATTTAACATTGGCAAGCAAAATCGCTGAGGTTGCAGAACGGGAGAATTTAGACATCATCCACGCTCACTACGCTCTGCCGCATGCGGTTTGCGCTTATCTCGCAAAGCAGATGCTGAAACGGAATATCGGCATCGTAACAACTTTGCATGGAACGGATATTACAGTATTAGGCTACGATCCATCCTTAAAAGATCTTATCCGTTTTGCGATAGAGGCTTCAGACAGGGTGACAGCGGTCTCATCAGCTCTTGCTGCTGAAACGTACGATTTAATTAAGCCGGAGAAAAAAATAGAAACGATTTATAATTTCATAGATGAACGTGTATATCTTAAGAAAAACACAGCGGCCATTAAAGAGAAACACGGCATACTGCCGGATGAAAAAGTCGTGATCCATGTGTCCAACTTCAGAAAGGTCAAACGTGTGCAGGATGTCATCCAGGTGTTTCGCAATATAGCCGGCAAAACAAAAGCAAAACTGCTCTTAGTCGGAGACGGTCCTGAGAAATCAGTGGCCTGTGAGCTTGTCACAAAATATGGGCTGGAAAAACAAGTACTGATGCTTGGAAATCAAGACCGTGTCGAGGAGCTTTACTCAATCAGTGATTTGAAGCTGCTGCTGTCTGAAAAAGAAAGTTTTGGCCTTGTCCTGCTTGAAGCGATGGCATGCGGAGTGCCTTGCATCGGAACGAATATTGGCGGTATCCCTGAAGTGATAAAAAACAATGTGAGCGGGTTTTTGGTGGATGTCGGCGATGTCGAAGCCGCTTCAGCCAAAGCGGTTCGCATTTTAGAAGACGAACAGCTGAGCAAGCGGTTTACCGAAGCGGCCATGGAAATGCTCAATAATGAATTTTCGTCACAAAAGATTGTCAGCCAGTATGAACAGATATATGCCGATTTAGCAGAACCGGAGTGATGACATGGAACAAGTTTTTATTAAAGCACTTCCCGTGCTCCGCACATTAATTGAAGCAGGCCACCAAGCTTACTTTGTCGGAGGCGCAGTTCGTGACAGCTATATGAAACGAACAATTGGAGATGTCGATATTGCGACAGATGCGGCACCGGACCAAGTAGAACGGCTTTTTAAGCGGACAGTTGATGTCGGCAAAGAGCACGGGACCATTATCGTGCTCTGGGAAGATGATACCTATGAAGTCACTACATTCCGGACTGAATCAGATTATGAAGATTACAGAAGACCGTCAGAAGTGCACTTTATCACCTCATTAGAAGAGGATTTGAAACGCAGGGATTTGACGATTAATGCGATGGCCATGACAGCTGACGGTCAAGTTCTTGATTATTTTGGCGGCAAGAAAGACATTGATCAGCAGCTGATTCGAACGGTTGGAAAACCGGAGGACCGCTTTCAGGAGGATGCGCTTCGCATGCTGAGAGCGGTGCGATTTATGAGCCAGCTCGGATTTACGCTTTCGAAAGAAACAGAAGAAGCGATCATAAAAGAGAAAACACTTTTGTCTCATGTGTCAGTCGAACGGAAAACAATAGAGTTTGAGAAGCTTTTACTGGGAAAAGCGTCCCAAGAGGCCATTCAAATGCTTGTACATACGGGGCTTTATGAAGAACTGCCCGGTTTTTATCACAAACGAGAGAACCTGCTGACGGCGAGTGAGTTTCCGTTTTCTCTTCTCGCTTCTCGTGAGGAGCTTTGGGCAGCGCTTTTAATTGATCTTCAGATAGACTTGAAAGAAGCGATGCTTTTCCTGAAAGCCTGGAAGCTCCCTGGAAAAGTGATGAAGGAAGCCGCTCACATTGCCGATACGTTTGGCCAGAGCCATGACGCTATGTCCATGTACAAGGCTGGTGAAAAAGCGCTTTTATCCGCGGTCAAAATATCAATGCTCCGGCAAACCAAGCAGCTGAACGGCGAGAGACTGAAGGAAGTTAGAGAAGCTTATCAAAGCCTGCCCATCAAAAGTCTGAAGGATCTTGCCATCACAGGGCGGGACTTACTTGCACTGCGAAACCAGCCCGCTGGAAAATGGGTGTCTGAAGAATTACAGCGGATAGAGCAGGCTGTTGTAACGGGAAAGCTCTCCAATCAGAAGGAACACATAGAGGAGTGGCTGAAGACATGCGATCAACCTTAAGAAACGATCTTATTGAATTATTTTCTCAGGCCGGAAGCGAATTTATTTCCGGCCAAAAAATCAGTGATGCTCTCGGCTGCTCGAGAACAGCTGTATGGAAGCATATTGAGGAGCTTCGCAAAGAAGGCTATGAAGTGGAAGCTGTCAGAAGAAAAGGGTATCGGCTTATCAAAAAGCCTGGAAAACTCAGTGAAAGTGAAATTCGGTTTGGGCTGAAAACAGAAGTGATGGGCCAGCATCTTTTTTATCATGACGTCCTTTCATCCACTCAAAAAAAGGCTCATGAGCTTGCTAATGATAACGCGCCGGAGGGCACTCTCGTTGTCGCAGATAAACAAACAGCCGGCAGAGGGCGTATGTCAAGGGTGTGGCATTCTCAAGAAGGAACAGGCATCTGGATGAGCCTGATTTTGCGTCCAGACATTCCGCTTCAAAAAACACCTCAGCTTACGCTTCTTGCTGCGGTAGCTGTTGTGCAAGGAATAGAGGAGGCAACAGGTCTCCAAACGGATATTAAATGGCCTAATGACATATTAATTCATGGAAAAAAAGCAGTCGGCATCTTAACTGAAATGCAGGCGGAAGAAGACCGCGTCCGTTCAGTCATTATCGGAACAGGCATAAACGTCAATCAAGAGGCCGATGATTTTCCCGAGGAGCTAAAAGAAACCGCAACGAGCCTTAGTCAGGCAGCCGGTGAAAAAATAGATCGGGCCAGCGTCATGCAGCATATTTTGCTTTCTTTTGAAAAACGGTACCGCGATTATTTAGCGTATGGTTTCACGCCGATTAAACTTCTGTGGGAAAGCTATGCGCTTGGGATCGGCAGTGAATTAAGAGCAAGAACGCTAAACGGAACATTTTATGGGAAAGCTTTAGGAATAGACGAAGAGGGTGTTCTTCTTTTAGAAACAAAGGAAGGCATAAAAAAAATCTATTCGGCAGATATCGAAATGGGTTCATTGTAGTTGGTACAAACCTGTTGATTTTGATATACTTCCATTGGGCAGTATCGCCTGCGAACTGCACCTATTCATAAAAAATAGATAGACATTGCAGCAGTCTGCCTTGATCCAAAAAGGACTGGGACAGAGGGATGAAACTCGCCGAACTTTAGAAAGTGAAGAATCCTTCTCGTGTAGCGGAAGGTTTTTTGGCTTGTATAAGAAACGGCAGCTCATCTCCTCTAAAAATGAGGAGGAGAAAAAGTGAAAACAAAACTTGATTTCTTAAAAATGAAAGAAAATGAAGAACCGATTGTCATGCTGACGGCATACGATTATCCGGCAGCCAAGCTTGCTGAGCAAGCGGGAGTGGATATGATTTTAGTCGGCGATTCACTAGGAATGGTCGTGCTAGGCCTTGATTCAACTGTCGGCGTGACAGTTGCTGACATGATCCATCATACGAAAGCGGTCAAAAGAGGTGCGCCAAATACATTTATCGTAACCGACATGCCGTTTATGTCCTATCACTTGTCTAAAGAGGATACGCTGAAAAATGCCGCAGCTATCGTTCAGGAAAGCGGAGCCGACGCGCTGAAGCTGGAAGGCGGTGAAGGGGTGTTTGAATCCATCCGCGCCTTGACGCTCGGTGGCATTCCTGTTGTCAGTCATTTAGGGCTGACACCGCAATCAGTCGGTGTATTAGGCGGATATAAAGTACAGGGCAAAGATGAACAAAGCGCTAAGAAATTAATAGAAGACAGTATAAAATGTGAGGAAGCGGGAGCCATGATGCTTGTGCTTGAATGTGTGCCTGCAGAACTCACGGCAAAAATCGCAGAAACATTATCCATTCCTGTCATTGGAATCGGAGCTGGTGTAAAAGCGGACGGACAGGTTCTTGTTTATCACGATGTTATTGGCCATGGTGTTGTTAGAACACCTAAATTTGTGAAACAATATACGCAAATTGACGGCACTATAGAAACAGCAATCAGTGGATATGTCCATGATGTAAGACATCGTGCTTTCCCTGAACAAAAGCATTCCTTTCAGATGAATCAGGCAGTCCTGGAAGGCTTGTACGGAGGAAAATAAGATGAAGCAGATTACAGATATCTCACAGCTGAAAGAAATCATTACACAATATCAGTCAGAAGGCAAAACAATCGGATTTGTTCCGACGATGGGATTTCTTCATGAAGGGCATTTAACCTTGGCAGACAAAGCCAGACAAGAAAATGACGCCGTCGTTATGAGTATTTTTGTGAATCCGACGCAATTCGGTCCCGGGGAGGATTTTGAAGCGTATCCGCGCGATCTTGAACGTGATGCCGCTCTTGCGGAAAATGCCGGCGTTGATATTCTTTTCACTCCTGATGCCCGTGACATGTATCCCGGTGAAAAAAATATAACGATACATGTTGAGAGACGTACAGATGTTTTATGCGGGCGTTCAAGAGAAGGACACTTTGACGGAGTTGCCATCGTGCTGACGAAGCTGTTCAATCTTGTTAAACCGACACGCGCTTATTTTGGTTTAAAGGATGCGCAGCAGGTGGCAGTTGTTGATGGTTTAATCAGTGATTTCTTCATGGATATTGAACTGGTTGCTGTAGATACGGTCAGAGAGGAAGACGGGTTAGCCAAAAGCTCCCGGAATGTGTATTTAACGGCTGAGGAAAGAAGAGAAGCGCCTAAGCTTTACCAAGCCCTTCAGACGAGTGCCGAGCTGATCAGAGCAGGTGAGAGAAATCCTGAAACGGTCATCAATGCTGCAAAAGACATCATTGAAACGACAAGCGGCAGAATTGATTATGTTGAGCTATATTCTTATCCGGAACTTGAGCCTGTGAACAAGCTCGAAGGAAAGATTATTCTGGCTGTAGCAGTTGCATTTTCAAAAGCGCGTTTAATAGACAATATCATTATTGATATTCGAGAAATGGAGAGAATATAATGATGTATCGCACGATGATGAGCGGAAAGCTCCATAGGGCAACGGTTACAGAAGCAAATCTTAACTATGTGGGCAGCATTACAATTGATGAAGATCTGATTGATGCGGTAGGAATGCTTCCTAATGAAAAAGTGCAAATTGTGAATAATAACAATGGAGCACGCCTGGAAACGTACATTATTCCCGGTCAGCGCGGGAGCGGAGTCATCTGTTTAAACGGAGCAGCCGCACGTCTTGTACAGGAAGGCGATAAGGTTATTATTATTTCTTACAAAATGATGTCTGATCAAGAAGCGGCAAGCCATCAGCCGAAAGTTGCCGTTTTGAATGACCAAAACAAAATTGAACAAATGCTTGGACAAGAACCTGCCAGCACCATTTTGTAGATATACCGCCCCCTTTAACGGGGGTTTTCGTTTAAGATTTTCAGCGTAAAACGGTTTTGCCGCTCCATTTCCGTACAAAACGTGTTACACTTTTGTCGTATGCAAGAATTGAGGTGTCCATTTTAATGAATAAGCAACGGTTCGTTGTTATAGATGTAGAAACAACAGGGAATTCGCCAAAAAAGGGCGATAAAATCATTCAAATCGCAGCGGTTGTAATTGAAAATGGACAAATTACTGAGCGGTTTTCAAAATATATTAATCCAAATAAATCCATTCCGGTTTTTATTGAACAGCTTACGGGAATCACGAACCAAATGGTAGAAAATCAGCCGCCGTTTAAAGCAGTGGCTGAAGAAGTGTTTCATTTGCTTGACGGCGCTTACTTTGTCGCCCACAATATCCATTTTGACCTCGGGTTTGTGAAGCATGAGTTACATAAAGCGGGTTTCCAGCTCCCAGATTGTGAAGTGCTGGATACTGTTGAGCTCTCCCGTATCGCATTTCCGGGATTTGAGGGATATAAGCTGACTGAATTAAGCGAAGAGCTTCAGCTGCGGCATGATCAGCCGCATCGAGCTGACAGCGACGCTGAAGTCACAGGACTTATTTTTTTGGAAATTCTTGAAAAGCTAAGGCAGCTTCCTTACCCGACATTAAAGCAGTTAAGAAGGCTGTCACAGCATTTTATCAGTGATCTGACGCATTTGTTAGATATGTTCATTTATGAAAACAGACATACAGATATGCCAGGCTTTACGCGTTTTTCATCTTTTTCTGTCAGAGAACCTGAACCTGTGATTGAACGTCTCAAAGAAGATGAAGAATTTCTATTTGAGATAGAAAATTGGGCAGCAGGAAATGAAAAAGCGCTCTCTGAGTTCATGCCCCAGTACGAAAAAAGAGAAGGCCAAATGCTGATGATGAAAGAAGTGGCTGAGGCCTTTGCCAATCGTGAACACGCGCTGATTGAAGCTGCTCCGGGAATCGGAAAAACGATCGGCTACCTGATTCCGGCTGCGCTTTTTGCTAAAAAGTCAAAAAAGCCGGTCGTCATCAGCACGTATTCAACCCTTCTTCAGCAGCAGATTTTGACGAAGGATTTGCCGATCATCAAAGATATGTTCCCTTTTTCGGTGACTGCGGCTATTTTAAAAGGGCAAACGCATTATCTGTGCCTTTATAAGTTTGAGCAGGTGCTTCATGAGGAAGACGATAACTATGATGCCGTTTTGACAAAAGCCCAGCTTCTTGTTTGGCTGACAGAGACAAACACGGGAGATGTAGCAGAACTGAATTTGCCGTCAGGCGGAAAACTGCTGTGGGACAGATTGGCATATGATGATCATTCTTATAAACGAAAACAGAGGGATCAAGTGATTGGTTTTTATGAACGGGCCAAACAAAGTGCGATGCGGTCTGACCTGGTGATTACGAATCATTCTCTTCTGCTTACCGATGAGGCAAGCCGGAAAAAAAGACTCCCGGATAGCGGGACTTTTGTCATTGATGAAGCACACCATTTTGAACGTGCCGCAAGCGAACATTTAGGAAAAAGAGCAACTTACATAGAACTGCATACAAAATTGAGCAGAATCGGAACGCTGAAAGAGCAGGGGCTTCTGAAAAAAATGAGACAGCTTTTTCAGCGCCACAGCCTGCCGGTGGATTCATTTTTCGAAGTGGAGGAGTGGATTCAGCATATTCAGGCGGAAAGTGATGCGTTTTTCAGCTCTGTGCATTCTTTTGTCAAACGAAGAAAACCTAAAGAAGACTTAAACCGTCTTGTCTTTAACGTGAACAAAAAAAGTCACGATAAAGGATGGCCTATTTTAACAGATGGAGCGGAAAGGCTTTGTTCTATGCTGGCGCATTTGCAGCAGCTTTTTGAGACCCAGACGGCTCTGATGGAAGAACATCTGACGGTTATGAAAAGCAAAAATGCTTTTTTGGCCGATGAATATAATAGAAGCATGAATGATTTGGGGGAGTACTGCCAGACTCTAAATCAGCTGTTCTTTGGCTCAGATGACAATGAAGCGGTTTGGATTGAGATAGATGCTAAAGGTGCGAAGAATGCAGTAGCTATATATGCGCAGCCGCTGGAACCGGGCGAGCTTCTTGCTGATCAGTTTTTTGCCCGGAAAAACAGTGTCGTTCTTACATCTGCAACCCTAACGATAGAAAATTCGTTTCAATTTATCATTGAGCGTTTGGGGTTAAGCGACTTTTTCCCCCGCACAATGAGGATCGCGTCGCCTTTTTCTTATGATGAGCGGATGCAGGTAATGATTCCAAAAGAAATAAAATCGATCCAAGATACGGGGCAGACTGAATTTATACAGGATACCGCACGTTATATCGAACTGATGGCAAAAGAAAAACAGCCGAAAATCCTTGTGCTGTTTACGTCTCATGACATGCTGAAAAAAGTGCATCAGGAACTCAAGCTCGCCATGAGTGTTTCAGGCATTCAGCTTTTGGCTCAGGGCATAACCGGCGGCAGTCCCGGAAAACTGATGAAAACGTTCAAAACAGCCAATCAGGCCATTTTGCTTGGAACGAATCATTTTTGGGAAGGCGTTGATTTCCCTGGTGATGAGCTGACGACAGTGATCATCGTGAGACTTCCTTTCCGGGCTCCGGATCATCCGCTGCACGCTGCAAAATGTGAGTTGGCGAGGAAAAAAGGGCGCAATCCGTTTCAAACGGTCTCACTGCCGGAAGCGGTGCTGACGTTCAGACAAGGAATTGGGCGCTTGCTCCGGACAGCCGGAGACAAAGGAACGATTGTCATATTAGACAGACGGGTCAAAACCGCTGGTTACGGGCGCCTGTTTCTTGACGCTCTGCCGACGTCCGCAATATCTGAAGTGACTGACAGTGAGATTGAAGCTTATGTTGCCGGAAAAAGTGAATAAAAGCCGCATAAAGCGGCTTTCCGGTGTGGGAGTAGGACGTGTTTTATTTGTAAAAGCGGTTTTTCCGCTCTGTGGTACTAGTATGGCGCGTCCTGAAAAGGAGTATGACTAACAATATTTGTTCAATTTGGAGGATGAAAAAATGGAAAGCAAAATCGAAATTCTTTCAACAATTAATGTAGAGCATTCGGATGACCTTTATAAAATTGTAGACACGCTGAATCGGACACTGAAAAGAGATAATCTGATGTTCGGTCTTGCGCTTGATGAAGAAAACAAAAACCAAGCCGTTTTTACCATTTATCGTACGTAGGTGAGAAGATGAGAAAAAAAGCATTAATATTTACCGCCATATTTGGTATTATTTTTTTAGCAGTACTTCTTGTCTCGGCAAACATTTATAAATCAGCCATGGCACAAAAGGAAAAGGGGCACGAAGCAGCAGCTGCTGAAGCGAAAAAAGAAACCGACCTCACCAGCGTTGATCAAGTCGAAACATTTGTCGGAAAAGAAAAATATTATATCGTAAAGGGAACTGACAAAAAAGGCATCAAATTATATGTATGGGTTCCTGAAGATAAAAAAGCAAAAATTCTCTCAAAAGAAGCAAAAGAGGGAATCACCGAGGACAAAGCGGCGAAAATCATACAAGATGAAGGGTTGGTTTCAAAGCAAAAAGAGGTTCACCTGGCAAGAGAAGGGAACGTCCTGCTTTGGGAAGTAACGTACTTAGACAAAGAAGGACAATACAGTTTAAGTTATGTGGACTTTACAACTGGAAAGATTCTCAAAAATATCACGCCTTAAGACGAATTAGGGGGAGTTCAAGTTGAAACTGGCAAAAAGAGTATCCGCATTAACACCGTCTACCACACTAGCCATTACAGCGAAAGCGAAAGAACTGAAAGCGGCAGGCCATGATGTCATCGGCCTTGGAGCGGGCGAACCCGACTTCAATACACCGCAGCACATTATTGATGCAGCTGTACGCTCAATGAACGAAGGACATACGAAATATACGCCTTCAGGCGGTTTGGCTGAATTAAAGAACAGCATTGCAGAGAAATTTAAACGTGACCAGAATATTGAATACAAACCGTCTCAATTGATTGTCTGTACTGGTGCCAAACATGCACTGTATACCCTTTTCCAAGTGATTTTGGATGAAGGAGATGAAGTGATTATCCCAACGCCGTACTGGGTAAGCTATCCGGAACAGGTGAAACTCGCTGGCGGTCAGCCTGTTTATGTGGAAGGGCTTGAGGAAAATCACTTTAAAATTTCTCCTGAGCAGCTGAAAAAAGCGATTACAGAAAAAACAAAAGCAATCGTTATTAATTCACCAAGCAATCCGACTGGCGTTATGTATACGGAAGAAGAGCTGGCCGCGCTTGGCGATGTATGCCTTGATCATGACATCCTGATAGTATCTGACGAAATTTATGAAAAACTTACATACGGCGGAAAAAAACACGTTTCCATCGCACAGCTGTCTGACCGTTTGAAAGAGCAAACGATCGTCATCAACGGCGTATCAAAATCACACAGCATGACAGGCTGGAGAATCGGTTATGCGGCTGGAGCAGAAGAGATCATCAAAGCGATGACAAACCTTGCAAGCCACAGCACGTCAAATCCGACATCTATTGCACAATACGGAGCGATTGCCGCATACAACGGACCTTCTGAGCCAATGGAGGAGATGAGAAAAGCATTTGAGCATAGATTAAACACGATTTATGATCAGCTCGTTGAAATCCCGGGCTTCAGCTGCGTGAAGCCGGAAGGTGCTTTTTACTTATTTCCGAATGCAAAAAAAGCAGCTCAAACTTGCGGTTTCAAAGATGTAGATGAATTTGTCAAGGCGCTTCTTGAAGAAGAAAAAGTCGCGATTGTTCCAGGTTCCGGATTCGGCTCTCCTGATAATGTCCGGTTGTCCTACGCGACATCATTAGACCTTCTAGAAAAAGCGGTGGAACGAATCAAACGTTTTGTAGAAAAACATAGCTAACGGATCAGAAAGCGGCTGACAAAAAGCCGCTTTTTATCTGCATTGACCCGGTCAGTTAAGACCGGGTATAATAAAGTGATGATAAAAGAGTTCGCGGGGCAAAAGCTTCCGAATGTCTTCTTGTTTTGGAGGGAAATATTTTGAAAACAACAATCAACCAAGTGTACAAGCACGTAGGTGAGGAAGTAACGATCGGAGCTTGGATCGCTAATAAGCGTTCAAGCGGGAAAATCGCGTTTTTACAGCTGAGAGACGGTACAGGTTTTATTCAAGGTGTCGTTGTAAAAGCGGAGGTTGAAGAAAGCATTTTCCAAACGGCTAAATCTGTGACGCAGGAAACGTCACTCTATATAAAAGGAATTGTCAAAGAGGACGAGCGTTCTCCGCTTGGTTATGAATTAGCTGTGACAGATATTGAAGTCATTCACGAAGCGACTGATTATCCAATTACGCCAAAGGAACACGGTACGGAATTTTTGATGGATCACAGACACTTATGGCTTCGTTCAAAACGCCAGCATGCGATCATGAAAATCCGCAACGAAATCATTCGCGCGACTTACGAATTCTTTAATAACGAAGGCTTCGTAAAAGTAGATCCGCCGATTTTGACTGGAAGCGCGCCTGAAGGAACAACTGAGCTCTTTGCGACAAAATACTTCGATGAAGATGCTTACCTTTCTCAAAGCGGACAGCTGTACATGGAAGCTGCGGCGATGGCATTAGGAAAAGTATTCTCCTTCGGACCGACGTTCAGAGCAGAGAAATCTAAAACAAAACGTCACTTAATCGAATTCTGGATGATCGAACCGGAAATGGCGTTTGTTGAATTTGAGGAAAACCTTCAGGTACAGGAAAATTACGTTTCTTTCATCGTGCAATCAGTTCTTAAGAATTGCAAAATTGAATTAAACACACTAGGAAGAGACACGTCAAAACTTGAGCAAATCAAAGCGCCGTTCCCAAGAATTACGTATGACGAAGCGGTTGATTTTCTGAAAGAAAAAGGCTTTGACGATATCGAGTGGGGAGACGATTTTGGAGCGCCTCATGAAACAGCGATTGCCGAGCACTATGACAAACCGGTTTTCATCACTCGCTATCCGACGTCCTTAAAGCCGTTCTATATGCAGCCGGCATCTGACCGCGAAGATGTAGTGCTTTGCGCAGATCTGATCGCGCCTGAAGGCTACGGAGAAATCATCGGCGGTTCTGAACGGATTCACGATATGGAACTTTTGGAAGCGCGCCTTAAAGAACATGGACTGGATTCTGACGCATATAAATGGTATGCTGAACTTAGAAAATATGGATCAGTTCCACATGCCGGATTCGGCCTTGGATTAGAGCGTACAGTAGCTTGGATCAGCGGAGCGCCTCACGTACGTGAAACAATTCCGTTCCCAAGACTGTTGAACCGTCTGTATCCGTAATACATTTAAATGAAACAAAAAAAGAGTCTCCTGCAAGGGAGACTTTTTACAGTAAAGGGGAAAACACTATCCTTTACAGTAAGAGGTGTAACGATGAAAAAACAGCAATTTATTGATATGCAGGAGATGGGGATGTCGACGATCCCCAATCTTCTGCTGACCCATTATAAACAGCTTGGACTTAATGAAACAGAACTGATTCTGCTGTTGAAAATCAAAATGCATTTAGAAAAGGGATCTTATTTTCCTACACCGCATGAACTGCAGGAAGGCATGACGATTTCTGTTGAAGAATGCACAAACAGATTGCGTATGTTTATCCAAAAGGGTTTTCTGTTTATTGAGGAAGGCGAAGACCAAAACGGCATCAAGTTTGAGAAATATTCGCTCCAGCCTTTATGGGGCAAGCTCTATGAGTATATAGAGCTTGCACAGAATCAAACACAAGAAAGAAAAGCAGAAGGGGAACAAAGAAGCCTTTATACGATTTTTGAAGAAGAGTTTGCAAGACCGTTATCTCCTTTGGAGTGTGAAACGCTGGCCATTTGGCAGGATCAGGATCAGCATGATGCACAGCTGATTAAACACGCTTTAAAAGAGGCTGTATTATCAGGAAAACTCAGCTTCCGCTACATTGACCGGATTTTGTTTGAATGGAAGAAAAACGGGCTGAGAACAGTGGAGCAGGCCAAAATCCACAGCCAAAAATTCCGGCGTGTTCAAACAAAACAGAATGAACCGCAAAAAGAGTATAAGAGGCAGGTTCCTTTTTACAATTGGCTTGAACAATAAAGTGAAAAGGTGACAATCGTGTTAAATCTAAAACAAATTGAATTCTGTTTAGAGAAGATAGGCGACATGTTTCCCCACGCGGAGTGTGAACTTGTTCATTCCAATCCTTTTGAATTAGTGGTGGCAGTCGCATTATCTGCGCAATGTACAGACGCACTTGTAAACAGGGTGACCAAAACATTATTTCAAAAATATAAACGGCCGGAAGACTATTTATCTGTTTCTCTGGAAGAGCTTCAGCAGGATATCAAATCAATCGGTTTGTACCGTAATAAAGCAAAAAATATTCAGAAACTGAGTAAAATGATTATTGAAGATTATGGCGGAGAAGTACCGAAGGACCGTGATGAGCTTGTGAAACTCCCAGGAGTTGGCCGGAAGACCGCCAATGTTGTCGTATCTGTTGCCTTTGGCGTACCGGCCATTGCAGTGGATACACACGTCGAGAGGGTCAGCAAGCGTCTGGGAATCTGCCGGTGGAAGGATTCGGTGCTGGAAGTCGAAAAGACACTGATGCGCAAGGTTCCTAAAGAAGATTGGTCCGTTACCCATCATCGTCTCATATTCTTCGGAAGATATCACTGTAAGGCACAATCGCCGCGCTGTGCGGAATGTCCATTGCTTTCTCTGTGCAGAGAAGGGCAGAAGAGAGATAAAAAAGGGCTGGTGAAACGATGACGGCAGCGAATGAATTGTTAGCTTCTTATGAGCAATATTTGCGCAGTCTGGGCCACATTGACTTCACCGATACCAAGGAAGCATTAAGGGGCAATCCTTTGTATTTTGACTTCTCTGAGACCACGCAAGACATATTGCCGTGGGAAAACAGCGGAAAGTACGTTCCGTATCTATTTCAAGTGTGGGAAGAAACAAAAGAATCACTTCTCCCTGTATTTCAAACAAGAAAGTCCAGATGCGACCAAAACGACATGCTTAAAGGGATTGTATGTTTACTGGCTTCATTTCATTGGACAGCGGGTGAGCGGGTGATATCGCTGAATTGGTCAGAACTGACAAAGAAATCATTTCCGGCTAAGCCGATTAATTGGGCTGAACGAGTGGAGTTCATTTTGCTGAAGCCGACCCAGTATCATTGCTTTATCCAGCTAGATGAACTTTTTACAGAAATGAAGAAGCATTTCTATAAGCATCACGCGATGAATCGATAAAACCTCCCCTAAAAAGGGAGGTTTTATCGTGCAGAAAAAAGCCATCACCTTTAAAAGGGTGATGGCTTTGTCTTTAATTCGTTTTTTCAGTTGATGATGAATTCGTTTGTGTATTGTCAGATGTATTTGTTTTGTTTTTATCTGTATTAGACCCTGATGAATCATCCGTTGAGTCACCATCTGACGCGTCCTCTTCTTTGCGGCCGTTGTTATTGCTGCTGTTATCGTTAGATTGGTCTTGGTTGCTGTTGTCGGACGGATTGGTGTTCGTGTTGTCTTGTTTTTTGTCTTGATCGTTTGTTGAATCATCTGTCTGATCTTGATCTGTCTGACTGTCATCTGTTTGAGAATCATCAGTTTGTGTGTCATCCTGAGTCTTCTCATCATCTTTATTTTCATCATCCGGTTGCTGCTGGTCTTCTTTATCTTCATCCTCTTCGGCTTTTGGCACTTCATAGGATGTCGACGCTGAACTTTTGCCATCATCACTGACGGCTGTCACTTCGAATTTGTATACAGAGCCTGGCTGCACGCCCGAAATGACTGCTTCTTTTGCAGAGCTGTTTTGAACTTCAGAGTAGCTGCCGCCATCAACAGATTGCTTAACAGCAAAGGTCGCATCTCCGTCGTACTTCCAGCTTAATGTCAATGATTGATTATCTTTATCATATTTCACATTTAAACCAGACAGTTTTGCTGTTTCTTCTTTCTCTTCTTTCTCATATGTTTTAGAAACAGTAGAAGGGGATGTACCTTTTACAAAGTACTCTGTGACCTTTTTATCGCTTGGCGTATTCGGCCCTGCCAGTTTTGCCGGATTAGAGCCTTTTTCCACAGTCGCTTCCACTACGCTATCAGGTTTCTCAAATGATCCGCTTCCGTCATCGACATCGGCAATGAGCTGGGCGAAGATGCGTTTTGCAACTTTTTGCTCTTCAGTTGAAAGAGATTTCTTTCCAGCTTCGTTTTCTCCCATACCCGTCCAGACGGCTGCTGTATATTGCGGTGTGTAGCCGACAAACCAAGAATCTCGGGCACCGTCGCTTGCGATATTGTACCTTTGGATTTCACTTTCTTCAAAGTTGGTCGTCCCTGTTTTTCCTGCTACTTCCACACCGGGTACTTGTGCAAGCTGTCCAGTACCTGTCTTAACAGCTGTTTTCAGCATATCTGTAATCATAAACGCAGTATAATCGCTCATTGCTGACTTTGATTTTGGTGTTAAGTCAAGCTTCGTGCCATCGTTAAATTCAATAGACTTTACAAAATGCGGTTCATTATATGTTCCGTTATTTCCGAAGGCGCTGTATGCTCCTGCCATCGTCAGTGAAGAGACACCAACATTGCCTTTTCCGAATCCACCGATAGAATACGATTCATATACTTTATCTTTATCTAATCCTAGTCCCAATCCGTTAGCAAAGTCTACAGCAGCATCTCTACCCACTGCTTGGTATGCTTTTAAAGCAGGAATGTTCCGAGATTGCGCAAGTGCTTCACGCATAGACATTAGTTCTTTATATTTGTGGTCAAAGTTACGGATCGGTGTTCCATCAGAATACGTATAAGCTGAGTCATCAATTTGTTCGTATGTGGACCATTTTTTATTTTCAATAACTGGACCGTAGTCGAGAATAGGCTTAATGGTAGACCCAGGCTGTCGCTGAGCTTGGGTCGCGTAATTGTAGCCACCAACCGTAGAATTTCTTCCCGCACCAATCGCGCGGACTTCTCCGGTTTTTGTATCGAGAAGCGTTACACCGCCCTGCATGCCTTCAGTAAATCCGACAGTGTCTCCGTCCATTAATTCATCAAGTTTGTCTTGTGCTTTTGTATCTAATGTCGTATAAATCTTTAATCCGTCAGTACCTGGATTGACATCAGATTTTTCTTCAATTTCTTTCATGACTTCTTCAACAAACGCACTGTATTTATTTGAATTTGTTTTTTCATATTCTTTCTGTGATACAACGCCTTCATCTTTCACTGCCACTTTTTTCGCTTTGTTATATTGAGAATCAGAAATGAATCCTTGTTTTTTCATGAGACTGAGTACGATGTTCCGTCTTTTTTCCGCTTTATCCGGGTTTTTAACGGGATTGTACGCCGTCGGGCTTTGCGGCATACCCGCAAGTGTCGCAGCCTGTTCCACTGTCAATTTGCTTAAATCAGTGACGCCGAAAAATTCTTCCGCCGCTTTTCCGATTCCGTAAGCTCTAGGAGAAAAATAAATTCGGTTTAAATACATTTCTAAAATTTCATCTTTAGAATAATTACGTTCCAGCTGTATAGAAAGCCAGACTTCTTGCACCTTCCGTTTCAGCGTTTTCTGATGTGACAGAAGGGAGTTCTTTACGACCTGCTGGGTGATGGTACTTCCGCCTTCAGCTCCGAAGCCGTCTTTAAAGTTGGCGACAAGGGCACCTCCGATACGGACAGGGTCAATCCCGTGGTGTTCGTAAAAACGTGCGTCCTCTGTCGCGATAAAGGCTTCTTTTACGACATCAGGTATTTCATCTATCGAGACATAGGACCGCTTTTCGGAGCCGTATTCAGCGATTTCTTTTCCGTTTTTATCATAAATTGTCGATGAATAAGGCGTCTTCAATTTGTTTTCGTCCAGTGATGGCGCATCAGAAACCATGACGGCAAATGTTACAGCACCGCCGACTACGCCTAAAACAAACAGAATGAGTAAAGTGAATAGCGTCTTTTTAAACAATCCGCCTTTTTTTCGTTTCTTGCCTTTTTTCGGTGAAGGGCTCGACTTGCTGTTCGCTTTACGTCGAGCTTCACGACTCGTAAATTGATCTGACATAACATCTCAACCTTTCGTTAATCAACCTTTCGCACTTGATGATGGCGAAAAATAAAGCTGCTCAATAATACTAATATAATCAATTCTTGGCGCGTATCCAAGAGAAATCGGATAAGCTGCTTCCTCTAACTCATCTTTTCGAATGGATTTTCTGCCGTTTTTTTCTTTTCTTTCCCAGAAATAAAACAGCCTATCGGCTTCTAAAAAATAAACCTGGCCGAAAGCGGATATAATAACAAAACAAATACCGTCTTGAGCCGTTACCTGCTTCATATGCTCAATTTGATGGTCATGGAAATTCTGCAGGGGGAAAGAGGTTTTGTTTTTTGTCTCTTTCGCCTCAAAGTCAATGTACCGCCCTTTATAAATTCCGTTATAATCTGTTGTCGATGATTGTTTAAAATAGGCTTCTTTTATGACTGCAGCGCTTCTTTTTGGATAATGGACATTTACAATTTGAACAGGTGTCGGCTTTTTGTGTATCACGGCAATTTGGTTTGTCAGATAATACTTATTCGTTTCGTTTAAGTCATCTTCGAGGGTCATTCCGCGATTACTGTAAGATGGCGCTCTTTTATGACTGTTTTGGGATGAAACCGGATGTTTCGGCTGAAACGTTTTTCCGTTAGGATACCGAATCACTTTCTCATCCTCCTTATTAAACTATTAGTGACGGAAGTGAATGAACGTGCAAGAACAACAGGCCATCAGAAAGCTTCTTCGCCGAATTGAACGGCAGACGGCAGTCGAAAACGCCGATAATATTTCAAGAACGAATGCTTACAAAGCATTCTATGACCGTCATCCAGAAATTAAATGGTCACTCTTAGCTTCCTTCGTTTCACGCAATGCCGGCTGGTCAATGACTGATTTAAAGGGCAGTCTGTTTCAGCTTGGTCTGCGTGAGTCACAGCAAAGGTGGTTCTTTTTGGCCTACGAGAGAGCGAATTGGCTCATCTTTTCAGATGCCTATCCGCAGCTTCTTTTGTACCACTGGTCTGTAAAAACTGGGAAGCCCCTGTTCAACTATCTGCAATTGTTTGGCGTATCACAATTTATGACAGAAGAGTGGACCCGTTTTTGGCATGAACGAAACACGGAGCGGCTCATGTATGCTCTCATTATAAATGAACAAAACACTATCCAAACACCTATTATACAAAATCCTTCGTTCAAAAAGAACGTTTTTGGCACGATTCCTTTTTATTTAAGTGACTGGTTTCATTTCAACACCGTTATTTTTCCTTCTTCAGACGGCATTCTTTACGGTATTTCGGCCAAGCGTTTTTCTAAAACCGAAGAAAGGATAAGGCTCGGAAAACAGCTGTCACAATTGCTGTTCAGTCCGGAACTGTTTTCCTCTTTTTATGACTTTTTGCACACAGTGCCGCATACAGGCTCCCGTTTTGATATGGAAAAAATGATCGGAATCACAAAAAGGACATCTCCTATGCTAAGGACATGCTACCCTGAATTAACTCACTCATTAGACGGAAAGAAAACAGATTGGTTTCATGGAAAGATAAAGAAAGGCCTCTTTGCACGGGAGGCATTGCCGCGGCAGATAGAATTGACCGACTGGTATGTAAATAAAAAACGTCAGCTGCATGCGCTCTTTGCGGTGGAGCATTGGCTGAAGAAATAAAAGAAGCAAGGAATTTCCTTGCTTCTTACGTAGAAGGACGGTTCGGGCCGCCTAGTTTTTTATCTAAAGAATCAACTGCTTTTGATTCCGTCTTTTTTTGCTGGCCGGCTTTTTTCGGTCTAGATTTCATACGGCACCTCCTCACAAGTATCGTGTGCATTAAGCGTGAGGATCATACAATTTTTGCGTGTCTTTTTGTCGAAAACTTCAGCTTTTCGTGGAATACCTGTTTGTTTGGCGATTTGCTTCTAGTTTTGTCATGCGGAAGGATTGCGCCGTGCGAGCAAAGAATTTAACCGGGAGAGAAGAGTAAAGGGAGGAACACAAATGTCCGGTTACGTAAGCAAGACAGATATTCTCCGAATGCTTTCTGATATAGAAACTGAAATAAACTGTGCTGAACAGAGCCTTAGCCGTTCTATAGATGTATTCGAGGCTGAAATGCGTGAAACGGAGGACGAACGTTTGAGTGTTCTGGAAGAAGAAATCATGGATCTTCATATATGTATAAACGAACTGTACCGATCCCCTCAAGAGAGGTATGCTGTGGACAAGGTATACCGTATCGGCTGAATTTATGAGCAAAATTTGGTACGATAAGCTATGAGGTGAAGGATGTTGCAACCACAAACATTGCTGAAAGTTACCGAGCAGATGATTGAAGCCGCTGAAACTGGTGCTGCACGATATCAGGAAGGGAAAGAAAATAACCATTCGTACGATTTTTTTGAGACGATAAAGCCTGCTGTGGAGGAGAATGATGCCCTGGCAGCTCACTGGGCGGAAGGGACGCTTGAATTTATAAAGGCTCGCCGCCCGAAATATGTGCATGCTGAGCAAATAGAGACCGCAAAAGATAATTTCCTGGAATTGATTCTTCAGTCATATGTTCATCACATTCATAAAAAGCGATTCAAAGACATCACTGAATCAGTCATTTACACATTGCAGACAGTGAGGGATGAAATTGCAAGTGAAGACAGCCAATAAGGCTGTCTTCATTTTTATTATAGGGGGCCGGACATTAATTCAGCTCATATGCCGGGCTTTCTGCTCCATTTGCTTCCAGAACCTTCATACTGTTACGAAATTCAGTTGCGTTGAGGTGTCCTTGAATATAGAGGAACTTGGCAAAGTCCATCAGTTTATTCACACAGTCTGTTTCATATTTCTTCATTTCTGCAAAACGTTTGCTTAAGTATGATACGTTCATTATGGTGCATCCCCTCTCATCTGTATTGAAAATATGGTATCATAATGATTCGACTTTTTTCTGTTTTTAAAAAATTTAAACTTTCGACACAATTTGACAAACACGCTTGATGGCATCAGACACAAACAAAAGAAATGATTCATACATATATAGGAGAGAAACTGTTGAGTCTAGGGGGGAAATCGCAATGAAAAGGAGACCTCAAAACGATCCTCGGCAATTGGGTTATTATTACCCTCAGCAAGTGCAGGGATATTATCAGCAGAATGCGCCTGTTCATTTTGAACAGTACGTTCCGCAGCATTACGGACAACAGGAGTTTTATCAGCCGTATATTCCGCCTCAGTCTATGCCTATGCAGCCGCCGGTATTTCCTAATCCTTATCCTATTCCGAGACCGAATCAGCAGCAGCCTTCACAGGTTCAAAGTATTATGTCACAATTCAAAAAAGCGAACGGGCAGTTTGACTTTAATAAAATGATGGATACGACAGGCCAAGTCATGAGTGCCATGAATCAAGTCGGCTCATTAATAAAGGGATTTACCAGCTTTTTCAAATAACAGAAGCATGAATGAATCAAATCATTCATGCTTATTTGTTGGGAAGAAAAGCGTCATTGTCTGCTCACTCCATGACGTTACCATTTCTTCCTTGTGTACCTCATAAGGCAGCTGTACGGTTCTTGTCATGCTTGTTAATGTGGAGGCGTTTTGCTCCTTCTGTTTTTCCTGAAGCGTTACATGGAGGTACCGGGACTTAATGTCGATGAGAATCTCGCCATCTCGAAACGTTGCTGGAATTGTGATATCGACATACAGCCCGTCATCACTTTCTCTGACGTCTATCGTTGTCTGTACATCTTTGAAACTAGAGTCGATCAAGTTTTGAAAACCATGTAAAAGATTTCCTAATGCAGAAGACTGAAACAGATGGTCCATTGCTTGATTGATGATCTCTTCTTTCTTAGACAATTCATTCTTTTTGTCATCTTTACATTCCAAATGAGCCACCCCCTTTTTTTATCAGACTATGCGTTTGTGCCGGATGTTGTTATAAATTGAAGCGAAATTGAAAGTGTGGTTAAATAGGTGGTGAATGAAGGGATAACGGTTGATGAATTGGAAGGGAGATAACACATTGCTGAAAAAATTATTCGGAATGGGAAAATCAGAGGAAAAAATTACGGAAGAGGTCATCTATTCTCCGGCAGACGGGACGGTAATGGATCTGACAGATGTGCCGGATCCTGTTTTTTCACAAAAAATGATGGGCGAAGGAATTGCAGTTGAACCCTCTAATGGTGAAATTGTTTCACCTGCTGAAGGTGAAGTGATTCAGCTGTTTCATACAAAACACGCCGTGGGCATCCGGACACGTTCGGGAATCGAGCTGTTAATTCACGTCGGATTAGAAACCGTAAATATGAATGGAGAAGGATTTACCGCTCATATTAAAGAAGGTGACAAAGTAAAGGTCGGCGACCCGCTCATCACGTGTGATTTGGAGTTAATAAAAGAAAAAGCGAGCAGCACAGTCATCCCAATCGTCATTATGAATGGGGAAGCTGTGGAAACAATAGAGCCTGCAGGCGAAAAGGCTGCACACAAAGGCGAAACAAAGCTGTTCACAATAAGAGCGAAATAAGCAGGGCGGATGCCTTGCTTTTTTGTTGTCCGATTGTATAAAATTTGCACCTAGCCATGCAAACAAATATTCGGTAAACTGTACTTGATAAAGAGGTGTAAAGAATGAAAAAGAAATCACTGACTGAACTCATTTCTGAATTGAAAGGAAATGAAAACGTTGTGAACTGGCATGAAATTGAGCCTCGTGAAGCAAGGACAAGGCCGATGCCTGAACGTATAGATGAGAGACTCAAAACAGCCCTTTCCAAAAGAGGAATTGATGCCTTATATACCCACCAATATGCCGCTTTTCAATATGTGCAAAAAGGTGAAAGCATTGTAACTGTAACGCCTACGGCATCCGGAAAAACATTATGCTACAACCTGCCTGTCCTGCAATCTATCGCTGAGGACGATACAAACCGGGCGTTATATTTATTTCCTACTAAAGCGCTGGCCCAGGATCAAAAAAGTGAACTCAATGAAATCATTGATGAGATGGGCATTGATATTAAAAGTTTTACATATGACGGAGATACATCTCCAGCGATCAGACAAAAAGTCAGAAAAGCAGGGCACATTGTGATTACAAACCCTGATATGCTCCACTCGGCAATTCTTCCGCATCATACAAAATGGGTGAGTCTGTTTGAAAATCTTAAATATATTGTGATAGACGAACTGCACACGTATCGCGGTGTATTCGGAAGCCATGTGGCAAATGTAATCCGCCGGCTGAAACGGATCTGCCGGTTTTATGGAAGTGACCCGATCTTTATTTGTACCTCGGCAACGATCGCGAATCCAAAGGAATTGGGAGAGCAGCTGACCGGAAACTCAATGAGGCTGGTCGATGACAACGGTGCACCAAGCGGACGGAAGCACTTTGTATTTTATAATCCTCCAATTGTTAATCAGCCGCTTAACATCAGAAAAAGCGCAACAGTAGAAGTAAACGAGCTGGCGAAAGAGTTCCTGAAGAACAAAGTGCAGACCATTGTTTTTGCCAGAAGCAGAGTCCGGGTGGAAATTATTTTAAGCCATATTCAAGAGCTTGTGAAAAAAGAGATCGGGACAAAGTCAATCAGAGGCTATCGGGGAGGCTATCTTCCGAAAGAGCGGAGAGAAATCGAAAGAGGGTTAAGAGAAGGCGAGATTTTAGGAGTTGTCAGTACGAATGCCTTAGAGCTTGGTGTTGATATCGGACAGCTGCAAGTGTGTGTGATGACGGGTTATCCTGGAAGTGTGGCAAGTGCATGGCAGCAGGCGGGACGAGCCGGCAGAAGGCACGGTGAGTCTTTGATTATCATGGTCGCCAATTCAACACCGATTGACCAATATATTGTGCGCCATCCTGAATACTTTTTTGACCGTTCGCCGGAATCGGCAAGAATCAACCCGGAGAATCTAATTATTTTAGTTGATCACTTAAAATGCGCTTCTTATGAACTTCCTTTTAAAGCCGATGAAGAGTTTGGGCCGCTGGACGTCAGTGATATTCTCGAGTACCTTCAGGAAGAAGATGTCCTGCACCGCAATGGGGAACGTTATCATTGGGCAAACGAATCGTTTCCTGCTTCCAATATCAGTCTGCGTTCGGCTTCACAAGAAAATGTGGTCATTGTCGATCAAACGGATATTGCGAATGTGAGAATCATCGGTGAAATGGATCGGTTTAGTGCGATGACGCTTCTTCATGATGAAGCGATTTATTTGCATGAAGGCGTGCAATTCCAAGTGGAAAAGCTTGATTGGGATCATAAAAAGGCTTATGTCAGAAGAGTTGATGTGGAGTATTACACGGATGCCAATCTGGCAGTCCAGCTGAAGGTGCTGGAAATTGACAAAACAAAAGAGAGGAGCCGTACATCCCTACATTACGGCGATGTTACGGTAAATGCATTGCCCACTATTTTTAAAAAGATTAAGATGACTACTTTTGAAAATATCGGATCAGGCCCTATCCATTTACCGGAAGAAGAACTCCACACGAGTGCGGCTTGGCTTGAAATCAAAACAATTGATGAAGACATTGGAGAAAAGACACTCGAACAGCTGCTTCTCGGCATATCGAATGTTTTGCAGCATATTGTCCCTGTGTATATTATGTGTGACCGAAATGATGTCCATGTCGTTTCGCAAATCAAAGCTGCCCATACCGGTTTGCCAACGGTATTTTTGTATGACCATTATCCGGGCGGAATCGGCTTGGCAGAGGAAGTCTTTACACGGTTTGCTGACATTAATGAAGCGGCTAAGCGGCTGATAAAACAATGTCCTTGTCATGATGGCTGTCCGTCTTGTATAGGTACTGAAATAGAAGGAATAAAAGCCAAGGAACGAATTTTGCAGCTGTTGGACCAAATGTCATAAGGAAAGGAGGTTAGGCATGTCGTTAAAAGGAAAACTCCAGCGTATGAAAAAGCATATGGTGCTGGAGGAAGCAGAACACAAGATAGAAGAGAATGGGACCTCAGACATTCGCTCTGATATACCGTTTCTTAAAGAGTGGGAGGCTTATGGCGTGAAGCCTTTCTTCTTTGAGAATGAATACTGTCTGATCAGGGAAGTAGAATATCCGCTCTCCCATCGGCACGGACATTACTGTTTTTCCGAGCTTGATGAAGTCATCGCGTTATGGAATAAAAGCAGCCTGTCGCATACACTATCTTCAAAAGGATATGAAAACAACAGCCTCTTTTTCTTTGATACAGAAACAACAGGTCTTGGCGGTGGAGCCGGCAATACGATTTTTTTGCTCGGCCATGCAAGGGTATATAAAGATCGAGTGGTAATCAAACAGCATCTTCTGCCCAAACCGGGGAATGAAGTCGCCTTGTATCAGAGCTTTTTAAGCGAGGTTGATATTACATCACTTGTTACCTACAACGGAAAAGCTTTTGATTGGCCGCAGGTAAAAACAAGGCATACACTGATTCGTGACAGAGTTCCGAAGCTCCCGGAATTCGGGCATTTTGACCTCTTGCATGGAGCAAGGCGTTTGTGGAAGCACAAAATGGAACGCGTGTCGCTTGGCTCAGTTGAAAAAGAAGAGCTTGGCGTACGCAGAAAAGAAGACACCCCGGGCTATTTGGCACCGATGCTGTACTTTCATTTTATTAAGGCACAGGAACCGGATCTTTTAAAGGGTGTGCTGCACCATAACGAGATGGATGTGCTGTCGTTAATTTCACTGTACATTCATATGTCAAAGAAAATTCTTTCCGCTTCTGATATGCCAAAAGAGCATGATGAAGCATACGCAATGGCGAAATGGTTTATGGCCCATAAGGAAACAGGCCAAGCAGTCAATCGGCTTGAAAGACTTAAAGAAAAGTCATTTGAAAATAAAGACAGAGCCCTTTTAGATTTATCAATGCTGTACAAAAAACAAAACCGCCTAGAAGATGCAGTCCCGCTTTGGGAGAAACTATCTCATTCTCAGCACCAAAAATGCAGGTACACTTCAGCGATAGAGCTTGCGAAATATTTTGAGCATAAGAAAAAGGAATTCGGGAAAGCTTTACATACAGTTGAACAATTACTTGCCGATGAGGCATCCTTATCAGAAAAAGAAACGGAAAATCTGCACGTGAGAATTACCCGTCTGAAGAGGAAATATTCCTCTTAAATATTCCCCGGGAAAGCGCAAAAGACGACTTCTTTCGCCATGAAATTTTTTTGCTGGATTCACATCGATTTTGTTGTAGAATACCGGCGAATCCTGTAAAATGACGTTAGTTATTTTTAAAGGGAGAGTTGGTATGTATAAGGGTGTTTTTTATTTGTTCTTCGTCGTTGTGTTTTTGATTGCTTTCGTATTTTCAAACTTTAAAGACAGCTTAATTGCACACTTTTAAAATAGGTCTTTGCATCAGAACATGTACCCTCTATTTTTCATAGCTTAGTATTGTAATAAAGTTTATGGAAAGGGGATTTTAAATCATGCATCACTGCAGACCGCACATGATGGCGCCGATTGTCCATCCTACTCATTGCTGTGAACACCATACGTTTTCAAAAACAATCGTGCCGCACATTCACCCACAGCACACAACAAACGTAAATCACCAGCATTTCCAGCACGTTCACTACTTTCCACACACTTTCTCAAATGTTGATCCGGCTACGCATCAGCATTTTCAAGCAGGAAGACCTTGTTGCGATTACTAGTATGGAAACGTGCAGCTTGATGGTGTAAACCAACGCAGCACATCAAATGGGGCCCAATGGGAGCCCCATTTTTTAAAGCAGGTGAAAAGATGAAAGTATTAGCAATAACAGGATATAAACCGTTTGAACTCGGGATATTTAAACAGGATGACAAGGCGCTGTATTACATAAAAAAAGCCATTAAGAACCGGCTGATTGCTTTTTTGGATGAAGGATTAGAATGGATTTTAATTTCAGGGCAGCTTGGAACGGAACTCTGGTCGGCCGAAGTTGCATATGATTTGCAAGAAGAATACCCTGACTTAAAGGTTGCTGTCATCACACCATTTTACGAGCAGGAAAAGAACTGGAAAGAGCCGAATAAGGAACTGTATGAAGCTGTTCTGGCCCAGGCGGACTATGAGGAAAGCCTGACTCATCGTCCGTATGAAAGCCCGCTTCAGTTCAAACAAAAAAATCAGTTCTTCATTGATAAGTCTGACGCGCTTATGCTTTTATATGACTCTGAAATGGCAGGTTCCCCAAAGTATATGCTTGAGACAGCGGAAAAAAGACGCGAACAGGATGGCTATCCGATCTACTTTATCACAATGGATGATCTGAGAGTGACAGTAGAGGAAGACAGCTTCTCATAACAAAGAAAGAGAAATTTGACAATCGTACAGATTTCTGAAAAAATATAAGATGATGATTCACGATACGAGGTGAAAAAGATGCTTGCTGATAAAGTAAAGCTTTCTGCGAAAGACATTTTGGAAAAAGAATTTAAAACAGGCGTTAGAGGTTACAAACAAGAAGACGTTGACAAATTTTTAGATATGATCATTAAGGATTATGAAACCTTCCATCAAGAAATTGAAGAACTGCAACAGGAAAATTTGCAGCTGAAAAAACAGCTTGAAGAAGCCAGCAAAAAACAGCCAGTGCAATCAAACACAACGAACTTTGATATCTTAAAACGGCTGTCTAACTTAGAAAAGCATGTTTTTGGCAGCAAGCTTTATGATTGATCTGCGCTTGTAAAAAATGGCGCTTGTAAATGACAATCAGTTGTTATATAATAATTCATGTTCTTAACGTTCGGGTAATCGCTGCAGATCTTGAATCTGTAGAGGAAAGTCCATGCTCGCACGGTGCTGAGATGCCCGTAGTGTTCGTGCCTAGCGAAGTCATAAGCTAGGGCAGCCTTGATAGGCTGACGGCAGGAAAAAAGCCTACGTCCTTTGGATATGGCTGAGTATCCTTGAAAGTGCCACAGTGACGAAGTCTCACTAGAAATGGTGAGAGTGGAACGCGGTAAACCCCTCGAGCGAGAAACCCAAATTTTGGTAGGGGAACCTTCTTGACGGAATTCAACGGAGAGAAGGACAGAATGCTTTCTGTAGATAGATGATTGCCGCCTGAGTACGAGGTGATGAGCCGATTGCAGTACGATGGAACAAAACATGGCTTACAGAACGTTAGACCACTTAAATTAAATGATGAAATCAAGCTCTCCCGTATAAGGAGAGCTTTTATCTTGATGAGAGAAAAGTTTTAAAAGACAGGGTGATACGATGAAGAAGTATACACTAATTGCAACAGCGCCGATGGGCATTGAAGCTGTAGTTGCAAAAGAAGTTCGTGACTTAGGATATGAATGCAAGGTTGATAACGGAAAAGTTATCTTTGAAGGAGATGCGCTTGCGATTTGCCGTGCGAATCTTTGGCTGAGAACGGCGGACCGTGTAAAAGTTCAAGTTGCTACATTTAAAGCAAAAACATTTGATGAGCTGTTTGAAAAAACGAAAGCGGTTAACTGGCGTTCATTTATACCGGAGAACGGGAAATTCCCTGTCATCGGTAAATCCGTTAAATCAACACTTGCAAGCGTTCCCGACTGTCAGCGGATCGTCAAAAAAGCGATTGTTGAAAAGCTGAAGCTGCAGTCCGGCAAAGCCAATGACTGGATCGAAGAAACAGGCGCCGAATATAAGGTGGAAATTTCTTTATTGAAAGATCAGGCGGTTATTACACTTGATACGTCAGGGACAGGCCTCCACAAACGGGGATACCGCGTGGATCAGGGAGGAGCGCCCATTAAAGAAACGCTTGCTGCCGCTTTGGTGCAATTAACAAATTGGACTCCGGACCGTCCATTTGTCGATCCTTTTTGCGGTTCCGGAACGATCGCGATTGAAGCCGCATTAATCGGCCAAAATATCGCCCCGGGATTTAACCGCGATTTTGTCTCAGAGGATTGGGAGTGGATCGGTAAAGATCTGTGGGACAAAGCACGTCTTGAAGTCGAAGAAAAGGCAAACTATGATCAGCCGCTTACGATTTTCGCCAGTGACGTAGATCACCGGATGGTGCAAATCGCAAAAGAAAATGCAGAGGAAGCGGGACTGAGCGAATTAATCGAATTTAAACAAATGCAGGTAAAGGACTTCACTACAAAACTTGAGTTTGGCGTGATTGTCGGAAACCCGCCGTACGGAGAACGTCTCGGCGAGAAAAAAGCCGTTGAGCAGATGTACAAAGAAATGGGACAGGCGTTCGAACCGCTTGATACGTGGTCTGTGTATATGCTGACTTCAAATGAAAATTTTGAGGAAGCATATGGAAGAAAAGCAACGAAAAAACGAAAGCTCTTTAATGGTTTTATTAAAACGGATTACTATCAGTACTGGTCTAAAGTAAGACCTCAGCGTAATAAAACGGAACACGCATAAAAAGAAGACGCTCTGGATGCGTCTTCTTTCATCTTTCAGCCATATTCTATCGTTACCAACGGTGCGCTTTCGCGTTACTTCTTAATATAATGTTGGTTTGGGACATTTCGGTGTGACCGTTTACTTGAGACTTAGAACGTTTAGGCCGCGTCCAATTGTGATGAAACAGTTCAGAATGCTGATCTAATCGGTCTTTATAACTCATGTCAACATCACTCCCTGATAGAATATTGTTGATAAGACGGATAGTCCATGACGGAGTATCGGATGTAGTTTGTGCACATTTCAGTGATAACATGCGGAAAGCATGTATATAAAATGAAAAGTTCGCATACAATGATGATTATTTCAATTAGAGGTGATCTCATGCTGAACAGCGAACATTTTAATCTCATTCAAAGGGCGCTTGACGCAACCGCAAACGAGCTGAAGGAGCTCAGAGCTGATGATGCGTCTCCGTCTGTGATTTCACATGCGCAAAATAATTTAGAAAAAGCGGTGGAACATATTCAATCAACAGACCATCCTTTTTTATCCTCGCATGTGATCAACCGAAAGTAAGTCACAAAAAGCTTGGCACTGCCAAGTTTTTTTATTGTATTCAGCGGCGGGAAATGATAATATTGATGGTCTGAATGCCGAATAGTTGGGGGTTGGAACTGGGTGACAACATCACGTTTGCCTTTTTCTTTAACGAAAACAAAGAATTTTTATGAAGAATTGAACAATTGGATTGGTGACGTGTTTTACGATATTCTTCCCGAAAAAGGGTTTGATCTTCGAGATGAGCAAGTGTTCATGGCTTTTCAGCTGGAACGGGCTTTTAAAGAGAAAAAAGTCATGTTTGCCGAAGCCGGAGTAGGAACGGGGAAAACACTTGTTTACCTTCTTTTTGCGATCAGTTATGCAAGATATGTCGGAAAACCCGCTATTATCGCTTGTGCTGATGAAACGCTAATCGAACAGCTCGTGAAAAAAGAGGGAGACATTTCGAAGCTGGCTGAACATTTGGATCTTAAGATTGACACAAGGCTATCGAAATCACATGAGCAGTATCTATGCTTGAAAAAGCTTGAAAAAACAATGCAGCGATCTGATGATGAAAAGTGGCTTGATCTTTATGAAGCTTTACCGTCATTTGTCCATGAGTCACAGGCCATGCAGCGGTTTTATCCATATGGTGACCGAAAGCAGTACGCTAACCTTTCGAATGAAGAATGGTCGCAAGTAAGCTACGACTCGTTTCAAGATTGCCTGACATGTGATATGAGACATAGATGCGGCTTGACGCTATCAAGAGATTATTATCGCAAGTCAACAGACTTGATCATTTGTTCTCATGATTTCTATATGGAACATGTATGGACGGAAGAATCGCGCAAACGGGAGGGACAGCTGCCGCTGCTGCCTGATCATAGTGCGGTTGTATTTGATGAAGGGCATCTGTTAGAGTTTGCTGCGCAAAAAGCATTAACCTACAGAGTCAAGCAATCAACTCTCGAATTATTTTTAGAACGTTTGCTTCAAAATGACATTAGAGAAGAATTTGCTGAATTGATAGAAGACGCACTTGCTGCAAACGACGAATTTTTCTATGTTCTTTCTGAAGAATCAAGAGAAGTTGCCGGGTCGCACCGTTTGGAAATAAAGAATGATCAGCGTGTCAAAAAGGCGGCGGACGAGCTGTGCCGTTTGCTTGATAAAATTGGTGAAGCACTCGTATTTGAGTCAGAAATGTACACCATTGATCAATACGAGCTGTCAGTCGTAGAGGAATACGTTGAGCAAATGGCGTATTCATTATCTTTATATCAAAAGGATGCGATCAGCTGGCTGGAGCAAAAGGAAGCGGAATCCACCTTTGTCGTGATGCCGAGAACAGTAGCAGAAGTGCTTGGCGAGAAAGTGTTTTCAAAGAAAATTCCGTATATCTTTTCTTCTGCAACGCTGTCAGAAGGCGGTTCGTTTGACTATATTGCGGACAGTCTGGGGATTCACGATTACTTATCGTTAACGGTTGATTCTCCTTATGATTATGACGAACAAATGACCGTTACCCTTTATGGGAAAACAGAAATGAGCGCAGAACAAAAAACAGCTCAAACAATAGAGACAATTAAGCACTATAAAGGCAGAACGCTGGTGCTCTTCCCGTCTTTTGAGGAATTAAACGAGTTTAAGGAGCTCGCAGCTGCTTGGGAGCTGCCGTATCCGATTTACTTTGAAGGCGACGAGGAAATCAGCAGCTTAGTAGAAAAATTCCAAGGGGAAGAGGAAACGGTTTTATGTTCAGTTCACCTATGGGAAGGGCTTGATATTCCTGGTGACGCATTGAAGAATGTCACGATCTGGTCATTGCCGTTTCCGCCTCATGACCCTGTATTTACGGCAAAACGCAACAGTGCGAGAAAAGACCCGTTTGAAGAGGTTGACCTTCCGTATATGCTGTTGCGAGTGCGGCAGGGGATTGGCCGTCTGATTCGCTCAAATCAAGACAGCGGCTCGATTCATATTTATGCGGGCGGAGAAAATGAACGCATCATTGATGAAGTGAAAAAGGTCTTACCTGTTGAACCGCATATGATGTAATCACGAAAAAGCTGATGATCCATGATCATCAGCTTTTTCATTTTGTCAGCGGGCAAGCCAGCCGCCGTCTACTGCTAAAATATGTCCATTGACATAATCAGAAGCGCGAGATGCCAGAAAAACAGCCGTCCCGCCGATATCATCAGCTTTGCCCCAGCGTCCGGCAGGAATCCTTTTTAAAATGTCTTCATTTCGCTTTTCATCATCCCGGATAGGCTGTGTATTGGCAGTTGATATATAGCCAGGCGCTATCGCGTTAACTTGTACGCCGGAAGCGGCCCACTCATTTGCAAACGATTTTGTTAAACCAGCAACGGCATGTTTGCTTGCTGTATAGGCTGGAACAAGAATGCCGCCTTGAAAAGAGAGGAGAGAGGCAATATTGATAACCTTCCCATGACCTCTTTTCAGCATGTGTCTGCCCGCTAGCTGGGTCAGGATAAATAAGCTGTTTAGGTTCACATTCAGCACGTTATGCCAGTTCTCTTCAGCGAAAGTGTCCGCTTTTTCCCGGTGAATAATCCCGGCGTTATTGACAAGGATGTCGATTTGCTGTGTTTCAAACAGTTCAGCCGCTGTATCCTTTATTGCATCAGGCTTACTCATATCCAATGTAAAGGTAGTGAATGTGCGGCCTTCTTGTTCCACAAGCTGCTGTGTTTCAGAGAGGCTGCTTTTATGTGATGTGCCGATAATATCAGCACCGGCGCCTGCCAGCGCTTTGGCGATTCCTTGGCCGATTCCCGTACCCGGCCCTGTCACCAGTGCCCTTTTTCCTTCTAATGAAAATGCCTCTTGCAGATAACTCATCTTATTTCAGCCCATCCATCGGCACAAGATCCATGTCCGTAAATGTGTAGTTTTCACCAGCCATCGCCCATACAAAACTGTAGTTAGATGTTCCTGCGCCAGAATGAATGGACCAGGCAGGAGAAAGGACAGCCTGCTCGTTTCCGACGACAAGGTGGCGTGTTTCATCCGGCTGACCCATGAAGTGAAAAACCTTTGAATCCTTCTCAAGATCAAGGTAGAGATAAGCCTCCATCCGGCGATCATGAACGTGTGCCGGCATGGTGTTCCAGTTATTGTTTTCGTCTAGCATCGTGATCCCCATCATCAGCTGACAGCTTTGAATGCCATCTTGATGAATGACTTTGTACAAGCTTCTTACATTTGATGCTGCTGCGTCACCGAGCCGGTCCGGTGTCAGTTCAGAAAGAGCGGCTTTTTGCGTCGGATAGCTTTGATGCGCGCCCGAGGAGACGAAGTAAAACTTTGCTGTTTCTCCGTTTAGGCTTTTAAATGCTACATCCCGATTGCCCATCCCGATATATAGAAAATCCTTTGTTTGAAGCACATATTCATCATCGCCAACTTTAACCGCACCAGGCTGGCCGACGTTAATAATACCGATTTCACGCCGTTCCAGAAAAAAGTCCGTTTTAAGAAAGTCTCCGGCATCAAGCTTCAGTTCGCTCTGTCCGGGTGCTGCGCCGCCGATCACAACGCGGTCTTCATGGGAGTAATACATGGTCAGCTTATTTTCCGTAAATAACGTATCCATTAAAAAATGACTGCGAAGCTCCTCGGTTGTAAAGCGTTTTACTTGTTCAGGGTGTACAGAGTAACGATTTTCCATTGGATTTCCCCCTTGGTTAGGATTTCAGCATCATGAATGAAAATATTTTGGTAACGGTTTCAAAGAAAATTTTAGGATAAATAGAGAAAAGAGTCAACCGAAATTTTGTGAATAAGCACATTATTAAAAAAATACTTTTCAATTTTAAAAAATATGGTATTCTTGTTTTGTAACGGTTTTGAAATCGGTTTCAAATTATAAGACGATACAGGAGCACTTGAATGAAAAAGAAAACAACAGGCCATATCACCATCAAAGACGTAGCTGAATTTGCAGGAGTATCAAAATCAACTGTTTCTCGTTATATTAACGGGAAAATTGACGCGATTTCTCCTGAAAAGGTAAAAAACATAAAAAAGGCAATCACTGAATTGAATTATCGGCCGAGTAAAATGGCACAAGGTTTGAAAATAAAAAAAAGCAAATTAATTGGATTTGTTGTTGCCGACATTACAAATCCCTTTTCAGTCGCAGCATTTAGGGGAGTTGAAGAGGTTTGTGATCAATATGGCTACAGCATAATGGTGTGCAACACTGATAACAGTCCTGAAAAAGAACGGGAAATGCTGCTAAAGCTCGAAGCACACTCTGTAGAAGGGCTGATTTTGAATGCAACCGGGGAAAACAAGGATATTTTATATTCCTTTGCCGAACAGCAGGTGCCGACAGTATTAATTGACCGCAAATTGCCGGATCTGAAACTGGATACCGTAACGACTGACAACAGAAGGATAACTGAAGAGATCCTTCAGCAGATTTACAGCAAAGGGTACACAGATGTCGCGCTGTTTACCGAACCGATTGCATCCATCAGCCCCCGGGCGGAAAGAGCGGCTGTTTATCAGGAGATTGCTGCGGTGCGAAATGTGAATGGACTCAGGCGAATGTATGAAATTGACGTCAAAGACAAAGAGCAGCTTGAGAAGGCGCTGTGCTCTTTTATGAATGAGATGCCTGAGCAAAAAAAAGCGATTCTTGCTTTAAATGGGTTGATTATGCTGAAAATTATTAGCTGTATGGAAGAAATAGGGCTGCGCATTCCCGAAGATACGGGGATTGCCGGATTCGATGATACGGAATGGTATAAACTCATCGGCCCGGGCATTACAACAATCGCCCAGCCGTCACATGATATGGGCAAGACGGCGATGGAACGCGTATTAAAAAGGATTGAAGGTGACGAGGGAGCGCCTCAAACCATCGAATTAGAGGCAAAAGTCATCATGAGAAAGTCACTTTAATCCAAGGTGCCCTCAACTAAGGGGAGGTTGGGAAATGAAGCTTGATGCGATTACTTTCGGCGAATCGATGGCCATGTTTTACGCAAATGAGTACGGAGGCCTTCATGAAGCTTCCACATTCTCAAAAGGACTGGCCGGGGCAGAAAGCAATGTGGCTTGCGGCCTGGCCAGACTTGGCTTTCAAATGGGCTGGATGAGCAAAGTCGGCAATGATCAGCTCGGAACATTTATTCTTCAGGAGCTGAAAAAAGAGGGAGTGGATGTGTCTCGCGTGATCCGGTCTCAGGATGGCAATCCAACCGGGCTGCTGCTAAAGTCCAAAGTGAAAGAAGGCGATCCTGAGGTAACCTATTACAGGAAGAACTCGGCTGCAAGCACTTTAACAGCTGCTGAATACCCAAGAGACTATTTTCAAAGCGCAGACCATCTGCATGTTACAGGTATTCCCCCGGCTTTGTCCGCCGATATGAAAGAATTCGCCTATTATGTGATGAAAGACATGAAACAGGCTGGAAAAACCATCTCATTCGATCCTAACCTAAGACCCGCACTTTGGCCTGATCAAGCTACAATGGCACATACGATTAATGATTTGGCGGGACTTGCGGATTGGTTCTTCCCTGGAATCGCAGAGGGAGAGTTATTGACTGGTAAAAAAACGCCTGAAGGCATTGCAGATTTTTATCTGAAAAAAGGTGTCAGCTTTGTCGCTATTAAACTTGGAAAAGAAGGCGCTTACTTTAAATCAAAGGAAAGTGAAGGATATACAGAAGGCTTCCGGGTTGATCAGGTTGTTGACACAGTCGGCGCCGGAGACGGATTTGCTGTCGGCGTCATCAGCGGAATTCTTGATGGCTTGCCGTACAAGGAAGCAGTGCAAAGGGGTAATGCGATCGGCGCATTGCAAGTTCAGGCACCGGGGGACATGGACGGTCTGCCGACAAGGGAAAAATTAGCCGCATTTCTATCTGCTCAAAGAACAGTTCACCACAAGAAAGGGGATTGTTAATATGGAGTCCAATGTAGTAGAAAACCGTCTGAAAGAAGCCAAGCTGATTGCAGTCATTCGTTCAAAGGATAAACAGCAGGCCTGTCAGCAGATTGAGAGTTTGATAGATAAAGGGATTCGGGCAATTGAAGTCACTTATACGACACCTGGAGCTTCTGCTATTATTGAGTCCTACAGAAATCGGGAAGGTGTCTTAATCGGAGCGGGCACGGTCATCACTGCGCAGCAGGCGGGAGAAGCTGCGGAAGCAGGAGCACAATTTATTGTCAGTCCGGGTTTTTCAACAGATCTTGCTGAACACCTATCGTTTATGAAGACGCATTATATCCCTGGCGTACTGACACCGAGCGAAATTTTGAAAGCGTTGACATGTGGATTTACTACATTAAAGCTGTTTCCAAGCGGTGTATTCGGCATCCCTTTTATGAAAAATTTAGCGGGCCCTTTTCCGCAGGTTACTTTTATACCGACTGGCGGGATCCATCCGTCTGAGGTTCCGGAATGGCTCAAGGCAGGGGCAGGTGCCGTCGGAGTCGGAAGCCAGCTGGAAAGCTGTTCAAAAGAGGATTTACAGGCTGTTTTCCAAGTGTAGCCACATAAGGGGTATTGTTTTTCCATAACCGGAGGATGGGAGAATATATATGAAAATCAAAGCGACAATTGAACGGGTACCTGGCGGAATGATGATTATTCCGCTGTTTCTGGGAGCAGCGCTTAATACGTTTGCGCCTGGAACAGCAGAGTTTTTTGGAGGGTTTACGGGTGCGCTTATTACAGGAACCCTTCCCATACTAGGCGTTTTTATCTTTTGCGTTGGAGCGACGATTGATTTCCGTTCTTCAGGCTATATTGCGAGAAAAGGGATTACCTTATTATTGGGAAAGATCGGGTTTGCGGCACTGCTCGGTGTGATTGCGGCTCAATTTATACCCGATGAAGGCATACAATCCGGATTCTTTGCAGGTCTTTCTGTTCTAGCTATTGTTGCAGTGATGAATGAAACGAACGGCGGCCTCTATTTGGCGCTCATGAATCATATGGGCAGAAAAGAAGATGCCGGCGCATTCGCGTTTATCAGTACAGAATCTGGACCTTTTATGACCATGGTTACATTCGGTGTTACCGGACTGGCTGCTTTTCCGTGGGAAACGCTGGCGGCAACAGTCATCCCGTTTTTGCTCGGCTGCATACTTGGAAATCTTGATCATGATCTGAGAGACTTATTCAGCAAGGTAGTGCCGGCAATCATTCCGTTTTTTGCATTTTCACTTGGGAACACTTTAAATTTTGGAATGCTGATTCAGTCAGGGTTATTAGGCATTTTGGTCGGTGTCTCTGTTGTCATCTTATCCGGCGGCTCCTTGTATTTGCTTGATCGTTTCATTGCCCGGGGAGATGGTGTCGCGGGGGTGGCAGCTTCATCAACAGCGGGAGCGGCCGTCGCCGTGCCATACGCCTTAGCGGAAGCGAATTCTGCGTTTGCACCCGTTGCTGAATCGGCAACTGCAATCATTGCGACAAGCGTTATTGTCACCTCTTTGTTAACACCTTTGGCAACAGTGTGGGCGGATAAAAAAATCAATGCGAAAAAACGAAAAACACCGCCGCCGCCAAACAATCAAATGACGATAAACTGAGTGATGAAGGCTGCCGATAACTAGACCGGCAGCCTTTTATACAAACAATTTGACTTTCAAACACCCTTCCAGTAGCCTGTAATGGAACGGCTAGAATAGGGAGGGAATGGATATGGAGATACATACATATGAAAAGGAATTTTTTGATCTTTTAAAAAGAATCTCACATTATAGTGAAGCGGTTGCATTAATGCATTGGGACTCCAGAACAGGCGCGCCGAAAAACGGCTCAGAGGACCGTGCTGAAAGCATCGGTCAGCTTTCGACAGATATATTCAATATCCAGACATCAGATCGGATGAAGGAACTTATTGATGCGCTTTATGAACGGTTTGATGATCTGGCTGAAGATACGAAAAAGGCTGTAGAGCTGGCGAAAAAAGAGTATGAAGAAAACAAAAAAATTCCTGAAGCAGAATACAGGGAATATGTTATTCTTTGTTCAAAGGCTGAAACAGCATGGGAGGAAGCGAAAGGAAAATCTGATTTCAGCTTGTTTGCCCCTTATTTGGAGGAGCTGGTCGAATACAATAAACGATTTATTGAATATTGGGGTTATGAAGAGCATCCTTATAATGCATTGCTTGATTTGTTTGAACCAGGTGTGACGGTCAAGGTGCTTGATCAGCTGTTTTCTGAGCTGAAAGAAGCGATCATTCCTCTTATCAAACAAGTGTCAGCCTCAGAGAATAAACCGGATACAAGCTTTATCAGTGAAGTGTTCCCTAAGGAAAAACAAAAAGAACTCAGCCTTTATTTCCTGCAAGAGCTCGGCTACGATTTTGACGGCGGAAGGCTTGATGAAACCGTTCATCCATTTGCGACAACAATGAACCGCGGGGATGTTCGGGTGACAACGAGATATGATGAAAAAGATTTCCGGACAGCTATTTTCGGCACAATTCATGAATGCGGTCACGCGATCTACGAGCAAAATATTGACGAAGCGCTGAGCGGGACGAATTTATCAGACGGTGCTTCAATGGGAATTCATGAATCTCAATCATTGTTTTACGAGAATTTTATTGGACGGAACAAGCATTTCTGGACACCATACTATCAGAAAATACAAGAAGCGTCTCCTGAACAGTTCGGCAACATATCGCTTGATGATTTTGTTAGGGCTGTCAACGAATCAAAACCTTCATTAATTAGAGTTGAAGCGGATGAATTGACGTATCCTTTGCATATTATTATCCGTTATGAAATTGAAAAAGCGATTTTCAGCAATGAAGTATCAGTGGAAGAACTGCCTTCACTTTGGAATCAAAAATATCAGGATTATTTAGGTATTACTCCTTCTGAGGATGCAGAGGGAATCTTGCAGGATGTTCACTGGGCGGGTGGAGATTTTGGCTACTTCCCATCGTATGCACTTGGTTATATGTATGCAGCACAGCTGAAGCATAAAATGCTCGATGATCTGCCTGAATTTGATACCCTCTTGGAAAGAGGGGAGTTTCATCCGATTAAACAATGGCTGACGGAAAAAGTGCATATTCACGGAAAACGGAAGAAGCCATTAGACATTATTAAAGAAGCAACAGGTGAAGAGCTGAATGTACGCTACCTGATTGATTATTTGCAAAATAAATACTCAAATCTGTATTTATCTTAATGAAAAAGCCTGGCGTCTCAAACGTCAGGCTCAATTTATTATCGAAATATTCATAAAAAACGAATGATTTTTTCAAAAAAAGAATTAAAGTTCGGAAATTTTTATTTTTGTCTATGCAAGAGGTTAGAATCTTGATATAATTTGTAACAATATGATAGGAACACTCATATAATCGCGTGGATATGGCACGCAAGTTTCTACCGGGCACCGTAAATGTCCGACTATGAGTGAGCAATGAGACCGGACGTGTACGGTTTTTTGTTATTTTAGCATTGCTTGCTCTTTGTTTTGAGCGGGTAATGCTTTTTTTATTATCTAAACGGAGGTATGACAGGATGGAAGCACTGAAACGAAAAATAGAGGAAGAGGGCGTCGTTTTATCAGATCAGGTATTGAAAGTGGATGCTTTTTTAAATCATCAAATTGATCCGCTGCTCATGAAGAAAATCGGTGACGAGTTTGCCGCCAGATTTGAAAAAGACGGAGTAACAAAAATTGTTACAATCGAATCATCCGGAATTGCTCCGGCCGTAATGGCTGGTTTACAAATGGGTGTGCCAGTCGTCTTCGCGAGAAAACATAAGTCTTTAACGCTCACTGACAATTTGTTGACATCGTCTGTTTATTCCTTTACGAAGCAAACAGAAAGCCAAATCGCAGTATCAGGAAACCATCTGTCAGATCAGGACCGCGTTTTGATTATTGATGACTTTTTGGCAAATGGACAAGCCGCACTTGGGCTGGTATCGATCGTACAGCAAGCTGGAGCTTCTGTCGCGGGACTTGGCATTGTCATTGAAAAATCGTTTCAGCCGGGAAGAGAAGAACTTGTGAAGCTTGGCTATCGGGTGGAATCTTTGGCAAGAATTGAATCTTTAGAAAAAGGAAAAGTATCCTTTGTACAGGAGGTTCGTTCATGAAAAACGGATTCGGCAAAACGCTGTCACTAGGGATCCAGCATGTACTCGCCATGTACGCCGGCGCCATTGTTGTTCCCCTGATTGTGGGGAAGGCGATGGGGCTGACGGCGGAGCAGCTGACCTACTTGGTGTCGATTGATATTTTTATGTGCGGTGTGGCTACACTTCTTCAAGTTTGGAGCAATCGGTTTTTCGGCATCGGGCTTCCAGTTGTGCTTGGCTGCACATTTACCGCTGTGTCACCAATGATTGCGATAGGCTCCGAATACGGGGTTTCCGCTGTTTATGGAAGTATTATCGCCTCAGGTATTCTTGTGATTCTCATTTCTTTTTTCTTTGGAAAACTCGTCTCGTTTTTTCCGCCTGTCGTTACAGGTTCTGTCGTTACCATCATTGGCATTACGCTTATGCCGGTGGCCATGAATAATATAGCCGGCGGGGAAGGCAGTCCAGACTTCGGTGATCTTTCTAATCTCGCTCTCGCTTTTATCGTTTTTAGCATCATCGTGCTTCTATACCGCTTTACAACAGGATTTATCAAGTCCATCTCCATTTTGATCGGTATTTTGATCGGGACATTTATTGCGTATTTTATGGGGAAAGTTCAGTTTGATAATGTTTCAGACGCTGCCTTTGTGCAAATGATTCAGCCGTTTTATTTCGGCACACCGTCTTTTCATGCTGCCCCTATCATTACAATGTCCATCGTTGCCATCGTCAGCCTTGTGGAGTCAACGGGCGTTTACTTTGCTTTAGGCGATCTGACCAACCGCCGTCTGTCAGAAAAGGACTTATCCAGAGGATATCGTGCAGAAGGACTGGCTGTTTTGCTGGGCGGTATATTTAACGCATTTCCTTACACTGCATTTTCTCAAAATGTCGGACTTGTTCAGCTGACAGGAATCAAGAAAAATACAGTGATTGTGGCGACAGGCGTGCTTCTAATGGCTTTTGGCCTGTTTCCCAAAATTGCTGCTTTTACGACAATCATTCCATCTGCCGTGTTAGGCGGAGCGATGGTGGCCATGTTTGGAATGGTCATTGCTTATGGCATCAAAATGCTCAGCCGAATTGATTTTGCAAAGCAGGAAAATCTGCTGATCGTTGCCTGCTCAGTGGGGCTTGGGCTCGGTGTGACAGTTGTGCCGGACATATTTAAACAGCTTCCAAGTGCCTTAACGCTTCTTACAACAAACGGCATTGTTGCCGGCAGCTTTACAGCTGTTGTCTTGAATGTGATATATAATATGTTTTCGAAAACTGAAAAAACAGAACAGAAAGCTGATGTCAATCAGCAAAAAACAGCAGTGTAAACTCCGCTTCGGCGGAGTTTTTTTGCATATAAAAAAGAAAGTTGCGGCACAATGTATGCTAAGAGGTGATCATATGGCGTTTGTTTTGTCGATCGGGACAAGTCTTCCTGAGAATGATGTGGATCAAGAAAAGGCGGCGGAGTTTGCCAGATATATGTTTCAGCATTCCTTTAAAGATATAGAACGGCTGTTAACCTCCTTTAAAAACGGGCAAATTGAATCGAGACAATTTGTGAGACCGATTGAATGGTATAAAGAAGGGCACAGCTTCGAAGAAAAAAATCAAATTTACATAGAGGAAACACTCAGGCATAGCGTCAGTGCTGTTCAAAAGTGTCTCGCAAATGAAGCCTATCTTCAAGAACCCATTCCTTATGAAAAAGTGGATGCTGTTTTTTTCGTCTCCAGCACGGGCCTTTCCACACCAAGCATTGAGGCGCGGCTGATGAATGAACTCCCGTTTTCTCCTTATACGAAGCGAATTCCGCTTTGGGGACTCGGCTGTGCAGGAGGGGCGAGCGGGCTTGCGCGCGCTGCTGAGTACTGCAAAGCGTATCCGGAGGCTTTTGTTCTTGTCATTGCTGCTGAGCTGTGCAGTCTGACATTTCAGCCTGAAGATAAAACGAAAAGCAATTTGATCGGCACATCACTTTTTGGGGATGGCATTGCAGCGGCGTTATTATGCGGGGAGAAGGCGGACCGCCGGCTGACAAGGCTCCAGCTTTTGCCGAATATATCGGATTCGCAATCTGTATTGATGAAACAATCTGAAGATGTTATGGGCTGGGACTTTACCGATCATGGTTTCAAAGTCATTTTTTCAAGGGATATTCCGACTTTGGTTGAAAAATGGTTGAAGACAAATGTCCAGGCTTTTTTGAATGGACATCAGCTTTCATTCAGCGATATTACGGTCTTTCTGGCTCATCCAGGCGGAAAAAAAGTCATTGATGCATACATTAAATGTCTTGAACTGTCACCTGAGCAGCTTGCGTCTTCGCAAACTATCCTTAAAAAACACGGAAATATGTCATCAGCCACCATTCTGTATGTAATCGACCACCATCTGCAGAACGGAAGCAAAAACGAAGCAGAACGGGGGCTGATCGGTGCATTGGGGCCGGGATTTTCATCAGAATTGCTGCTGTTCAGCTGGGAAAAGGGGGCATAACTCATGTTTTGGATGCTAATCACTGTGCTCACTGCTCAAAGAGCAGCGGAAATGGCTGTGGCGAGACGAAACGAACAAAAGGTGAAAAAACAAGGGGCGATAGAATGCGGGGAGGGCCACTATCCGTATATTATCATCATGCACATTCTTTTTTTTCTATCGTTAATTGCCGAAGTACTGCTGCTGCACAAACAGCCTTCAAACTGGTGGTCAGGCATAGCAGCGGCTATATTGGCAGTACAGGCGATTCGATATTGGGCGCTTTGTTCCTTGGGAGCATACTGGAATACAAAAATTCTTGTTGTTCCGGGTGCTGAACTTGTCAAAAAAGGGCCTTACAAATGGCTGAAGCACCCAAACTATACAGTTGTCGTATTAGAAATCATCCTGATTCCGCTCTTGTATCAAGCGTACTTTACCATGTGTCTGTTTTCACTTTTAAATGCCGTTATGCTGTCTGTCAGAATACGTGCAGAGGAGCAAGCATTACGAGAATATACAGTAAAATAGAGATTGAATATCATTCTCATCCATGTTAGAATGAACTTGAAAAAGATTCTCAATCAGGATGGTGAAGCAAATGACAATGCTGTTTTTGCTTGGGGCAGTTTGTACATATAGTGTATTAATTGGTTTTGTATTGAAAGGAATCTCTAATAAATCTGTTTAAAGAATCTGGAACTTGTAAAAAAGTTGCAGATTTTCTTTTATAAAAGCTGCCGTCTTCGGCAGCTTTTTTCTATTCTCATAAAGAAATTTGGGTCATTCTTGTGTAAAATGGAAGTGGGATTTATTCAGATCTTTCAAAAAAGATTCATAATTGAAACGGCACAAAGGGGTTCAGACTTATGACAGAACGCAGCAGACAAGAACTTTTGTACAAAACTGGGGCACTTTATGAACAATTGATTGAGAACCAGGATGAAAAAAGGGCGGCTAAACTGGCTTCAGTTGTTAAGAAAGCCGCAGATGAAGAAATTTATATCGCGTTTACAGGGCATTATTCAGCGGGGAAATCGTCATTGCTGAACTGCCTGTTAATGGAGAATATTCTGCCGACAAGTCCAATTCCGACCAGCGCTAACCTTGTTGTGATCAGAAACGGAGAAAAGCGTGTTCGTCTTCATACAACAGACGGAGCGTGTGCGGAGCTGGAGGGTGCCTATCATAAAGACAAGGTGCAGCAATATTGCAAGGATGGGGAGCAGATTGAAACCGTAGAAATTTTTGACCGGTATACTGAAATTGAACCAGGAGTTGCGTATATTGATACCCCCGGGATTGACTCAACAGATGAGGCTCATTTTTTATCGGCGGCATCTATTCTTCACCAGGCAGATGCGCTGTTTTACGTGGTTCACTATAACCATGTCCACTCTGAGGAAAATGTACTGTTTCTTAGGTCAATCAAAGACAGCATTCCGAATGTATATTTTATCGTTAATCAAATTGACAGACATGATGAGACTGAGACACGCTTTGAAGATTACAAAGCGCAAGTGGAGGAGATGCTTTGTCAAGAAGGAATTCCGAAGGATGCACTCTTTTTTACGTCGGTGACGGAACCGAATCACCCATTCAATCAAATCGGTATCCTGCGAAAAGAGTTAAAAAGAATTGAACAGCATTCAAAAAGAAATTTGCATTCCATTACTGAACAAAAAGTACAGAATTTACTGAGAGAGCACACAGAGATGCTCATGAAAGAGGATACGGACAGTCCAAGTTCTGGAGAACAGCTTGAAAAACAAGTGCGGCTGGTGGATTCCCTGCAGCTTCAATCAACCGAAGCAGCAAATAAACCGATTGAGGCAGAAAGCACGATGCAGGAGGAAGTCAATCGAATTTTAAGAAACGCTAATTTGACGCCTTTTGAAATGCGTGAACTGGCAGCAGCTTACTTAGAATCACGTGAGCCCTCTTTTAAGACCGGTTTTTTCTTTTCTAAAGCAAAGACTGCACAGGAAAGAGAAAAAAGGAGAAAAGAGTTTTTCTCTGATGTGAAAAAAAGAACGGAAGCTGAATCGGATTGGCATATCATAGATATTTTGCATAAACTCGCCAAGGGATTCGATATTCAATCAGCTGAAAGTGAGAAGCTGATCCAGGCTTATCGCACGCCGCTTCATATTGATATCATTGAACGTGCAGTCAAGCAAGGTGCAGCATTTTCTTCTGAATATATCTTGCAATATACAAAAGATTTGGCGGAGCTGATCCGTAAAGAGGCGAAAGCTGAAGCGTCAGACATCATCAAAACACTTACCTCCACGGTAAAAGAGAGTACTTCTATAGAACAGGAATTGATCAATGGCCGGCTCGCGCAGGAATCGGAAAAGCTGGCTTATCTTCAAGAACAGGCCAGTCATGAACAACATGCCCGTGAGAAAGCCGACCGGATGTGGGCGATCTGGGAAGAGAAGTCTGCAAGCCCAATAAACATAGATCCGGACTGGTTTAGAACGAAGAAAAAAAAGGTCGAGGCTCCAGAACAGAAACAAAGCCAAGCACAGCATACAAAGCAGCAGACGCTAAAAACAGAAGTGAAAAGCGGGAAAGAGCTGCCGCTTCAAGAGCAGATAAAACGCTTTTACACACTGTCTGATCTATTGGGCGGATATCGTATGCTGTCAAAACAAACCTCAGCTTTTCGTGAAAGGATTAAAAGGCTGGAAGACCGAAAATTTACACTTGCTCTATTTGGCGGATTCAGTTCAGGAAAATCCTCATTTGCCAATGCGCTGGTTGGTGAAAGAGTGCTGCCGTCATCACCGACACCGACAACAGCAACGATTAACAAAATAACGAAACCGGTAAACGGCAAATCTCACAAAACAGCGGATGTCATGTTTAAGACGGAGGGTGACATAACAGCTGAAATCATGCAGCTCACAGGAATGCAAGAGGAACCACAAGGACGGTCATTTGCGGAAAAATGGAAAAAGGCAATCAAAAAAGAGCGTCTGCAAGAAGAACAAATCAACATGATCAGTCATTTCCTGCTTGCATATGAAAAATATCAGCAATATATTCAGGCCCAAAAGATATTAACGATTCCGCTCTCCGAATTAAAACCGTATGTAGCTGAGGAGACAACGGCTTGTGCTGTAAAGGAAGTGACCGTTTATTATAAAAGCCCGCTGACTGAAAAAGGGATTACGATCGTTGATACACCTGGAGCCAGCAGTCTGAATAAACGGCATACAGAACTTGCGTTTCAATATATCAAGGATGCCGATGCGTTTTTTTACATGACTTATTATCAGCATTCTTTCTCGAAAGGAGACCGCTCATTTTTACGGAAGCTGGGACTCGTGAAAGAATCGCTTAGCATGGATAAAATGTTTTTTGTCATTAATGCCGCTGATCTTGCGAAAGATAAAGCAGAGCTCGAAACGGTCACGGATTATGTCAGATCAGAGCTTTTAAAAGAAGGAATTCATGATCCGCAGCTCTTTTACGTGTCAAGTAAAGAAGAGCTTTTAGGAAAACCGGAAACGTATCATAATCAGTTCTCAAAAGCAAGAGCACATTTAGACCAGTTTATTGAGGTCGATGTAAAGAAAGCGGCTGCGGCCCAGCTTAGCTCAGAAGCAGACAAACTATGTGAGACGGTCTTACAGCTTCATCAATCTCAGCATCAGTCCAAAGAAGAAAAGGAAGCGCAAAAAAAGCGCCTTCTGTTATCGTTTGAGCGGGCAGTTGCTGATATCAAGGAACGCCGCAATTCAGAAACCATTATTGAGAAAGTAAAAAAGGATACAAGGGAGCAGCTTTATCACATTACACAGCGTTTGTCCTTTTTTGCGAATGATTTGTTAAAATCTGCATTTCATCCGGGTCTTCAAAATGGAGATTGGAAAAAGAATATCAGTGCGGCGATGAAAAGCGCATTACATGATTATCAATTTGAATATATTCAGGAGATCAAAACGCTCGACATTCGAATGAGCGGTTTCATCGAACGGCATATCACTGAAGAGTGGCTGGAAAGCTGTCAAAAAACATTGGAAGAAGACGGATATTTCTCCATTTATGCGGATGATCAGCTCTCTAACAGCATACAGCTCAAAGAAGTTGAACCTGAAATCGATGAACGTGCCTTTGAACAGGAGCAAAAACAAATCAAATCTCCGAAGCAGTTTTTTGAACAGAAAGGAAAAGCAGGCTTCATTGAAGCAGTGCGGACGAAGCTTATGAAAATAACGGAGGCCTGGATTAAAAATGAAGAAGAAAGCCTTATATCTCATTATGCTGAATATGTCAGACACCAGCAGTATGGAATGGCGGAAAAAGCATTGGCGCAAATAGAGGGCCAAAGAGATACGTATGTAAAAGGATACGCAGAGGGGGAACATGTGAAAGAGATAGAAGATGCATATCAAGCATGTATTTCTTGGCAGAGAAAAGGCGATACAATCAAAATGTAAAAATTCAGTTGGCTTGCATTTCAAGTCATGATAGACTAAATAGAAAAAGCGAGATGAACGATTGATGTCAGAGGTACATAAAGCAATTTCTGCACATTCTGCAAAACAGCACGAGCATATTAAAACATTTATGCAGCTTGAACACCTTCGTGAAATGGCGATTGAAGAAGCTGTTGCTAAATGCAAAAACGATGAGCCATTTTCAACAGATGCCATTAATGAAATTACAGAAAAGATGAATCAGCTGGCCAAGAAAGGCATCGTACCGACTAGACGTCTGGTATCAAAAGAAATGGTCAACGAATACGTCAGCCGCACATAAGCTGGATGATCCTGCCTCGAGTGTAGATCCTCCGTTACGCGCATACTATATGTATCCGACGTAAGGGGGGATTTATGTTGGGCAGAACAAAGCTGGGTAACAGAAATGCACAGGCCAATAACAATGCCAAAAAGAAAAACGGGTTTCAAACCCATTTCGACTCTTACGCAGGACGCGAAGCTGAAAAGCTGATTGCCAGCAATAAAAGACACAACGATTAATTTAACCGCAAACAGTATCTCTATACAGAGATGCTGTTTTTTATTTTCGCGGCACTTATGGTAAAATAGATCGACTGATAGAAAAAGGAGTTATCATATGAAAAATAAATTATTGCTTGTTGACGGCATGGCTCTATTATTCAGGGCATTTTTCGCCACAGCCGTGCATCGCAACTTTATGATAAATGACAGCGGGGTTCCGACAAACGGCGTTAACGGATTTTTGAAGCATTTAATCACAGCCGTGGAAACATTTCAGCCTACACACGTTGTATGCTGCTGGGACATGGGCAGCAAAACGTACCGCAATGATCTGTTCCAGGATTATAAGGCGAACCGAAGCCAGCCGCCGGTTGAACTGATACCGCAATTTGATCTGGCAAAGGAAGCGGCCGCTGAACTTGGCATCATGAATATTGGCCTTGCCGGGTACGAAGCGGATGATTGTATTGGAACACTTGCAGCTTTGTTTTCTGAAGAAACGGATATTACGATCGTAACAGGCGACAGGGATTTACTTCAGCTGTTAACGGACGAAGTAAGCGTTGCGCTGCTTCAAAAAGGAATCGGCAATTATAAAATGTATACAAAAGAAGTATTTTACGAAGAAACAGGTGTCCTGCCCAAGGCTTTAATTGACATCAAAGCGCTGATGGGCGATTCCAGTGATAATTATCCCGGAGTAAAAGGCATTGGAGAAAAAACCGCGTATAAACTGATTCGTGAATACGAAACAATTGACCGCTTGCTGGAGAATCTGTCTCTTCTTCCAAAGGGACAGCAGGGGAAAATTCAGCAAGGTTTAAGCGACTTGGAAATTTCGAGGAAGCTTGCTGAGATTAACTGCTCTGTGCCGTTAGCCTGTACGCTGACAGAAGCCGTTTTTACATTGAAAATGGAGCAGGCGGCTGTCATGCTTCGCCGCCATCAGATCAAAGGAATAGAGCGTATGCTTGGAAAACTGAACGCTAGAGAGATCGTTTAAGATCTTCTCTAGCGTTTTGTATTGCTTTTTTTAGCTCTTTCCTCAAGCTCTGTTTTAGGGTCATTATGTGTATTTCCTTCTAAATCGCCTTGCGGGGAAACACCGCCGGTCAGCCGGCCCTTATCTTTCTTTTTCATGTTTGTTCACCTCATCAATAGCATGAACCATTCTAATTCTTATCATTCATCCGAATCGCTTCTTTTGCCAGCTGGTCGGCTTTTTGGTTTTGCTTTCCTGGAATCCATTTGATGAAAAAAAGAGGGAAGGCCATTTTTAATCGGGTGATTTCTTCGACAAACGACTGAAACGCTTTATTTTTCACGATTTCAAGATCGGCTGCGCGTTCCACGATATCCGAATCAGTTCGAAAGGAGACCGATTGATACCCGCGCGCTGCACACAGTTTCATGCCTTCAATTAACGCCAGAAATTCCGCTTCCTGATTGGTATGCATTCCAATTGGAATCGAGAAAGATTCTGCTTTTCCTTCATGTTTGATAAAAATGCCGATGCCGGAAAGCCCTGGATTACCGGCGCTCGCTCCGTCAACATAAATTTCTGTAGGCATCATGTACTCCTTTCGTCACTCGGAATCATTTTTTTCGCCGCATAAGCATAGGGCAGAGAAATCAGAGATACCGCAAACTTAATCAAATATGTAGAAATAAAAATATGTAGCCAAACATCCGCCGGATATGTACCGAAAAAAGCGACTCCGGTAAAAATGAATGTATCGAACAGCTGGCTGACTGCTGTACTGCCGCCGTTTCTCAGCCATAGAAGCCGATCGGAAGGAAATATCCTTCTAATTGCCGAATATACATAAACATCCAGTGTTTGGCTGAAGATAAAGGCAAGCAGACTTCCCAAAGCAACTCTCGGGAGAAAACCGAAAATTGTTTCCAGCGCTGTTTGTGAAATATCGCTCGAAGCGGGTTCGAAAAGCAGAACGCCCTGCATAACAAAAGTCAGTGTCAGGAGAGTCGAAAACCCGAGCCATACAGCTTTTCTCGCTTCAGCTGGCCCATATTTTTCATTCAGCACATCTGTAGCAAAAAAGATTGTGCCGTACATCACATTCCCGAGCGTTGCTGTTAAGCCAAACAGTTCAACCGTTTTGACGACTTGAAGGTTGGCACAGACTGTTGCAAAGCCGATCCACACAAATAAACCCATTTTGCCAAATCCTTTATAAAATAAAAGAACAATGATAAAATGAATGATCGCAAAAAAGATCCAAAAAGAGTTATTAAACAAAATGAAGAAGCTTCCTTTCCGGGTTAAGAATGGTTTGATTATAGCACAAGCCCGGCAACTAATGAATGGTAAGGTGATTATATTGAATCTCAGACCGCACATGAAAATAGAAGCAAAAGGGACAGGGCCTGTCTCGTTTTTGGGCGAAAACTGGCTGACTGTTCAGGAAGCACGTATGCTCGCGAGGGAACTCGGCCGTTTTCCTTATATGAAGGAACTTGAATTCGAAGATGAGAAGGGCGGCGTCTGGACGCTGAAGGAATTAGAAAAGCTGACTGAGGAGCTTGCGCATGAACCTGATGACATTACCGTTTATTTTGACGGCAGTTTCGATAAGGAAAGCCAGCTGGCCGGGCTCGGAATCGTCATTTATTATTCATTGGGAGGGGCGCGCCACCGCTTAAGAAAAAATAAAAGCTTCCGTCTGAAAACCAATAACGAAGCTGAATATGCCGCTCTTTATGAAGCGATAAGAGAAGTAAGAGAGCTCGGAGCTAGCAGAAATTCAATCACGATCAGAGGGGACTCTCTTGTTGTGCTGAACCAGCTTGACGGCAGCTGGCCTTGCTATGATCCCTCCCATAATGAATGGCTGGATAAAATAGAATCGCTTCTTGAGTCACTAAAGCTGAGTCCGACATACGAAACGATACAGCGAAAAGAAAATCAGGAAGCTGATGGCCTCGCAAAAAAAATCCTATCTCATCAATTCGTAGAAAGCCACATGAAATTAGACTGTAACGGAGATGACAATATTGGATAAGAAAGCTATATATAAGGAACTGACAGAACTGCAAGATGAATATTGCAAAGACTGTTTTATTAAGAAGCAGTTTCGCAAGGAGTTTGGCAAAACATACGCACATTCATTTTGTATCAATAAATGTACAGTGGGGGAAAAGCTTAAATCATATGGAGATGTCTTAACCAAGCACTAAAAAATAAAACCGCAGAAGCTGCGGTTTTATTTTTTAAATTCATCCAGCTGATGCTGGCAGGCATCTAACAGCTGCTGTTGCTGCTGTACAAATTCAGGATCATCAAGAGCTGCCAGTTCTTGAGACAGTGAAAGCTCCCTGGCGTCCTCGATGGCTTGGTATGCGGAATTGAGTAATGTTGAGCTTCGGCCTCTTGTGGCGGCGCCGGTCGTTTTCTGCGCTGTTTCCACCGCTAGCTCCAGCTGCCGTTTATCGGTAAATCCAGTCTGATCCTCTTCATGAAATTCTGAGTTCACAAAAAAACACCTCCGCAACTATTTTGCAGAGTTTTTTTAAATTTATGTGCCAAAATAGAAAATAAAATAAAAAATAAGCCGATATAACTATTGAACCTGAATGAGTAGGTCTGTTTTACTATTTGAGGTATCTTGGTAGAGAAGGGGAGCACAGCTATGGATGATAAAGACTTAAAATCGATCCTTCACAAAACATTTATAGAAATATACAATGATTTAGAAGAACTTGCGGATATTGCGAAAAAAGGAAAGCCGTCAATGGAAAAGCATATTGAAGAGATTGAGCAGAGGTGCAAACAAAACATTTTAGCGATCGAAATTCAGATGAAAATCAAATAGGAGAGGCATTTGCCTCTCCTCTATTTGTCAACTTATATTGAGTTTAGAGTTTTACAACATTAGAAGCTTGAGGTCCACGATTACCTTCGACAATTTCAAAAGAAACTTCTTGTCCTTCTTCTAATGATTTGTATCCTTCTCCTTCGATAGCTGTGAAGTGAACAAATACATCGTCTCCGCCTTCAACTTCAATGAAGCCGAATCCTTTTTCGTTGTTGAACCATTTTACTTTACCGTTTTGCATATTGCTTAATTCCTCCTAGTACTGTAGCACCTATGTGCTAAAAAAAATTTTGTATCATTTAACTTCGTTTCGTTGTTAAATGATGGTTCAACTATACACCATCTGGCAGCACGCGTCAAGTTGCGAAACTGCTTATTTTTGAAAAAAAGGGCAAGTTTCTCAAAAAAATGTAACCGCTTTTACGAAAAGATGAATGCGAATAAAAAGAGCACACGATTTTTCGTGTGCTCCTGCAAGAACATCAGTTAAGAAAGCGCCTTGGCTTTTTGTTTGGTCGTCATCATTTCTGATTCCTTCAAAATATCCTCCAAAATCACTTCAGAGGAGTGTGCCAAATGAAGACTCTTAATGTTTTTCTTCATTCGCTGTAAGGTATCTTCATCTGAAAGAAGGGAGGTGACAGACTCGAGAATCTCTTCATGTCGGTTCACGACAATGGCAGCTCCGCGGTCCTCAAAGAAATTTGCATTTTCTTTTTCTTGTCCGGGCACTGGTTTGTACAGAATGACAGGCACGCCGATAGCAGTGGCTTCTGTCAAAGTAATACCGCCTGGTTTTGTAATCATGCAATCTGTGACCCGGAAGAGCTCGTCAATTCGCTCTACATAGCCGAGAACCTTTAAGTTATCGCTGTTTTCTGCTTCAAGTATGCTCAAGGATTCTTTTAAAGCCGTATTTTTTCCGCATACGACCACCACTTGCACCTGATCATCCATAACAAGGTTTTCGCACAGCTCTTTTACGTTCTTTAATACACCGTGTGCGCCAGCCATGATGAGCAGCACTTTTTTATCAGGCGAAAGATCGTACTTTTTATAAATCGGCTCTACCGGCAGCGATTCTTCAAATTGAGGCCTGATCGGAATTCCCGTAATTTTCACGTTGCTGGGATGGGTCCCGATCTCAATCAGTTTTTCCTTCACATAATCTGTCGCCACATAATATTTATCCACATTTTCGTGAACCCAAATTTTATGAAGACAAAAATCAGTCATGACGTTGAAGGTAGGAATAACTCTTCCTGTTCTCCGTCTGTATTCGGGTACGACGATCATCGGAAATGTATTAATAATGATGTCGGGCTGATGTTCATCGACAAGTTCGCCCAATCGTTTATTTCCCATTTTAAAGTAAATATTAAATTTACGTTTATTATAGATTTTGTCAACTCCGTAATAAAACAAACGATAAAACTGTTTTCCGATTGAGAAGCTTTTTAAATAAAGGTACTGAGTTACCTCTGAAACAATCGGATTTGACTCTTGATACAAATTAGAAACTGTTACATGCTGAAAGCCGAGACGTACACATTGTTCATAAAGCGTTTTGGCTACCTGTACATGTCCATTTCCGTAATTTGCAGTCAAAATTAATACTCTTTTATTGGTATTCAAGTAAATTCACCTCAATGTAATCAACAACAAGCAAGCTTCATGCATCGTAAGGAGTTATTGTCTATACATAAACATAACACAAATACATAATCGAATTATTAATGCAGTGAAAAAATTAAACTAATTTTAAAAGATTCGGATTCCAGTATTTTAAATTTTTGTTATACGCATACTGAATCAGATGTATTTTATCATATTTTTTGCTCAGCGTATCACTTTAAAAAGAAAAATTAGTCCCATTCATAAGGAGTTTCTTGGTAAACATAATAATTAAGCCAGTTCATAAACAATAATGTCGCATGTGCTTTCCAGCGATTGACAGGTTCTTTGCTGTCTTCTGCGAAATAATGTTTCGGCGCCTCGACAGTCGAAAGGTTTCGTTCCAGATCTCTTTCATACTCTTGAAGCAACGTATTTGTATCATATTCAGGGTGTCCTGTTAAAAAGACTTGTTTTTCGTCTTTTGACACAATTAAGCAAACCCCAGCTTCCTTTGATGCAGTAAGAATGTTTAACTCGGGCACTGCTTGCAGTTGTTCCATATTTATATCTGTATGCCGGGAATGCGGCACGTAGTATAGCTCGTCAAAACCTCTTATCAATCTTTCGTGCTTGGAAAGAACAGTATGTTCAAACACACCAAAGATTTTTTTCGGCATTTCAGTTTTTTCCACGCCGTAATGATAATACAAACCTGCCTGAGCACCCCAGCAAATATGCAAGGTTGACGTGACATTCGTTTTGCTCCATTCCATAATCTCTTTGAGCTCTTCCCAATAAGAAACATCTTCAAACGCCAAATGCTCGATCGGCGCACCGGTGATGATCATGCCGTCAAATTTCTTATGACGGATATTGGAGAATGTCGTATAAAACTCATCAAGGTGTTCCCTTGCTGTATTTTTCGGTGTATGAGTGCTTGGGATTAAAAATGTAAAATGAACCTGCAAAGGCGAATTCCCAAGCAGTCTGAGCAGCTGAGTTTCCGTTTGGATTTTTTTCGGCATTAAATTTAAAATAATAATTTTCTGCGGCCGGATATCCTGATGAAATGCTCTGCTTTCATCCATTACAAAGATATGTTCACTCTCAAGCACCTGTTTTGCCGGCAGGTGTGTAGGTATATTAATAGGCAACGTGCCACCTCCATCATTTCCCCGTTAATTTTCTTCATTATAGGAATTTTCCCGCCAATTTTCAATCTATCTATAAGGGTTTGAAGGGGAACAGCAGAAAATACTATATAATAAACGCAAACATATGACTTTTGGTTTCACTGTAATGAGTTTTCCAGGTGTCATGCAATATATAGAATAATAGCTCCTTCTCAAGAGATGTTTCTGTTCATAAACAAATGATCCGATGAGGGAAGAACATCCGTTGAACACGATGTCTGTACAATTGATAAACCTAGAGCTTCCGTTTTGTTTTGAAACAGGAAAAAAGGTAAAATAATCACAGCACTCAGGTTCATTAGGAGGGAATTTCAATGTCTATATACAATATGAGGGTCCGCACCATTACAGGCAAAGACATGACACTTCAGCCATTTGCCGGAAAGGTGTTGTTGATTGTTAACACAGCCAGTAAATGCGGTTTTACTCCTCAATTTAAGCAGCTTCAGGAGTTGTATGATACATACCAGCCGGAGGGCCTGGAGATTTTAGGGTTTCCCTGCAATCAATTTATGAATCAGGAGCCTGACGACGAGGAAGGCATACAGGAATTTTGCGAAATAAATTACGGTGTGACGTTTCCCATGTTTTCAAAAGTCGAGGTGAACGGAAAAAATGCCCACCCGCTTTTTGCGTATTTGACAGACAATGCGAGAGGCATGCTTGGAACAAAGGCAATCAAATGGAATTTCACTAAATTTGTAGTGGGCAGAAACGGAGAAATAGCCGGACGCTATTCACCAAACACAAATCCGAAAGAACTGGAAGACGTTATTGCGAAGTTATTAGGACAATAAAGAGGGTGTTTTGGTGCGGGATCGAAAACTGATGCAGACAGAGCAAATCAGGACATGGGTCAAATCTGTTCTGAGCGGGGAAAGCACGGGTCATGATTGGCTTCATGTGTCAAGAGTTGCAGAGCTTGCTTTATATATTGGAAAAAAGGAAAATGCGGATTTGTTCGTCGTTGAAGCGGCAGCCTTGGTTCATGATTTGATTGATGTGAAGCTGCCTGACGCAATCAGGCTTTCAGTCAGTGAGGTGGACGAACGGCTGGTTTCTTTAGGAGCCGGAAAAGATGAGGCTGAAAGAATTATTCACATTATTACTAGAATGTCCTTTCGGGACAGGGAAAAGCTCGGAAAAGAACCGCTTTCACTTGAGGGGAAAATCGTACAGGATGCTGACAGGCTGGATGCGATCGGCGCAGTTGGTATAGCACGGACGTTTATGTTTGCGGGAGCAAAGGGACATAGCCTTTATGGAAATGATAAGAGTGCCTATACCCACTTTTTCAGCAAGCTGCTGCTCCTAAAAGATATGATGAATACAGATACCGCAAGAGAAATGGCTGACGAGAGGCATAAATTTATGCTTCATTTTGTCAGTCAATTAGAAAAAGAAATTCCCGGAATTGATATTGAAACATCGTAATAGAAGGCGCGGGGCGACTATGTTAGAATAAGTCACAGATAGGCTATAGGAGGACAATCATGAAGATAAAATCAATTGAACCGACGCCAAGCCCGAATACAATGAAGGTCATCTTAACGGAAGAGCTTCCGGCGGGCAAAAGCAATAATTATAAACCGGATCAGGCAGAAGGCGCCCCGCCTGTTGTCGTGGAAATCCTAAATATTGAAGGAGTTAAAGGGGTATATCACGTTGCCGACTTTCTTGCGGTTGAACGGAACGCCAGATATGACTGGAAAGACATTTTACCGCAAGTCCGGACGGCATTTGGAATGGAGAGCGCTGAGAGTGCAGAAAACCGCTCGGATCAGGAGTCATTTGGAGAAGTGAAAGTGTTTGTACAGATGTTCAGCGGAATTCCTATGCAAGTCAAATTAACAGATGGTGAGCGTGAAGAGCGGTTCGGGCTTCCTGACCGTTTTCAGCAGGCGATCTTAAAACTCAGATCTGAAGCGTCAAATGTTGTGTTTGAACGAGCTTGGAAAGAACAAGGCGTCAGATTCGGCGATTTTACTGAAATCGGCCATGACGTGACAGAAGAGCTTCAGGCCGCTTACAGTGATGAAAGGCTGAAACGGCTAACGGAAGCAGCGATCCAAGGTAAAGGCGAAACGAAACAAACAGCACAGCGCAAAGCCTATAAAGTAACGCTTGACATGCTGGATGATGAGGACTGGAAGCGGCGATACGCACACTTGGAGCAGATGAATCCAAAAGAAGAGGACATCCCCGTTTTGCAAAAAGCATTGGATGATCCGAAGGTGTCCATTAGAAGACAGGCTGTTGTGTATTTGGGAATGATTGAATCACCTGATGTTCTTCCTCTATTGTATAAGGCGCTTGAGGATAAGTCTGTATCGGTGAGAAGAACGGCTGGAGACTGCCTGTCTGATATCGGCGATCCTCAAGCCATCCCTGCGATGATAAAATCGTTAAGCGACTCAAGCAAGCTGGTCCGCTGGCGCGCCGCTATGTTCCTTTACGAAGTCGGTGATGAAAGTGCAATAGAAGCTTTGCGGGCTGCTGAAGATGATCCGGAATTCGAAGTCAGCCTTCAAGTGAAAATGGCGCTGGAACGAATCGAACATGGGGAAGAGGCAAAAGGTTCAGTCTGGAAGCAAATGACAGAGAGCAGAAAAAAAGGCGAATAAAAAAGAAGATGAAGGTGCAGATCATGCACCTTTTTTGTTTGAATTCACTTTTTATAAAAATTATTTCGAATATTGTTGAAAAATAATCAAAAACTATATATAGTAAGTAACAATATTAATAGTTGGAGGGTTCACATCGACAGAAAGCTATATAAATATAAAAACATGAATCAAACAACAGAGGAAAGGGCGGCCTGAAATCATGCGATTTAGCTAAAACGGCCCGCAAATAAACTGAAAATTGTTAAAATAAAATTCAATCTAACAATTGAGACTATTTAGGAGGATCACCATGGCAGAATTACGCAGTAACATGATCACACAAGGAATCGATAGAGCACCGCACCGCAGTTTGCTCCGCGCAGCAGGTGTAAAAGAAGAGGATTTTGGTAAACCGTTTATTGCGGTTTGTAACTCATATATTGATATCGTTCCCGGTCATGTTCACTTGCAGGAGTTTGGAAAAATCGTAAAAGAAGCAATCAGAGAAGCCGGAGGCGTACCGTTTGAATTTAATACAATCGGTGTAGATGACGGAATTGCGATGGGGCATATCGGAATGAGATATTCGCTCCCGAGCCGTGAGATCATCGCGGACTCAGTGGAAACTGTCGTATCAGCGCACTGGTTTGACGGAATGGTCTGTATTCCGAACTGTGATAAAATCACGCCGGGAATGCTTATGGCGGCTATGCGCATCAACATTCCGACCATTTTTGTCAGCGGAGGGCCGATGGCGGCAGGAAGAACAAGCGACGGCCGCAAAATCTCTCTTTCTTCAGTATTTGAGGGAGTCGGTGCTTATCAAGCTGGAAAAATCGGCGAAAGCGAACTTCAAGAATTAGAACAGTTCGGCTGCCCGACATGCGGATCTTGCTCGGGAATGTTTACAGCAAACTCAATGAACTGTCTGTCAGAGGCGCTTGGATTGGCTTTGCCTGGTAATGGAACCATTCTCGCGACATCACCGGAACGAAAAGAGTTTGTCAGAAAATCAGCTGCGCAATTAATGGAAACCATTCGCAAAGACATCAAACCGAGAGATATCGTTACAGTAAAAGCGATTGATAACGCGTTTGCGCTTGATATGGCGCTCGGCGGTTCAACAAATACTGTACTTCATACGCTTGCCCTTGCAAATGAAGCTGGCGTTGAATACTCTTTAGAACGCATCAATGAAGTCGCAGAGCGCGTGCCGCATTTGGCTAAGCTGGCGCCTGCATCTGATGTATTTATTGAAGATCTTCATGAAGCGGGCGGTGTGTCTGCAGCATTGAATGAGCTTTCCAAAAAAGAAGGAGCACTTCATTTGGACGCGCTGACAGTTACAGGTGAGACGCTTGGAGAAACCATTGCCGGACATGAAGTGAAGGATTATAACGTGATTCATCCGTTAGATCAGCCATTCACTGAAAAGGGCGGCCTTGCCGTATTATTCGGAAATCTGGCTCCGGACGGCGCTATCATCAAAACCGGCGGCGTACAGAACGGAATTACGAGACACGAAGGGCCCGCTGTCGTATTCGACTCTCAGGATGAGGCGCTAGACGGCATTATCAACCGGAAAGTAAAAGAAGGCGATGTCGTCATCATTCGTTACGAAGGGCCAAAGGGCGGGCCGGGTATGCCTGAAATGCTTGCACCTACATCACAGATTGTCGGAATGGGGCTTGGTCCGAAAGTAGCGTTGATTACAGACGGACGTTTTTCCGGAGCATCCCGAGGCCTTTCAATCGGACACGTATCACCAGAGGCAGCAGAAGGCGGACCGCTTGCCTTTGTTGAAAACGGCGATCATATCATCGTTGATATTGAAAAACGCATCCTGGACGTTCAAGTGCCTGAAGAAGAATGGGAAAAACGGAAAGCAAATTGGAAAGGCTTTGAGCCAAAAGTGAAAACCGGCTATTTAGCCCGTTATTCTAAACTTGTGACAAGTGCCAATACGGGCGGTATCATGAAAATCTAGACATAAGGATCACATTCTATTGTTTTAAGACATGAACATTTGAAATCCGGCTCTCTCTATAGTATCCTTTACTTCAGATGAAGGATAATAGAGGGGGCTTTTTTTTATGTCAATGGCTTATGAAGAATATATGCGCCAGCTTGTCGTTCCGATGCGCCGCGAGCTGACTGGTGCCGGTTTTGAAGAATTAACAACGGCAGAAGAAGTGGAGAATTTTATGGAAAAGGCAGAGGGCACAACTCTCGTAGTCGTTAACTCTGTTTGCGGCTGTGCAGCTGGTCTTGCGCGTCCTGCGGCAACTCAGGCAGTCCTGCAGAACGACAAAACACCTGACAATACGGTGACAGTATTTGCGGGCCAAGATAAAGAAGCCACTGCAAAAATGCGGGAGTATTTTACAGGCCAGGAGCCTTCTTCACCGTCAATGGCTCTTTTGAAAGGCAAAGAAGTCGTGCATTTTATTCCGCGTCATGAGATTGAAGGGCACGAAATGGAAGAAATCATGAAAAACTTAACTGACGCCTTTGATGCACACTGCTAAATGCCCGTTTTCCGGGCATTTTCTTTGGGAGTATAGATCATGATTACAACAAGCTATAGACCGTCTGACCACACGATAAAGATCGCAAAAATGCTTTCGGAAGAGCTGGGTATACGATATTGCGACCGAAATAAACAAACGGTTGAAAATATGCTGAAGTCAGCTGAGCGTGATTTGCTCGTGATTGGAAAAGAGCGGTTCGAACTTTATACAAAACAAGGCGGTAAATTCTTTTTTCATCCGAATACAGCGATGTTCAGAGCTAAACGGTTTATGCGCGGCGAGCAAGAGCCGATGCTTCGGGCAGCCGGCTTAACGGACGGAGATTCTTTTTTGGATTGCACGCTCGGTCTGGCTTCCGACGCTATTATCGCAAGTATGGCCGTTGGCGAAACCGGGTCGGTGATCGGGCTGGAAAAAAACAAGCTTGTGTCCGTTCTGGTGAATACGGGGCTCCATTCATGGGAAACCGGTATAGAACAGCTTCAAGCTGCCATGAGAAGAATACAAGTGAATCATGCGGATTGCTTTGACTACCTAAAGCAGCTGCCTGACAAATCAGTAGATGTCATTTATTTTGATCCGATGTTTCATGAGCCTGTAGAGTCGTCTGATGGCATCGCGCCATTACGAGAGCTGGCTGAGGATTCTGCATTGGCTGACGGCTGCATCAAAGAAGCGGTGCGGGCAGCCAGAAAAAGCGTTGTACTCAAAGACCATTGGAAAAGCCCGCGCTTTGACCAATTTGGTTTTAACGTATTGAAAAGAAAAACAGCGCTTTTTCACTACGGTGTTATTCAAATCGCAAGCGAAACAAGCCCGTGAAGAACCTCACGGGCTTGTTTCTAATCGGTGACTTCCATGACGACAAAGTATAATAATGTTAAAAGTGAAACCGTTGCAAACAAGGCGTCAATCATGCGGAAGGCCTCCTTTCATATTATATTGTAAGCGTTTTTATACACGCGGCAAAGCAACAAATCTCCTAAATTGACTTAGAGCTTCATATAGTACATGACTTGTAAGTTCGACCTATGATAAAATAAGAGAAACATGACAATAAAATAGAGAGGAATAAGCAGTCATGAAATTGTGGATGAGAAAGACCCTTGTGGTTTTATTTACCATCGTAACGTTCGGGCTCGTATCTCCTCCGGCTGCTCTCATGGCAGACAAGCCTTCAGGACAGCCGAGCAGTCTTGAGCAGAATGATTACACCGCTTTTTATGATGAGCATGATTTGTACGATGATTATGAATCGGAAGACAGGCGAGACCCCGAATTACTTTTTCAATCGTACAAGGAACAGCTCCTTGACAGCGCTGAAAATCAGTCCTTTTTGAAATTTGGCAGCAAAATTGCTCCGGTCATTGAGGATGACTATCGGAAAGAGATTCTGCCGAAAATCGAAAACGTCATATGTGACTTTTTAGCGACATTACAAGATGACGAAGCGTATCAAGATGTTGTGATTTCAAGCAAGCCTTCAGCGGGGAAAACGGAGAAAATCTTTCACGTTTTTAATCGGTCAACCGGAGAAGACCTCCTCAGGTTTCATGTGCGCAGAGACCACCCTCCGCATGAGGGCTACTGGTTTAATTTTCATTATCATACAGCAGAAGATGGATTTCAATCACACCATGAGCTTGGGAGCATTTATTGGGACCGCAACACACCTCCCAACTGGATGAGTGCCTAAAGGAGATGCCATTAGATATGAAAAAGTACACAATGAATGAAATGGTCGATATAACAAAAGATATGCTGAACAAACGGGGCGTTATGATAGAAGATATTGCGCGTATTGTTCAAAAACTTCAGGAAAAATACAATCCAAATCTCCCGCTTAGTGTATGTATGGAGAATGTAGAAAAAGTACTTAACAAGCGTGAAATTATCCATGCTGTTTTAACTGGGCTGGCGCTTGATCAGCTTGCAGAGCAGAAACTGCTTCCTGAACCGCTGCAGCATCTTGTTGAAACAGATGAACCGCTGTACGGCATAGATGAAATTATCCCTCTTTCAATCGTTAATGTGTACGGTTCGATCGGCTTGACCAACTTTGGTTATTTGGATAAAGAGAAGATCGGAATTATTAAGGAGCTCGATGAAAGTCCTGACGGCATCCATACGTTTTTGGATGATATTGTGGCAGCACTTGCAGCCGCAGCAGCGAGCAGAATTGCCCATACGCATCAGGATCTGCAAGATGAAGAAAAAGAACAGGACGAAAAGCCTGTTGTCAGCTGACTTATAAAAAAAATCATTTCTGGGTTCAGAAATGATTTTTTATTGTGTTACACTACTATAAGACTACTTTTAAAGGATGAATAAAATGAAACAGTATAAAGAATTATGCCGACATGTTTTAGATCATGGTGAAAAAAAGGGCGACCGTACAGGAACCGGAACAATCAGCACCTTCGGCTATCAAATGAGATTTAATTTACAGGAAGGCTTCCCGATGCTGACCACAAAAAAACTTCACTTTAAATCAATTGCGCACGAGCTGCTTTGGTTTTTAAAGGGTGATACCAATGTACGCTATCTGCAGGAAAACGGAGTGCGTATTTGGAATGAGTGGGCCGATGAAAACGGCGAACTCGGACCTGTATATGGTTCGCAATGGCGTTCGTGGCGGGGAGCTGACGGAGAAACCATTGATCAAATTTCACGTCTTGTGGAAGATATTAAAACAAATCCGAACTCAAGACGCTTAATCGTCAGTGCATGGAATGTTGGTGAAATCGATAAAATGGCCTTGCCTCCGTGCCACTGCCTGTTCCAATTTTATGTATCTGACGGCAAGCTGTCCTGCCAGCTTTATCAGCGCTCAGCCGATGTTTTCCTCGGTGTGCCGTTTAATATAGCTTCTTATGCGCTGCTTACGATGATGATCGCGCATGTAACAGGGCTTGAGCCGGGCGAGTTTATTCATACATTCGGCGATGTTCATATTTATCAAAATCACATTGAACAGGTTAACTTGCAGCTGACTAGAGATGTCCGCCCGCTGCCGAAGCTTCGTTTTGCCAGAGAGGTTGATTCGATTTTCGGCTTTACGTTTGATGACTTTATCATTGAAGATTACAATCCGCATCCGCATATTAAAGGAGCGGTCAGCGTATGATTTCATTCATTTTCGCGATGGATGCCAACCGGCTTATCGGGAAGGACAATGATTTGCCGTGGCATTTGCCGAATGACCTTGCATACTTTAAAAAAATAACCTCAGGACATTCAATCATCATGGGGCGAAAAACATATGAATCAATTGGACGTCCGCTTCCGAATCGGAAAAATATTGTTGTGACATCTGCACACGATTCAGAATTTCCCGGTTGTACCGTCGTCAGTTCAATAGAGGATGTGCTCCAGATTGCCTCAGATACTGAGGAATGCTTCGTGATCGGAGGCGCACAGCTTTACACGGCGCTGTTCCCTTATGCGGACAGGCTGTATATGACAAAAATTCATCACCAGTTTGATGGAGACCGCTACTTTCCTGAATTTGATGAGAGCAAATGGAAACTTGTTTCTTCTGAGCAAGGGACTAAGGACGAAAAAAATCCGTATGACTATGAATTTTCAGTGTATGAAAAAAAGAATGTATCATCTGAAGCGGGAGGATTTTAATTGATTCGCTACAGCTGTCTAGTGATTTACATTGTGTATATGCTGTTAAAAAATATAAAACAATTGTTTAATCAAAGAATGCTGGATCCGCGTCTGTCATACAAAAAACAGATGACGCTCGTTTACGAGCAGCCAAAGGCGTTTTTGGAAGGCTGTATCGGCATTTCAGGATCTGTCATCACCATTCATCAGCCAGAGCCGATACCGAGCGGTCCTGTTTTGTATGTGCATTCTCGTTTAGGATTGCCTGAAATTGCTTTGATTGCCGGGTATATTGAAGAACCAGCCGGATTTATCGCAAATCCCAAAGTGTTTCGTTTACCGATTATCGGACAATGGCTTGAACGGATGAATGTCATTCGAGAGAGCAGTTCAGAAATGGTATATGAAGATATTTTGACCCAATTAGAAAAAGGCCAAAGCATGATTCTTTCTTTAGATGGCTGTATCAATCCATTGGAACTTGCAGCCCGCTGCCGCCTTCCGGTTGTAATGGTGGAAACGAAAGGAACCGATGAACTGCTGAAGGGATCGCTTTTTAAACGCTTAAAGCCAGCAGATATAGAAGTGTCATTTTCTAAGGCTTATATACCGGCAAGTGAGAAGCAATTACGGGCCTAAAAAAGCGCAGTCACTGAGACTGCGCTTTTTCATTAGGATAAAAACGGCACTTTCACACAATAGAACAGCACGCAGAAAAACATCGCCGCACTCCCGCCTAAAACAAAGCTGTGCCAAATGGCATGATGGAAGGGGATCTTTCTCCAAATATAAAAGATCGTTCCGGCTGAATACAACAGACCGCCAAGCAAAAGAAGGCTGAATCCAGCTCCTGTCAGTGAAGCATATAAAGGCTTAACCGCGATAATCATTAGCCATCCCATTAATAAATACATCAAGGTAGATAAAATGATAAACCGTTTTACGAAGAAAATTTTGAATACGATTCCGCCAAGGGCAAGCGCCCAAACGATGATCAGCAGGGTGAAGCCGAGTGTGCCTTTTAACGGCCCAAGCAGAAAAGGGGTATAGGTTCCGGCGATCAACACGTAAATAGCGCTATGGTCAATAATCTCCAAAATATCTTTCGTCTTTTTGTGCTGAATGCTGTGAAGCAGGGTGGAGCTCAAATAAAGCAGCAGCATGGAAACACCAAATATGGTAAAACTGACGATATCCCATGCGGACCCGTAATTAGCCGCAAATATGATGAGAAACACTAATGCTGGTATGGATAAGAACACACCGATGCCGTGGGTAATGGCGTTGGCGATCTCTTCTTTTATTGTATACACGTACATTCTCCTCTCTTTAGCTGCTACATCATTTGTTTTTGCAGCGTTTCTAAAAAATTCAGCCCTTCTAAAGTGATTTTCGTGCCCGCACGTCCGCGGCTTTTTGTCACATACTCTTTCTTCTCCAAATAATCGAGACGGCTTCTGACCTGCTGCGGCGTTAAAGAGATTTGGCTGTTTTTGCTGCTTTCAGAGATGATCCGTCTGCTTGCCGGTTCGCCTTTTTCATTTAACACTTTTATGGTTTCCAAAATAAACAGAAACTCGGCTTTTTCCATTAAAGTCAGAAGCTTCGCTTTTTTCTTCGTCGTTTTTTCATTTAGCCCGTCCCGTATATACGGCGGCACGTCATACGGATGAATGGTTCCTCCGCTTGATACGGCCGCCATATAATCTGCAGCGTTTTTCAATTCTCTTACATTCCCATCAAAGGGATGCTGTTCAAGCAGCGGAAAGACTGAGGGATCAATTAACAATTGCTGCCCCGATTCCGAAAGGAAATACTGGGTCAAAAGGGGGATATCGCTTTTTCGCTCGGACAGCACCGGCAATGTGAGCGTTAAAATGTTCAGCCTGTAAAATAAGTCCTGCCTGAATGTATTTTCAGCAACTTCTGTTATCGGGATTGCAGAAGCACAGATGATTCTCGGTTTTTCCCCATCTGAGTCAAGTGCTTCTAGAAGCTTAGCTTGTACAGAAACCGGCATACTCCATACGTCATTAAGAAAAAGTGTACCTTGGGCGGCTTTTTGAAACGCACCCAAGGCATCATCAGCGCCAAAAAGCTCGTATGCAAGGCTTTCTTCTGAATGGGTGCTGCAATTGATACTGATCAATGGTTCGCCGTTTCTTGAAGAGCCTTGGTGTATGGCTTGTGCAAAATGATCCTTGCCTGTTCCGACCTTTCCTGTGATCAGGACAGGAAGCTCTGATAGGGCGAACTGCATGGCGACTCGTTTTGTTTCGAGAAATAGTTGATGCTCTCCAATTAGATTATGAAAAGTGCAAGGTCGAGGTGCGGTAATCATTTATTGGCTCCTTTTGGTTCTAATTGGTTCTATTATAGCATGCCTTTCAGATGAAAACATCTTTTATCTTTAAGAAACTTTTTTCTTAGGCTGCTGGATACAGGTCACGCAGATGTTATCACGGGTGGGGGAACTTAGAATACGATCCATTTTTTTATTTACTAAATAAAAATAATTGTCTTATTATTTGAATATTCGTGTTATAATGGCATATTAAATAGGGATTTAAAACAAGAAAGGAATCTGTACATGAAACCGTTGCTTAAAGAAAACTCTCTCATCCAAGTGAAAGACATTTTAAAGGCTCATCAAAACGTGAAGGACGTTGTGACTCACACACCGCTGCAAAGGAATGACAGACTTTCTGAGAGATACGAATGCAATATTTATTTGAAACGAGAAGACTTGCAGGTAGTCAGATCTTTTAAACTCAGAGGGGCTTATAACAAAATGAAGCAGCTCTCTGACGAGCAGACTAAAAACGGAGTCGTGTGCGCAAGTGCCGGAAACCACGCGCAAGGTGTAGCGTTTTCGTGTAAACACTTGGGTGTTCACGGGAAGATTTTCATGCCTTCCACAACACCAAGACAAAAAGTGTCACAAGTTGAACTGTTCGGAAAAGGGTTTATCGATATTATTTTGACAGGTGATACTTTTGATGATGCGTATAAAAACGCAGTTGAATGCTGTGAGCAGGAACACCGCACCTTTATCCATCCGTTTGATGATCCGGATGTAATGGCCGGCCAGGGAACTCTGGCGGTTGAAATTTTAAACGATATTGATACAGAACCGCATTTTCTATTTGCAAGTGTCGGGGGAGGCGGGCTTCTTGCAGGGGTCGGCACGTATATGAAAAACGTGTCTCCTGAAACCAAAGTAATTGCGGTTGAACCGGCGGGCGCTGCGTCTTATTTTGAATCCAACAAAGCTGGACATGTCGTCACGTTAGATAAAATTGATAAATTTGTGGACGGAGCGGCTGTAAAAAAAATCGGCGATGAAACCTTTCAAGCGCTAGAAACCGTTGTTGATGACATACTTCTCGTGCCAGAAGGGAAGGTATGCACAGCCATTCTTGAACTATATAATCAATGTGCGATTGTCGCTGAACCGGCGGGTGCTCTTTCTGTCGCGGCACTGGATTTATATAAGGAAGAAATTAAAGGGAAAAACGTAGTATGTGTTGTCAGCGGCGGCAATAACGATATCGGAAGAATGCAGGAAATGAAGGAGCGGTCTATGATTTTCGAAGGCCTTCAGCATTATTTTATCGTCAATTTTCCGCAAAGAGCTGGGGCACTCCGTGAATTTCTTGATGAAGTTCTTGGGCCGAATGATGACATTACGCGATTTGAGTATACGAAGAAAAACAATAAAAGCAACGGACCGGCCCTGGTCGGCATTGAGCTTCAAAACAAAGCTGACTATGGGCCGCTGATTGAACGGATGAATAAAAAAGCGTTTCATTATTTAGAGGTAAATAAGGATCAAGATTTATTCCATCTGCTGATCTGATTTTTTCGGCACAACCGCGCAAAATGACAGACAGCCCGGCCGGCATTGTATATAATAGAAGAAAACAATCAAAAAATGAGGATTGATAGCTTGTTACTCAAAAGCCTAGAGTTCAAACGCAGCGACGGGATTCAGGTGAAAGTGACAGAAATACCTGTGTTAAAGGAAGATGAACATTATTTCTTTATGTTAAATCAGCATTTGCAGATCTACTTAAAAGAAGTATTTTCATCAAAAAGCAGGGCAAAAGTGTATTCTTTCCGACAATATATGAAGCGCCGGATGAAATGGACTGATTATCAGGCTGTTTTTCATCAAGAGGTGTTAAAACACAACGCGTGATACGCCGTTTATTCCTGTGTGTCCCCTTTGCTATGCCGCTCGAAGGCGGACGAAGGGGCATGCAGGAATTTTTTTTGCGCGTATAGAATTAAACAAAGGATGTAAGAAGGTGAGAGCGGCATTTAGTAAGCGCTTTAAGCTGGAAAGGGTGAACGGCATGAAGATGATCAAAGGGTTGGCGGTGGGGCTGATTTTTCTGCTTTTGTGTGCCTGTGGAGGACATCAGATTAAGGATCCGCTTAATTACCAAGTGGAGTCTTTTACTTTTAAAAACCAAGATGGCAAAAATGTTTCTTTAGACAGTTTAAAAGGAAAGGTTTGGCTCGCAGACTTTATTTTTACCAATTGTGAGACCGTGTGTCCGCCGATGACGGCTCATATGACAGATCTTCAAAAGAAATTAAAGGCTGAGAATATAGATGTGCGTATCGTATCCTTTAGTGTTGATCCTGAGAATGATAACCCGAAGCAGCTGAAAAAATTCGCGGCAAATTATCCTTTATCTTTTGATAACTGGGATTTTCTAACGGGATACAGTCAAAGTGACATCGAGACGTTTGCGTTTGATAGCTTTAAAGCGATCGTGAAGAAACCTGAAGGCCAGGACCAGGTCATTCACCAATCCTCTTTTTATTTAGTAGGCCCTGACGGTAAAGTGCTGAAAGATTACAATGGAGTAGAAAATACACCATACGATGACATCATCGCTGATGTGAAAGCGGCTAGTAAACTCAAGTAATCTCGAAGACAAGGCATTTTCAAATCTCCTAAAACATGATACACTTTCCACTAGTAGAATGGGGAGGAGCAACAAGATTGAAACTGCGCATTTTTGCACTCATGGCCAGTTTGATTTTGCTTCTTACTGCATGTACGAGCATACGTACAGCATCTGAGGGAAAACAAAAAGCCCATGAACTGAAAACGAAGGAACACATTGTCATTGCCGCTGTCGGAGATTCGCTTACAGAAGGTGTCGGAGATCCTGAGGGCAAGGGATATGTCGGCAAGGTGGCGGATTCTATCCGGTCAAATGAGCAAGTCAAAAAGGTTGACGTTAAAAATTATGCCGTCAAAGGGAATCGTTCGGAGGATTTGTTAGAGAAACTAAAAGATAAAAACGTTCAAAAAGGCATAAAAGATGCAGATTATGTCTTTTTAACAATTGGCGGTAATGATCTGATGAAGGTCCTTCGTCAAAACTTCCTGCAATTAACCGTCGAACCGTTTCAGGAAGAGGAAAAGCCGTACGAAAAGCGTTTTAAAAAAATCATTTCAGAAATCCGCGCGCTGAATAATCACGCAGAGCTGATTTATGTCAGCATGTATAATCCGTTTACATTTACTTTATCTGAATTACAGGAAATAAACGGGGTAGTCACTGCGTGGAACAACATTGCTAAAAAAGAGCTGAAAAAAGATAAACATGCAAAAATCATTAATATAGAAGACTTGTTCAATCAAAAAAGTGACAGTAAACGAATTTCTGAGGAAGATGATTTTCATCCTAATGGAACGGGTTATTCCTTAATAGCGAAGCGGGTCTATCAAGCAATTGAAAAAGAAGGATTACCGAAAGAGTAGGGTGAAATCATGAATAACTGGAAACGACTGTTTTTTATATTGCTTGCCATCAATATTGTATTAGCAGTAGGATTTGTGACGCTGGTCATGCTGCCGGGCAAGCAAGCGGAGGTAGAGGATACCTCTAAAAGCGAGTACGGATTTCAAGTGACAAGCACAAAAGAATCCTTAGCTGCGTTTGTCAACTCATATTTAAACGAGAAAGCGTCAAATCAGCTTGATTACAAAGTGGATATAGATGACGATGTCCATGTGGCAGGGAAAATCAAAGCATTTTCCACGTCAATTGACGCGTTTATCGCATTTGAGCCGACCGTGAAAAAGAATGGCGATGTCGAGCTGAATGTAACGAAATTTTCCTTAGGGAAATTGAGTATTCCTATTAGCTTTGTGTTAAATTATATGGACAGCTTCTATGAACTTCCATCCTTTGTGCATGTTCATCCCGGCGATAAAAGCATTGAGGTTCGTTTGTCTGAAATGCCATTAACGAACGGTATGTATGTCAAAGCAGATAAAATTAATTTAGAAAAAGATGAAATTGAGTTTTCCTATTACCATCCTAAACAATAGAGGTGACTGAAATGAAGCGGATTTACCAGTATTTCAGTTTGTTATCATTTACGTTTTCCCTTTACTTCGGCTGGCTGGCTTATCATCATCTGTCGGCTGAGGATATGGATCAAATGTACTTGAACATTTCGTACTGCGCATTGTTTTTGAGTGTGATGGTGTTTACATTTGGCATGAAAGACCGAAAAAAAACCGATAAATCATGAAAAAAAGAGACATGCTGCACCGTCTCTTTTTTCATGCGGCTGGACGAAAATATAAGAGAACAAGGAGAAGAAATGAAAGCATACGATTTTACGAAGGGAAACGTGCTGAGGCAGCTTATCCTGTTTTCGATGCCTATTATGCTGGGAAATGCTCTGCAGGTTTCTTTTCAATTCATAGACAGTTTATGGATCGGCAATTTGCTGGGGGCAAAAGCGCTTGGCGCGGCCGCGGTATCAAGCACGATAGTTTTAACCGTGCTTTCTTTTATTTTGGGACTTAATAATGCGACCTTAACCATTTTGTCTCAGCAAAAGGGAAAAGATGATGAGAAAGGAATGGCGTCGTATATAAATGCCTTTGTCGTTTTATTAACAGGCTTAAGCATCGGGTTCGGCGCAGCCGGTTTTTTCCTGTCAGAACCATTGCTGCGTCTTCTGCAAACGCCGGAGTCCATGATTCCGCTTGCCGAGATCTATTTGCAGATTCAATTTATCGGCATACTGTTTTTGTTTGGTTATAACTTTATCAGTACGGTTCTTCGGGCGCTAGGCGACAGCAAAACACCGCTGCGGTTCATCGCTTTTGCCGTTGTGCTGAATGCTGTGCTGGCACCGCTCTTTATTTCTGTTTTCCGCATGGGGATTGCGGGAGCGGCTTATTCAACTGTTTTGTCACAGGGCATTGCGTTTCTTTACGGTTTGTTTTATGTCATCAAACATCAGCTGGTTCCGTTTTCTATGCCAAGAGCACCTAAGTGGGAAGAGACTGCATTGATTCTAAAACTTGGTATTCCTGCCGGTCTGCAGATGATGGTGATTACAGGCGGAATGATGGCGATCATGAGCGTCGTCAACTCTTATGGAGAGCATGTGGTCTCTGGATTTGGCGCAGTGCAGCGGCTGGACAGCATCATCACACTTCCGGCTATGGCGGCCGGTACGGCGGTCAACAGCATGGCGGGACAAAATATCGGACTCGGAAACTATAAAAGAGTGGAATCGATTGCGAAGCTTGGTGTGATGTCTGTTTTTTCTTGCATGCTCGTAATTGCTATTATCATTTGGATATTCGGAAAATATTTAATGAGGTTATTTATTAGTGAGCCTGACGCGGTAGCGTTTGGTGAACAATATTTGCGGTGGATTGCGTTTTTCTATCCCTTTATCGGTATTAATTTTGTGCTGAACGGAATTGTCAGAGCTGCTGGGGCAATGATGCAGGTTTTGGTTTTAAATTTGATTTCTTTTTGGGTTTTGAGATATCCTTTCACGGCTCTGTTTTCAGCTTGGCTTGGACAGAAAGGGATCGGTCTCGGAATCGGTATGAGTTTCTTATTCAGCAGCTGTGCGGCGTTTTTGTACTACAGATACGGCCGCTGGAAAACGATGAAATTGTTTACTGAAAGATAAGAAAGACGCTGCGAAAAGCACATACCCTAAATGGGTATGTGCTTTTTTTACCGTTTTTTATCAAGTTTGCTGAAAAGCTCGATTAATGTGGCGAGTTCAGTATCCGTATAACAATCAAAGCGTTTAAAGAAATATTCAGTTTTTTTCTCATTGAAATGCTGAACGATTTTTTCACCTGCTTCAGTGATATGGATGCGGATGATCCGCCGATCTTCCTTCGATCTGATTCTCGTGATCCATTCTTTTTCTACCAGCGCGTCAGTCACTGCGGTAATATGGCTTGCTGATACTTCCAAAATGGGCGCAAATTCCGTCACTTTCTTAGGTCCCTGTTCACTTAGAATGCGCAAAATGGTAAATTCATTCCGCGAAAGCTCTTTATCTAGAATATCGTTGATTTCATTGCGTATTTGTTTAAAAACTTTACGGAGTAAAGTTTCCATATCATACATCATTTGTGTTCTTACTTTCAAATTTGTGAACCCCCATTACATAATTGCTAATACTCAAAACCTATAGATTTTTATTGAAAAGCAGAATCATTTTCATTCTATTTTTACATGCTATAATATAATAATACCACGTATTAACAAAGGAGGCACCAGTATGTCTGAAAAAAAAGAACTCGCCACATTTGCAGGCGGCTGTTTTTGGTGTATGGTCAAACCATTTGACGAACAGCCGGGAATTGAAAAAGTGGTGTCCGGGTATACAGGCGGCCATACTGAAAACCCTACGTATGAAGAAGTATGCAGCGAAACAACAGGGCATCGTGAAGCCGTACAAATCACGTTTGAGCCTGATGTATTCCCTTATGAAAAGCTGTTAGAGCTGTTCTGGCAGCAAATTGATCCGACAGATGCAGGCGGCCAGTTCGCTGATCGCGGCAGCTCTTACCGTGCAGCGATTTTTTATCATAATGAAAAACAAAAGGAGCTTGCCGAAGCATCAAAACAGCGGCTGGCGGAAAGCGGCATTTTTAAAGATCCTATCGTGACAGATATTTTAAAGGCTGAACCATTCTATGAAGCAGAAGATTACCATCAGCATTTTTATAAAAAGAATCCAGGGCATTATCAGCGTTACCGGACAGGCTCCGGAAGATCTGGATTTATCAGTGAGCATTGGGGGGGGGGCGAAATAAATGACGCTAAATAAAGAAGAAAGAATAAAGTCATTAAACCGTATGCAATACGAGGTCACACAAAATAACGGAACGGAGCCGCCGTTTCAAAATGAGTATTGGGATCATAAAGAAGAAGGGCTTTATGTTGACATTGTGTCAGGAAAGCCTTTGTTTACTTCCAAGGATAAATTTGATTCCCACTGCGGCTGGCCAAGCTTTACAAAGCCGATTGAGGAAGAAGAAGTGGAAGAAAAACAGGATACGAGCCACGGAATGATTCGGACAGAAGTCAGAAGCCGAACAGCTGATTCCCATCTGGGACATGTATTTAATGACGGACCTGGACCTAGCGGACTTCGTTACTGCATTAATTCTGCGGCGCTGCGGTTTATTCCTAAGGATAAGCTCAAAGAAGAGGGATATGAAAGCTATCAGCACCTATTTGACAAATAAATGCAAGAAAAAACAAGCCTGCCTAATGGATAGACAGGCTTGTTTTATGCCTTTTTTTCTTTATGCAGGTCTTCAATAATTTGGGCAATTCTGTCTTTTGTAATAAGAGGAGCCTGATCAGACTGATACCCGGGCAAATTGACTTTGCGAAAATCAGGATGTTTTTCAGGTTCTGGGAGGATAGCATATAGGTTGCCCCATTCATATAGTGACTCTACTTCGTGGGGAGATGTCAATTCTTCGTGAAGCTTTTCACCTGGACGCTTGCCGACTTCTATTGCGGCCGGGTGCGGGAGACCGTGCTGCGCTGCGTATTCTTCAAATCCATGAATCAATTCCTCGAGTTTCAGTGATTCCATTTTAAAAATAAAAGTTTCTCCGCCTGTGGTTATAGCGGCTGATTGCAGTGTCAGTGTGGCCGCATCATTAATAGACATAAAAAATCTGGTCATGTTCTTGTCTGTGATGGTCAGCGGTTCACCTTCCATCATCTGTTCAAATAAAATAGGGATGACTGAACCTCTTGAGCCGAGAACATTTCCGAAACGGACGGAACAAAAAACAGTTCCTCTATTTTGAACGTGGCGGTTAGCTTGATGAAACAGCTTTTCAGATAACAGCTTAGTGGCACCCATTGTGTTTACAGGGGACACAGCTTTATCTGTTTATCGAGATACTGACTACGAAAACGAACTTTCCTTAGTATCAGTCAGCGTATCACCGGTTAGAAGGCCGAACCTAAGAATAGGTGTTATCTCAAATTGTGCAGGTACTGGGCCTTTTCTTTTAGCTGTCATTTTAACAATTACTTTTTCTAATGCTATTCTGAGTAAGTTGTTTTTTTCTTCTTTATCATTTGATGTCTCGTAAATTTGAATCAAGTTTTTCATTTGGCTTCTTACTTTACTGATATCAATACCTGATTTAATATCTGTCAGACCATTTAACTCATCTTTGGCTTTTTTTAGTTCTTTCATTTCCTTGTCCAATGTTGCTTTTCGCTGAAGAAAAATTTCGTCAGAGTAAATACCACTTTCGTACTTATCAAAGATGAAATTCAGTTTATTTTGTAACTCTTTCTCACGTTGCTCGAATTGTTCATTAATCTGTTTTTGAGATTTGATGTTGTTCTTATTCTCGTGTGAATGAACCATGTCTTCAATAAGGTTTGTAAGTTCCTTATCATTTAATGTTTGAAACAGTCTAAAATAATCTAATATTGCTTCTTCAACATCATTATACCGAACATTCATACACTTGTTATTGAGGCATCTGAGCACTTTAACATGATATAAGCTTTCAGTACCGTTTTTGTTTTGTCTCTTTCTTTTGGCTTCATATTTTGACAATGGGCCACCGCAGTCAGCACAAATACATACACCAGCCAATTCATTTAATTTATAATCGCTTCTATTTGGCAGCAAAGGTATTTTGTTTTCGATTTTTTTATTCGCCTCCTCGAATTGATCTTTATCAATAATGGGAGTGTGTGCGTCAGGTACAATTATTTGTTCATTCTCAGGTCTAATTGTTCTCTTACCGTCTTTTTCTTTCTCTCTGACTTTATACTTAACAGTTCCTATATAAACTTCATTTTCAAGAATGGCTTTCACAGTGAATCGATTCCACTTTTTCTTTCCGGCAGGGGAGGGGATTTGCAGATTGGTCAAATGAGTGGCAATTGCATTGTAACTGTAATCCTTCCCGTTGAGACCATTCAAGAATAAATCAAAAATTAGTTCAACAACCTTTGCTTCATCCTCAATTGGGTCTAGCTTAGAGGTCTTTTTGTTTAATTGGTATCCATAAGGTGCCAGTCCAGATATCCATTTCCCTTGTGCTGCATATGTGTATTTAGCACCTGTCATACGCTCTCTAGTCATTTCAAATTCTTCTCTAGCCATAAATAATTCAAAACGAATTTGGCGCATGTCTACAGGGTTTCTAGGGTCATAAACCTTATATGGTGTAATTATGGTCAATCGTTTGCTTTGAAGAAGGTTAACAATCTGTCCTGCATCGCTATAACTCCCACGACTAAGTCTTGTTATTTCTTTAACTGCAATTGCCTGATATTTGCCTTCCTCAAGATCTTTAAGGCACTCTTTAAAGACAGGACGACCCTCAATGCTTTCTCCTGATCCAATCTCCATTTTTAATTCATAAGGGATCTCAATAGCCGTAAGTATTTTATTCATGAGTTCTTTTTGCTCTGTGAGTGTGTCTTCACCTGTTCTTTTTTCTCGTTCCATGTCCTGACGAGAACGTCTAAGATAACCTAAAATATTTGTGATGTTGTAAGAATTGACAATGTTTTTTAACTCCAAAAATTTAGCACCTCTTTATTGTGTTTAATGTCAAAACAGAAGTATCTGTAAAAACATTCTATCTAACATTGAATACGAAAACAACAAAATAATTTGAAAGATTTGTATTCTTTGAATGTTGATCTATCTAGTTTTAGATTTAGGCATATGTATTGTGAATTATTATCAGCCCTCGTCTTTTAAAGACGGGGGATTTTTTTGTCCATTTTTTGAAGTATGTACGCATCTATAAGTGAGGACGAAAAAATTTCAGTAAAAAGTGTCCGATTTTAAAAGTTTATACGCAGTTATTAATAACAGAGGAAAAGTTCTAGATCGATGATGCAAAATCGAATACACCGATGGGGTTTTACTTATGAAGGGTGAAAAAAAATTAGCGAAAAGATTGTGCCATTGCGGAGGTCGATACGCAGTTATATATGACAGAAGAAATTTGCGCGACATTTATTCGACGTGCATATTATCAGTTGTGTGAAATTTTTTAATTTGATGTCGCAAAATGACCGTTACTGTACCCGTTTTATAAGTGTAGGTAGAAGTTCAAATGAATGGTTGTCCGTCTTGGAAAGTCTATACGCAACTTATAATGACTGAAAATTTTTTCGCTGAATTGTGCGGGCGAGTATTAACTATTGAAGGATATAAGAGAGGGGATGAATCATTGACTATGAGTAACATTTGGATAAAACAAGGTTCTTCTAAAACCTTGTTAAATATCTCAACTAGCTATCTATAATGCTTGTGAGCAAGATTGAATGCCCTTGCTTAACTCTCAATAAAATCTAATGTAATTATAGGAGGAAAGAATAATGGATCAATCACAAATCGAAAATTTATCATTAATCATCCCTACTATCGGTGTGATCGTAACTCTATTAATTGCTATGTTCCCAAAATTATTTCCAGCGATCGGAACATTCTTTCTTGGCCTGAACATTTATGTATGGGTAATAATCCTTCTGCTGCTGATTATCGTTGTTTTAATATACATAATTATTAGGAGGTGATCTAAATAAAATTCCCATTTTATTTAAACCTAAAAGCTGCTTGAATACATCCTAAATTTAAAGTATCCTGTATATGTATCATAGTTGGTATATCAGCCACTATAGGCCAGAGAGTTCCCTCACATACTCTCTGGCTTTTCTTCTAAGATAAGCCTCACCGCCTGTTTTAATTTCCAGCACTAATTTGAATGAAACTTTCCGAATTTAAAAGCGTATATGTCTTGAAGTATCATTACATAGCCCATAGGAGGTAATACCATGAGTGAGATTTGGGAGAACAGTGAATATGATCCTTTTAGGTTAAAAGACATCAGTGAAGATGAAATAAAGAATGTTGAACAAGAGTTAAACTTAACTTTGCCTGAACAATATAAAAAATTGATCATTCAACAAAATGGTGGATTGATTAATTTTAATGCGTTCCCAACAGATCAGGAAACATCTTGGGCAGACGATCATATTGAAGTTGATCATATTAGAGGTATAGGAAAGGATCTGGGGATTTTAGAAAGTGAATATCTAATAAAAGAGTGGGGGTTACCACAAAGATTATTGTTAATACAGGGAGATGGGCATAATTGGGTAGCCTTAGATTATCGTCTAACTAATGAAAATCCACCTGTTCATTACTTTGACTTAGAATTAAATAATGATTTTAAGATTGCAGATTCATTTGATGAATTCTTATCTAAACTCTATACACATGAATACGAAGAAGTTCAAGAAGACGAAAATTTAGATTTTGATGAAATATCAAGTATTGATCCAAATGATCCAGATGCTATTCAGAAGGAAGAAGTCGAAAAAATTCTTGCTAATAAGAACCCTATGGAGATTCATAGGATTTCTCTTTTTCCAATCCAAAGTGTCGAAGACCTAAATTGGCTGCTGAACATTATTAATGATAATTCCATAGGGGAACAAGGTGACATGGCTTTTGAATTGGCTGACGTATTGATGTCAGTTGTTTCTTCATACTCACAACAAATAAAGTCGAATAATTTAAAAACTGTGGTTCAAAAAGCTGCTCAGGAGTTAGGAAAGTCCAGAAATGAGGATACTGAGATTATATTAGATCAACTTAAAGACTTTTTGTAAAATAAGTATTATTTTCCTCTTTTTGTTTATTTTTAACACCATTTGTACTAGAATGGAAATGTGTTAAAAATCCTAAAGAAAAGAGGGAATTAATGAAAAGCTATCGGAAGATTTTGAGTGTCGTTTTGAGTTTGCTTCTCCTGCTAACTTTTGTGTTACCGAACTTTGCTGAAGCACAGTCAATTGAACAGCCGGTTCAACCTGAAACAGAGTCAGTTCAAGGATCAGATGAAAATCCGGTTGATTCCGAGTATGAAGAGTATGAGGATGACTTTAACTACGAAGAGGATACATACGAAGATTACTCTGATGTTTCGGAAGATTCGTATTATGCTAATTTAGCAGATGCTCCTGTCTATGAAGATGAAGATTTATTAGAGGACGGAGCTACGCAAGAAGAAATCAATGAAGACGAAAGTGTTCCTGATAGTGAATTTGAAGAGAATGTTGTAACTCCGACTGAAAACGCCACTGAACCAGAAACTGATGATGTAGGTGAAGACGAATCTTATCATGCTCAATGGGCTTGGTTAATTCCACCTGCAATCGCTGTTGTCAGTCGGGTCGGAGGTAAGCTCCTAGTTAAGCAAACGTTAAAGTCAACTACAAAGAAAATTGCAGTCAGAAATGGTAAGCTTGCAGGAAAGAAGCATCCTAAGACTGGTGTGAAATTTAATTCTAAAGGTTTTCCTGTTTTCGCATCTAAATACAATTATAACCTCCCTATGAGTCTAATTAAATCTTCAAATGGTACACAATTTAAGAATGCAAACGCATCTTTGAAGAAGGCAATTAATACTTGGGAGCATGCGAAAAAATTCAATAAGTATCAGATTCAAGACATTAAAAATGGGAAAACTCCACGAGGGTATATATGGCACCATCACGAAAATACAGGCAGATTGCAATTAGTAAATAGAACTATACATGAAAAAACCGGACATACAGGTGGTAAATCTATCTGGGGTTCTCTATAAATCATTCCTCTCCTCTATTTAGAGGAGGGGTTTTTTATATCACTTACTAAAAAAAGAAAGCCACAAAGGGCTTTCAATTAACGTTCACAAGCATAGTTGTCATGATCCCTGTCCATTTTAGATTGGTATGCAGGGTGGGAACTAGGAACTCCATTCGGATATTTCTTTCTTAACTCTGTACAATTTTTAAACGATTCTGTTTCTCCAGTTGACGCTGAAGATGATTCGTTTTCAGTTGTAGTCGAAGTTTCACTTGATGCCTTTGGAGTAGTAGGCTGTTTAGCTGCCGGTTTAGATGTTGTTGCTTTTTTAACTGCAGTGTTTTTCTCTTTCACACAGCCATTAAATCCTCGGTCAGTCACAAAACCATTCTTGCTCCAGATTGAAAGTTTCTCTGATTTTGCCTCTTGCTCATCTTTCCTGAATTGGTCTATGTATTTCGTATTTGGCTCATAAACATATGCAACTCTGGCCAATCCTTCTTTTAATAATGTTTCCTGAACAGACTTACCATCGACATAAACGTAAGCTAACAATCTTCCATATTTATCTCGGTGGTCACCTTTATCAAATTCCATTTGCAGTTTGCCGTCGCTAACCAATTCTTTGTTTCGTTTAGATGCATCCTCACCATATGGTTGAACACAAGAATCTGGCTTTTTACTCTCAGGAGTGTCAACGAGTAAGTATCGTACTGTATCAACGTTCCCGTTGTATTTAACTTTAATCGTATCTCCATCAACAACCTTGTCTAAGGTTACATCCACTAATTCCTTTTTGTCTTTGGAATCGGATTTGTCAGCTGTTTTTTCTTTAGTAGCTTCTTTTTGTTCAGCATCCTGAGAAACTTGTTGTGTTTCTTTAGATTCTGTACTGCTTTTTTCAGTATCATTTGAGCCGCAGGCAGCCAATGATAAGCTTAAAGTGAATGCAGTAAAGCCTAATATTACTTTCTTCAATTTCATTTCCCCTTTTAAAGTGTTTGTTCTCTATCTATATCGGTAGACCATCAATAATTATAATCCTTTATCCAATCTTTTCAAATTGAATTTTAAATAAAATCTTACATAAACAATAGTTTAAAAGCGAGCAGAAAGGATTGTTTGAAAAAAAGGTCAGTGGTACTATCTTTCTTGAAAGGAGGTATTAAATGTAAAAAAAGAAAAAATATTCATCTGTGAGTTCTCATAAGAGGTTGAAATTTAACAATAAAGGAGAAACCATTATGAAAAAATTTGTTCCACTAATTTTATTTGCAGTTTTATCATTTACCATGCTACTTTTCTTAAACACTAAAGAGGTTGAAGCAACTTCCTCTAATTCTGAGAAGAATGTTACCTCGTTGTTTAAGGGAACACTTAAATTTGAAGTAGATGAAAATAAAAATGCCAAATTAAAAAAAGTTGATCTTGGAAATGAAAAAGAACAAATTAAACAAGCAGATATTCTCGCATCTGAGTTAAATCATGATTATCTCTACAACTACGATTCAAGTATCTCAGGAGATCGAGTTGATCTATTTTCTAATAAAGAGACCAAAATAAAGAATAAAACTAAAGGAAAAGTACCTGGCTATGTAGAAGTACAAGTTGAAACATTATTAAGTGAGAAGAACAAATCAATAACAAACGTTATTAGAATCACTAAAGTTGTTGGCACAAAGCCTATGTACGTGAATGCTTCAAATAACTTACTAGCCAATAAATCCGTAAATGGAAAGTACATTAGAGTTCTTGCACACACTAAGAAATTTATGCTTGGAGAAATAAAGGCAGGAGCAAGTTCTTCAAAAAGTTTTAGAGTGGGTGGAACTAGCTTCTATAAAAGAGAATTTTCGGCTTCAGTTGTATGGAAAGACTCTCCTCCAGTAGTTGACTCTAAAACGTCTTCACCATTTCTTGCAAATAAAAAAGCAGTATTATACCCATATGCAAAAAACAATCATAACAAAAAAGTAATGCCGGCACCGGCTTATGCTAACATGAAAGTTATCCCAGTTGAAGATAGAGAGAAAAGGGATAAAAAAATTAGAGATAAATATAAAAGTTGGTATATAAAGAAATATGGAGACCCTAAATGGAATTGGAGTGATTATGAAATTCACCATATTATTCCTCTTCAGTACGGAGGGAATAATGATATGAACAATTTATTCCCATTAAAAAAGGATTTCCACCGAAAAACTGTGTCTCCTTGGTGGACTGGATATTAACAAGTAAGTGGGGCGATTTATTTGACTAACTTTGTTCATAAGACTGTAAATGGTTTGAAAAGTCTCTTAGATGAAAAAGGATCCATTAAATTGTTTTGTTCTGAAGGAGATACCATGGAATGTCTTGTTACTTTTTCCTCGGACAAAGCAACCCTTAATGAGATTCAAAGTTTTGAAACTAAACACCAGATTACCTTTCCAGAGGATTATCAGAAGTTCATCACACTACATAACGGTGCGAAAATTTTTGAGATTCTTTCTGATGGGGAGAATATAGGTGGAGGACTTCAGCTATTTAGCCTTGAAGAGATTGAAGAGGAACTAAAATATGAGGATTTGTTTGAAGGTATCAATGGTATCCCAATTGGCTACTTATTGGAAGAATGCCATTTAATGATCGATAAAGATAAAATTAATCAAGATGATCCTAACTATCTCTATATATTTGAAAGTGGTTTAGAATACAATCCATTAAATTTAAATTTTGAAATATTTTTAGACCGATATATATTGGCTAATGGGGAACCTTTTTGGGATTGGCGCTACTATACTGCAGAAAATTATTATAGAACAAGATAGTGTGATGTATAAGACAGTCATTTTGGCTGTCTTTTTCTGTTATTCAAATAGATGATTGTGGTAAAATTTACATAGAGTAGGGCTAGGAAGGAGAATGATATGAAGGTATTTGAGGCTGATTCATTACTCTCTGAAGCAGATAAAAGAGCCAAAGAGTATAAGGAACTAAGGTCGCAAATGGTTAAGCTAAGAAAAGCGTTTAAGGACGTAGCTGACCTAGATGACAGCGAGTTTTCAGGTAAAGGTGCTGATAACATTAAAGCATTTTATCATGACCATGTTGGCGTGACCGACCAATGGATTGATCTGATTGACATGAAGATTGCCTTCTTAAGCAGCATTTCTGCAAAACTTGAAGATGCCAAGATGTCAGATGCTTACATAGAAGAATCTTTTCTTGAACATGAGTTGGCGAACGCTTATACAAAATCAAAATCCATTATGTCTGAACAGAAAAAAGCAATGAAAGACATATTAAACGACATCAATGATATTCTTCCCCTTGAAATATTCTCAACAGAAGACTTCAAAGACAAACTTTCTTCTGCAGATGACAAACGTGAAAAAACAATCAATAAGCTAAACAAGCTTGATGAGGATTTAAAAACAGAGTACGCAGAGACTGAGCCAAACGAACAATTCATTCAGCAAGATTTTAAAAAGCTGCAGGAATCAACAGGCAAAGGGAAGAACGCCACACCAATTCACTACAACGCCAAAGCGTATAGAGAAAGTGACATACATAAGAAAAAAGGCGAAATAGAAAAGCATTCTGAATCTTACTTAAGTGTTAAAAAAGAAGAAGCAAAAGAACAAGAAATTAAAGAGTTGAAAAAGAAACTTGATGACGGTGTTTCTGATCCAGATGAATATTTAGAGATTGCTAAGAAAGTAGGCTACGAGAATCTTGAACCTGCTCAAGTGCAGCTTGCAGTTCAAATTGAACAAGCGAAGCAGCTAGAAGGGGTAGGAAAAGTCACCTGGGATATCGTAAAAGGGGTGAGTGTGGCTGTATATGATGTCGTTAAGGATACGGTAGTTGGTGCCAAAGACTTAGCAGTTGGTACTTGGGAATTTTCACAGCTTTCTGATGAGCAGAAGCTATTAAAAATAACTGGTACCATAATTGAAACACCTACTTATGCTAAAATTATTTGGAAAGACTTATCTGATTCCTGGAATGATAAAATGGTCAATGGTGATGCTTATTCGAGAGCACACTATATAACTTATGCTGTTGGAAGCCTTGTTGGTTTAAAAGGTGGAGGCTCTATTCTTAAAGGGTCAAGTAAGTTAGCTACAACTGGAGCAGCCAAGGTCGATAAAGTCTTAGGGGCTGGAGAAAAAGCAGTTACCAATAGCGTAAAGACTGGAATTGATAAAGGAAAAACCTTCATTAATTCTATTTCATTAAATAATAATCATTTGGCGTATGCAGGTATCCTTCAGGATATAAAGAATACTCATAATGTGAAAAACACATCAATATTGAAAGAAGCGATAGACGAGAAGAACAGTGTGCTATATAAATCGGCTGGTAGCGATGATTTTGTAGGAACATTAAAAGGTGAACAGGTTCTTTTAAAAGGTGTTAAAGTTAAGGAAATTAGCTACACAAAGAGAAGTCCAGAAGAAACAGCAAAACTTAGAAGAAAGTTCAACAGTTCTATAAAAAAACAATTTTTAAAAGGTCTATCAAATGACCCCAATAAAGTTAAGAAACTTAAGAAGGCTGGCTTAACAGATAAGGATATTGCCCGAATGAAGGATGGGTTGAATCCAAAAGGATATCAAGTTCACCATAAGCTTCCTTTAGATGACGGTGGCACAAACGACATGGATAACTTGATTTTGATCAAAAATGACCCTTATCATAAAGCAATAACTAATGAGCAAAATTCGTTAACAAAAGGTTTAACACCGGGGGAAACAAAGAAGATTAATTGGCCTATTCCAAATGATGAGATATATCCAAGTGAGAAATAAGGAGGCAGTATTATGTGGGTAAATTTATTAGAGGAAATTCGAAAAACTGAAGCAAAGTATGGAGATGAATTAAATTCTCCTGTTACAGACCAAGAAATAAGGAACTTTGAAGAAGCAGTATTAGGTAAGTTCCCTGTAAATGAGATTCCTTTAGGATATAAAAAATTCCTTCAAACTGTAAACGGATTAGATTTTAATGGCTTGGTAATCTATGGATTGGATCAAGAATTACTGAGAGAAGAAAATGATGAAGAAGTTTATGGTTTTATTGAAACAAATGAACAGTGGCACGAAAATGATGAGCAGAAAAAATATCTGTTTTTTGGTGACTCAGATACAGCTTGGTATTGTTTAGATGTAATTGAAAATGAATACTTAGAGCTTGATAAACCCTCTGGAACGCTGATGAATAAATTTGATGATTTTAACACCATGCTAGCTGATGCATTGAAAGTTAGTTTAGACAACTAAACAAAAGTATTGCAATTGTATGAGATGTGCAAAACTAATCATCATCAATCCAAATAAAATAATGGTTTTACCCATAAAGCAATAGTATTGCAAATACCATTTTTATATGGTTATAATTAGGGTAATGATACAATTATATAATTATTTTATGCATTTGTTTAATTGTATTGCATAAAATAAAAAAGACCAGGGTGCTACCAACACCCCGGATCTGTACAAAAAGCTGCCCATCAAAGGGCTTGCTCATTGGTTCTTAGTTGAGATAGACCATTCCCTGAACTTTCTGAGGGCTCAAGGGAGGTCTATTTTTTGTTTATATACGTCAACAGGGCAATTATAAAAGACCCAAATGCAAGCATGAGTATTAATGCTTGAAATGTTGACATTAGCATCACCCCCTTTCATTAGGGGATGAGCAAGACTCCCTTGAGTGAGCAAACTTAATGTACAGGAAATATTATACTATACATAAATCCCCTTGTCGTTAAAAATTCACAATAAATTACCAATATGAATCATATGTTTTAAGATTGGATAGAACGTATCTCTAAATTCCCCATTCACTAATTGATTTTAGAACCTCCTTTGCATCCTCTACAAAGAAAGGGTCATGAACTAAATTTAACTTACCTGGATTTTCACTAAAGTATTTAGCCAATTCAACTAATGTTTGGTCGCGCATTTCTTTTGTAATCAATTTTTCTATATCGTAAAATTCAATCTCTCCATACCTTGCTTTATAAAAACCCAGTCTATCTATGTCTAATAGGGGAGGCGCTCCTATTGCAGCGTGAACTTCTTGAGCGAGTTCATTTAATATAAAATAGCCGATCAACTGAAGGTTATCATTTTTATCCAAAGAGTTCTTTTTCGTTGTTTTAAAATCATACAACGTCCCATCAATCCAAATATCTGCGTCTGCACCGCCTACTAATGGTGAGCTAACGCCAAAAGAAGGGTTAAAAACAACTTCGCTGTTTTTTGTTAATATGCCACTGTTTATGAACTTATTTTCGAAAACCTCTAGCAGGCTCATTAGGTCATTGACTATTTCATCAGAAGAATTTATACAAGTATAAAAATCAACATTTGTCTCTCCAATTGTTCGAGATCTGTATAGCTGTTCTAGTTTGGCTAGCTTTAATGCTTTTTTACATATATCTGGAGAAATTTTCGACTCACTTCTGATAAAGTCCAAAATGTCGTTTATTAAGGGTATATAGAAAGTATCCGTGAGCGAATAGTTCTTAGTTTTGTTACTTAATTTCCTCAGTCCCTGATAGGCAATTAAATGATCTCTTGCCTCCTCTTTATTCGTGAACTGTCCAATTCTAAACCTTGCTAAGTAATCAAAAGCAACACCGACTAAACTTGAATCGTATTGATTTTCAAGTGCGTAGGGAACATATGTTGAATATTCTTTTGAAAAAGGAAGTTTACCACCCAGGGTATAGTAATCTTCTTTTAATGGCTCTATAGAAGCAAGGATATTTTTAAATTCCTTGTCTTTTTGTTTTTTGCTTGTTAGTTTGCTAATCAATGACATTACTTCATCTCCTCAATTAACTTATCCATTTGTTAATAAGTGTATCACGTTTAAATTGTCATAGTATCGAATAATTACCAACATTTACATCGAACTTTTGTTCTGGTTTATCTTGAATAAAGAACGTTTGTTCTGTTAATATTAGATCGATAAAGGAGTGAGTCGATATGCTTAGGGATCGAGGAACAATCAAATGGACATCAATGATGCTCCCAGAACATTTAACACAACTTAAACAAGATTTGATTGATGTATCAAAAATTGAAAAACCATCCTTAGATGACCAACAAATTGAAGAGATGGATCTTCTCGTCTCTGAGGCACTTGAATTTAATAAAGAGTTGAAATTCAAACTCTTTAACAATGGATTCGTTGAAAATGTCAACGGCAGAGTCCATTACATTAATTTTGAACAACACAGGCTTCATGTAAAAGACCAGAATGACAATACAGTTTATATCAACATGAATAACATCATAGGAGTTACATACAATGATTGATTACTTACAATTTCCACGTAAGAATATACTTTGTGTCGATATGAAATCCTTTTATGCTTCTGTATCGGCTGTAACAATGGGGCTTAACCCTTTAACATGTTATCTTGCCGTTGTAGGGAATACGGAGAGACAGGGAAGTGTAGTATTAGCTGCATCTCCTGCACTTAAAAAAGATTTTGGAATCAAAACAGGATCGAGACTTTTTGAGATACCTGAAGATCCAAGAATACACATTGTAAATCCGCAAATGAAGCTTTTCATCAGAGTTTCAACTGAAATTACAAAGCTGTTTTACAGATTTGTTCCTGAGAAATGCGTACATACGTTCTCTATCGATGAATCTTTTTTAGATGCAGGAAAAGAAGATCCTGAAGAAATGGCCAAAGCAATACAAAGCAGTATGTGGAGAGAATTTGGTTTGATGTGCACAGTAGGTATTGGAGACAATATGTTACTCAGTAAGCTTGCACTTGACCTGGAGAGTAAGAAAACAAAGAGTGGTATTGCACGTTGGAGATATGAAGATGTGCCAAATAAACTCTGGAAGGTTCACCCGTTGTCTAAAATGTGGGGAATAGGAGGGAGGATGGAAAGAAACCTGAACCGAATGGGGATATCGACTGTAGGCCAGTTAGCCAAGTTTCCCTTAGAATTGCTTGAAAAGAAGTTCGGAATAATGGGAAACCAGTTGTATTATCATGCTCATGGAATCGATTTATCAGAAATAGGAGCTCCTTTGATGCAAGGGCAGATTAGTTTTGGTAAGAGTCAGATTTTACTGAGGGATTATATAAGGAGAGAAGAGATTAAGGCTGTTCTATTGGAAATTTGTGAGGAAGTAGCAAGGAGGGCACGCACACATAATAAAGTTGGTCGAACAATAAGCCTAGGAATTGGATACAGCAAGGATGAGCTTGGTGGTGGGTTTCACCGATCCAAAACAATTGATCTTCCCACAAATATCACCATGGACATTTATAGATGCTGTTTGATGCTCTTTAATAAGTTTTACTCGGGGAAAACAGTGAGAAGTATCTCAGTTACATTATCAAATATAGAGGATGATGTTAATCAGCAGTTGAGTTTATTTGAAGTGGATAATGAAAAGAGAAGGAAACTCGGGTTTGTGATGGATGGGATCAGAAGTAAATACGGCTCTAAAGCAATTCTAAGAGCAGTTTCTTATACACCTGCAGGGACAGCGCTTCACAGAGCTGGGCTTACTGGGGGACATAAATCATGAGAATAGAGGGGAACTCCCTCTATTCTCCTTACTTAGTTATTAGTATTTACGTTTCGGCTCTTTCAGCAACTTTGAGTGTATCGTTTTGTTGTTGGAGATAGGAAGCACCCACTGTTCCGGCAACACCGAATAATAGAACTGCGCAGATAATTAGTTTTGTTTTCATATTGCTTCTCCCCTTTTAATTTGTCTTCTTGCTTCATTTGCCAAACGATAAAATTCAATTGCACCCCAAGCTTCTTTTTTTGCTGTGAGAAAATCAGCTATAACAACTCCATAGCTTTCCATATCAGGGTACATACCTCTTTCTCTGAAGAACTGGAACGCTTCTCTTACTAAATTTAAATCCGAGTCCAAGAAAAGACCTTTAACCATTTTCAGCTTTTCAATAACTACTTCATTGTTGTACTGTTCTGCTATCTGCTTTGATTGTTCATAAAACGCTTGAGCATTTTTAGTATCGTTTTGCCTTCCTTTTAAGAAGGAGATAACAAACAATGTTTTAGCTGCATAATCATGGTTTTCTGGCTTAATGATTTGGAGCGACTTATTAAAGTGAAAAAATGCTTTATCAAGTTCTTCCATTTGATTATAACATAATCCAATATTAAACAGTGCTGAACGTATTAAATGTCCACGATTCTTCTCATTTTTATTCAGCTCTTCTGCTTCTTGGTAAGCTTTATATGCTCTTTTTAACGCCTCATCAAACTTCATGCTGTCCAGCAAATTGCCAAATATGACGAATTGACAGCGTACTTTTTGTACCCCGTATGTAGAGTTTCCATCAACATCAGGTTGCTTTTTAAAAATATTATAGGCTCTCATGGCATAATTCATTGAAAAATAAGTTTGTTTCATGTGGTAATACACTTCTGACAATTTAAAATAAAATTCAGCTTTTTCAACTTCAATATCTTCGCTATCGATGGAGTCCAAATGTTTCTCTGCTTGTCTATAGTGATTAAGGGAGAACGTCAACTCTTTTTGTCTAAAATAGAACATGCCCATGAAAAAATAATAGTAATATTCGAGCATTCCTGTTAAGTTTTCATGACCTTCATATTCTTTTAACTCACCATAATTTTTCTCAATGTCCTTTATGGCGTTGGGGTACATATACGATAGCATTAATTTATGTCTAAATTCGAGTAGAGAGTAGTATAGCAAGACATCTTGATTCTCTTCCATAATCTTTATTTCTTGCATAACTTCTTTTCGCATTTCCTCTGCTCTACCGACCCAATTCTTTTTAATTGCCACATACCAATGATTCATTTTTGTCGCTACTAAGTCATAGGGAATGACTTTTTCAGTCTTCAAGTTTCAAACCCCTTTCTGTCCTTTTTATTATATAGTTGCACTGGAGGAAAGAAATGTAAAGAGATTTGTATGAAAATTACAAATAAATTGATTATAAGCGTGAAACTTGAAAAAACGAAAAAATACCCTCCTCAATTAAGAGAAGGGTAGGGGTTTTATCTCGGTGAATCATAATCCATTGCTTGTTCACTATCAGAAATACCTTGAGTTGTTGGGTCAACAATGATACCCATTGCAGTTAAAAAAGTTAGAAGTGCATTAAATTTCTCTGTCAAATTGTCACCTAATACCGTCAAGTCATATCCAAAAGCAGAGGCAATTGCTTGTACAAATAAAAGTGTCGCTGAGAAAATTGCAACAAGGAATGTTTTCTTTTTCAGTCTTACTTTCCAGTTAATTTTAGTCATTTAATCGTCTCCTGTTCATTTTTATTTAAGGCCAAAATGTATGAGTAACCATGCACCGATAATAGTTGCAATTACACTTGGCAGCACCTTGAATACAAGGTCTTTTGTAAATTGTGAGGGATCAATTTTACGAGTAGAATCAGAGCGTTCCAATATTTCAACTCGATTGTCTAGTTTTTCATATGATTTGCTTAGATTTTTTAAACTGTTACTCATTTCGTTAAGAGTACTGAACTGTACTCTTGATTGTGCTTGAGAGTCTTTATTAATTTCGACTTGTTGCTCAACAAGCGTAGCTATACGACCGATAACATTTGTTCTTTCTTCAAGAGAGTCAATCTTGTTATTGGTGTGTTTTGCTTTTTCTTCTAGTGCACTTAATCTTGAAATGGTGCTTTGCTCAAAGTTATCCATTTGTCACCAACCTTTAATGAATATAGGAAGGTGACTTTACATCACCTCCTAAATTAAGAGGATATTCGCTGATATGAATAGAGCAGCAAATATCCTCCGAGATTATTGAATATAATTAAATTTTTGAACCGAATTGCCCTGAGATGTATCCACGTTTACCGTTATAAATAACTTCCCAGTAACCTTTTGAATTGTTTTTACCTTTAACTGAACCAGAAATTGAAATAGTGCTTCCAAGCTTAACTGTGCCAATATTTTTAGAACTATTTCGATCAGGTTTGTCCATTACGATTGCTGCGCTTGATACACCGACAATTTTGATTTTTCCCACGGATTTAATAGATGAGGAGCTTGAAGAAGTTGATGTTGTTTTTGGGGTAGAGGAAGAAGTTTTAATTGTTCCTGTAACATCAACATATTTGTCAGAGGCAGTGATGTAATATGTAGCACCTTTAGAGTTCTTAACTTTATATTGATACGCAGATCCGACTTTAACTTTCTCAACAACTGTAGGAAATCCAATGCCTTTATTTACTGTGCCGACAACATCTTTATCTTCCCAAGATGGTTTTGAATAAAAGCGAAGACCGTCAACTTTTGATTTTAGTGAACCACTTGCTGCTGATGAAGAGGAAGGGGAGGAGGTTGTTGGTTTAGTTGGAGAAGCTTTTGAAACAGATTTGCCTGACATTTTTGCCTTTACTCGATTTTTAAAGTCTACAAATTTTTGGCTATTAGATACCCATGGTGCAGGGCAATTCTTATGGGTGATGTCATAATGACGAACAATATCATCAATAGGATCTAAACCAAACTTATTACACAATTCAACGAACACATCCTCAGTTCTTTCAACTGTTTCCGAATGGAATGAACCGTCTTTTTCAAGGCACATCTCAACCCCAATAGATAAGAAGTTAGCGTTAGGTTTCAGTGCAGCTACTCCTCGATAAGGATTTCCGGCACTATCTCTTTGCTGAATATCATTTGCATGGTAAGCTACTTCATTTAACGGAATAATACAAATTGCTTCGGTTTTATCAACGAAAATGTGAGCTGATGCATAAACTTGCGCATTGCTGAAGTATCTTCGGTGATTGTCTGCGCCGGCACCCGGATTGGCTGTATAGTGTAGGACGCATTTTTTCACACCATTTAACTTTAAACCAGGTCGAGTATACTTGTTTACTGGAATGTAATTGTTTGTATAAGCTGACAAATAACATCTCTCCTATAAATTAAATTTGAGCACAAAAAGAGAGAAGGGGACAAAACCCAATCTCTCTTTATCTCACGTATGCTCTTGTTATCTCTGTCTTTCAAGTATGTATTTTGAATAAAATCTATATTTTATCTAGAACATAACCACCTCCTAAAAGGTTGTATTATGAGTTCTTAAGCACTGCTATTTCTTCTGCTTGTTCTTCAACCTTAGCAGAAAGCTCTTGAACTGCTTTTATTAGAGGTGCAATAAATTCAGTGTAGCCAATTGACATTACATCTTCGCCACCATTAACTTCATGGTGTTGGAATCCTCCGAAATCCACTCCTGTTTCCTTAATAAGGCTTTCTACTTCTTGGGCTATTACACCATGATGATAACGATCTTTCTTTTTGGAACCATCTTTTTCAAGCTGGATAACATTATTGTCTTGATCAAAAGTTACATAATCGTCCCGAATATCCCATTTATAATCAACAGGTCTGAGTTTTTTAATAAAATCTAATCCCAATACAGTGTCTCTAATATCAGCTTTATCTCGCAAATCTGACCTGTTTTGAAGCGGATTGAATGAATAAGGAGTTGCGTCGCCATTACCTAGTTGAATTTGATTACTCCCTGATACTCTTGAATTAAATCCGATACCAGTTGAATTTGAAATGTCTTTTAATTCTGCGCCACCTGTCATAAACCTTAAAGCACCGTAGCCTAGAGCTGTATTGTTTGTACCTGTAACATTGCTCGCAAGTGCTAAGTAACCAACTGCAGTATTTCTATCGCCACCATTTTTAGAAAGTGAGAATCCGCCTAATCCTGTATTGAAGTTTCCGCGAGTTGCTTGATACATGCTTTTAATTCCGACTGCAGTATTATCGTAACTTTTAGATACAGATGTAGTTGTACTGTACTCTTTCATTAACAAGGTACCTGTTTCGGGAGTTGAGGCTTTAATATTTGTAGATACTGTGAAGGTGTCTGTGGTAGCGCCAGTTACTGTAAAATATATTGCTTCTCTATCGTTAACTGACAATAAAACTTTGTAACCAGACTTCAGACCATGTTTTGGCATATTTACTGAAATAGTTTGGTCACGCCATTCATAGGTTCCATATAACTCTGAAATAATTCTTTCATTTCCTTCAAAAGAAACACCTTTTTCAAACGACTCCATAGCATAAGCGCCTATAGCAGTATTGCGATCTCCTTTTTTGAGTTCTTTTGCAGCATTTGCGCCAATGGCGGTATTATCATTTCCGTTTGACATCGATAAAGTGTTTAACCCTACGCCAGTTGAACACACAAATGATTGAGGGGTGTTGTTAACAATAGAAGAACCGTCGAGGTCTAGAGGGGCATAGCCAGACATTGAACCAGCGCCTAAAGCTACATTCCATTTACTATGTTCATTTGTCTGTAGGGCATTTCTACCCATGGCAATATTTAAATAACCGTCTTTGTTAAACATTAATGTGTGATCACCAATGGAAACATTTCTTGTGCCAGGAAACTTTTGTCCTTGAACACCATTGGAGGAAGATTGACTTTTCTGTCCTATTGCAATGTTATAAAAACCGTATTCATTAGAACTTAAAGCGTTTAAACCAACTGCAATCGAGTTTTTAGAATTTTGGCTGGCAGCAAGCATTGCATTATCACCGATAGCAATTAAATTATGCCCGGCTACTCCAGTGTATTGATCACCAGGCTGGAAGTTTTTTGCTGCATTGCGCCCAATAATAACATTTGAATTACCTGATTGTATGATAGAAACGTAACCGGAGTAGAATGTTTGGGGGCCTATCTTGAAATAACCATTAACATATTTATTTTTTCTTGGAAAGGAAGAAACAACATAGGTTTTGCCAGCTAAATCAAAAGTTTTATCCTGATAATTTGACTCAATCTCAGAAAAGACAGTTGAATCATCAGTAGCACCGTCACCTTTCGCACCTAACCAGGTAATATTTATCCCTCTGTAGTTAAATTCATTTATAATTTTTTCAGATAAAGAGCTTCCTTCTGCTTTAATACTATCAACATTACCAATCTTATTGTCTGTTGTAATGAACTTTTGATTAATATCATCAGCTGTGTATCTATTATTATTTGATTTTAAGCCAACAGCATCTACAGGTATCCATTGTTCTTTCTCTTCATCGTAATACCCCATTGTATTTACTGGAATTAAATTATTGCTCAATGTATGTGTCCTCCTTTATTCCTTACGAATCCAAATCATGCTACCATCAGGTGTATTCACCGATGTCTTTACTCGTTTTCTTACAGGAGCATTGTTCGTCCTAAGCCATATTGTTCTTATGTTATAGGGTTCAACATAACTGGAAACTACATCGTAACCATCATATTGATCTGAAATACTAATATTAATCCAGTCAAAACCGTCCCAACGATATTCAATACCGGTTTCTCTAACAGTAACAACCCATCCAATTTGAGGATTTGGATAAGTGTCCATTAAATCTTGATATGTATAAACCATCGGCAAATATATTTTTCTAGTGTTCTCAACTACATACTCATAATCAGAAGTTGCTTGTCTACACCAGTTTGTTATTTCGATACATCGTTTTGTTACTCGTTCACACTCGGCGATTCTCTCATTCATCCGTATTATTGCATCTTCAGCATCATCAATAAGTCCTTGCAGAGTCTCTACAACCATGTTACCTTGACGTTTAATCCAAATTCGAGTGGCGGGGAAGAAGGCAGCACCTTCACCACTATAATTAAAGGTGAGTGATTTTCCTTCATTTGAAGCATTAAAAAAGACAACTCCCATAAGGTAATCAACCTTAAAATAATTGTCTTCAAGTTCACCATCTTCAATTTCTCGCCATTCCTTCTCATCTCCAATAACTTCCACGCGAAACTCTCTGTTAGGAATCTCAGTTAGGAGTGCTCTTCCGTTGTATACAGTTAATGTCTCGCTATAAGTCAGATATGGGTCTTCAACAGAACCTACTCTCTTTTTACTTAAAATTGGGTCATTATATAGTTCAGCAAAATCAGCCAGTTAAATCACCTCCATTAATTTTGTTGGTATGCTTCCCAGATATATTTAACGTTTAATTTATTTCCTCTGCAGTTACTATCTGAGCCTGTGAAAAAAAGGTTGTTTCCCAAAGCACCATAACTTAAATCTCCTCCAATAAGGGAAAGTCCAGTTGAAGTAACTTGATAGGCATAGCCCCCCAATTGACTTTCAATTACTAGCTGACTGTCTTCAGGTGAAATCGGGGTTATTTTGACTAGATCTGGAGTAAAGGAGAGGGGGATTTGTTTACTTGGAGTACCGTCTCCTATATAAACACCCTTTGCGAACTTAGGAGGTAGGGGGATATTATCAGCTAATGCATAATCTGATGCTGCTCGTCCACCTAACAACTCTGCATTACCGTCTATTGAACCACTAATAATTCCTAATTCATTGCGCACTGGTATCGAATTTGGTGAGGTGGTTGTAGATGCTTTAAAACCATTCAAGGAGTCTGCTGAACCTGCAGATGAGACAATCCATTCTTCTCCGTTATACAGTTCTTGTTTATTGTTCTGGGGATTGATCCAAATTGTCCCTGTCTCTGGATCTTCTGGCTTAGTTTCTGTGGAGATTGTATAGAGACCATTAACTTTTCCATTAAGACTTCCTTTAACCTCAACCGAATTAGAAGGGAGGTAGGGGTTCTCTGAGGGGAATTGGGGTTGAATAATGTCGGAAAGTATACGTCCGCTGCTATCAATAGACGCTTCAACAGTCCGGTAGGCCTGAATTCCAAACGTATAATATTTATTTGAAACCTGTCCTGTAAGGGTTGCAATTCTCTTATCATAGCTAACTGATAGATATTGTTCAGATGACATCTTTGATCCAAATATATAGGTGTCTGAAGATGTATCTGAGTAACAGTGGACAAGGAATCCGTCAATATTGTACTTTTCCTCTTTAGAATTTGGGAACTGCCATTCAATGGAGATATCAACCGATCCATTATCGTTGACAACATGAGTTATTGCGGTTCCGTTATTAAGAATAGTTGGATTTGCCACAGGAGATGAGATACGATCATTACGTGCATTGTAATTAACAAGAAGTGTATCATAATCAATTTTTTTCTTATTAAATTCAGTGGATGCTTTCTTAGCTGTGTACAAAGTATTAGCAAATTCCTGTTCCAATGATCTGGCTCTTTTCCCGTTTGAAAGTGTAACCTGTATACTCTGTTGATCAAAATCGAAAGTCATCCCTGAAAGGGTTGCTTTGACATCGGTTCTGAAATTCTTATTAACTACCCTGATTATATCTCCGAGATAAATTCTATCCCAAAATGCCTTTTCGCTATTAACATTAAATAGGTTTACGATGTTCGTTCTGATATCGACAGGGGGAGCGTTTCTATTGCTCAGTTCCTCTAACCCTTTTTCATAAAGCTCTGTCTCATCAAAGATACTGTCATTAGCCCAATCATCTTCAAAAATAAAATAAGACAGTTGCCTCTTAAGTTCCTCACCAAGAAACTTGTCCATCGATAAACGGTCTTTTAGTTTTTCTATTTCCTGAGATATGTTTGTGATTTGAGAATTTATTCTAGATATTTCAGCTTTTTTGGCGGTAACCTCTAATAGTTTTGCATCTCTTTGTTTAATAAGATCTTTTGTGTCGTCACCGGCTTTTTTCGCTACGGTTATCTTATCTAAAATTTGCTGTAGCTCAATGTTTTCAAGAGTGAAGAGTTTATTTTCTTGAGTCGTTTTTTGGGTTTCTAAATCCCTTTTTTGGTTTAAAAGGAGGCGGAAAGAAGAGCCTTCTTTATTGACAAGTTCATTATAATCCAAAATCGCATGACATAAATCATCATCCATGTAATCACTGTGTTTTATTACATTTCTGTTTTCATCACGTTTAAAAGGATATAGAAAATAAGAAAAATCGTCCAAGTAACTCTGTCCAGTAGGGTTTACCGAATTAATCACAATTCCGTCTTTACCTGTGATGTTTAAACGTGTTACGACTTCATCAATATCAATGGTATCTTCCATATCAATCATAAATCGTTCAGGGGAGAATTGGACACCTTTGTACTTGGATACTGTTTCTTTCTTATAAAAAGAGACAGTGTTCTTTACAGTGTCGAAGACTGGGACTGCCTCAAAAGTTTCCCATATTGTTTTTAAAAACTCATATCTTGTTGAAGTGACATCAAATGATCGTCTTTTTTCATTAAATGAAGGATCAATATAACCGATATTGAGCCTTGTGCCTTTAAGACAATCAGTGGCCACTTCCTGTAGATTCTTTGAAACTCCTTGATAAGACCTTATTTTGTTTTTATGAAGGATGTATGGTAGTCCTTGACATCTAACTTGTATTGTTTGCTCCTCATTCTCTGATTTTGTTAAACCGGTTATCACAAACCATTCAACTCTGTTTAAGAATTCTGCCTTGATAAGATACCACTCACGCATTAGTTTTGCCACATGGTTGGGCTTCATCAAAAAATTGTACCTGGCTTTGAGTGGAATATTAAAAGATAGATCATTTAAATCAGCAAAGCTTAGATTAAGAGATACATTTGAGAAATCCGAAATATTAGCGATTTTCTTTTTATTTGGTTTTGCTAAAGAAAGGAGGATTTCGCCTGGTTTAAACTTATTTAACAAAATACATCCTCCTATAAATATTTGTATCGGTATTTTAATCGAATATAGCACTCACCATTTATTTTAATTCTGTTTTTACCTCTTGTTAAAATCACATACTCTTCATTTACTTGGTCATAACATTCATAACCCGAAACACTTGAAGTGATCAATTTTTTATTGGAATCAACATGGATAACTTCATGATGTTTTATTCCCGTAAACTTCAGAGGTGTTCTATATAAAGTTAAGTTCTCAACAGTTATGTCACCGTTGCCTATCTTCTTAAATTCAAGCGATAACGGAATGTCGATATCCCCTATGTTTTCAATTTCAATATTTTTAACACCTGAGGTGACATCAAACCAATGAGTTATTGTTTCTTGCCCATATTTATAGGGGAATACCTTCATTGTGAGCTTCACATATCCATCGTTAGAACAGTTATGAACTAAATCTGTAGCGTTTATTGGTAAGGCAAAATAAATTATGTCTAAATTTCTACTAAAAGAAAGTGGTTTATAATCATCTACATTTAACCAACGAGCAACTCTTCGAACATTTTTTTCATCTAGATGGTTTTCTATGTAAAAATTCAAAGGGATCTCATACGGCTCAAGTTTGACATTGTCTACATATGGTTCTGAAGATAGCCTAGTGTATGTTTCATTTACTGTTCTATTTGCAATAAACGACTCCTCTAAAAGTCCTCCTTCTGTATTTACATTTACGGCTCCTAATTCATAAGAAGGGATATTATTGAACATAAAGTATTGACTTTCTCTAATCATGAGTTTCCACCTCAAGTTAAGTTAAATAAAGAGTCTGCAAAAGCAGACTCTTACATGCTACCATTTAGTTTTACAACTTCGTTTTTAATGCTTTCAAACATAGATCTCGCTCCCGATTCTCCTCCCATTAGCTTATCAATGTGGAAAGTATTTGTTAGATTAATTGTTTTATCTCCAGAAGAAGCAATTGTTTTTGAGGGGATATCAATCTTCTTTAAATTCGGAATTAAACTGTTTGATAACATTGATTGATTAACGTTAGGAACTAATGAAGGAATAGAAGTAATTCCTTTTTTAATAAGGTCTGCTAATTTTACTCCTTGACCCCATTTTGGAGAATTGTCCACAGCGGTTTCACGAACAGCTTTTACCGTATCAAGGATGTTGGCTGTGTCAGTTTTATTTAAGATCAGTTCTTTGTCATGTAGGAATGCAAGCTTACCAGCACCTAATCCTGTTCCAGTGTATCCTCCAGAAGCGAAAGAGGATACTTTTTTACCTGTCGTGTTGCCTTTGACAGCAGTATTCAGTGCATTAGATGCTTCTTTGAGCTTATCAATCAGGTTGTTTGAGATACTCTTTCCAATGGACTCCATATTACTATTAATAAACTTAGAGAACTCATTGAGCTGCTTTGCGATATCGGTGATTTTCCCGTTCATAAGCTTATCCTCAAGATTCTTAAAGGCTCGTTCATCATTTACAAGATCATCGTATTTATTGTTGATTGACTCCTCATCTTTTTCGAGCTGATCTTGGAGTGCTTCTTTCCGTTTGTTGCTTTCGCGATCCTTTAGAAAATCATCAAGGTCTAACTGTTCTTTTTGAAGCTGTTCAGTTAGTTCTTTGACTTTTGACTTTCCGAATTCAGAATCATCAAGAGAGTATTGATTAATTTGGTCAGTCAACTTTTGAATACTGTCTTGTCTTTCTTTTAATTCTTTTTGAAATTTAGCCTCGTCATCAGTCTTGTCTATCTCATCAATCAAGTCTTGAGTCGCTTTCTGATGCGCTTCTAACTCAATATCCCGCATTTTTTCGTACATCTCTTTGTAGATGGATACAACTTCATCAGCCAATGATTTATAGATATCCTTGATCGATTTCTTGGTGTTATAAAGCTCAAGGTTAAAATCTTTCTGTTTATCTTTCCAGTTTTCGATTTCTTCAGTGATCTGTTCCTGGATGTCAGGGAAACCTTTCGCAGCTTTCTTTTGCTCTTCAAGCTGTTTGATATATTTTTTGGCTTCCTTTTGTTGTTGCTGAATAAGCTTTATCTGTTTGCTATAGTACTTAACCTTGTCTTCATCTTCTTCAGTCATTGATATTTTATTATCAACATCTTTAATTTTCCCTTGGGTTTTAGAAGATGACTTTTCAATTGACTTGAGTGTCTCATCAACTTTAGATTGGACAAGTTGTTTCTGTAACTCACGAACCTGGTCTTGAACAGAAATTAAATCTAGCTTGGCTTGTTTAAGCTCTTCTTGAAGCTGTGCACGTTGAGCAGAGTTCAATGCTTTATTTGTTTTTATTTCTTTTTGAATCCAATTAACTTTTTGTTGTTGGATTTTAGCTTGCTCTGCCACAGCTTTTTTCTGATCAGAGGTGTATTTTCGGAACTCCTTGCTGTCAGAAGTGTATCGGTTAGCCATTGATTCATCTTTAGCTATCCGAACATCAAAATCCCCAATTCTTTTATCAAACTCATCGAGTTTGGATTGAACTAGTTCATACTGAAGTTCTTGAATCTGATCATTGACTGAATCGATATCTCCTTGAAGGGAGAGAAGATCAGATTTAGCCTGGGCTATCCCTTGTTGCCGTTCTGCCTCAGCTTGTGACGCATCTGAAATAGAAGTTCCAATACCTTGCATGTACTTTTCAGGGTCAATAGTTTTTCCGTTTTGCTCAATTTGTAGATGAAGATGGTTCCCAGTTGAGTTCCCTGTGCTACCAACTTTACCAATAGTTTGACCGGCTTTAACTGATTGACCTGTTTTAACAGAAGGAGTGTTAAGCATGTGCATGTACTTGGCAACTGTTCCATCATCCTGTTTAATAACAACCCAGTTACCTGCAGTTTTACTGTAGCCAGCAATTTGGACTTTACCACTTTGAAGAGATTTAATTGCTGTACCTGCTTTTGCAGCAAAATCAGTTCCTTTATGTGGGGAGGAGCGGAGACCGGATTCCTGTTGTCCATATTTGGAGCTTACCCTAAAAGCGCTATTATTTGTATAATAGCTGGCGATTGAAGAAGTGGCAGAGGAGAGGGATTTGCTGTAGTTGGTCATGATCTTTTTGACGTAATTCTGTGTTTCTTTAAAAGGAGGGATGCCACCATATTTAATTACGTTACCAGGCCCAGCATTATATGCAGCCAATGCTTTTTCAACATTACCGCCAAACTTTTCAAGCTGTTGGGCGAGGTACTTTGTTCCACCCATAACATTTTGATAAGGATCGTAAGCGTTATTTACTCCTAAGCTTTTCGCTGTTGCTGGCATCAGTTGCATTAATCCCATGGCACCTACACCAGATCGTGCTTTAGCATTAAACCCTGATTCTTGCTGAATTACAGCTGCAATAAGGGCAGGGTCAACATTGTATTTACTAGCTGCTGAATTTATGTAGCTTGAATACTTGCCTGAATATGAGCCACCAGTTGAAGTAGAGGTTCCCCCAGATGAAGATGTAGTGGTTACAATACCGTATTGAGCAATGTTACCGGATTTAATTTGATCTTTAAGTAGCTTAGCTTGTTCCTGCATAAGCTTTTTCTTTTGCTGGAGTGCTTTAATTTCTTTCTTAATTGCATCTCGATATTTCTGAGAGTATTTCGGATAATCATTGACCTGCTTGTTGTACTTGTCAATCTCAGCATTAACTTTTTCTAATGCTTCCTTGTATTTATCAACAACATACATCGAAGTCTTGGTTTCTTCATTGGCTTTTTCTTGTTGATCTGTCCAATTCTCTAACGATGTTCCAGCTTCAACAAGTGCCTGCTTATTCATTTCTTGTGTACTGGTGGCTTCTTCAGATGCAGAAATATAAGATTCTAAAGCTGATTTAACGCTTTGCATTGCTTCAATTTGACTATTGGAGTATCCACCAGGTTGAAGCATTTTCTCTTCAAGCTTCTTAAGTTCTTTTTTTGCATCTGCAACATTATTAATTGACTTAACTTCTAGGTCAGAAAGTTCAGCCTCAGAGATATCAAGCTTTCGTTCTTTTCGTAGCTTTTTCAGGCTGTCAATCCGTAAGGTATCAGCGTTTAAAGTTTTGATAGCGTTGTTAACTTCTGTTTTCATCAATTTGTTGCTATAGGTAACCATGTCGTTATAAGCATCAAGTTTAACTTTTCTTTGTTTGATGACTTCATCACGGTTAATTTTCACAACGCCGTTTTCGATGCTAATAGCCTTGGCAAGTTCCTTATCTTTTTGAATAAGGGTATTAGCTTCGTTTGCAGAAATACTTTTACCTTCAGCCATTTTTTCCAGAAGATCATTGAGAGGAGCCACTTGATCTTTGGTGTTATTGAAAATATCCCCATTTAAGGCATCTTGAACGGAATCAAACTGCATAGCATCTGACATTTCTTTAATAGCTGCCTTAATATCATCGACACTATTTGCATCCAGAGCTTCTTTTAGCTTCTTACCAAACTCTTCTGCCTCGTTACCTGCTTCTGCCAGCGTCTCACCCAAATCACCAACTTCAGATTTGACGGAAGATAAGCTCTTATCTCCATCTTTTATGTTCTTCTGTGCTTTGTCGAAGCTCATTTTAAAAACATCAATAGAAGAATCGGATTTGGAGTATGTTTCTAAGAGACTTTGAAGATCTTTTTTTGCATTATCGAAAGCTTTTTCATCACCTGAATCTAAAGCTTTTTGCATTTTTTCTTGAAGCTTTCCTAAAGAAGAGGAGAATTTTTCTAATTCTTCAGGATCTAAATCGTCTTTTAAGTTCAGTTTGTTGACAACATCACTAATACTCGTCTTTAAAGTATTACTGATATCAATTGAACTATAAGCATTTGCAATTGAAAGGACGCTATCTTTAACTTTAGCATTTCCACTCTCAATGTCAGATTGAGCTTTGAGCATACTTTGTTTAGCTTTATCAGCTGCAACCTTATAGTCATCGTCATCTGCAATGAGATCCCATTTAGGTCTACCTTTATCGTTGTATTCAGCTATTTGTTTATACTGCTTTAATTCATCCTTAGACTTTTTAATTTCCTTAGAAGCGTCTTCGAATGTTTTCTTTGCGCTGTCTCTTGTTTCTTGTTTCTTTAAAGCCAAATACTCTTTAGTATTCTCAATTGCTTTTTCAAGTTCTTTATTTGTCTTAAGAATTGCATTTCCTTGAGAATCATAGCCTTTAACTAATGCAGGGAAAGTTTGTGCTAATTGCTGAGTGACTTGAAGGTATTCTTGCTCTTCATCTGAAGTTAAAGATCTTGACTCTTTAACTTTTTGAAGCTCTTTATATTGCTGTATTAGTTTATCAGTAGAGTCTTTATTGGTCGTAATTGCTTCGACATTGGTTTGCTGGCTCTGCTCAAAATCATCTTTAGCTTTTTTAGCTTCTGCAAAAGAAGAAATTAATGATTCTAGCGCCCATCCTAAAGCAGCAAACGCACCGCCAACTAATGTTGAAACAAGCAACCCTCGAAGAGCAGTTTTTAGAACTCTTGAGGCGACTGCTGCACGAGTCATACCAGCTTCTAGCCCAGCAGTTGCTAAAGTTTCTTGCCCCATTGCACGTGTTCCCAAAATTAGGGTGGTGGCTAATGTGCGGGTATTTTTACTGAGCAAAAGGGTTGCAGTGCTTACTGCAGCTAAAAGGGGAGGTAGGAACCCAACTGATTTGATTACTCCTGTTGAAGCGTTAAGCAAAGAACCTGCTGCTTGAGTAAATTCAATTAATCCATCGCTAATAAAAGCATCTGAAGCTGCAATAGCAAATTCAGTAAAGTTATTTTGAAGCTTATTTACCCTAGCTTGTAGACTATCTGCATACTTTTGCTGCTCACTCCAAGCACTTCCTGTTGAATTAGCCGCAGTTTTAGCCGCATTCTGAGCAATAGAGAAGTTGTTCATCATTGCATTAAAACGGGATAATTGATAAATACCAGCTACTCCAATTGAAGTATTTTGTTTCTGAGCATCAGAAAGTGTATCCCACTTACCGGCAACTTCAGTTATTAAATCACTTGCTGATTTAGCTTCTCCACTAGCTGTTTTGACAGAAATACCGATTTCATCTAACGCTTTAATTGAGCTTTGATTATTCCCAATTCGTGCGAAAATTGTCTTTAGAGAGTTGCCGACGATATTCCCTGATTCACGTGTTGTACTAGCGATTGCGGTTGTGTAACCAATAAGATCATTTAACTCGACCCCGAATGTAGAAGCAGTTGAACCTGCTTTACGGATAGAATTCGCTAGATCGAGGGTTGTAACAGCATAGTTATTATCAACCTCATTTAATTTATCTGCAATTGATATTGAATCATTGGCTGCAATATTAAAGTTGAGCATTGCTGCCGTAAGAGTATTAACTGTATCATCGGGAGTTAAATCGGAGACATTTTGAAGAACTTGAGCAGTTTTCGTTAACGTGGAGAGTTCACTTTCATCGAAGCCCATTCTCCCAAAATCGCCTGTCATTTGGAGAATATCTGTTATTTTATTTGAAAGTGTATCACCTAAGTCAATAGATTCTTGGAGAAGTTCATTATATTTATAGTCAGGCTCATTCATAACACGGCGAATATTTGTCATGAGAGTATCAATTTCAACAGCCTGGGATACCATTTCTTTAAGGCCGGAGATAGCTCCATAGAATAAAGAACCGGAGATTAAATAGGTGGACATGCTTTTGAAGGTTTGGGTTAGTTCTGCTCCAAAAGAAGAAGCTTGATTAGCAGCTGCTTGAGCGCTGGAGGCTAATTCTCTAAATTGCATATTCAAGCTTTGAATTTGTGATCTGATATTATTGCTTCCAGTGCTTACATTAAGACTATTTACTGCATTCAAATAATCTTGAACAGCTTGTCTATTATTAGACCCCATTGAACTACCATACCGTGTATTGAGGTTTTGGACATTCACTTGTGCCTGTCGCTGATATAATTCAATGGTTTTCTTTAATTCGTTGTTCTTTGCAACTGCCGCAGATTTATCGTCTAGCATCCTTATCTTATTTTGCAGTGCTTCAATTTGTTGAGCGGATTGAGCTGTGTTTATTTTTCGGCCAAGAGATGAGATGGTCGTATCAGTAACAATCCCTTGCTGTCTAAGCTTCTCTAGATCTTGCTTAAGTTGCTCAATTGCTCTCCTTTGTTGGTCATAATTAGTTGTAGTTTTTGAAGAGGTCGAATTAGTTTTAGGATCAGTTGTATAAACTATATCATCGAATCCGTGGCGATTTTTCTGCACAACCTTTGTTGGTTGTCCTTGCAGATTTCTCTGCTCGGTCTTTTTTTGAACCTGACCTAGTTTCTCAGTGGCCTGTGTAAGCTTGTTAACCTCTTGAGTTTCTTGCTTTAGAGCAGTATTGCGATTATTGATTATTTTTGTTTCACGTTGAAGTATCTCACCATTTTTCTTATACTGCTGGGTGAGCTTTTCAACTGATCCGTCAGCATTCTTAATTACTGTTGAGGTTTCTTTAACTGTTTGATTATAGGATTTTAGGTTTTTTTGATATGTATCGACAGCAGAGGAGAATTCTTGAAGAGCTTTTAAGGTTGTAGAATCAATATTAGTATTGAGCTTGAGGGAATTGAGTTTCTTTTCCAGAGATTTAATTTGCTGATTTAACTGTTCGACAGTTTTGGATGAGGTATCAGCTTGTGGGGTTAGTATAATTTTGAGGTTTTGACTCAAGTAAGAATCACTTCCTTTCAGTAGGGGAGAGGACAAAGAAAAAAGCCACTCAGTTATTGAGCGACTTTGTTTGCTTTCTTAATAATTACATCCATAACACCATGCCAATATTCTGCATTCTTAAGTGCTTGTTGAATGATATTGCTATCTTTCTTATACCCCTGAGTATTATACCCTTCAACTTCTTGTGTGGGGAGAAAATCGATGTAATGGATAGGTTTACTTAGGTCTTCAACAGTAATCTTTAGAGTGACGGATTTGACCATTTCATTTTGTATTGAAGAGGCAGACAACCCTCCAAGTGCAGCCCCAATGCCTCCAGCTAACAGGCCTCCAGCTACGATTCCCGATTTTGATACTTTAGAAATTATTTGATTGTCCAAAGCAATTTCGGATTCAATAATATTAGAAAAAGGGATTGTGTATTCTTCAATATGTTCATCTTTATTAAGATGATATATTTTCACAAGGAATTCTGATTCCTTAAAAGCAATTTTAGTTTGATAAGTATTAAAGAAATTGTCTGGATTAAAACCACCGTCGAAGTGCTTAAGTTTTTGCGCATTTTCTTTTAGTTTATCTATATTTTTTTGGGCTTTAATTTTATAGGGTTCAAGTGCTAATAGGGCTAATCCTGCAATTATTAAGCAAATTCCCATGCCTCTCCAGCTATCCATTAGCAAAAAGAAAAGACAGAATAAAAAATAGCCACCATAAGCCATTAACTTATATCCCATTCAACCACCGCCGGTATCATTTTCCTACATTATATCACTGTTTCCAGTCATGGAGAACTATATAAATGGAAAGTGAAATCATTGGTTCTTTTCTGATTTTATCTGAATGAGCAGTTCTTTAAGATAATCTGCAGTTGTAGCATTTTCTTTATCTTTTAAAATATTACGAAGTGTCCATAAGCAAATTATGATTGTGATTAATACGTAAATTAATGCATTCAATCGGTTTCCCTCAGTAATTTTTGATAGATTCACACCAAATAATACTTGAAATCCTATAAACGATGTTCCCAAAATCAAACTTCCAATTCCCCAAGTTTTAGATGGATCATATTGCGATTTTATTCCTTCCATCCTTGCAATGGCAGATGATAATTCAGACGGGCTTAAAGCTTTTATTATTTGGACTTTCCTTGCATGTGTATGATAATCTTGTCCATTAATAGGGAATTCGTGCTTGATAAACTTTATTAATTCTTTGGGATTCATCTCAACCAGATTGTGTTTTAGTACTTTTTATTTAACATTTTCATCACCTCTCCATATTATCGACGAATATGTAAAGGATTTTAATGGAAATTAGATTTCCAAGGGTACGTTTCTCTAATTCTCGATGCAAAAGTAGATTTGCCTAATAGCTAATTTTAAAATCACTTTGTCTTTATAGGGGGAAAAAGTGATTCTTTGTTTTATACATAAGCAAAATCCCTCAAACGAGGAATCTTGATTCTGAATAAAAGAGGGATTTTAACTAAACAAATATTTGATTCTTTTCTTCTTCAAAATCCCGTAAATCATAGTGCTTGATTGTTGTTGAGACATCTTCATGATGAGCTACATATTTGCTTATCAATTCAATTTTGATTTTCTTAACTTCTAGGAGATAAGTGATGCACGAAGCTTTAAAGAGGTGGGGGTTTATACGTCGACCAAGGATATCTGATAACACATCAGAGCAAAAATAATCAGCCCAAGACTCTGACATCTGTTTAGGCTCTCCGCCATACTGAGTAGTGAAGAGGTATTCATGATCATAGCCACGTTTTTCATGCCATAAACGCAGGTACTCCAGTGCTTCTGTGTTAATCATGTACTCAAGAGGTTTTCCTTCACCTTTACCTTTTCCAAATACCTTATGACTCATCACGTATGACTGACCCTCTGGAATAGGGTAATCTAATATTTCTGTTTTTAACTGTATGAGTTCTGCCCTTCGCCCGCCAACATTAAAGGCAGTAGCAAGCCATGCCATCCCCAAATAATTTTCGTCCTCTTTTAGGGCGTCCATCATCAGTTTATAGTCATCATATGTAACTTTAACTTTTTCATATGTAGTGGTTTTTGGAATAGCTGGCAGCCCACGAGTGAAGTTTCTGAATTTCTCATAATTATGATCATCTTCTGCAACAACATTTTCGATATAATTATTTAACGAGGATACACCGGCTTTTTTTAAAGCAATCCCACTTGAAGACATCCCACGATTCTTTAAGAAACTTTGATACCTAATGAAATCACGCTTTGAGATCTTATAAAGTTTTTTCCCGTTAAGAGAGGTATGTACCCACCAAAAGAATTGGCGAAGGGAGGAGTAATACTGCTTTCGTGTTTTATTTCTAAATGAATGAGCATCTAAAAACTCTTGAGCCAAGCTTCTGTGCTCTTCGTCTACTTGCTCCCACATTGATTCCGTGACCTCGGGGAGTTTTATTGCTCGAGATCTGAGCATATTCTTTTCAATTGATTTGGCCATTAATTCACCGCCATTAGTCTGTTTTAATTCCATCTGCTTTTAAATCTTTTTTTAGCGCTGCAGTTAATCGTCCATCTTTTAGTGTCTCAGAGGTATTCTTCATAAAAGGACGAGGTTTACCGTAGCCATATCCATATGAATCAGGGTATGAATAACCTTGACCGGTTTCAATGACTGTAGCAATGTCTTTTCCATCATCATTTCTAATATTGTCCAATGACACCCCGTTACTTTCGTTGGTGGTTATAAAGGCATCTTTAACTTGTCCTGTGCGTTCATAAAGTAGGGGATCATATGCACCGTAAACATCTTCATCAATGTGCTCTTGTCCTGTTTTCACCATAATTTGTTTCACATTAGAGGAAGACTTATGAATTGATTGAATTGCAGCTTGTTCAACCATAGCTTTGATATCTTTAATTGTTTTCGCCACTAACTTCACCAGAACCAGTCTCTATTTCTTCTACCTTTTCTAGAATAAGTTTGTTGATTTCCTCTTTGCTCATAGTTAACAAGTCATCAGTGATTTTTTCTAAAGCTTTTGTTGCATCTTTAAGCTTCTTCATACTTTCTTTTGGATAACTGTTAATAATCATAGGGAAGAATTCGGAATCCACAAGCTTAAGGTACCATTTAACTTTATTTTTGATGTCATTTGGAATCCCCAAATCTGAAAATTCTTTTACAATTGAAAAGAATACCCATTGAACAGTGTTGATTTTACTAAAATCAATACCTTTATCTTCGGCTTTTTGTTGATCAGAGATCATTTCAGTTAGCATTTTTGTTAACCGAGAAGGGGAAAAGTATGGGTAGATGAATACATGTACATCATCGGTTAACTGGACTTTTTCTTTCTTGTCATACTTATTGACACTTTCCTCAATTAAACTTAAATTCAATTTTTTTGATGCCATTTAATATCCTCCTTTTATATCCTCTATAAAGCACAAGACACCTGCCAGATAAATTCTTATCAAATTACTGTTCTATTGGACTCGAATCAGTAGGAGCGTAGGGCTCTCCAACTATTTCTTCATATTCCTCAACAGTAATAATATTATTTGTTACACCTTCTTGTAGCTCGTCTTTAGATACATCATTATATTCATAGGCTTCTTTTACTTGAGAAACTGTTGCCCAATCTTTACTTAAAGCAATAACCCAAAAATTACTCAAGTTGCTACCCCGCCTTTCAGCGTTTCTATATCAGACTGCATCGTAGTTATAGTTCTAGCTTGTTTTAAAATAGTGATTCTTGCCTCTGTTAGGGATTGACCTAAGATATCAATATCTGAGGGCTTGATATCTGAATTTTTTAGGCTGTCGATGTAATCTTTGTTTGCAGATTCAACCCATGACTGATCCTCAATACTGTATTTAGCTAGATATAGACCAGGTGGAGGGGGCACTTTTGTGCAATTTATTGGCAGTTTATCAGATTCTTCGTATTCGACAGGTTCAAGATATAGGTGCGTTTTTGGATCATATTTATAGCAAACAACTGTTGTCAAGGTGAAATGTCACATCCTAAATGTAGTAGTGTATATTTTCTAGATTTACAATGCCGTTAGCTGTATTCTCACCTGAGTATAGAATTGAAACATAGCCTGAAGTTTGAGAATACGCTTTTGCTACCCCAGCTTCATTCATTAGTCCAGTAGCGAAAACTATATTTGATAAAGAGCGAGAACCTGTAGGCATTGTGAAAGCGGGGATAAAGTTATTAGCAGAAGTGCCAATTGTACCTCCTTGAATAGCGCCTCTAAATACTACATGACTTCCTATAATTGCATATTGAGGAGTTCGATCACTGTATACAGTCCACCCGTTTTGAAGCGTAAGGTTCTTCCATGTTGGAGCCAGTTGATCTTTTGTAATTATTTCTTTCCAACCTGACCAAGTGTTGGCTCCGTTCATCGTTTGTGTAAATTTTTTATTATCAAACCATCTCGTAGCTTCTTGCACTATAACAGTATCTGACATAGCTATTACTACAATTGTATGAAAACTTGCTTCACTTGGAGTGTTTACAAACTCTTTGCCATAATAAATTCCTGTCTTTGTAAGAGTTCTAGTATCTACTCCTGAACCGAGATTTGTTCCATAGCCGGAATCTGTTGTAAGCTTCACTAATTGAGCACCATTCCACTTGTTTCTTTCTGAAGATGAAATATGAACAGTTGAGTTTCCGATGTGAATATCAAATTCAGATTTAGTTGCTTGCTTATCATTTGTAAGGTTTCCTAGACCAACTTGTGCAGCAGTAACAGCATGAGGATTAGCTTTATCAGCAGTATGAATATCTACGTATGATTTTGCATCACTTAATGCTTTATCAGCCTTTATTTGTGCTCCTGAAGTAGTTTCTTTGGAATTCCATGCTTCTCTTTCAGCAGTTGATACATGAAGACTTGTATCTTTGACATGTGAGTCAAACTCTAACTTGGTTGCCTGTTTATCGTCGGTAACATTAGATAACCCAACTTGGTTTTTAGTAACCTGATGCGGATTATCAAAGTCTTCTGTGTGTTTTTTTAGCTCGAAGTTTTGATATTCCATAAAATCATTGACGGTATCAGTAAGCTTTTCCTCGTGATCGACCATGTGTTTTTCAGTTTTTGCAGTGGCTGCTTTTAAATTATTAATTTGAAAGTTGTTTTGTTTCAATTGTCCAGCAAATTTACTGTTGCTCATTTAGCTCACCGCAATTCCTTTAACAGATACATCACCGTTTACTGCTATAACCTCAAACAATACTTTAAATACTCCGCCAATATCGAAGTCCCAGTATTCATTTGTATTTAAAGTACTGGTTGCTAGCTGTAAGTCTGTTTTGTTAGTTCCACTTAAGGGTGTTTTTTCGCCATTTTCATCAACTGCATAAAATTTTATTTCACGTGAAGTTGAGGAACCAGAGATCTTAACAGTAAGTTCCCGAAAATGATCCACTGCAAATTCTTCACCTTCAGACGGGGCAGTTGTTGCTTCATGAAAAGTAAATGAAGTTTTGTCTGGAATTGTGGTTACGACATTTTCAGTCGTTTCTGTCAACAACTCCACCTCCTTAATTTGTATAAAAACTGTCTTTTATCTAGAAAAATAAGAGGGGAGGACTTATTCAAAAAGCCCATCCTCTTGTAGCTTATTCCATATACCTTCCCAAGCTGGGGTAGAAGAAGGGGATGACTGAAGCGAACTTAAAGGTTCGTACTCATTGAAGTCGCCTTCAAAGCGTTGCTTGAAATCATCAACACTGATATAGGAACCATCTGATAGCAATAGGAATTTTTGTTCCAAACCATCAAATTGTTTGAACAGACCACATACTTCATCAAATGTCATTATTCCATCCCCCAAACAACGATTTTTAACCCAGTTAGATCAACTGTACCGGCTGCTTTAACTGTCAGATGTATTTTTGGAGCAGTGAAAGTTAATTGTTTTTGCAAAGGGTAATTCTGAACAAAAGCAATGCTGTTGAATAGAACAGAATTATCGTTACCTGATGTAGTTGCAGAATAAAATGGGATGTTTTTCGGTACGGAATAAATACTTGCTAAAACTTTGCTGTTTGAGCTGTCTGTTTGAGTTGTGTACATAGCAATACCGTAAGTTCTGAAAACACCAAGTGAATCGATTAGATCAACTGTATAAGACTTAGTTGCACCTGTAGCTACAGTATCAGCATCAGTAACAACAAATTCAGAATAGGATTTTTGAACTTGGGTTTTAATTGCTGCAGTGTTTTTAACCAAAACAGGGACAGAAGCCGTATTAGCTATATTTACATCAAGTGATGTATTGGCCACATTAACATTAAGAGGCTGGTCATTATTAAGACCAACCTCCAAAGGGACAGTGGAACGTTCAATTGATACAGCAGTTATGGGATTACCTGTCCCATCATCTTTTGCAGAGGTGTATTTATCACCGTCCTGGTTTAAAAAAGCAATAATAAACGCCTCCTTAATTATTCAGTTGTTCCGCCAAGATCTGAGCTTTGAGTTGAACCTGTTGTATCCTCAACCGGAGCTGCAGTATTTTCATCTCTACTTGCTTCGATTACTACAGCCATTTCGTCTGTATCTGTATCTGCTAATGCTTCAAACTTAATTTCTGGTGCTAGAGCATTTCCATTTTCTAATGACATTTCAAATTCCCCTGAAGGAGAAACGTTAGGGAACTGGATATAGATGTCACTGTAAACTTCTTCTGTATCAGGATTATAGGCAATAGTGCGATATTCAACTTCATATCGTTCTGAGAACTTGCTGGCTTTAATGGCTAAACGTCTACCGACTTTTTCAATTTGATACACAGCTGTTAGTTTGTCTTTAGCAGCTGCAAATGCTGTTGGAATTGTATATGTACCATCAGTTGAAATAGCAATCTTATATGTTAAACCTTTTTTGTTATAGAAAGTTACATCACTTACAGGTTTTCCTTTTAGAGTAACTTTGTTTGTATCATCTACAATCAGTCCATGTTCTCTATCGAAAACCTTTACTTTTGTTTCTTCCTGAATTGTTTCACCCTGTGTCATTGCAAGCCATTCTAAATCAAAGAAAGCATTTTTGACAGTTAGGTTAATTTCCTTCTCAGATTTAAGAATGTAAAGTGGTTTATTTCCGATTCCACCTCTGAGTTTTTCTTCAGAGATTGCTTGGGAGAATGATGCTGTTTGTGCCTCGGCTGTGAATACAAGCTTACCGTCAGATTTTCGTTTGAAATAAACGTCAGCTGTATCTTGAATAACTGTTTTCATCTAATTGTTGCCTCCTTAAATAATAAAAAAGACAGCTATGCGCTGCCTTTACCAAAACCTTTAGTTTGTTTCATGAAACTTTCTCTACTTATGTAATGCTTTTCTTCTTCAAATAAGTCAATATGTTTTCCCCAGCTTTCCATGTGTTTGGCTGCATCAGGTGAAACGGTCGCAAACAGGGTGGAGGTATCGTACTGTTTGAATTGACCTACTCTGTAGTAAGTCATGTATAACTGAAACAGAGTCATTTCATTTATATCTTTGTACAAATATCCGGTGTGAGTAGCAACACTACTTATGATGTCTGCCATATCAACCATATCTGATTCCTGACTTTTCACTCTTTTGCTGCGCTCGTTAGCTCGCTGTATCTCTGGGTTAGAGCTGATTTTTTCCTCTTTTAGACAAGACATTCTCAAGACCAATTCTCTTAGGGCTTCGAAGTTTTCCGGTGTAAGTTTTTCTAAAATTTCAACGCCATTAAAAACTGTGCTAAATATTACTTCATACGCTTCTTTAAAATTCGGAAGGATACTTGTAATTTCAAATAAAGACAGTTTTTTAAGTTCGGCAATAAGACCATCTAATTGGCCAAATTGATTATTTTCCTTTTTGCTGTAAGTATAAATAATCTCTTTCTTAGACATCTTAAACCAGCTGAGGTACGGAGTTAAAAGTGCATATTCCTTAACTTTTATAAATCGACAATCGCCAAATTCAGTAGGGATTGGCTCACCGGTTATAAAGAATTCACTATCAATCATTTCATCGCCCCAAAGGTATAAATTAATTTATATCCGAGGTAACCATCAGGAGGATTAGTGATTAGCATTCTTTTATAAGAGTTTGTCTTACCAATGCCAGCAAAATTCTGATTGAACAAGAGCTTATTAATTCTGTCATTAATCTTAAGATTTCTAAATTCGGTTTCTTCAAAGGTGTTAATATGGGTGAAAACATCAATCATCAAGTCTTGATCAAGAAGCATCGCACTTTGGTTGGATGGTTTTGGTAATGCGTTCCCTAAATAAACACACATTCTACATAATGGTGAATCCGATAGATCATCTGTTTTAGGTGCTCGCTTGAATATGGTATTGATTATAGCGGGAGAGTCATTTGTGGAGTCATAATAATTTTCGAGTGATTGAACATCTGGATGAGAAGGGGAGAGAGGATCAGTTTTGTAATACAAGAGCCGATTCAGTTCAACATCATCCATAACTAATCTGAAGACTTTTGTCATCTGTTCAACAGTCATGCTCATGTCTTTTCACCAACTTTCTTTTTGGCAACCAATTTTATTGTTCCGTGGTCTCCATAAACTTTAGAATAGTCTATATCATCGACTTGATAATCTTCGCCAAAGAAGGAGAGGGTAAGTCCGATTTTTAATTTTTCATGAACAAGATAAGGAATTGTAATGTTTGCTTGACCATCTGGAAGATTTACCGCCAATTCAGTGCCTTTTATTGAAGTTGTCCTTTCGAATATGCAGGGGACTTCAGTTTTTTCACCAGGTACTTTTTCATAAATTGGCTTACCAGTGATTTCGTTAATTTTGCCAGTATCTATTAGCTTGTCTTCTGAAGTAAGAAAAAATGATGTTCCACATATTTTTATCTCAGCCTTTTTGTAAATCTTATTACTGAGAGGGTGGGAGGTGATGAGCCATGTTTCATCATTAAACTTAACAACTCCGCCACGATAAATGTCAGCAATTTCACCTAATATATATCTTGCAGAACCATCGCCACTAGAGTACTTAGAGGTGATCATTACTGTTTTTTCGATTCCATCTATTGTGACTTTTTCAGATTCAAGCCCCTTAAGGCCTTGTTGGAAAATAAGCTTACCATCATGAAGAAGTTTATTATTAATGTTAATCTTGTGGTAATTACTGTAGTCCTTCATTCGAATCACCGTCTGTTACTAAGTTATCCCTAAGTCTGCTTAATTCACCACTTACTGTTAAAATGGTGTCCCTGATTTCTGTGAGTTGAGGATCGCTTAGCAGCTTTTTATTAAGGTATTTCTCCAATTTGAAGAGGACTGAATTGTTTCTCTTACACAGTTTATTGCAAACAATATCTAAGTCCTCAAGCTTTATTTGTCCATCTTTATGTGCCGATTTAACTTTAATTGCACTCATAGATAATCCACCGCAGCGTTCAATATCAAACGTTCAATTTCGTTTTTCTGATCTATTACACTTTGTTTAAGGGAATTGAGTTGTGTACCAAAGTTCTTGATTCCCACGTCATTCGTGAAGGGCTGCCACGTATTCTCAAACAAGGTCTTTTTATTTAACAAAAAGATGTATCTCAAGAAGTGTGCAATAATAAGCAGATCGTCCTCAGATAAATCTCTATTTACAGTTTCTGTTGAATCATCAGCCTTTAAATTGTCTCTGAGCCTGTTATTGAAATGAAGTATTGCATTTCGAATTGATTGATAAATTTGTTCTTCTGTTTGAGGAACATCAAAATCAGATGTCTCGCAGTTGTTTAAAAAGGTTTCCCATATTTGATCATAAGATGTCATAAAAAATCCCCCCTCTTAGTCAAAGAGAAGGGAAGGATCAGCGACTCCCATCCAATCAGCCAAAACTTTCAATTTGCCTGCAGCAATGTCATCGCTAAATTCTGAAGCAACGTCAATAATAAATTGCTTCTCAGAATCCACTGTGATTTTATCGAGCTTATTTTTTAGTTGAGCAATATTTCCCGATTTAATCATCTTTTCAATTTCTTCTTTGGTATGGATGTTATTTTTATAAGCCTCCGACTCAACAATAGAATCTTTAATTTCTTTGGTTGTCTCATTATCTTCAACAATAACTAATTCACCTTTATCGAAACAAACGCTGTTCATTGTGAGCCATTCAACAACTTCTTTTGGAACTTCTTTAATATCAGCCTTCCCATTTTTACTTCCAGCCCAAGTGTATTGTTTATGTCCACCATCGCTGATATACCCAACAAAATAAGATGTACTTCTGTATCGTGCTAACTTAATTTTTTCAGTCAAATTTATATCCTCCTAAAAAATCCTCATATTTTGATTTAGATAGATACTGCAGCTTGTTCTTCAATAATTCCGATTGCTTCTCCAAAAAGAAGGTTAACAGACGCATCTTGAACAATTTTCATTTTGATTCTTTCATCTTCAATGTCTTGTTCTGTCAATTGACGCAGTCCACCATACTCAACAACAGAAAATGGTTTTTGAGAAACGCCGCCGGCAAACATATAGCCTTTGTTGACAGGAAGTTCGACTTTACTATTTGTATCATCTGTAAATGGGTTAGTGAGGTTAACAGCAGTTGTTCTGCCGATTGTAGCTGGATTTAGGGCAGTAAGGAGCTCTCCTTTTACTTCTTCAGTTAAGAAGTTCTTAAACGTGGAGTCTGTTCCTTGTTGGAATGCGAAGTAGTCGATAAGAAGGGTATCAGCTACGAAGATAGGTTTTCCACCATAACGTTGAAGCACAGAAGCTACTTTGTTGTATTGTTGAAGAGTAAGGTTTGAGCCTGTTTGAACATTTTTTGCAGGGATTTTACCAGCTGTAATTGCGCTTGCAGTTAATTGATGGATTTTATCGAGGTACAAACGGACTTTAGCATCTGCTATATCATTCACCAATTTATTGAAGTAAACAATTGAATCTGTTACGAGATCTAGGGGTTCATAATAGAAACCTGTTGACATAGTTTTCGGAACAGCAGGAACTGTTTCTTGTCCTTCAACACGAACTAAATCAACACCAGAGCCTGTAGCAGACCAAATGACTTTTGCCTTATTCTTTTTCGGAATTTTAATTTCTTTAATATTGCCTCGTTTTTCTTGTTGGACATTGGCCAAAAGGGAGAGAAGCTGTGTTACTTTTGGTTTCGCAATTTCATCTGCTTGTTCAACGACAAGGTTATTAAATTGATGGAGCATGGAAGGGTCAGGTGTAGTACCGCCATCACCAAACACTTTCTTAATGTAAGTTTGGATATCAGCTTGGTCTGTACCGTCCATTTTGTTATTTAATACACGGCTAAACAAGCCTTTGATTTTCACAGTATCTAATTTCATTTAAAATACTCCTTTTATTGAAATTTATTTGTTATGTACTAGGCCTCGATTACTTCAAGGCGAACAAGTTTTTGTCCCATTGTGTAAACAAGGTCATCTTCATTATTTACAACGAGGAACTTAGCAGAAGAATCAGCATAATCCTCATGAGGTGAAGCAGGATCACTGAGAATATACTTTTGAGTAGCAATATCAAAGTGAGCTACTTGACCTTGTTTAACCTCAGTCACTGCTGTATTAAATGAAAATGCAGAAACATCAAAACGAGTATAAGCTGGCTCAAGGATAACAATTCGAGCATGTTCTCCTACACCGTTATAGAAGTCTCTCATTGATTCACCAAGATAGCGTGCTTCAGGAGATGCAATTAAATATGCTTTTTTTGTTTTATCTGATAGTTTCGAAGCTGTTCGGTTCCCCTCAGCATCAAAACCAAGTTCAACAAGCATAAAGTTATCAATGTCTGAACCAGTCACTTTTGCACCGTGAGCAACTGTTTTGATTTTTAAAGAATTCAAGTTTCCAGTAGTATGATTACCTACTTCAGTAAGGGCTTTTTGTAATCTTGTAGCCATATTTTATTCCTCCAAGTTTAAAATTTATTGTGAAAAGCGTGATTCAAAAGAGTCATCGTTAGGGATTAAATTTTCCCGTTTACTTGAAAATTCTCTAATGGTTGTATTTGTTTCAGTAGGAACACTAACTAAATCAACTAACATTGTGTTAAGTTGTAATACAGCTTTTTCTCCTTCTTCATCTTGTTTAACCGAAGCATGGATAAGGTTTTGTACTTCTTCTGTACTGAATTTTTCCTCAGCATTTAAAGCTTCAAATTTCGCTTTATAGAATTCATTTTTCTCATTTAGTTTTTGCTCTAATAAAGTTTTCTCGTGTTTTTCTTTATAAGGCTTCAATTGTTCCACTTCAGAATTTAATTGCACAAGCTTTTCACTAGCAGTGTTGAATTGCTGTTCAATATCTGCCTTATTCTTATTGATTTGATTTACTTGTTTCGTTAAATCTTTAATCTGTTCATCTTTTTGGTTAAGTTGTGTTTGAATAGGTTCAGGAACAACTTCCTCCCAGTTACGTGTCATGAACACCTCGGTTTTACTGTCAAAATCAATTGAAACAGTATCGCCTGTTCTTGTGTAATTGAACTTAAAGTATTTGTCGTAGCTATTTTCATCTGACCAGCTATACACGTTTACGATGAAATATGCATCATATACATCTGCAATATAAGATGCTGACTCCTTGTCAAGGGTTGGATCTAATTGGTTATAAAGAAGTGTTCGAACATCAGAATGAGACAATTCAAACACTTTTCTAAACTTATTCATTTTTTCACCTTCCTCATTATTTTGTCTTGTAGCTGCTTGAGCAACTAATCTTTCAAATTGTTGAATTTCATTAAAGCTAAGAAGTTTGGAAGAATCATAAGCGGGGAGGACAATGTCATGCTCTCCTCGTTTCTCTGAATTTAAAATAGCATGACCTTCGAAATAGATAGGGGACTGTAGGTGTTCAATGCCATCTTGCATAGTGTAATTTGAATAAAGGATCTCACAACTTGTATTAATGTTAATACCCCGACCATACCATTCAAGTAAGAGTTCACATGCATCTTTAAATCGGGAGTTCCAAAGTATTGCATCTGCTGCCAATACTTCTTTTTTACCTTCTGGAGTTTCAATTTCAGTTATGTATCCCTCAGATGTAAAGACACCAATTGGAGCAGTATCTCTTTTTACTTCAAGTTCTCCGTGCTTGTCTGTGTCTAGATAAGCTTCATGAGTTCCCATTGCATCTGTAGAAGTATTTAATTCATCAACCTCGTAATATTTTGCAACAATCGGTTTATTAATTATTGTTGAAGCAGCTTCAAGAGCAACATCCTTAGAAATTACTGCGTTATTGTGAGAGACATCGAAATCAAAAATGACAAAGCAACATGACAACTTTGTTGGGTCATCTGATGTTTTAATCTCATTCAATTGAAGTTGGCATAGTTTTTTCTTTTGCTTCTTTGTCAAATAATTTCACCTCCCTTCAAAAGTGAAGTTTTAAATAGGATTGTCATTACCGTTGGATGTGGCGGACTTCACTGTGTTGTCGTTGTTTTTATTTCCTTCATTTGGGCGACCTGATTTATTCCCAGTGAAGGTATATGAAGTTTGATAAGGTCTAATTTTTTCTTGGAGTTTCAGTTCTTCGGTTTCATATAGAGTTTGTTCAAGGTAACTTTCCCAAGACACTCCTGCCAAATTATCAACTACGTGCTTAATAGACCAACCTTTATCGTTTAGTTTAATTAAGATGTCCATTTTTTCTTTAAGAGTGAGCGGCTTGTCTTTATCGTAATTCATATAGTAATTGTCTTTTTGGGCAGCAGGCAAAACAAGGTTGAATAACTTTTGATAAACCTCTTGTTCAATATCCTCCATTAAAACGCCAATACGCTTATAAAATGTATCCAAGTTTAACGACGAAGTTGCATAGTTACCCCCATCACCATTTAAAAGGGAGCCGGATAAGCCGTAAGCAGATTGAATGTCGCTATTGATATGGTCAAACTTTGCTCCATCTAATCCATCTGCTTTAACATCTGGAAAGTTGATGTCAGCAAAGTCAGGGATTGATACTACAGTTACTCCATCTTTTTGGTTCTTCTCTAAAGCTGCTTTAACTCCACCATGAATTTTTTGTTTAACTGCTTTAGGCAGCTTCATGTTTGTGTATTCGCCATTACCTTTATCTGTACCAATGGTTAGAACTGCAACAGCGTTAATAATTTTATTTGCAATCGATCTTTCAACATCTTTAAGTTTCTTTTTATGGAGAACGTCATATAGACCTGGGGTAACCCAAGATGTTCCCAATCCTTGATTTCTTTTTAGCGTCCCTGTGCGTAGTGGAAAAGTTCTTTCTTGTGGCAATTCCTTAAATCGGTATTTCTCTCGATCTTTCATGAAGTTTTCATAATCGCTTTGTTTAATATAAGGGGAGAGGCTTTTTAACAATTCATTTCTGTGATCATCTTTATATTTAGTGAACAGCTCCATGTCAACTACACATACCCAGTCCCCATTTCTCCTAAAAGAGGGGAACACATATTTAATCTCATCAAAGATAAACGGATAAGGACTCTTAGCATCCCCAAGCCATAAACCAACAAGAGTACCAGCTGTAGCTACTTGTTTTAACAGATCCCTAGTAAGTCTTTTATGTTTGACCTTATGTAAGGATTTATTCAGAAGAGAAATGTGCTTATCTGAAGACTTAACTTTATTAAAGGAGTCAATTTTATAGTTGAGGGTAGGAAGGGCTTCTATCAATTCAAACAATTGGTGAATCTCTGCAGTCGAGATATAAAAATACTCAGCAAGATCTTCAATTTCCTCTTGAAATTGATCGGGGTTAGAAAAATAATTCTTTAATTGTTCGGCCTCAATTTCCGTAACAATCCCATTGGAAAACATATTTGAGATAAAGCCGGAAGCAAATGTAGAAGTATAAGTTGAATAGTCATTCAGCATTTGCTTATACTCTTCTGATTCAATATCAACTTTGTTTAAGGTTACCATGTTTCACCTCATTTCTTTAAAAATAGACAAGTTCATCATCTATGTCGTACTCTGACTTTTGAAGGTTTTCACCTTCTAAAACCTTTGCGAGATAGTTGCCATAAGCTAAGGAAGAATACCTATCCTTTCTTTTCCCTGACTTTTCTTTAATTCTGATATAACCGCCCACAATATCATGTTCAAGGTTAACTAATTCGTTAACCAGTAACGTAGTTTGGATGTATGGTGTTTTCATTCGGACTTTATCTTCAATGCTTGCATTTTGATACCCTGATTTATCCGACAAAAAGTCACTGCCTTCAATTTCACTAATGAGTAATTCAATATTAGAACTTTGAAGGTTTACACGTAGAGTTGAAGCGATTTCGTGGTTCAATTTACCGTTGGCCTTAATTGAGAATACAACAGGAAGTGGATTAGGAGTTTTGGCTCTTTGTCTCATTTCCTCATCGTTAAATGAACACCATGCATCATATTCAACATCTCGTTCTTCATCGTAGTTAACTTTAGCCAAGGCATCATAAATCGACATACCGTTGCCATGAGTATCAAGTGCCACATAGCTAGCTTGAAAATCCTCAAATAACTGTTTAATTCTAATTGCTTGATCGTCTGTATGATTACCTTCGATTGTCTCTATGTATGGAACTTTACGTTGATACTTGTCTCCATTGGGTAGGAGTCTAATGCAAGTAATTACGGTATTATCGTTTGCTTCTCCCCCCATAAGCGCAACGTCAACGCTTAAGATTCGCACTTCGCCGTCTTTTAGCTTTTCTTTGCGCTTGTTTTTATGAATAGAGTAATCAATATTCTTTATAGGATAGAAGGGTTTTTTTAGTGTTCTGTTTTTAGTAATATCGTTCAACTTAAATAGGGCGTTGGAGTTTTGCCCATACATTAGGTTTTCATATTCCATCATAAAAGAGACTTCATCAAAATCAGAGCTTTCACGTTCTTTGTTGATCCGTTCTTTAGAAAGAAGACCGTGATAAATAGAGGTTAGATAGTCCAATGAAAATATCATTGTATCTCTACCTTTTAGCATTGCATCCCTTGCTGCTTTCATTGACTTCCACATCCAATGAGACGTGTACCAAGCAGAAGAAATGTATACTTCAATATTCTCTTCGGTTAGATGACGGTATTGTTCTTTCTTTAGGTAAGGAGGTTGTCTGTAAACGTTTAGGAAGGGTTTTAAAACAGTCTTTAAGATGTTTTCATCGATCATGCGGAATTCTTCGAGGATTAGGATATTGCCGCGATAGCCACGTGAATTTTCACTTGAAGTAACAGCTTCAATTGTTGATCCGTTATGAAAAACAACCATTGCTTCATTTGAGGAAGACCTTATTTGTTTAATTTCACGGGCAAAATTAGGATACTGCATTAGTTCTTTCTCAATTTTCTCAGTGATTATCAATTTTGCCTGTTTCTTCACTCCAGATGCAATAACTACTTTGGTGTTTGGATATAAAACACATCTTGCACAAGCAAAAATGGCAATCATAAAAGATTTAGATAAACCCCGAGCAGCGACTAGCATAAAAAATGTATTCAGGTTCATGAAGAAAATAAGAATCTTTTGAAAGAAGAAAAGGTCAATTTCAAAATAATGCTCTACAAAGCGATGCATATTTAATCTATAAAAGGTTGTCCATTTTTTCATCTGATTTCTCAAGCGATCATTTGAGCTTTGCTTTTCTTTAACTTTTGATACATTCGTGGTTTGTTCTAGGTGGTTTTGCCCCTTAGAGGCTTTATTTCTTTTGATTTGAAAGTGTCCCATTAATCATTCACATCGAAATCTTTAGAGATATTAAAGATATTTTTAAAAGGTCGAACAAACCATCTTTGAATATATGTGTTGAACTTATCATAATCCTCGTATTCTTTTTTATGCTCGAATGCTTCACATGGTTCAGTTTGCTCAATGGTCTTAATCCATAATCCATAAGAAGACAAGCCTTTGTCATCATTTGCTCCTGTGGATTGTATCGGCTTAATGTTTCCGTCATTGTGCAACTTAGATGACAACTCTAAAAGATCTTTGTACTGCTTTATACTGCCGTTAGCCAATTCCTTATCTGCCTGCAAATGAACTTTTGCTATATTTCTATAAAGGTTAACTTGCACTGGAGTGTCAGTTGCATAGTTTTCGCTGTAAGAGCGATAAAAATTGTTTAGATAGTCTAAATCTTGTTTAGAGAATCCCTTGCCCCAAATTTTATCTTCATTGACGTTTTTAGGTTCTGATGTATCAACCTCCTGATTCGGATCATTAAATTCGCTATCTGCCCAAGTTTTCGATTTGTAATCTTTCATTCCGATATTTTTCATATAAGTTCCTAACACATTACCAGATGATTTTTTCTTAGACTCTGATTCGTTAACAGCGGAAACCCACAAGTCATAAACAAATGGACGGTCAATCATTCTCAAGATGTTTTGCACATTCTTTAAGTTATCTTTGTCTTTTTGGAATTCATTTTGGAGACAGTTCTTACATACTGACAGCTTGCCGGTTGCAGAATTGAAAGGAGATTCCGAGATATAATATTGATTGGCGTTTTGTTCTTTGCCGCAGCATGAGCATTTTATTTTTTCAGCAGACATATTTCACCTCCATAAAGTTAGTTGATGTAAACACGTTTTATAAAACGCCCAGCAATAGCGCGGAAGGGGAGAACCGCAATCATCACTGGGCGTTCTAAAAAGGTGCTTAAACTAAAGAAGAGAGGATTTCATCGTGATGAAATCCTCCTTTGATCTCAATTCCTAATTTTTTAATTGTTTTGAGTTGATCTTTAGTAACAGTACAATCGATATAAACACCATTCGGAAAATGATTACCTTCTAAATAGTCGGCTGAGAAAATAGTACAACTAATGCCTTTTTCTTTAGCCAAGTCTTTATAAATCTCTTTATGTGCACCTACAAGTAAAGGGATATTATTCTCTTGTGATAACCTAAGAAGAAGAGTTGTTTTGCCTTTACCTCTCTGAGAATCATTTACCAGCAGCATTTTGGGTGCATTTTTATGAAACTTTTCTTGTAGTGATTTATCAACGTCATTAAATACAACTGAGAAATTAACCCAATGACCACTTAATTCGTTAAAAAAATTTTTGTCTTCATTTGATTTTACTCCTTCTTATTAATTCAATATGTAATCGTACTGAATAGTCCGACCTTTACCAGATTCATAAATTGATAAGTTTGCTCCAGCTTTGGCACCTGTCATTAAGCTGTCACTGTATTCATCGGAACCCATTACAGAAGGGAGTTGTATAACTTGGATATTATGAGTGGCTGCTTCACCTACAGTGAGCATGTTTCCGTGGTGGAAGTGGGAGATGTACATGTAATCGTAGAATTTTCGTTTCATCTGTGAGATGTCACGAATGGCATTCTTTTTGTTTTTAATCTGGTGTCCGTGACAAGCAACAATTTCAAATTCAAGTAATTTAAAATCCACAATTCCTTCGTCGTATAAAGGAACTTCAATTCGCTCATTGTCTTTGAGTACGTCATGGATATAAGTAGCGATAATACGCTCTACATCTTCTTTAGGCATTTCCGAGCGATTTGTATTATGTAATCTTAGTTCAGTATGATTTGCAGAAGGGATATGTATGTACTTAATTTTGACGTGCTTAGAAAGCTCTAAAAGCCATTCAGCTTTGTACCTAGAGTATTTAATCACTTGGTCAATAAACCCGTACTGAAGGGCAGTTAATTGCGATACGCGCAATGCCATACCTTCAACACTGTCAGCACCATTTAACACGACCAGCTCATCTAAATTTTCTTTTTGAATGTACTCAACAGTTTCAGAAAGAATCTGATTCATACGCTGCAAATAAATCTGTTCGTTGTATTCATTGTTGTTGCTTTTAAATTGCTTCCCGAAGTGTTCATCTCCAAACCCTAGAACAGCAGCTCTTTTTCTTTCGCTCTTATTTAATGGATAGAAGGAAGGGGGAGGGAGAGTGCCTACTTTCTCAATTGCTTCAGTTACATTTTCATATAGCAGCTCTGTTCGACCTTTGACACGTGTGTTTTTATGTATTTCATGCTTTACAGCTTGAAGCTTTTTTCTCTCTTCCATGATTTCAACCTTTTTCAGTTCCAATTCAATGAGAGAATTATTTGATTCAGCTGACTTTGCTTTTTGGTATTCAACTCCTTCAATGAAGTTGTTGAACCATTTTCTATAAGCTGATTCGCCTTTAGATTCGCCGGTTTCTTTGTTGATTAACTCTTTGATTTCTTCCCAGTTAAGATTATAAATGTCTTTATTAGAGCAGATTCTTATTTTCCATTCTTTAAGGTTTTCATCTGAGTGACGCTTCGTTTGAATAGGATCAATCATTCAGTCACCGCCTTACTCAGCATCTTTCACTGGTAATTCATTTTCTTCTTTTATTGTGATTGAAACATTTTTTCCATTAAACTCGGAAAGAATTTCTTTAAAATCATATGTATATTCATCATCTTTTGTTTGTTCGATAACTTCCATTACGTCCATATCGAAAAAGCCTTTAACATTAATTTGATGTACTTTTTTGCTTGCCATTTAAATTCCTCCAATAATTTTCTATTTACGTACAATAAGCTCCTTCGGAAGCCCGATGATCCGAAGCATCGGTAACCTCCGAGAAGGGGATATAAAGGAGATGAAAGATAAGTCGGATAGGCGTTGGGGAAACGCCCGAAGGAGATTATTGATAACTTTCGTACATATGTATTACAGACCCATTCCAGTTATCAAGAAGCACTTTGTGTGGAAAAATAATCCACAATAGGTATAATGAAGTGTAGATGAAATTTGAAAAAGAGGTGTTTTTTTGTTAGACAAAGTTTTGAATGCCTTTATTATAATAGGTGTTTTGTTGATAGTTGGAGCGGTTACTGTTTTTAAAGATTTTGAATATCATCAATATCTTCGTTTTGGTGGGGCAGCATTGATAGCTTTTGGCTATATGTTTGGTTATGATAAAGTAAAAGCTACAACAAAAAAGAGTAAATGACTTTTAAATACTATTGTTCTAGTTATTTTCTTACCCCCCCCATCTTACCTACAACAGTAACTCGCGTAGGAACGTAAGCCTTCGGATCAACAGGGAAATCTGAAAATAACAAAAGACGTCATTATGACGTCTTCAGGAACTCCTTGTACAGCTTGGCACATGAGTTAAATTATTGGAACAACAGAGAACAGAGTATATTTTTGATTAAAATATCACTAATAAAGGTTTGCGTCCGTAAAATCGTAAATCTCGTAATTCGTAAGCTGTAAAATAATCCGTTTCCAACCTAGGAAATAAATGAGTTTTGGTACTACAGTTTAGATACGCTCTAAACTAAAGCGGCTTTCTACTTCTCTGTTGTCCAAGCTGGGCAGTTTTACACCCAGCTATCAAGATAAAAGTGATTTTACCCTCATAGCTAAGTTAAAACCTTAGCTTTTATAGATACTTATCTGCAGCTTCAAACTCAATTTCATAATTATGATTAGCTTTTTCAATAGAGTTTGAAAGACGATTAGCCATTCTTTCTAACTTTAATCCTTTAGTTTGCATCTTGTCAGGATCAAACAAGGCTTCACGATAACTAATAACATCAGAATAAGAATTTACTCGTTCAGTTTTCTGAGAACGACCGTAACTTTTGAGTTTATTCGCTTCACCTCTAAGTTGCTGTGCTAATTCAAGCGCTTCTGTGATCGATAATTCCTTTTCATCCCACAAAACTTTTGCATCCAGGTTGGCTTTAGCGATTAGTACTACCAATTCACGATAATCTTTTTTAGTCGATTCCAGCTCAGCTGTGATTTGGTCTACAGTTTTTGTTGGTTTTGTATATTTTTCATCTTTATCATGTTCAACATATGCAACACTATCTCGTTCCTGTAACAGTTCCTGAATACGTTTTGAGATTGCATTTCTTAAAGGTAAAGCTTCGAATAAAGCGATTTTTGACATTTATTATCTTCTCCTTTAGACATACATCTTTTATATTCTAATAGATTCTTAAATAAATTGCCAATAAAACAATTTTTATCCTTAGTTTTAATCAAAAGTACGAAAAGGTAAGACCCCTATAACCCTTTTCAGAGACATTCCTGTCTTTTCTTGTCAGGTCACACACCTTATCTACATACAATGCGTGTAGATCGCCAGTCTCTTATTTTGCACAGTTTTCTCTGACCTGTGTAAGGAGGTATGTGCGTGGGAAAATAATGCATAGTCCAAAAAGGGTATCAGGTTAGTTCATTGCTTGGTCAATGTTATTTAAAGTGAATTTGCTTATAAATCCCAAGTTTTTATGTTGCCTGCCAACGCTCAGCGCCCGAAGTCTGAGAATGAATATAATCCTTTTCTGTGAAATGGGAGTGGTGATCAAGCGCTCAAAAACCATTCCACTTATTTTACGAGTATAGAAGACCCGCTCACCCGGAAAAATTTTGTTGACCGCATAATAAGCATCAAAGCTTACAAGGGCATTATTTAAAGGGAAGGGAGACGCATCTACCTTCCCTAAGTGTAAGCCGAAGCAGTACACCGCAATTAATATTCAGGCTACATGTCACCCATAGTAAGACTGTGATGGGATTCACCCTACATAAAAATTTGAGTAGCAAAGGTCTTACCGACATGTTTAGCCCGATAATAGCCATTTACTTGTCTCCTTAAGATACAAACATCCGAGTTAACCTCGCACCCTCATAAATGACTATTATCCGACTAGCTGCAATGACCAGCCGCAGTTTTGTGTCAGAATGATACATAAAATAGGGGAGTAGATATTGTTTAATCGAGAAAAGCTAGTCCACACAGGAGAGGAATCTCCACTAATGTTCATTCAAATTAGTCTGTATCTTCATAAATGAACATTAGTCGAGAACTGATATCCCAAACATCAGTAATCAACTAATTATTGACGGCACCTCCATGCCACCAATAAACAACTCTAATTAATTAACCCGGAGATGAAGATAAGCGAAAAGAGGGGAGGTCGACAATTTCCTCCATAACTTCTAACTCTGCCACTTTTAGGAGCATAAGCTCTTTGTGACAAAGCGTGCAGGTAGCCTTTCCTGTCGTCCTCATTAACTGATTATTTAGCTTTGACTGCGTCTTTAAGTGCTTTTGCCGGCTTAAATGCAGGTGCTTTTGTAGCCGGAATATCAATTTCCTCTCCTGTCTGGGGATTTCTCCCTTTACGAGCTGCACGTTCACGAACTTCAAATGTTCCGAAACCAGGAATACTTACTTTTTCTCCACTTTTTAATGCCTCTGAAATAGTGTCAAAGACTTTTTCGACACTGGGAGCTCCTTCTTTTTTAGATACCCCTTGTTTTTCTGCCACTTTAGCGATTAGTTCTGTTTTATTCATAACCAATTTCCTCCTAAGTAAATTTAAATTTATTCTAAATGAACAATAAAGATTGTCTTTTATATAGACGGGGGGAAACGTACTAGCCCTTTTATGTGGAAATTAGCTTTCTGTCTCCCTTATGACGATTATCTCCAAAAGTGCTCTCAACCCAGCAGCACCAAGGGATAAAGGCACTTTTTTGTTGAAGTTTTTTCGGTAAAATCGCTGTACACCTTGGGGGAGTAAGGCTCAAGGCACTTTCTAACGGTGGTTATTTCTCTTTTTGTTATATTTTTTGTATTTGTCACGTTCTTTTTTCTTTCCACAAGACTGACAGTACTTCGCTTTGTTAGATGTTGGCTTAAAAGCTTTTCCACAAATACAGCATCCTTTAAAGGTCTTTAAATTATGCTTAATATTCTCCAGTACAATATCGCCAAAGCACTCCCATAGTGTCGACTTAAATTTACTTTTTTTCTTATATAGATGTTTTACCAATACATCTGTAATAAATCTGTCATCATTATGTATTTCCAATAGTTTTTGTTTGATAATCTTATAGACATAAAGTTTTTGTCCTGGTTTAATGTCTTCATCATTCATCAGCCATTTCTTGTTCTGGTCTAATCGTTTGTATTCACTAATAATTGCATCGTCCACTTTAATCTCCTTGTTCTTAAGCAGGAAACGATAATCGAACTTTCCTGCAACAGCTGCGAAATTAATTCGGTCGGATGGGATCATTGAGTCTAACTTATTTACTGTACTTTCATTAATGGATTCTACGCTATGTTCTTCTTTATCCTTTGCATTGATGAAGAAGTGGGGCACTTTATTTTTTATGTAATCTTTGATTTTCTCATCAACGTGATCAGGGCGGGTGGGCATGAATAAGGTTTTTGCAAAATCGATAGTAAAGTTATTCTCCATGCATAACCATTTGATAACGTCCAGGTTTATATTGTCACTGTTCCATATCTTAGTGATATTATTACTGTACTCCCCGATATTGATCCCATAAGCAAGAGTTAGTGCTTCATAGATGTTTCTACTATTAATCTCTTGTTTCTGGGCTACTGACATTTCATAATACAAAGGAACGATGTTCTCCATATTACGCTTGGCAATATTGACGATTAGCTCATCAGAAATAATTAAGGCCTTATCCCCGTCGTTATCAAACTGCAGCAGTTTCGATATCGGATCATGAATGCTGGTATAAACACCTGGCGTAATGAACCACTTTTCATATTCCTCATCTTTTTTGTTCCACCTAACACCATGCTCTCTGAATAGATGAGGGGAGCGGAGGATATCAATGTGTCCTTCATCATATAAAGAACAATAAACATTGCTGCCGGTAAGAAGTCCTTTTGGATTCTCAATTCCAAGAAACAGTCTTTCACAAAAAGCATATAGATCTGGGCACAAATACGTATAACGAGCGTCACTGACAAGTAATTTTCCTGATTTGGCGTCCTTAATCATACTCTTCTTCTTATTCTTAATGATTTCTTTGGTATGATCATCATTTAACAGCTCTGGGTATATTAGTAGAGCTTCTTGAAGGCTTGTCTTATGTTTATTTTTCTCGGTAGCACCCAAAACTTTCATCATGGTTTCTTTATCAGTGCCTAATTGAGTAATCTCTCTAACAGTCTTTGAGCTGATTTGTTTCAATTCCTCATCTGTGATATCAGTGAGTGTTTGTAGCATCTGGTAAGTTAGTTTTCCCTCAACAGAAGGATCTTCTTCATTTAACTTAGCTCCGAGACATCCATACTTTTTAAATTTATAGCGATAGTCATCCCATGAATCATAGTACTTCCACATCTTAAACTGGCTTTTCGTAAAAATAATTTGGATATCATCTTTAATAATGTCCCATTCTTTACCGTAGACGTCCTTAACTGTAAACGAACTGTGTTTTTCAGCAAACTTTCTAAAATCAAATGGAACTAGTAGACCCTTAACCCAAGGCAATCTGACCATAAAGCTTTTCTGGCTCAAACTAGGAAGCATCATTCCACAACCATCTGTATGTTCTATAGGAATATCCATAATCTTGCGAGTGATTTCATATGTATCACGGTCAATATAATCAACCAGGCTGGAAACGTTTGTTTCTAAGTCATTTACGACAATTGCTTTATCAATATCAATTTCCCATGGACTACTTGCGCTATTAGATAAGGCCATGTAGCTATTCCATTTGTTTATGCTGCTTCCACCTTGAGCATTGATTTGCTCCACACTAAGGCCACAAGTTAAAGCATTTTGATACTTATCTAAGGTGCTTTGTTTGATAAAACAAGATTTTTTGGTTCGTATTTGACCGGCACTGCTAGTGAAATAAACGTATTTCTCATTGTTATGTATGAATCCTTTATCAATAATGTCCCTTAAAATTTGAAAGTGATAAGTTTGGACAACCATGATCTCTTCAGAGAGAGAGTTTTCTTTGATTCCCAACGTTCGAGTTAAGACTGAATCAAATAATGAAATCACATTATTATCTTTCAGGGAATCTGTTCTAAGTGTCCTTATTTGATTATGATTGTTAAAAGCGTTATAAAGATTTTCTTTTAAAGAAATAATCCTTTGCGTTATGTACTTCTTATGTTTTTTATCAACATGTTCAAGTTTTTTGAGATGATCTCTGTACCTATATGATTTTAAAATCTTGTTATGTAATTTGTTTTCTTGATCATTATAAAAAGCAGAAGTATCAATACTGTAAATATGTACTTGCTTATTTAGACCGTCTTTTTTTCCTTTCAATAAATTCTCCCCTTATTACTTTTATGCATATTTTTTATTTTAATAGTCGCTTTTTAGATACTTATGTACAAGATTTTTGTATGTATAGCTCTGTTTATCGATTGTTCCGAAAAGTTTATAGTCCTCATAAAGAATGTTTTCTTCTTGTAAAGCAGTTCCTTCAATAATAGTAGTCTCTAAAAATCCAATTAAATTACTAAACATGTACGTTACTTTCTTTGAATCCTTTTGCATTATCTCACCTCCTCTTATGAATTTATTATATACATATTATTTGTCTTTGTCCATTATTTTTTCGCTAGTGTGTTAACGGCTCTGGAGATGGAGTGAATATCGTAATCTAAAAACATGCCTATCGTAAAAAATATTATAGAGTTCAAAAAGCCAGTAAACGTAAGGGTATTTGCTGTATCGAAGGGTGATTAGGGGATAAACGATCGTAAAACATAAGTGAGAGTAGGGGGAAGTGGTTGTATTATCTAAATATTGAAGAAATCGAGTAAATTTAAAGAGGGAAAAACGTTGATACAAAAGGTTTTTACGATAGCGATTACGATGTGAAAAAGGGTGATTTTGAGGGGGAATTAGGAAAATGAAAATTTGGATAGGGTGTGGAAATGGAAGTGCTATGGGTACATTTGTTCCCTTTATTTTGCCATTAGATGTAAATATACCCCCATATATTGGTATTGTAATACGTGTATAAGGTACATTATACGTGCATTTCATGACTTGGGTAGGTCTGCAACAGCGCTAACATAATTCCAGGCTAAAAACAAGAATAAATTTTAAAATAATAAATTGATTGGCAATTTAAAAATGAATTTCCATTCATTAAAAATAATCGTATTTATAACGAATCCGAGGGAATCGAAGACATAATTTATTCTTATCCACTTACATTACTATATCATATCTTCATATATAACCCTTGTATTTACTGACCATCTCAGCTTTGAAAGGTAGTCAGCAACTTGTCTTTAACTAAGGTTCTCTTTTTCAAATCAACATCTCCTTTTGTTAACAGTTTGTTTCTACACTGTTAACAATTAAAGAAACCTTTAGTTTCTTCCGATATATTTTATGAAACCTTTTGCTTCTTTTTGTTTACGAAACTATTTGTTTATATAATAATTGTCAAAGTGAGGAACCTACTATGTTTGGAGAACGTTTAAAAAAATGCCGTACCTCCAAAGGATATAGCCAGCAACGGATGGCAGATTTCTTAGGAGTTACGAGACAGGGATATGGAAAATATGAAATTGGTAAGGCTGAACCTGATTTAAAAACCCTTACTAAATTAAGCAATATATTAGGAGTATCTACTGACTTTCTTCTAAAAGGCACACATGCACAATTTGACCTCGATGAGATCTTAAATGATCCAGAGACTTTAATTGCTGGATGTAATGGAATGATCTCGGAAGAGCAAGCTAAAGAGCTACTGTATTATCTTTTAAAAAAAGAGTTCGACGAACATTAGTAGCTATTCTTAATTCTTTAATTCTTCTGGTAAAACATTTGTTAAACATTTATTAAACAAGTGTTTAACAAAGTGTAAAAGTTAAAGTTTTGCATCCCCCAAAAAAATAAATATATCAAGGGTTCATACGGGGTTTATACTATAAAACAAATTGTTTAACATACATTAAGTTAAACGAAAGATAAAGAAAAAATAACTGAGTAAAAAGGGGAGCTAAAATTGTTTAAAAAATTGGGGACTTTACTATTAATCACTTCACTGATATTGCTCGCAGCATGCAAAAATAGTGAAGAGTCTTCTACATCATCAGAAGACACAAACAATGCAACTGATACCAACACATCAGAAAGCCAAGACATCTCTACTAATGGACCTGAAAAAGTTGGGGATGTATATGAAATTGAGAGCGGTACAGCCAAAGTAATGGCCATCAGCAATAAAGAAGCCACTGCGAAAACTGGCCCGATGCAAGTAACTGTAAAAAAAGTAATTGCCGCTGTGGCCAACGAACAAACACCTTATATTGAGGTTCAACTTGAAGCGGAAAATACATCAGATAAAGTAGTTTATTTCGGCCTAGATGATGCAAAATTAGCAACAAGTACTGGGGTACAAATCAATGAGGCATCTACTGTCGAAAATGAAGATTTTCTTGGAGAGTATGTGGGGAAAGTAAACGATAGTGGATCTGTATTTTATATTTTTGAAAACGAAGAGGATATAAAAGATTTAGATTCAATTCGGCTGAGATTCAATCTTCCGGTTGATGAGGACGCACATGCTTTAGATGACGATCTTGATTTAAAAATTAACTTAGAGCATTAAAAAGAAGCCCTATTTTGGGGCTTTTCTTTAGAAATCAAAATCGAACATAGGTTTGCATTTCGTTAGTAGGAGGCTTCACCTTGTATCATTTATCACTTCTTGAAGAAAGAATACGGACAATTTACACCGGTATCGGTATTAGCGATCCGGGCTCATGGGACATAGAACTAATTGCAGATAGGTTAAAAATAATAGTTCATTATAAAAATCAAACTTCAGTAGCAGTAAACCTGCTGGGAATGGCTTGCATTATTCTTGATTCACGAATATCCAAAAAAGCATCTCTTGTTAAATATTCCTAATCCAGTCATCCAGTCATCCAACCTAATCACACTCTCTCAAAATCAATCTAACGCCTCTCTAAGCCTTAATAATCAATTCCCAATCCAATTGCATTACTGTTCACTCAAACAGCACACAAGGCATCTTAATACCATCCATCAACACATAAATAACTTACCGCAAATATAAAAAATATGTATATAAAAATCATGAATTATGTTATAATAGAGTCATAGGAAAGGAGGTGTACATAGTGCTTGAGAAAGTGGGTATCATAGTTGCTTTCCTCATATCTTTAACGGTTCTTACAATCAACAGTCTAACAATAGTTGAGAAGATAAGAAACCTAAAGAATGGGGCAAGCAAAAAGAAAAAGCGTATACACAAGCGGCTCCGACCAAAGAGACAACGCCAACGTATACGCCGATGAGAGCTAAGCTAAAGGGGAATGAACTTCTCCTTTAGTTCCTACCCATATTATAACATGATCAAGCACATTGCAAACATGAAACGATTCTCATTATGGTTTACCCATATCACTTTCATTGGCTTATTCTTAATGTTTCAACTCATTAAGGATTACTTCAGCAGCGAAGCACAAACACTAATCAATACAATCTTTGTAGTCACATGTATCATTGCCATACTGTTATGGATCATCTATTTTGTATTCCTTAAACTAAGAAACAAGTCACGCTAATCATATAGGCCTCATGGTATAATTAAATCATTGAGGTGAGATGATTGGAGAAAAAATTCCTGGATGCTATTCAGCAGTTCACTAAGGAATTGGAAATGCTCAAGAAAGATATTGACTCCATCAAGAAAACAACTGACAGAATTAATTCAGATCTTTTAGAGTACAGAGAAGAGATAAGCAAAGTAAAACAAGATGATTCAGTATTTATCATGCAGCAACATAAGGATAATTAAATATGCGTTATAAATAAGGGAGCGGTAAGGCAATTATCGTTCCTTATTTTTCGATACAAAACTAAAATATAAGGAGACTATATGGGAAAGGTTAAAGTAATTGATTCTATTATGGGTAGCGGTAAAACATCTGCAGCAATTGACATGATGAATAATTCAGGGACAGATGAAAATTTTATTTTCATTACACCGTATTTGGATGAAGTGGATCGTATTAAGAAGAGCATAAACAGTAAACAAATTTATGAGCCTAAAGTAAAGAAGAAAGGTGACAAAACACAATATAAGTTTGAGTCATTTCATGAACTTTTATCTCAGAACAAAAATATTGTTGCTACACATAATCTATTCAAAAATGCTAATGACGAAACAAAGGAGCTGATCCTTTCAGGCAACTATACATTGATATTAGATGAAGTTATGGAAGTAGTTGAACAGTTACGCGTTAAGAAGCATGATCTTACTACACTATTTGAATCAAAGTTAATATACGTTGAAGACGGATTTGTCAAATGGAACGAAGAAAAAAAGGACTATGAAACACGCTATGATGATATACGTGATATGGCTTTAAACAATAATCTGATGTACTTTAAAGACAATATATTGATTTGGAATTTTCCTGCAGATATATTCAAGTTGTTTAAAGAAGTTTACATACTCACTTACATGTTTGATGCTCAAATACAAAGATATTATTATGATATAAACAATATCAAGTATCAAAAATACGTTTCTGAATTTATAGATGGGCAATACAGGTTTACAAAACATAATACTGAATATGAGAGTATTCTAAAGGCTCAATTAAGAAATAAAATAAAAATATATGAAGGTAACTTGAATACAGTTGGCCAATTGGATTATTCATTATCATCTAATTGGTATAAAAATAAATCACCGTATACGATCAAGAAAGTAAAGAACAATGTATTCAATTACTTTAACAACATTGTTAAGTCATCAAGTGATGAAGCTATGTGGACGACTTACTCAGAACATAAAAACAAAATAAAGGGGAATGGATATACAAAAGGGTTTGTATCATGTAATGCTAGAGCTACCAATGATTTTAAGCACAAAAAACACTTGGTGTATACAATAAACAGATACGTTAACACTGTTCTATATAATTATTTTAAAGAGAAATATCAAATATCAATTGATCAAGATGCATTTGCATTATCCGAATTAGTACAATGGATTTGGAGATCTGCAATAAGAGATGGGGAAGAAATAACATTATACATACCCTCATTAAGGATGAGGGAGCTGCTAATTGGATGGTTAAATGGGTAGTTAAAGAGAATAAACCTCTTAAACTCTAAAAAAAACTCAATAATACCAAGGGTTTTCCCGTCTAAGTCTTTAAGAGAGACAAAAATAAATTAAATAATAAAATAAGAGAATGGGGGTGCTGCTAATTGTTCAAAACGGTTCGTTCCTCACCTGAACAATTTTTGCTCACACCACCCCCAAACCCCCTCATGAGCAATTAATATTAACACTATAACAAATACAAAAAATATGTATAAATGTATTGATTATTATAGGTTATCAAGATATAATATAATTAACAAATACAAATAATATGTATAAATATAATCAAAGAGTGGAGAGGTTGAAAATGAAAGCAGATTTTTATGCAGATATAGAGATTTTGGAATCTGGCTATATTTATTTAAATAGCATTAAAGATGAAGAGGATATTATAAACTCATATCAAAACCATGTAGGTTTTGTGAAAAAGATGGGAACGAGAACAGAATGCTTAGAAGGTTTTAAGAAAAAATACATTTATTTAAACGTTAAATTTGATGGAAGAAAAGGCGTTAAAAATGAAGATGTGATGGCGGAGCTTGTAAGAAAAGATCTTGCCTTAGATACAGGAGCCAAATCTATTTTTGGAAATTTTTATAAGCCTACAGAAAATCTGTTGAAACTTTTGGATGAACAGCTTAAGCAAAGAAAGCAATTGGCGGGAGTTGCTTAAGTTTATTCCAAGATAAAATGCATATTTTAAACAGAATGGAGAGGTTAAAATGAAAGACAAAATGAAAATTAACCACACAAAAGCACTAGAAGAATGGATGTTAAATATTAAAAAAGGTAAGGAATTTATTCATTTTTTACAATCCAATAATTTGAGCGAGGATGATGTTACAGTAAACACTGAAGGTGAAGTAGAGGATTCAAACGGCAACATCTTTAAAGATATAAAAGTTATCTCTTATGAAGATTTCCTTTTCCACTTTTGGAATTAGAGAACAAGTTTTTACATTTATTAAAGAATCAATAAAACAACAATCCATAAACAGAATGGAGAGATTGAAATGAAAGAACAAAACAAAAACACTTGGGGACTAGCTTTTTATAAGCTTAATCATGAAAAAAATGAAATTAATCAATTATTAGGATTGAACTTAGGTACAGAGCAGAAAGCAAAAGAAGTATTTGATCGGATAAAGAATGAATTTAAAAAGAATGAAGGTAAGCCAGACTCAATTATTGATTTGATTGATGAAAATTACAATATTATTGAAGATTATCCACTTACCGAAAATCAACTTGTCACTATTGCTTCATTGTTAGGGCATGAGATCAAGCTATAATCCTTGAATAGAATGGAGAGAAAAAGTTATGGAGATTAAGGTAGGACAATATTATGCTCTCGAAAGCACAGAAGAAGGAAGCACAGAAGTAAATATAATTAAAATCTTACCAAACAAACCTAATATGCTAGATGTCTTTGTATGTACGGAAACATTGTATATCAAAGATGGTCAAGTGTGTAATCTTTATACGAATGATTGGGTTAAAGATTTAATTCAGCGTGAAGCTACCGAAGATGAAATTCAACTGTTTAAAAAAACAAGAGAAAAAATGGGTAACCTAAGATCATGGTGGGAACTTGTAAGTTCTAAATAAAACAACAATTTTAATCAGATAGGAGAATATAAAATGACAGAAGAACAGCTTGATTTATTGGTTAATGATTTAAAAAACGATAAAGGCGAATTAAGAAATTATATAACTGAAGCTTTACCGGAAGAAACTGAAGAGCAAATCGAATTATTAGTTGAAGACTTGGACGGCAACCCTATGGAGATTAAGGAATTTATACTTAACACGTTAGAAGGTTAATTTACAAGGTGACAATTTCACCACAGAAAGGGATTTAAATAAAACAGCAGTTTTAATTAGATTTTCTTGAAACGACTCTTTATCATCGTAAATAAAAAATGTAAAATTTACCTATAGGCTTGAATTGTCAATGATATTTTGACATTCACTTGCTTGGGGGGAAGAGATTTGAAAAATAAACTTGAAAAATTGCTGCTTGAAAAAGGTGTATTGGAATCTCATATTAAGGAAATGAAGGAAACTGCAAATATAAGTGAGTATCCATATGAATTGTATTATGATGTAATTGAAGAGAGCGAAAAACTATATAGGGATGTTCCACTAAATAAAATTAAGAGTTTAGGGTTCAGGGGAACCAGTGGTGTATCTTGGTTTGATCACGCATGTTATAACGGTACAGATAATATCGACATCGGCCGGTGTGAAAAAGCTTTTGGATACTTGGAAAAACAAAGTCTAGAAGAATTTCACACCTATTATCAACACTCACCAGTGGAATTGATTCATTATGAAGATGATGACTTTTATGCTGTTTACGGTGATGGAACCCACCGTACAATTTGGGCCAAGATAACAGGATCTCCAACAATTTATGCTCTTGTAACTAGAGCAAGAAAGAATCCTTTCTTATATAAATCATTCTTAAGATTTAAAGAGTTAGAATCGCAGATTAATATCTATTTTGAGGAGAATGACCTTAGTTGGGGAGTTAAAAATAATCAATATTATTCAGAAATCCTTTACAAAGGGGTCACAGTAGCATTTTATTCTATATATCCGCCTTACTCATTTAAACGATCTTCCTACAGTCTCAACGATCAAAAGTTGGATACATGGAATAACCAATTAAATGAATTGAGGATTGAGTTTGAAAAAAGTTTTCGATATAGAAAAATTCTTCATAATATTATGAAGATGATACCCGGAAAATTAGAACACAAACTTTTTTCTTTTATTGAAAAGATAAGTGAAAGTTGGTCTGCAGCTGATGGACAGGTAAGGATTATAAAACAAGGATTCGATATGTATTGTATTGATAAAAAATTAATTTAAGTAAGTTGCTTTAAAATATGTACAATAGCATAAGAAATGGCGAAGGACTTAAGGAGAAGTCATGAAAAAGTTAATAATTATATGTTTAGGTATTATCGGGGTATTTCTTATAGTACAGTGTAGCCAATTTGACAACAATATAAAAGTTTATGTGGATACTCAATTAGAGGAAAATCATGAAGATGAAAATGAAGGAAAAAGTTATTATGACAATGATTCAAGTCAAGAAAGTGAAACACTTAATGACAATTATTTAAGTCAAGAAGAGAATGAGGAATATGACATTTACGCATATGATTTAACAACTAGAGAAATTAAATCACGTAATGGACAAGACGAATATGTTTATGGAGGTAACGTGATCTCCAGTAATCAAGCCGAAAGTTATGGTTATCACACAACACCAATAACTAAGGAGGGAGATAAAACATTTAAATTTTGGAGGAACGATGTGGATTTTATTCCGGAAAAGGGCGAGATAGTTCTGGTAAGATTTCCTAAGGGTAATCATAAAACATATATTGATATCGAGCTTATTTATAAGCCAACAGGAAAACCTAATGGAGAATGGAATTGGTGAATAATTGCATATAAGCATACGGGCTAAGACTTAGTTCCTTTTTATATTTAATTCAAAATCTTAAAACAAAAGTAACCAAATGTGAGGACTATTGATTAAATCAAATTTAAAGCCAATATTAGACGAAAGAAAGATCAGTATCCGAAAGCTATCCAGAGATATTGATCATGAGTATCCGACCGTCAGAAAGCTTTATAAATGACGAAATGGAGCGGTATCCTAGAGAGCTGTTGGATAAGGTATATACATACCTAAACATCGAGCTGCAGGAATTGCTGATATTCGAAAAAGGTCATAACCATATCGATCGCTCAGGATGAAATGGTATACTAAAGTTACAAGCATAGGAAGTAATTACAATTTTTCTAGGTCTAAATAAAATCGTACTTTTATTAGAATAGTGGGGTAATTCATTTTGTTTAATATGAATCTGTCATTTTTAAAGTTTGTTAAACAAAATGTTGATACAAATGAATATGAGATAACTTGTCTCATTAAGAAAATGGAAAAAGAAATTTTGAATTTGCAAAAAGGCATTGAGTATTCCAACAGTATGAATTATTCATCTTATAAGCTTCTGGAAGAACCATTTGTACAGGGTAGTATTGCAATGAAAACCACTGTGAACGGATTGTTCTCAAAGAATGATATAGACATTTCACTCGTTTTCGATAAAGATGAAATCGATAAAAGTCCTGTTAAAGCAAAGAAGGCATTACTTTCAATGCTAAGACCCTTTGTTAATCAATCAGAAACAAATATTGATTACCATACAAATTGTATCAGATGTGTTTATAGAGATGGCTCGCATGCAGATCTTGCTGTTTACAGAAGGTATAAACTGAATTCAGGTGATGCTGATTACATTTATGAACATGGTGGTAGTAAGTGGAGATTTTGGGAACCAAGAAAAATTGTAGAGTGGTTCCATTTAAAAAATGAGGAGTCAGGTGGTCAACTAAGGATTATTGTGAAGTTGCTCAAAATGTTCTGCAAATCCAGAAAGCACTGGAGAATGCCTGGTGGAATAATCTTAACCATTTTGGCAGTTGAAAACTATAGAGCAGTGGATCGAATTGATGAGGCATTTTATATAGTGATGCGAAACATCATAAAGCGTTTAAAGAGAAACAAAGAAATTTCAAATCCTTTAAATCAAGGTCAAAGCTTAATTCGTAAAAAAGAAGAGGAAGTTAAGGTGGAAAATTTGTACAAAAGGTTATTCGTCTATGTGACCAAATTGGACGACCTTTTTAAAGAAGATTGCACTTGCGAATTAGCCAATACCTTATGGGGTGAATTTTTCAACCATCCTTATTGGAATCAAACGCAACATAATAAAATGTTAGCTGCAAAATTTTAAATAAAGTCGTTCTTTTAACTAACGATATACCAAAAGACGGATAAATACCTTCACAAGAGGATTGCTAATAAAACTAATTATAGTAAGGAAAGGGGAATGCAGGATGTATGAAAAGGTAAAGAGACTTGAACCGACCACAGACACTAAAAGGAGGCTATATTTAACGTCTGGAAACCAATGCGCGTTTGAAGGTTGTAAAAAGATGATAATAAGCTCTGATGGAGAATTATTGGGAGAGATCTGCCATATAGAAGCAGCAATGCCGGGAGGCGAAAGATTCAATCCAAAACAAACCAATGAGGAAAGAAGAAATTTTGATAATTTAATGATGTTGTGTCTTGAACATCACAAAATAACTAACAATGTTGATAAATATCCAGTTGAAAAACTTCAAGAAATGAAAAAAAATCATGAGATAAAATTTGCAGATGCCGTATCAAAACTAGAAAGTTCTATAGAGGATCTTACAGAAAAGCAGACTATCAATTATTGTGAATCCCTAGAGGCGGCAAATAACATTTTAGAGTGGGGAAATAATGAAGAAGAATTAAGCGAAATGGTCATTATAGTTAATAACCAAGCAGACACATTAAAGAAATTGGTGCCAGACACACGCAGTGTCTTTTCTATAATGATAGAGAGGTCTGATAGCACCGGGTTTTCAGCCGTGTTTTCAGTCGAAGAAGTTCGACGTGTAGCTGGGCTGTCCCAAGATGAATTATTTCATCACTATAAAATGTTAACTAAATATAATTTAATTGATGAAGTTGAAGAGATGGATGGTGATTATATATCTTCTTTAGAAACAGTTGACGGATGGCCTTTGTGGACAGACATTAAGAATTTTTGTGATTCAGGAAGTAATTCAGTTACGGTTAACGCAATTATCAATGATTTGAATTTTAGTCTTTTAGACTAAAAAGCAATATAGATTGAAAGTGAGAACACTTTAAGCTGTTGATATTCCACAAGGGATCGTAATTAAATCTGTTGCTGAAGGTAAAATCGTTGGAAAGGATCACGATTTTTATTGGATGTTTTATTACTTTTGAAGCAAAGGGGAATAAGCATGACAATAACTATATATAGTCTTTTAGATGACAAACTTCCGTTAATTAAAAATGTTATTAGGATTTCAGAAGAAAGAGAAAAAAGCACCCAAGATTATAAAGAAAAAGAGGTTGAATTATATAGATTATTAGGGCGTATAGATTTTGAGGACTTAAAAACAATTCAAACTATAATGTATATTGGACGAGAACTTAATGGGGACGTTTATAATTCTACACTCGACAGTTTTATGTCAATGAGAAATTCATTAGGTGACAATCCGAATAACAAAGATAATGATGCATATTCTATAGCAACTAAACGTCCCTTACACAAGTATTTAAAAAATGGATTGTTAAGATTAGGATTTTTGGAATTCGAATAAAACTTCAAAAAAGATTAAAGGAGAGTTTATGTGAAGATAAGAAATAATATTAATCAAAAATTAAAGATTAGAATAAATAAATGTATTGATTTACTTGATACTGAATATAAAAATTTGAATTTCACTTTAGACCCGTATTTATCTGCTAACAGGCTAGAGTATGAAAGGAAAAACAAACCTGATTTATCAGAGGAAACCTACGAGCAGATATTAAATGGTAGGGAAGTGGTTAGCGGTATAACTTTAGGTGAAAAAAAGAGGATTAAAATATTCCTGTTCATTTATGAGAATCTCGAAACTGATGCTAATGAGGTGCTAGGGCTCATAGGCAATATATATCATGAAATTCGTCATGGATGGCAGATCGAACATGAGTTGTTTGATGATGAAATTGGTATTACTAAAATTGACGGTAACTTAGAAACTTATTTTGGACAGGTTGCAGAAAAAGATGCGTACACATTTCAATTAGAACAGATGCAAAAGAATGCAAATAAAATACTCGGAATATTCAATATTAATGACCGGGTACAGTACTATACCCTTAAAGAAGAAATAATGGATATTATAAATCAATAAAACTACGATTTTAAAGGGAAATGTGAAACAAACGGAGGTGTTGATTTGACCCTCAATCAAAAAGCGTTAGAAAGTTACGCTTATACATTGGCATTTTCAAGTTTGTCATATGGTCTAATCTTTGGTCTATATATATTTGTTTACTCTGGTTTTATGGCAATTGCGCTAGTTACTATTGGCATCATAGGGTTTTACGCTTTAATCACTTACTTGGTGTTTGCTGTCCCTTTGCAAGTGTGGATAAGAAGAAGGCCCAGAAAATTCAGTTTGAACAATTTTTTAATTTATATTGCAGTAGCCTTTTTAGCTGTGTTTTTGTTCTGGTTTGTTGATTATCCGCCAAATGCTCTTACTGTATTCAGAAGCTTAAATTATTACATTATGAGTATTGTTGCAGCTTTCATTTATTGGTTTTGGGATTCCATCTTCCTCCATTAAATTAAATCATGAATTTAACACCGTTGACAACAAGTAAGAAGACTGCTGTTCCAAACAATAAATATCCAGACAGTTTTTGTTTGCTTAATAGCGCTTCAACACCGACTAATGATAAAAGGGCTGCAACAAATAATTGCGCAACAATCAACAATAATTCATTTTGATTGAACAATGAGTATATGCACAAGACTAATGCAATGCAAGAAACCGAAATTTTTGCAACTTTTAGCAAGGTATCACTCCTTATGCAGTCATGAATTAACCTTAACACGATTACGTGTCTTAATCCGAGAGCATAAAGAATCAAGATAAAAGAAGTGTTTTATTCCAAAAATCATTCCTTTAACGATACAGATAGGGAGAAATTATGATGGAGAAATTAGAAAATAAGATAAACAGGTTGTTGAGTTTAGGGTATGAAGGAGAATACTGGGATTTTAAAGAAAAATGGCATACTGATAATGGGAAATTGGTACATGATATTCTATGTTTTGCAAATACAGTTCACGACAAAGATTGTTTTATAATAGTTGGAGTTTCCGATTCGGGTGAACTTAAAGGTTTGGATGAGCATGAGAGAAAACAACAAGCCAACATTATAGATATGCTTAGAAATTTAAATTTTTCCGGTGATAGACCTAACGTATTTTTAAGATCGTTAAAGTTAAGAGGGAAAACAATTGACGTTTTAATAATACCTAATTCAATTAAAGTGCCTTATTTTTTAAAAAAGGATTACAAAAAAGTAAAATCGGGTTTTATTTACACAAGAACTGGTGACAGTAATACTCCAATTGACCAAAACTCTACAATTTCTGTAATAGAAACTTTATGGAGAAAGAGATTTGGTTTGAATAAAACAGGGTTAGAACGGTTTAATCAACTCTTGAAAGACAAACTTTCTTGGGAATACAATGATTATGGATACTACTATACTTATAGTCCTGAGTATGAATTAAGGTATAAATACACCGATTCTCCAAGAGAGACAATAACAGAGTTCTATTCTTATGCTGTGTATAATGAACATACTACAACTCAACAAGCTGAACTTATAGTGAATGGTACAGTTCTTAAGGAAATACAGTTAGTTACGTTAGATGGGGGCAAATATATGACTCCTTCACCTGAGTGGGAATATATTAAGTTTGGGTTCGATGATATATATGATTTTAAATATTTTATTATAGGAGACCTTTTATACAATTTACATAATTTCTTTATAGATGAACAAAGTGAAGATGGAATGATTGCTTGCAGAAATTTTTTAGAAGTAGTTTTAATATTTAAAAATGAAGAAGAAAAGGAAAAGTTCTTAGAATTTGTGCAGGATAAACAAGATGATTTCAAAAGTAAGTTAAAGCATGCAAATAATAACAATCATAAAATCGATAACAAAGTTCATCAAAGACGCTTTGCCACTGCTAAAGTATTAAAACAAATGTTTAAGGAGTTTAGAGCAAAAGGAAATGAAAGGTTGATTAATGTATGAGAGAAAAAATTGAAGAGTTGTTGAATGAATTTAAAGAGAACGGAAGTGTGCTAGTTAATACATCTGTGCAAAACTTAGAAGATTCTTTTGAAAAAGCCCTGATTTCAATTACCGAACATTATGATAAAGATTACAAAAATGGATACGTGCGTTTCTTTAAATCAAACAGAAGCTTTTTCTTATGATTATAATTTAAACAAAAAGAGCATTAAACTAAATGCTCTTTTTCATACCGCATCGCCGGCATTCCCGCAAGAATATTCCACTCTTCACAGAGCTTTTGAACAAAGTGTAATCACAATTGTCGCAGCGGCCGTATTTTACATCAGGATATTCTTTATAATCAAAAACGATTGAAGTATCATACCCGTTTGTTTCGTATTTCTCTTCCACAAGATCACCTACATAATTTATTCAACATACTCAAGAATACCAAATTACGTTCGATATAGGGAGGGAACAAATGATTGGATTAGCTTATTTTTTAATTATCTGGCTTGGAGTTGGATTATTGACTGGCATTAAGTTTATTTTTGTTGATCAGGTCTATGACGAAGAGTTTAAAGAACTCATGGATAAAGAAACAACAGCGGGCATGGAAAGGAATTTGGCCAGCCTGTTTTTCAAAAATAAACTTAACGTTATTGCTTTTTTCATGTTAATTGGTTTGCTGCCATTAGCAATGAGGATTACAAAATTATTTAAAAGAGGTTGATTTATGTCCTTGCTTGATTATTTTTATGTACTGCAGTTTGAAAACAAGGAATACTTTAAAGCATTTAAATTAGATGAGAGCGGTTATTTGACATCTAGCAACCTCCATGAAGCTTCTAAAATGCATAATATGTTAGAAGTCATTGAAGTAGCAAGTGAGCTTAAAACGAAGTGTAATGTGCAATGTGAGGTAAGGGAAATTCAAGTTGTGACTCGGTAAGGAGTGTTCATGTGTATTGGATAGAGTGGATTGAAGGTGGGGAAAAGAAGAGCATTGTTGCTGAAGGTTGGATTGAATGGGCTGCTATACTTGAAGACTTGTATCAGAAGCGGTTTGAGTGTGTTGAATGGAAGAGGCTTAAATGAAGAAGAATTGCTTCAATAGAAGAATTGCTTGAAACCTTACTAATTTGTTAAACGTATACTGATAAACACGCAAATAACAAAAAAATGAAGTTTATAGGGGGGGGGAACTACAGTGGAAAAAGCTGAAATTCAGGAACTTAAATTGCGTATATTAAAAGACATTGAGATGTTTCAGTATTATTTAAAAGAAGTTCTAGATAATGAATTGATTGAAGATTCAGCTGCGTTAGGGATTGCGAGGCAAATACTTAAGCAAGGGGCTGAGAATCTAACAGAAAAACAATGGTATGTTTTTTTAAAACATGGAGTTGGGGAGGTGAATTACGTTTCACAATGTCGTAGAGACTACGAAAAAATCCCATGGGAAGAGATGCTTGGTGCAGTATATATTTATGAAGATGGTTTATGTTCTTATTGTAGACACAAAGAAGAAAAAGGCGAATAGATTTTTGAAAAAACGGGGGTAATTAAATTGACAAGAGTACAAGAATTAGTAAATGAATTGAATGACAAAGGCCTAAATGATATTGGATTGGCAATCATTTTAATGGAAAAAGCGTTAACTGACCTGGAGCAGGGGAATTATTCAGATGAGGTCAACATTGCAGACTCAAAACGCCTTATGTTAAAAGAAATGATGAAAATGCAAAAAAATCCTCGTTAATTGGTGTAGACTCTTCGGATCACATCCATAATAGCTTAAGTATTTACTACGAGAAATTTGCTAATCGAATTGGAAAGCTATCTGAAAAGAGAGGGGAATAAATTGTGAGCTATATTGTAAATGGGGCTGGAGCTAAAATTTTTAGCGATATTAATAAAAATAAAAAATTAGATATACCAAATTTAAAGAACGATTCTGAAACCGGAAGGGTATATACTGTGTTGTCTGTCGGTTTTATTGGCACACATCCATTGGCTACTATTGAGGATGAAGCAGGTGATCCAACAGCAAGGTTATTACCAGAAGATTTGACTTCTTGGGTGTTATCCACTATAGATTTTAAAAAACGCGGTGTGAATCTTCTTCCTGAAAAAGTTGAATTTGGGAAGATAGATGGGGTTAGCTATGCAGAGATGCTGTAGTCAACAATGCCTTCTCAACTGAGAAGGCAGTTTCAATAAAATAGGAATTTTAAAGAGAATACAAATACAAAAAATATGTACAAAGTAATTGACTCGTAATGTGATCTATAGTATTATTAAGTTAACCAATAAAGACAACAAAAAGAAATGAGGGGAAATAATGGAGTTAATAAGGATAGCTATGAAGAAAGACTTGGAAAATGACAACTCTTTAATGAATAAATGGGCAACAGTAGCTGGCCTTAAAAACCCCAATCCTCTTTATGACTTCTTAAACCATGATGGGAAAACTTTTAATGAATTTTCTTCAATAGTCAACATTGTTAAAAGTCAGTATCCAGACCGTGAATATGAATTAATGAAAGATTACTGTTTAAACCTAGATGTTAAGACAAAGGCAGCAAGAAGTGCATTGGAGTACGCTGATGCAAATATGTTTTTTGAAATAGAAGATGTTTTAATAGATTCAATGATTTCTTGCAGTAATATGAAAAGTAAAGAATATGGAAAAGTGTATAAAATACATAGAGAACTGTCTAACTGTGATATTACTGAATTTGAGGCAGTGAAAAGACTCGGTAAATTAAATATTAAGACACCTGAAATGAATTCTTTCTCAAGACTCTTGCTGCTTTATCATTATTTAAGCACTGGTAACTTTTCTCCGATGGCCCAACTAATAAAACAAATTGACCTAAGTGAGATTTCTGAAAACATGTACATTAGAAATACATATCAAACAAGAGTTCATGTTCTAATGTCTAATATAAAGCTAAATGAAAATTCATTAGAGGAGTGCAGAGAGTACTCTGAAATGGCATTAGAAAGTACAAATATCCAGAGATTTCAGGTTTTCAGCTACTTAACAATTGGTAACTCTCTTTTATTTTCGAATTATGAATTGGCTCAAGAAAACTTTTTAAAAGGGCTAGGCGTTTCTGTTCAAAATGAAAATTACAACATGATTTTCCAGCAGGCTTTGTGCTTCTTAAATAATGTATGGCGCAAAGAAAATAAGTGGATTAATTTTGAATCTGAGTCAATTATAGATTTGCAGGAGCAAGCTCATTGTTTTATCAACTTTAATGAAAATTCCAAAGCAAAAGAAGTTTTGGATAAACTAGATCGTTTACGTCATAACGATAATGAGCTTGCAATGCATCATTATTTGAAAGGGAGGCTCGAACAAAATAAAGCAAGTTTCTATTCTTCAATCGAGTATTTTAAAAAGTCTAATGACAAATTCCTTATTAGGCTGCCGTTGTTAGAACTGCAAAAGATGGGTGAAAATCAAAAACTTTTAGAACTACTTTTACTTTAAAGGAGGTGAGACAATGAAAAAACTTATTATGGCTTTAGTTATCTTGGGCGCACTAGGCACTTCTTACATAAGTGCAGATTCTTCAATCCAACAAGCTTCAGGTGATTATGAGGTTGCTGGAATGCCACGTGGAGCATAAAATCCATTGACACATAAAGTTATTAGTATTATCATTTACTTAATTAAATTAATCAGAGAAAAGGAAGACGTTTGGCTCTTTTGAGCTAAGCGTCTTTTGTAGTTTTAAGGCCATCACTTAAATATTAAGTTTTTATAACATCTAGTGATCAACTTCAAGTACATACACCCTAATTCAAAATGTAATGCATTACAAAGCAGCACATTCGCAAAAAAAATTGCGTAGAATGTGCTATTTGTCGTTAAAAAAATCTTTACTTCCCTTTTGTAATGCATTACAATTGCTATAGATGTAAAAGATAAAAAATATGTATATAGGAGGTTGGTGGTATGTCCGCAATTAGTTACTTGAAAAACAGTATGACAATGCATAAAACCATTTACCAAAAGAAAGTTGAAAGCTTAGTTAAAAATGATTTGTTTTTTCATGAAAAAAGCATTGAAAAGTCAAAAATAATGAAGAATGAAAATGTTCGAAAACAACTAACTAAAGGATACATGAAATTGTTAAGTGAGTACAAGGAGGATTAATAATGCATGTTGTAGAACTTAGGTCTACAAATCATAAAGATATTGATGCCGAATTTGTTTTAAATGCGAAACAAACTTACATAGAGAGTGTACTAAACATAAGGAATATGATTGTTCATGCAAAAACTGAAGATGATCTACATGGTGCAAAAATAGAGATAGCAGCATTATTAAAAGATCTAAATAGAGTATTATTAGGTGGAGATGGATTAAAAAGAAGCATTGAAAATAATCCACATTTTAGATCCCTAATACAATTTGTTAAGAATTTAAAACGACACATTGCAATTGAATTTGAAGAGTTTATTTATCAACCATAACATATACGCACTGCAGTCTATAGTATACATAAAAAATAGGAGGTTGACATGTCAGAGCGAATAAAACAGCTAATGGTCAAACGTGGCATCACAATAGAGGAATTGTCGAGGGAAACAATGATTGATATTCAGACATTAAACAAAATCATTGAAATGTCAGATGAATCAGATGTTACAACCATAAAGCTTATCGCTCTGGTATTGAATTTCTCTATTGATGAGTTATTGGATGAGAAAGGAGGAGAAGATAATGCAAAATAAAGTTAAACAATTAAAAAATTATGCTGTTTACGATGATATCGAAGGCTTTTTAATCAATAAAGATATAAGAAGTAGCTCAGGGAATTCTAACTATATGATGCCTTCATCAACTACAAGAGTGTCTAACACAAGAAAGAATTATGAAGGGGATATTAAGCAGTTCTTTAGTGTGATTAAAGGGAAAGATGTCAAAAGTTTAGTTCCCCATGATTTAGTTGTAACTAAAAGTGAATTAAGCAACTATGTTAAGTATCTTCAGGAAAAGGGATTAGTTAATAATAGTATTAACAGAAAAATGACCTCCCTTAAGATGCTCTATACATATTTGGAGCATGATTATAAGGACTATATTGATTTGTCGGTGTTTAATACTGTCGAAAGGCTTAAAACAGTAACTAAAAACTGGGATAAAACAACCCAGACAGAAGCGGAAAGAATTGCCCAGGATATGTATATAAATGAAAGGCAAAAGCCTTTAATGAAAAAGCTGTTTGTTAAATTCGCCATAAGAACTTCTTTTCGTGTAAGTGCGATTTTGCGCGTAAGATGGAGCGACATACAGCATGATGAAAGTACAGGCCATTATATAGTAACAGTTATTGATAAAGGATCTCAGGTTGTGTCTACAGGCATTAACCAGGTATTTTATGAGGAATTGTTGCAGCTGAAGGAAGAGGATGACAGTGAAACTGAATTGGTTTTTAAGGGGCTTTCGGAACAATCTTTACGACACTCATTGAAAAGGTCGAAAAAAAGGATGGGTATACCTCCTGAAAGAGAATTAGTCTTACACTCATTTAAGGGTGTAGGAATTGACTATGTCTATGAGAATTCTGGTCACGATTTACTTGCAGCAAAAGAACAAGGAAATCATAAAAACACATTAACAACAGAGAGATATATGAGCAGAAAGATTAACATAGCGAACTCTGCTGGTGTAACAATGGATGAAAAAATTGATTTAAATCCACTATATGAAGCAACTAAAGAGGATTTTATTAGTTTTTTTGAAAACACTGATCTTTTTACATTAAAAAAGTTTATAAAGCATGTAAATGAGCGATAATCATTTTTTCGGCATATTACTCAGTTCAAATGATAATTCTTCTTGATTAACCAGATTGCCTTTGGTAACTTTAAATTTAGCAACATGACATGAGGTGAAAGGCTATATGACAGTGATCTTTGATCAGTCTGCAAATGAGAAACTGCTTTCAGAAATGAAAGATGCTATCTCGAAAAATAAACACATAAGATCATTTATTAACGATATTCAATTAGAGATGGCTAAAAATAAAATTGCTCCAGGGACAACACAAAAATTAATTTACGATATAGAAAATCCAGAAGTCGAAATTTCTAAAGAATATATGTACTTTTTAGCCAAGTCACTATACTCAGTTCTTGAAAGTGAAAGGTTTAATCCACGAAATTACTTCACAGAAACGGATATGAGAGAAATTGAAACTTTATGGGAAGGATCTGTGGAGGAAGATATAAAATTTCCGTATACATTCAAACAAGTTGTAAAGTACTCGGATGATAATTATTTCTTCCCAATCACTGCTAAAGAGTTGTTTATGCTATTTGAAAATAAGTTATTGCACTATAATCCTAATGCTCAAAGAACAAACAAAACGAAAAAACTAGAGGGATCAGATATTGAGATACCTGTACCGCAGCTCAATAAACAATCGGTTGAAGAAATAAAGGAACTGTTCTTAGAGGGGAAATTAATTAAATCAGTTTTTACGTTTAATGCACGTGTTGGAAGCGCAAGTGGTGGCGAAGAATTAATATATGATGACGATACTATGTCGCTTACAGTGACTGAAGACACCATTCTAGACGTTTTAGACGGGTATCACCGGCTAATAGGTATTACTATGGCTATAAGACAGCACCCTGAGTTAGATCATTTGTTTGAAGAAACCTTTAAAGTAGACATCTATAACTACACTCAAAAAAGGGCGAGAGAGCATTTTGGGCAACAAAACACAATAAACCCAGTCAAAAAATCTAAAGTTGCCGAGATGAGCCAAAATGTTTATTCAAACAAAATTGTTAAGTTTATTCAGGATAATAGCATAATTGGTGATTATATAAAGACAAATGGAGACTGGATAAATCAAAATCAGAACTTGCTTATAACTTTTTCTGACTTCAAAAAGGCAATTGAAAGAAGCTATTCTAAAAAAGATTTTTCTACTCAGGCAGACATATTAAAAACTGCAAGATACCTTACATCTTTCTTTGATGCTTTAGCTACACAATTTGTAGATGAGTTCTTAGGTGATATAGCAAAAGAACGGAAGAGGAGTTTTGTAAACAACTATTTGTTCTTTAATGGATATGTGGGATTAGCTAAGAAATTGCAATTAGATGGGGTAAGTCTGGAGGATTTGGAAAGTAAGATTACTGATGTTTTAGGCTCTATAGACTTTAGTAAGAAAAATAAGTTGTGGGATGAACTAGGTGTAGTAGACAAGAATGGGAACGCTAAGTCACCACAAAAGATATGGAATTTCTTTAACAATTTAAAAATAGACGAGTAATTACTTAGGAGTTGTTTGCTGCAATGTTCAATAGTGAGATTAAGGAAAAATATATAGATACCTTATCTGAGGGTATGGTTTTGCAGATGAGGCCTATTTTTGCTAAAGCAGAGATTACTGAGACTTTATATAATAAAGACATTTATGATTTCACATCAATGCAAATTTTAGAGCTAATACGATCATTCGATCAAACCACTATCGGTAGTGTTCGGAGAACCTTAGCATTATTGTCATTGTATATTGATTGGGCAATTTCATATAAGTTAAGTAAAGGATTAACCAATTTAGCAAGAACTATTTCAGAAGAAGAGCTTTATGAGTGTCTTGGGGATAAAAAATTATATATTACTTATAGTGAATTAGAAGAAATGGAAAGTCAATTAGTTAATTATCAATCAAAGGCTGTATTAAGGCTGTTGTTTGAAGGGGTTTCAGGTTTAGCTCATTCTGAATTGCTAAGTTTAACGAAAAAGCAAGTTGAGGATGCGATGCTAAACGGTAACGTTTTAACCCTGCATGATTCAAAACACGGTGAACGAAAACTAAAAGTAAGTAGTGAATGTCTTGTTATTGCCTTAAATGCAGCTCAGGAAACTAAATATAAATTAAAGAATGGGAAGGCAAAAGGCCAAACAAAAGAAGTCTTTTTAGTTGAAAATGATTATGTAGTTAAAACAAAAAGAACGTCCAACAAAGGAGACGGCCAAGCAAGCAAATTTGTCATAACTAATCTAATTACTGATATATCTGAGTTCTTTAAAATTAACTTTTTAACACCAAACACTATTGTTAGATCTGGTCATTTGTATAGAGCATATCAGCTTTATAAAGAAAAAGGGGTTATTGATAACTCTGTAAGGTATCAGATTTTAGATGACTTTAATTTAAGAGTGAAATCCAAATATCGAGCAGTTTATTCAATGCAAGATTATATTAATGAGGAAGAAGTTAATAAATATTACGCAGAAGAACTAGGTCTAAAAGAGACGACCATTTAAATAAGAAATCCATTTGACTATTTTGGTTAAATGGATTTTTCTTTTATCTCAAAAATTGTGAAAAAATTCGCATTTCGACAAAAATAGACAAAATAATCACTTTAAATACATGTTTAAATGTAGTAAGATGGTCATGTAAACCATATGGTTTACTAAGGAGGAGACCAAGACCAAAGTCTTAGTCGTTTCAATGCCTTTCAACCTTGAATTCATAGAGGTCTTCGACATTACAATCTAAAGCAGCAGCAATTCTTTTTGCAGTTCTAATAGACATGTCTACTTTAACCAACCGATTATAGTCGCTCAGCTGCTGTTTCTTGATCCCAGTTATCTCTGAAAGTTCATTGATTGTAATGTCTTTCTTTCTACATAGTTCAGGTATCAAGCATTGCCCGATCTCAACTTTAATCATAATCGGACATCCTCCTGCGTTCTGTTATGGAAAGACATAATACATATCATACCATACGAAGCCGATAAATAACCACTAGCATAACACCTACTTTCTATGTATAATGATTATACAAAACAGAACGCACGTTCCCTTGGCGTCTTAAGGGTTTATCACAGAAAATTGAACATAGGAGAATGAGGATGGCAGGTTATTTAAACAATATTGCACTGAGTCTGGAAATTGTACTCAAAAACAAAGCAGATAGTCCAGAAGTCTCTGAAACATTGGTAGCCAGGATTTGTGAAAATTTACTTTTGTCTAAAGAAGTCTCGTTTTTAAAAGCTGACGGATCAGTTGAGAATTTTAAATTAAATGATATGGAATATGAAATAACAAATACAGAAGAATTGCCTGAGTAAAAATAAAAAAAGAAAGACTCCATTAAACATAATGTAATCAGCAGCAAGAGGAGAATGAAGGTATTGTTTTGAATATATTTGTTGATCAAGATAATTACAAAGAGGTTAGTCTAAGACTCACAAAAAAATTGCTGACTTCAGAACATTATCAATTCCTACTTGGCTTCAAGGGAGAGAAATTAGATATTACAATTTCAATTACGCCACAAAGCCTCGTTAAGCTGAGGGATGACATCAATGAATTGATCTTTATGTTCTCAGATTAAAATTAGATTCGGTCACATAAATTGGCCGAATCTAATTGACAGATATTAAATGATGGGTTATAGTTTATTCAAATACAAATAATATGTATATAGGAGATGATAAAGAGAGCTATGTTGCTTGATGAAAAACTCGATAAATTAACAAAAGCGGTTTTGCGATTACAAGCATACAAAGAAGAGAAAAATTTACGAAGGGTTATCGGAGAATTTCACTCAATAATCGATTATGCTTACGAGGGGATGTATATAGCTGAAGATATGTTAAGAGAAGAAGTGAGTAAGAGTAAAGAAGTAGGTACATATTGAACGTTGTAATTGTTCACTCAGATCACAAAATTAAAATTAGTGTATAAAATGTAAGTTTTATTCAGACTTATATTTTAGGAGGGAATAGCTTGAATCTACAAAAAATGTTCGAAATGCAAAAGGCGCTTGATGAACGGATTATCAAAGAGAAGGGGCTGGAAGGTCAGGACTTGCTGCCAAATCTTATTCTCGCTTTACAGGTGGAGCTGGCCGAGTGTGCAAATGAATGGCGCGGCTTTAAGCATTGGAGCAATGACAGAGAACCTAGAATTTGTGTAATAGATAAAAAGGGACAGACTGCAAAAGAATATTATAAAAATCCACTGCTTGAGGAATACGTGGACTGCCTGCATTTTATCTTGAGCATTGGGAACCGAATTGGATATGCACACGAAAATTTAGGGAAGTGGACTGACTTCACTATTGTAAACCAGTTTAACCACTTGTTTGGATATGCTTCGGACTTATATAAAGCAATACATGAAGATTGGTTTGAAGAAAAGTTATTTGATACTTACGATGAGTTTTTTGCGGGTTTTATCGGTCTAGGTAAAATGTTTGGATTAACCCATGAACAAATTGAAGCTGCGTACATGGAGAAAAACGCTGTCAATCATCAGCGGCAGCAGGAGGGGTATTGAAATGAGAAAACCAAAAACAGCAAGACTCAAGAAGAAAAAAGGGTTCAATCGGGAAATCACATTGCAAGAAGCTTTCGATGTTATTGCGGAAGAATTGTGTAGACGAGGACAAGAACATTGCGCTTTTATCGCACTAGAACAATGGACAGGGAAACTCATTCCCGAAAGAAAAATCGAATTAAGTCTGGTTGGCGATGAAGCGGGGGAACACATTTCCGTTGTGAAATCAAGTAAGGCTCCGTCAGAAATAAAGAAAGGTTTGAAATAAGGAGGATGCACAATGAACGAAATTAACCCGATGAAGAAGTGATTTAGGATTTAACTAATGAAGAAGAAATGGTGCTGATCATTGACGAGAGCTTGTTGTGAAAATATAAAAGAGGGAAGATTCCCTCTTTAAAAGTCAGCACTCATACAGGTGTTGAGTACCAACAACGTTCAAATGCACCATACCAAATACCTGAGTAAGTTTTCGCACCTTTTAAGTACCAATTATAGGTACCGTCGTTATAAATAGCCGGTATTGCATTTCTAGAAGAGTATGGGCCAAATATTTCTGAAGTACAATGCTTCCATGTTTCATTAGGGCTAGCAGCTTCTGCTTGAGCAGTAAAAAAAGCAGATGAAGAAACTAGCAAAGCGAGTGATAGAACTGAACTTGCAATTACTTTTTTAATTTGCATGATTGATGCTCCTTTTCGTTAGGGATAATAGTCTTACAAGTTTAATAATACTATATATTCAAATATAATCCATGTAAAAATTTATTTAACTTATATGGGAATTAGTAGCGGAAGAAGATAAGGAGGGCGCGGAGTGAAGGAAAATATTCTTTGACCCATCTGCAGCGAAGGCCAATTGGAACTATGGCATATGGATATTTACGAGTGTGGGACGATGCTACCGAATGAAGTATTGAAGTAAAATAACGATGGACTTTGAGTAATTGAGGTTTCAGTCTAGATAAAAGATGCATTTTATTTAAAAAAGGATGGTGATTGAATGGGAATGTTTGATAGCTTTATTGGTCAAATTAAATGTCCTAATTGTAAAAATCAACAGAAAACAGAAATTCAGTTTAAATGGGGTGAATGCTTACTATTAGATTATGAGTTGGGGGATGTTGTTTCAGGAGCGCCAGAAGGTTTATATGTCGAAGATGATTGGTTTAACGAGCGGTGCTCAAACTGTAAAACAGAATATATGCCGAATGTGGTTTTGAAAAACGGGAAGGTTATTTCATTTATTAGCAAAGAGGAGCTTCAAAAAACAGACCTTGCTCAATTAAAAGATATCCCATTAAAACATGCTAAGACTCAAAGGTATGAAAGAGATAAAATCGTTGCTAAGGGTTTTACTAAAGAATCAGCCGATTTCAATAAGCAACCATTTAAGGAGAACCAGATTATAATGGCCTTTGAGCGTGAATGGAAAGTTTCTAAAGGATGGAGAAAGGACTTTAACTCAGAAAAAGTTAGTGAATTTTTTAAACTTTCCGGATGTGCAACTAGGAAGTCTGATTACTGGTTTGTTTATATAGTTGTAGATGCTACAGGATTGAAACGCTTCGTGGAAGTTTCCGACAGAATTAAACATTGGTCAGACAATGATGATAGGTACGGCAATATGCTATTCAGTGAAACCTATGGATTTAAAGATGAGCACTTTTTATTTAGTGAAATTTTTTGATAGGGAGGAAATGAGGGAATTAGATTAGTAAAGGAGTGGAAAGATGGAAATGTTACAACCAAATCAATATTTTGACATGATTAAATCAAAGAAAAATAAGGTTACAGACAAAGAGCTTCAAAGGTATTACGACAATTGCTTGGTATTACTCAATAAATATAAGCAAACCAATCAAATTAAAGCTGCAAAGAAACTGATATTCCACTTAGAGTCAATTGAAAAAGAAAGGGAGATTGTAAAGCTTGGTATTGATACGTTTGTTTATCGAGATGATATTGAAGAATACATAGATAACATTGCAAAAGATACAGTCAAAATTATTGAGCTTGAAAATTACGAACGTGAAATCCCTGATGATGTCATCATCAAATACAGCAAAGTGAAAGACAAATTGGATCGTTTTTACGTGGTGTTTACAGATTATACGGGGAAGGTTGAAAGGCAAGTCGAAAAAGAACGAAGAGATAAAGATCCAATTCTATTTGGCACTTTTCAAGATGAATCGAGTGGTACTTTGATTGAACGTTTTTATTTCATAGGTGACTGGGAAGATGAATATTGCGATCTCACTTTAGATAAGATGATTTCCGAAGTACAGGAAGCAAAAGAATCCAATATTGCAATGACCATCAATACACCCCAAGATATCGAGCAATTGAAGATACAGTTAAACAACATGGACAAGATAGCAAATGGGTTTAGGATGAATAACCCCGGATTTGCAGTGGTTAACGAAAAGAAAAGTTGGTTTAAAAAGCTGTTCAAAAGGACGAAGTGATGAAAAGAACAGTTGACCTTACTGAAAATAGAGAATTCATGAAGATCGGAAGTAACCAAAGCAAGTCATTATTGCAAAGGTACTTAAAGAAGCGAATATACCCATGGAGTGTACAAGCAGAAGTAAGACAGAACTACCTTTATAGTAACGGCTTATTGTTAACTGGCACCGGCTTTGAAAGGGAAAAACAACAGGAGACAGCAGCCTTTGATAAGACGTGTCATTGTTGTGGTAAGTGGGACTCATTCCATATGACGATAACTAAATCAACTCTGTGTAAAAGTTGCGAAGAAATGCTTGATCACAGTGTTGTGGGCAATGTCCCTTGGAGAAAGCAGTTTGGATAAAAGTAAAATTTTAATGAAAAGAGGAGCTATATGAGAAAGTATCAAACAAGGACACAAGTTGCATTAAATTTCCTGCTTTCGGAGGCCAGAGAAGAGCTTAGATTATGTGAGGACAGAATAGAATATCTTACAAAACATAGGGATTATGTTCACATGAAGATAGAGAAACAAGTAAAAGCAAATTTAAACGAGAAAATTGAAAAAATATCTTCATTAATTGACATGGAAAATGAGTCTTCTTCATATTTACCTTCACTTTTGCAAATTCAAATACTAGATACAAAGGGAGAAACAATAATTCAGGAAGAGCATTTATCTGAAGTGATTGAATAAAATTGAAGTTTTAAAGAAAAAGGAGCTGTTTTAAAGTGAAAGATATCCGTGTGATATATGACAGAAACAAAACTTTGGAAGCGGTCGTTGTCCAGTTTGGAGATTATATGTGTGAGCTAACAGATTCACAAGTAATTGATGAAGAAAATAAAGAATTTGATGTACTTAATGATGAATATCAAGGAGCTTGGAAATATGAAAATGGAGAACACTGCGAAGTTGAAATTTATGATGGTGTAGACAAGTGGGTCTGTCAAGCATTCTTACACTGAATAAAAAGACTGTTTTAACGGAAATGAGAGGTGAAAGTTAATGAAATTAAGGATAATGAAATGTTCAGACGCAAGCTACTGGTACAGGGATAAGATAGGTATGTATTACGATGTATTAAATAAAGGCGGGATAGCTCATAGTGTACAACATGATTCAAACACTCCTTTATCAAAAGCTGCAGTTCTTAAAGAAGATGCCATTATTTTTGAAGATGAAAAGCTTGATAAGGTTCAGCAGTTGTTTAGAAAACTAGATGATCAGCTACAAAAGATTTGTTTATAGGATGGTGAAAATGCATCATGGCGATTGATTTTGCGAAACTGAGGGATCCAGAATGGAAAAAGCAATGGCTTGAAGAGGAAAAAGAACGTGAAAGAATACAAGAAGAACAAGAAACACTGAGAAAGAAGACAGTTTGCTTTACCGGTCACAGACCAAATAAATTGGGTGGCTATGATATGAAAAATCCCACAATGCTCAAACTCAAAGATAAGCTGCTTGAAGTGATTGAGGAGTTAATCATAAAAGAAGAGAAGTCTAGGTTTATAACTGGAGGAGCGTTAGGAACTGATCAGGCTGCTTGCTGGTGTGTACATATTCTAAAGAAGAAATACCCACATATCAAAAACATAATTGCTACACCATTCAAAGAACAAGATAGAGTGTGGTCTGCAGAACAAAAGATGTGGTACAAACGTATGCTTGATGTGTCAGATGAGATTATCAATGTTGAAGAATTAGATAAATATAAAGTTAGTGAAGCTGTACCAGGTGAGTTTTCGCCAGCTAAGATGCAGAAACGAAATGAATACATGATTGATCATAGTGAAGCAATAGTAGCTGTTTATGACGGAAGTAAAAGTGGGACAAGGAACTGTCTGAATTACGCTAGGAAAACATACTTAGGACATCAAATTTGGAGGCTGCATCCAAAATGTGATTTTGAATTAGATGTATCATATACACCTCAATAACCCAGCGGGAGGTAATAAAGCATTGAATTTTTTTAACTACAGATCTGAACAGAGAGGATATGAGCAAGAATACTATGGGGGTTATTGTAATCAAGTGAGAAATCTTGGTTTAAAACCTATCCCATTTCACAGGTTTCAGGACTTTTTAAGGGAAAGCTACAATTCAACAAGAACAAAGAAGGAAAGGATGAGATTTCTAATTAAGATCACAGAATCACAATAAAAGGATTGCTTTATGCAGAATGGAGGACAAAGGGATAGGGTACATCAGATACATAATCGAAACAGCCTGGTTTAACTTAGTTTGGTATAAATGTCACCTTGGAGCGGACATAAGCATATTTGACAGCTGCGAATGGAATACATATAAACGTATAAAGAATAAAAATAAAATAAGTGGAGGTTATTTGAATGATAAAGACGAATCTGCATAGCAACCACGTTGATGAAATTATAGGTGAGTATTACGCTGCTAAAGGATATTCAGTCCAGAGCATTGATCGTCAGGAAAATGGCCAACTAATTGTTGTTGCGCAACGAGAAACAGGGGAAATGAAACCGAAGAAAGTTGATTTAGCATTTGATTTCATACATAAAAGACCGCATAGAAAGAAATATCTTGCTTAAAAGGGGATGAGAAAATGGACAGAATGAAGGAGCTTATTAGGAAGAATCTATGTCTGAAGAAGATGTTAGAAGCCAACGAAAGAGAGATACTTGAGGAGAAACGCAAAATAAGAACTCAAAAATTTTCTCGAAAGTTGATCGAAAGACAGAAAGAAAAAGCATTAGTCTAAAATGAAGTCGACAATGAGTTAGTTATGAAATTGATGAAAGAAAGGAATTAAAGAAAGAAAGGAATTAAAGAAAGAAAGGATTTAAATAATGATTAAAACAAGGCTATTCCAAGATGAATATTGCAACGGAGAATGGGTTGAAATTGATAGATTAATAAATGGCTTCATAAGATCAGAGTCAATTGAGGTAGTTGATATAAAATACAATTCCTTTAATACTGGTCGAACTCATAATACAGCGCTGCTCATCTATAGAGAAGAGATTTAAGGTTATCAGATAGTGATGTTGAAATCGTTAAAGACTGCACAGAAAGAAACGTTTAGCATAAAAAAGGCAAAGAGGAATTAACACTCTTTACCGTTAGATTTCTTTTTTAGACGATCACAGATAAATTTCATTATACTGATAGCTATTGCAACAGATCCAATTATTAATGTAATTTGAAGGATGAATATTACTCCGAAATTTATATTCACATTGTCAAATAGGTCACTGGAAAAGGAAAGAAGCTTATGAATACCCAAGGCAAGTATGAAAAAGGAAAGGCATATTACGACAAGGGATGCTTTAGAATAATCTTTAGCATGGTCAAAATTATAAATTGCTATTGATAAAAATAATAAACCCGTAGCGATCTTGTGGGATAGCGAATCATTCGCCGAAAATGATTGCACTACTATGCTGATGAAAAATCCAGTAATACCGATTGTTTTACTCAAGGGATCACCCACTCTTATGTAAGTTAGGTATGAGTTTACCAATTAAAGGGGATTTCCTCAAGATGGTACACATTAAAGTTAAATTAAAATCGTGATTTTAATTAGATTAGGGGGAAACCAATGAATCAAGATATTCAGTTTTTAAAAGAGTTGCAGAATGAGTTGAGAACTCAAGACATCGACAGTCAAGCTGCGCCGCGGTTTTGGACAGTCGGTGATTATGAATGGGTTGAAGCTCGGGAAGAAAACGCAGAACGCTATTCTGTATACCTGCCATATATTGCAGAATCATATGTTTTTAGATGATTATCTAGAAGAAATAAAAGAAGATAGTACGCTGTCTAAGGAAGCTTTAACAGAGTTGAAAAAGGAAGACTTTGACGATCCTATTGAGTGGATTCAAAAATACATTGATGAAGAAGCAGAATTAATTCCAGAAAGAAAGGTTCACATTGTACGACCGGATACAATGTTTTTGACCAAAGAAGAAGCGAAGAGACACATCAAATTGAATAAGCATCATTACACTTCTGAAGCACATACTTACGCAATGACAGCTTGGAGAGCACCGAAAGTTGAGCGGTTGCTTAACATACTTGAATCGTTTGATTGGAAATCAATAGAGACTTTAAATAAAAGATAGTTTTTAACTAAACATATAAGGATGGATCGTTATCGAAATTATAAACAAATCCGATAACGATCGCAGAAGGGGATGTTAATCTCTATAGCGGCGTCTTTCCTCAAAGTCATCGGGATACTCATTCTGCTTTGACTTGGACTTGAATACATACCATATTACAGCAGCTAGTGAATAATCCATGACTTTATCAAAAGTCCAATTTGTGAAAAGATCCATAAGAAATTTCAATACCTTTCACCTCCGAGACAAAAATGCCCTTTCTCTTTTAGATGGCATGCGTAAGACACGCCTCTATTAATAAAAGAGTGAAAAGTAATATGAAAATCAAAAAAGAATTGAAAAAATATAAAAAATTGAGGTGGAATAAATGATTAAACAAGAACGAGAAGATTATTTAAACAGGCTTGCTGAATACGGATTGACAGAAGAAGAGGATGAGGCAATGACAAGTATTATGGACGATTTAGGGCTGGATTGGTGATCAAATTAAAATCAAAATAAAATATTTATTTTATAGGAAGGAGGCAACCAAAGTGCCAAATCAAGAGCAAATAAAACGCATGAATGATATTAATGACTTGATAAAGCTTATTGCAAGCATTGATCATCGGACATTCTACCGCAAGTCAAAGGATCGTATAGCGTATTTCAGGTTTAAGAAAAAACTGTTCTTCGTTGATGATTACACGGGTGATGACGTTTATCCGTATGAAATGGGATACGGGAGTCCAAACGGCTTTTCCCATGGGGGCAACATGTGGCAACTGGTCAACAGTTTTAGAAAGTTCATTATAACAGGGAAATGCGGCGAACTGAGGGATTATAAAGAAATATGGGCTTACAGCTATGAAGGATGTATGAAAATCCGTCAGAAGGCAAAAGAAATAGGGTTTATAGAGAGTGTTGATTATCCTTATAGCTTCGATGATTGGATGATAACTTATTGATCAATGTACTAAATTTTCACTCGGATTTTAAAAGCTAGGCTCTAAGGAGCTATGTAACGGAGAGATTACACTCTCCAGGATTCGAAGGAAGGAATGCGGAGTTTACCGTGCTTAGTCTTAAATCTGTGCTTAACCTTACATAATATAGGCTCAATAAATACATATTCTTCAGATTCAGACTGTACTTGTTTCATAGAATGAAATTTGCCGCGTTCTGCATGGGGCATGAATTCCATAAACCCAGCTGCAGTGCCGTCAGGATAAGACAGAAGGAATTTTATATCCTTCTTGGTGTAGCCGGTTATGAGAACCTCAGTGTAATCGTAATTGATCACTTTCAACCAATTATGCGAACGTTTATTGATCTCATAAGAGGAGTCAGCTTTCTTGAGTACGATGCCCTCTAAGTTCTTTTCTTTGGCCAGGTTAAAGTAAGCTAGTCCGTTACCTTGAATTCCTTCGATTACAAAGACATTAGGATGATTTAGCTCAAGGGAGTTCAGAACTGTCTTACGCTCTGTGAGCGGCTTAGCTGCAATCGGCTGACCGTCTTTGTAGATAACATCAAAGATACAGTAAACGATCTTATGGGCTGATTTTTTGGACATGAAACGTTCCATTACAGCCTCAAAGTCAGGAGCGCCACCTGGGGCAGCTACAATGACTTCACCATCAAGTACTGTTCCATCTGGGATATCTAAATCCAAGAGTTCAGGAAACTTGCTTGTTACTTCGTTGTTGTGACGAGTGTATAACTTAATCTGGTTATCAAATTTAGAAAGAATGAGTCTGATTCCATCAAATTTGAGCTCAGTGATATAGTCCTCGTCCTCAAATGGTTCTTTTATCGAATGCAATAACATTGGCGATACAAACAAAATATCACCTCCTACTTAGAACATATTAGCTAAGCGAAGGTGATATATAAAGCAAAATAGCACTGGTACTTAATGGGATTCGATTTTGCTGTCATTCTAAAGAGAATAGTTATCTTCAGGCTTGATACACGAAAATCAAAAAGGAGGAATGTGATGCAGCAAACAGTAGAGGCTAAAGAAGTTGAAGTGTTGATCAGGGGAATTTGGAGAAAGAAAAAGTTCACTGATATTCAAAAGGGGCAAACCTTTAAGATTGAGGAGAACGGAAGAGTAAAGAAATACATAGCAAGAACAGATCCTTATTGGGATGACATGTATGAGACTTACATAATTGATTTGTTAGATAAAAACAAAATTAGAAGAAGTAAGTGAACAGAAATCTTGATAAAACAGAGATTTTATAAAGATAAAAATAAAATTAAATGGAGGCTGTACAATGAGGGAAATTAAGTTTCGAGGAATGGGTATCAACGGTGAATGGTATTACGATAATCTATCAATCATTAAACAAAAAATAAAAAGCATGGGCATTGATCCTGGTTCTTATATCTCTAATAAAGCTGGTGTTCCATTTGCCTACAAAGTGAGACCGGAAACAGTCGGGCAATACACCGGATTAAAGGACAAGAACGGTAGGAAGATTTATGAGGGGGATATTCTCCGTGTGTGGGAAGAGAATGAACATGTCCCTAATCGTGATAGCGGTGGAGGCATTATTGACTTTGACATTATCGAAGGATTTTCACAGTTTGGAGTAGTTGACTTTAAGAGTGCTTGGTTTACTTATGAAACTAAAAAGCATCAAAAAGGACGAGAAGAAGATATTTTTGCACCATTAGATTTTACTAATAACTTTGAAGTCGCTGGGAACATCTATGAAGATTCAGAGCTTATAGAATCTAAATAAAAACGATATTTCAACCAGAGTCCAGGGAGGTAATGAAATGAACTTATATGAAATTATGCTAGAGCACTTTGCACCCAAGGGAAGTGAGCGGGGCATCTTTACATATGTGCTTGCTCAATCTGATGAAGAAGTATATGAATGGTTGAAAACTGATCCAAGCCTGTCTGACGGCAGGGCAGTCTATACCCCATATCAAGACAACGAAGCAGATGGTAAAACATATGCAATTTATAATCAGAGCTTTGATATTGTTGGTCATGAAAAATATAAAGATCGAATGATTCGATTAAAAGGTGAGTTGAATGATGAAGTTGAATTAACCGATCTTTATTACGGAATGACCTTAGTCGGGTGGAGTATGGTGAAAGCGGATATTCCAAGTGAACAAATTGAATTGTTAAAAGATACTGGCATCAGTATTGAGTCTGCATAAAAGTAATTTTTTATTCGGAGAAGGGGGTGGTACTAATGTGATTGCTTATAAGATGAAAGTAAAAAATAAAAATAAACCTATTTAAGGAGAGTTGTTGATTGTTAAAGTTTAAAAACAGAATAGTAGAAAAAAGAGTTAAGGGGGCAGAGAAGGCAAGCTTTGGCGGGCCAGTCCTTCTCTACCGCACACTCCGCGGATTCGCGAAGCTATATAAGTATATCACAGACAAGAAGTCTTTTCCAATCCTAGCTACTTCATTGTTTGCGTTATGTAATCCCAGTTCAGTTCTAGCTGCAGATAAGTATAGTAATTTTAAAGAGTTGAAAGAAAATGAGTCACCTTTGAGCTATAACATTCTAACTACCGATGTTGACAGGAGAGTGCTTATTCTGGCTCCCCATGGTGGAGGTATTGAAGGAGGGACTAGTGAGCTTGCAAGAGAATTAAGTAAGTCTTACTCTGCCTATCTATTTGAAGGTTTAAGGATACCAGGAGCTTCTGAGTTGCATATTACAAGTACGAATTTTGATGAACCTCAAGCTTTAGATTTATTGAGTAAGCATGATTTAACAATCTCAATTCATGGGTATGCATCAAGTAAGAAACACACTTTAGTTGGTGGGACAGACAGAGAAAAAGCGGAAAAGATCACATCATTACTTACCGATGCAGGCTTTTCTGCAGAATTGCTGCCTGAAGGGTCCCGTTTAGCCGGTACAAATGAACAGAACATTGCTAATAAAAATAGTACTGGTATGAGTATTCAACTTGAAATAAGCACTGAACAACGAAGAGAAATGTTTAATACTTTTACACTAGCTGGACGGAATGGAACGCAGAATCAAGTTTTTTATGACTATATTGCTGTTCTAACTAAATTCATTAATGAAAATGTGTATTGTATGGCTGGTGTAGCACCATGACATTGTTGAATAAATCCATACGATACTATGTTGACTTTGATCAGTGGGGAATAAATGCATTTAACTCGAATCCAATTGAAACAACTAAAGGATTTAATGAAGCTCTTATATATGCATCAGAGAACAACTTTCCTATTGTTGAAATTCCAAAAGGGAATTTTATTATTGATTCAGTAAATACATTAAATCAACGCAATCCTGAAGTAGGCGGGGGAATTAAAATCCCATCAAATATGGAGCTCCTTTTAGATCCAGAAGCAGTATTTCAAGTAAATCCTAATGGGTATCAAGGCTATTCTTGTTTTTATATTGGGCTTGCAGAGAACGTAATAATTAGAGGAGGTCGTATTATAGGTGATCGATATCAACATGATTATTCTCTAATTGATACCGATAGAAAAACACATGAATGGGGATTCGGAATACATGTTCATGGGAGCAAAAACGTTTTGATTGAAAATGTAAAAATCTCAGATTGTATAGGAGACAACATTTGGATTGCAGCACACGGAATGATGAATTATCCAGGGATGGCTTATACACCTTCCAAAAGTGTGACCGTAAGAAAATGTGAACTGAAAAGAGGGAGACGGAACAATTTAGCTACTAACGGTTGTGAAGGGTTATTGGTTGAAGACTGTGATATAGAGGAAGCTGGAGGAGATACAATTGGCCCTCAACTAGGTATTGATTTAGAGGGCTACGGAGAAAACGGAAGAAAGTATGATCATCCTTATGAGTTAACGATATCGGATTGCAGGTTTAGAAAAAATGGTCGTGGTTCGGTTACTGCTCATACAAGCGGTAAAGTTTCCATCAAAGATAACTACTGTGACAATGTTATTTCATATGGCTACAGTACAGATGTGAGTATTAAGGGTAACAAGGTAATAAATGAAGGGGAGTCTAAAGAGTATGGAATAGACTCTGTAGGCGTTTCGAGCACTGAGACTGGCAACAGAATTCAAATTACTGATAACAATATTCAAGGGTTTAAAATAGGCATGATGATTAGAGGGAAAGGGGTATCGATTGATAATAATACCGTAAAGAACGCTTCAAATTGTGCAATAGCAACACATATGGCCGAAGATGTTACCATTTCAAACAACAGAATACAGGACAGCGATTGTATTCAGATCCAGGTGAGGAATTCATCAGATATTAAAGTAAGCAATAATAAAGGGAAAGGGACAACCTCAGCATATGCGATTAAAGTGATGGATTCTAATGATGTCACCTTTATAAACAATAAGTTCTCCAATCTATATGGAGGTCTATATTGTGAAAGGTCACAGTCCATCAGAATTAAGCAAAATGATTTCTTATTAAGTGGAAAAGGTTACGGAATATATTGGGATAAAGATTCAGAAGTCTTCCTGACAAGAAACGAGATATTTGAACCAAGAAATGTTGCAATTATGGGGGCAGCTGATATGTACAATATCAGAATAAGTGATAACCAGATATATAATTGCAAAGCAATCATTGCAATCCACTTAATAGGTGGTTCTGATCATATGTTAAGAGGAAATGAAATCATGTTTAACAGAGAGTCAGATCAAGGCTATGGAATATATTTGAACGGAACAAATAAGGTACGTTTAATTAGGAATGATGTTCAAGGCATTGGTACAAAAGTACTTTCGCATCCATATGCAACGTTTAATGCTTCCAGTACAACTTTAATACATAATACATACGACAGCGGCACACCTAGATTAGCATTAGATGATACAGTAATCGATTATAAATAAAAAAGCACACATAAGAACACTTGTTCCCTTTTGTGATTTGGTATATAATTTAGCAGTACCAAAAATTACAAAACAGGGGATGAGAGTATGAGTGAACAGAAGCTTAGAATCGGAGAAATACGGTATGAGGTTTTTGATGATTATGATCCATTTACAGAGGAGTATTTAGGAAAAACTCTAGCAAATGCATATTTTATTGCTGAAATTAAAAAGGAAAATGTAGCTCAAGTAGGGAATAGGAAAATTAATTACTCAAGCGATGTTAAAGTTGGTTTTGATGCTTTCGGGGAAGAAACAAAAAAGAAAATCAAAGAGCATCTTCTGGCTGCATATAGTTTAATAGCAGAAGGGGCTAAGAATGATGGTCTGGTGGAATTTTAACTAGAGTCAAGCTGGGCTAGTCTAAGATTAGCCCAGTTATCATACGGACAAAGGGGTTAACTGAATGTCAAACATCATTTCTAAAGAGCAAGATGAAGCAATTAAATACTTTAGAAACAAATTAAATTTATCTGAGAAAGACTTATACATACCGTTGATTAATTTTGAACTACTTAGGGACAAGAACGAACAATATGCTAACATTCTTTACGAATTATATAAAAATGACCCTTATTTGTTTATCAGAGCATTAAAAGAGGGATACGTGGTTAATCAACCAATTGCATTTGATGAGGCCATTGTACGTTTCTTTAATGGAGAAAAACTGGCTATTGTACATAAAACAACCGGCAGAAGATACAATGTAAATGTGAAAATGAAGCAGCTACCCGACGGATTTACAATGCAAACAATGGATGTATGGTTATGGAGTGAAATTGTTTAAATATTATAAATCCATGATATAATTCTCTTTAATCCTAAGGGAGAGTATTAAATAAAATGGTTTTTTGGGGGTTAAAAAAGTGATTAATATTATTGGAGGATGAGCTACTATAGAAGTTAGAGGCGGAGGCTGACCAGCATCAGCTCTAGGAGCTGCCATTAGGTGGCTCTATGACCTTATAACCCAATAAAATGATAATTTTATTCGAATTAGAATGATTGCGAATGAAACACAAAAATAAAAAATATAAAAAGTTTATAAAACACGTAGACAAATATAAAAAATATGTATATAATAAACTCAAGTTAAAGGGAAGGAGGCGAATTACTTGGAGGTACTTGGGATAACAGAGAAAGCATTTAACTATTACAGAGAAAACGTTAAAGACAACAAGACCATTACCCCTGATCAGGCACTGTTAAAGATGATAAGGAATGTCTTACTTGTCAAAGAAACTCATCCTGAGCGAGTTAAAAAACGTTTATTCTACACAGAGTATGCTTACGGAAACATGCTAATCAAAGTTAACAGAAAAAAGCAGGTATTTGAAATTGTAAATAAGTCAGGATGCTTTTCTGACCAAAATGATTGGAAGTTCCCAAAAAGAAGGTACATAGAACTTAGTAAAGAACTTGGAATCAAAGACTGCAAGTTTAGTAAAATTACATATTCAAAGAAAAATCAAAATAGACAAAAATAAAAATAGAGGATGATAATTGTATATGGCATATAAGAAAAAAGATGATATTAAAATTAATAAAAAACACGGGGGGAAAGAATTCACAAACAATTTTAGGTTTGTTGGTTTAGTTAAACCTGTTAGAAAAAAAGATCCAGAAACAGACAGTTGGTATGATGCTGAAATTTTCGAAACAACTGTTACACAAACAAAGAAAAACAGAAGGGTGCTTCAGTTTAATATCGAAACTGCACCTTATAATGAATTAAAAGTAGAGCTTTCTGGCATGGAACGAGATTTAGTTTATGCTTATAGTTCTGTACATAAAAAAACAGTTCCACTTCCATGGGCTGACCGAAACGATAAGACTAAATTACCTGATGAAACATATCATGTCATTACGCCAGAATGGGATGCAACTGAACAATTAGCTAAAATCGTGAAGCCAGGTATGTGGGTAGAAGTTCAAGGCCAGTACGAATTTGATTCTTTTGAAAACAACAACGGAGAAGAAATCAAATTAGTGAAACGAATTATTAAAAGAGTTTATCCATTGAAAAATGGAGAAGTTGAAATTAAAGGTGTGAAAGATGGGGATCAATTTAAAGTGTACGACTCAGAGGAAGATGGAATCTGGCTCGGTAGTGGAAAAGCAAAAGAAGGTGTTGCAAAAGTTAAGGTGGGTTGGTTAAACCCGGATGGTGGAGATTTATTCATCACCAAAATTACTGACGATGGTGAGGGGAAACGTTTTAAAGTAAGTTACACTGATGATGTTGTTGAAACGGATAAGATTAAGGTGTCGAATAACATTCAAAGTGAAGTTAGAGTAGTAGAAGCAGATGGCAAATACAATTATGTACCTTATGTAAGAGACTTTGCTTCTGAAGATTTTAAAGAACATAACAAATTTGAAATGCAGCTAGGGATTAAGAGTACATACCAAGACGAAGAAACAAAGGATACAAAGGTAAATGGTGTTTATCTTGATCATGGAAAAGAAAAAAGTGTTCCAAAAGATGTTGAGCTTATTGTTTATTATAAAGAACCAGAAGAAGGCAAAAAACCTTTTGCAGATGCATTTGTTGGTTTAAAGAGAGGCGATTTTCTGGTTGTTGAAGGGATAGACAATAATAGAGCACAATTTACACAAGTCGAAGTTGCAGAATCAGAGGAAGAGAATCCTTTTGAAGATGTAGGGGAAAAAGTTGCTTCTTTTGAGACAGTCTCAACTGGAACTCGAAAGGGTCTAGAAGTATTGAGATACATTGTCGGTACATGGAAGAGCGAATTCTTATCGGAGGAAGAGATTTCTAATGAGAAAAAACCTATTGAAGATCCTTTCGCTGAAGTAACTGTAGACGACGATGACCTGCCTTTCTAAGATAAGTTGCGACTTAATAATAATTAAATTATAAGGAGAGATTGAATGAGTTTCCGTAAGAAAATTAAAAATAACACGCCAAAGGTTGAACTACAATCGATCATGACACTAGTAGCAGGAGGATATAAGACAGGTAAGACACGTCTTTGGAAAGAGGTAACTGAATTACACTATTCAAACCCCGAAGAAGCTTTATTATTGTCTTTTGAGGACGGGTACGAGACATGGCAGCTAGACAACATCGTTCCTCTCCATGATGAAGGAACAGATAAAAACCTTTGGAAAGTGTGGGATTACTTTAAAAAAACAGTTGTCCCGGAATTAGTTCAAGAGGCAAAGACAGGGAGAATCGTTAAGCTTATTGGAGTAGATACAGCAGATAGAGCGATCGATGCTTGTACAGCTTGGATTCTGTACGATAGAAATAAACGCTATGGGAAAACTTTTGAGTCACTTCAAGATATTTCTGAGTCAACTAACGGCAAAGAAAACGGATGGACAGCTCTTTATGAAGAACTAAAAAAGCCTTTTGACACATTAAAAAATGCAGGCTACGGACTGATGTTTCTGGCCTGGACAAAAGAAAAAGAAACCACCCTATATGATGGAATGAAATATAATTCCGTTCAATTAATGATGCCCAACTCTGGAAGAAAAGTTTTTGAATCACAGGCAAGTCTAATCTGCTGCTTACATAATGAAGTTTCTGTATTAGATAAACAAGGCAATGAACTAGAAGATAACATTAAAGATAAAAAAGGACGTGATAAGGCAAGTAACTTCCATGACACAAAAGTTATGATGTACTTTAGACCATCTGAGTATGTTGAAATTGCAGGCGGACGTTATACTGAACTACCTGAAAAAGTTGAATATAGTGCAGAAAACTTTTTAAAGACATTCGAGAATGCGGTGCTTGGTCAAATCAAAAAGACTAATCGAACTGTACATGAGATAAAAAAAGAGGAAGAACAACTCAGAGAGGAAAAAGTCCAAGAAGCAGCTGAAAAAGCTGCAAATGATCCTCAGACGTATTTAGACGAGATCACGTCTTTAGTGTCTGACCAACCACCTGCAGTGAAACGCCAGCTAGCTGATGCCTATGCAACAAAGTTTGATGGGCAAAAGAATTATAAACAACTTAATTCGGTAGAAGATCTTAAAGAAGCTTTAATAATCACTAAATCTGTACTTAATGCAGTTTAATAAAGGGGAGTTTTTCTCCCCTTAGTTTATAAAAGGAGAGCGGATATGAGGGAAGTTAAATGCCAGTGGTGCGGGTCTAAAGGTGTAAAAAAAGGAATGCTCTGTGAAGCAAAACCAACTGGGAAATACAATAAAAACGGCACTGAAAAGTACATAAGGAAATATTTTCACGATAAGTGTTATGTTCAATATGAGAAGGATAAAGCGTTTAAAGAAAAAGAAGCAAATGAATTTGATGAACTCTACCTATACCTTAAAGATCTACATAGACTAGAGGGATTAAGTAAGAGAATGATTGAAAGGTTACAGGATCTAAGAAATGGAACGGTTAAATATCAAAGTCAAAAAGTTAAAAGATATAAAAAAGGAGTTCCGTTTAGAGACATTTTAGACACCTATAAGTATTCAGAACAGCAATTACATAAAGCAAGGGATTACAAACAGTTCGAATCATCTTGGCACGAATTTGCGTATTTCTTGAGTATTATAGTTAGTAACATAAGTGAAGTAAAAGAAAGGAACAGACGCTTAGCACAGCAAGACTCAATTCGTACAAGCGTTATAAAAAAACAAATTCAACTTCAGGATGAAATTGATCTTGAGGTTAAAAGGAATAAAAGCAAGAAGGATGAATTAGATATTTCAAGTTTATTATAGGGAGTAAGCAATGACAAAACAAAAATATATAGAAGAATTTGTTGAGCCCTCACATATTCATGAAGCTCTATTTGTAGGTTATTTATGGTCAAATCCAATGCTTTATCAAAGATACAGAACCCATAAAGTCTCAAGTGAGACGTTCACAGAGTCCATTTGGTACTTCTATTACACAGTAGGGTCTCAAATGTTTGAAAATGGTATTAGAGACTTTGATGATAAAACAGTATATTCATTTCTAGTATCTAGACCCAAAGAAAAAAATAAAAAAAGTTATATCGACGCTTATAATGACTTTGGTGGTTTTGAATCAATAGAAGAGTTAATGAACGAATGCAAAAAAGACAGCCATAATGAGGAATACCATTTTAATGAAATTCAAAAGTATGAGAGTTTAAGAAAACTGCAGCAGGCCTCACTAATTGATATTACGAACTGCGAGTTAATCTATAAACTGACTACAATGACTTTAAAACAATTACAACTGTATATGCAGTATAAACATAAAGAAACCTTTGCTCACATTAATTCTGGTGATGTAATTGAACATGACCTTGTGGATGGGCTAGATGAAACAATTGAGGATTTAGATTCGGGGGAGTCTATGGGATCACCATTGCATGATTCACCTCGATTAAATAGGAAAATTAAAGGTTGGAAAGACGGTTCTCTTTATTATTTAGTCCTATCCTCCGGTGTTGGGAAAAGTTCAATTGCAATGGAAAAGTTCATTTTAAGTCTTTTTGAAAACCAGGAGAAGGCGATTTTAGCTATAAACGAAGAAAGTGTAAAGAAATGGCGTTCGCTACTACTTGCGACAATTTCATCTAAGGTATTAAAGAAACCAATTAACAGAGAAAAATTATACGAAGGTAATTTTAAACAAGAGATGTTAAATAAATTAAATGCAGCAAAAGACTGGGCATGGGAACGAGGACAAGGATTAATTAAAACACTGGAGTTAAAGAAGTATCGTGTAGAGGATATCCTCAGTCGTGTAGAGTTATATAGACCCAAAGGATACAACAAGCTTATAATCGATACTTTTAAACCTGATAGATCACAAAAAGATATGGCTCGGTGGGAAGCCTTTTCAAATTCAGCACAAGAATTGCACGATTTAATAAAAGAAGATAATCAAAATGTTGGAACGTTAGCTACTGTGCAGCTGAAGTTAGGTAAGGAAACAAGGTTTTTGGATCTGGACTCAACAGGTAAGAGTATGGAAATCAACGAGGTAGCTGCCGTTGTAATGATGGGCAGATTGCTTTTTGCAGATGAATACACTGGTTCTAAAAGTAAATACGAGTTAAAACCGTACAACTATAAAAAAGATGGATTAGGAAACTGGTATGAAGAAGAGTATAAGTTAGATCCTAAGAAAACATACTTAGTTCTTTTTCTAGCAAAGAACCGTTTCGGAAGTGAAGAAGAGCAGATTATATATGAAGTGAATTACAGTATTAACTCGTTCGAAGAAGTTGCATATGTGAAGGTTCCAAGAATAGGAGGATCATTCTAAGAAGGTGGCGATTAATGTCCGATCTACAAACCATTAGGGAAAGAATTTATAAGGAAGAAAAAATACAAGATGTTTTAGAAGCTCTTGGATGTTGGGGAATTAGCACCGAACAAGGAGGTAAGTTGTTTGTTGCTGGACTTCCTGACGGTGATAATGAACGAAGTGTTCAAGTCAAAAACACACCCTCTTTAACTTCAAATATCAGAAGCAAGGGAATATCAGGATCAATATTTGATGTCATATCCTACATACTTTATGAAGCTAAATCTGAAGATGATAAAAAAGCATGCCTTTCAAAGAGCAAATTTTGGTTATGCAATAAACTAAATTATTTAGAGTACATAGATGGATTTTATAAATTAACAAAAGAAAAAGAAAAACCACAACCGAATAGATGGCTGCACAAGCTTCAGAAAAATCGTAATAAGGAAGATGGAATAACCGATGAGAACGAAATATTGCCCGAAAGTGTTTTGGATCAGTACGGAAATATTCCGTATTTAGGATGGTATAATGAAGGATTGTCACTTAGGACACAAAAGCTTTTTGGTGTAGGAATTGATGTAAGATCTGAACGCGTAACTTTTCCGGTACATAATAAGAGTGGTCAATTAATTGGTGTTAAAGGGCGATATATTGGAAATGACCCAGTGGTTAATGATAAATATAAGTATCTCTATATACAGCCCTGTAATAAGTCAATTGAATTTTATAATTTACATAGAGCTCTCCCTCACATTAAGAGACTGAAAGAAGCAATAGTGGTCGAAGGTGGCAAAACCACCTGGTATTTAACTCAATGGGGGGTTAAAAACTGTATTTCGATTGAAGGAGACAGTATGTCTGATGAGCAAATAAGGATACTTAAAAATTTAGGAATTGGGATTAAATTTGTATTTGCATATGACAAAGACAAAGATGCCAAATTCATTGTTAATGAGGTATCCAGGCTTACAGGCAGATTACGTTACGGAATTTATGACAAGGACAACCTTTTATCTGATAAAGATTCGCCTACAGATAAAGGATACGATGTTTGGACTTCCTTATACGAAAACAAATTTAAAATAAATAGATAGGATGGATGCTGTTGATTTATAAACTTATAGGGGAGAATCATTATAAAAATCCTATTTATACAATAATAAAGAATAGAGATATTAATGCTGATACGTTCTTTAATTTAAATTCATCAGTTATAAATCATTATTCCCTATTAAATAATATGGATAAGGGCATTAATTGTTTATTGAAACATATTGAATTAAAGAACAATATATTTATCCAAGTTGATTCTGATTGTGATGGGTATCTATCAAGCGCAATCCTAATTAATTACCTAAATCAAGCCTTTCCTGGTACTAAAGTAAAATGGAGGCTTCATGATAAAAAAGATCATGGGGCCTCATTGGAAACAATACCAGAAGATACGCATTTGTTGATTATTCCAGATGCAGGAAGTAACCAATATGAGTTACACCGAGAGCTAAAAGAGCGGGGAATAGATACGTTAGTACTTGATCACCATGAATGTGAAAAAGAATCAAATGCTGCAATCATTATAAATAATCAGCTCTCAAATGAGTATCAGAACAAAAGACTTTCGGGTGTGGGTATTGTTTATAAATTTTGTAAAGCTTTAGATGACAAACTTGGTTTAGACTTGGCTGACAGCTTCTTAGATTTAGTTGCAATTGGGAATATTGGCGATGTAATTGACTTACGGGAACCAGAAACACGCTATTATGTAAAGAAGGGCTTAAAGCAAATTAAAAACCCGCTGATAAAAGAAATCGTGGGTAGACAATCATTTTTCTTAGAAGGAAATATAAATATACATTTTACGGCATTCTCTATTGTTCCATTCATAAATGCAGCTATACGCTACGCAACAATGGAGGAAAAGACAGATATGATGAAGGCATTATTAGGCAGTCAAGAATCTGTTTATTATCCGAGGAAGAAAATATACGAGCCCATAGTAAAGTCAGTTGCCAGAAGAATTGCAAATACGAAGAATAGGCAGAAAAAATCACTTGAAAAACCAGTTAATGCATTAATTGAGCAGCTTATCAAAGAAAATAAAACGAATGATAAAGTAATAGTTTTAGATGTTTCCGATGAATTAAAATCCTCATTTACAGGGCTTGTAGCTACCCAATTAGCTAAGAAGTTTAAGAGACCAGTATTGTTAGGCAGGAAAACAAAGGAAGGGAAATTTGGAGGGTCTGCAAGGGGATATGAAAAAAGTGGAATTAAAGACTTTAAACAATTACTTACTGAAACAGGCCTTTTTAACTTTTGCGAAGGGCATGCAAATGCATTTGGTTTTGAAATAGAAGCTGAATACTTTGAAAACTTGAGTACTCAATTAAACAGCATTATTGAAGCAGATGTTTTATTAGAAGATGTTTATGAAGTAGACTTCATTATCCCCGCTGCAGACATGGATGCTACTTTAATTAAATCTATACATAAATATAGGGACGACTGGGGATCAACAGTTGAAGAACCCCTAATAGCAATTGAAGGTATACAAATAAATAATACTGATGTAAGAGTATACAAAAACAGAACATCAACGTTTGTTATTAATGTTGGAGAATACAAATTGACTAAACCGTACTATAAAGGCGATTTTGATGAATTGTTTGATAATGGAGACGAAACATTTTATTTAGACGTTGTTGGTAAATGTAAGGTTAATAAATATGAAAATAAATCAGCTCCTGCAGTAGAGATAGTGGATATCGAAGTAACAGATAGCTTCTTATTTTAACGGGATGAGGTGATGCCGTGATTATAAAACCAAAGTTAGAAACGGATATAACAAAACTATACGTAAAACATTGGGTAAATGACTTTGATGAGATAAATACACTATTTCATAAAGATGAGCCGAAACTCTGTGTTCTTGACTCAGAGACTACAGGTTTACATATCATTAAAGACAAACCGTTTATGTGGGTTTTTGGATGGATGCTCCCAAAAGAAAAAAGAACAGATGAAATTAAAGGAAGGGTATTTGCTTTTGACTCTAAAGCCGAAATTCTTTTACAAGTAATTGCCCTAACAAAAAAGTGTGTAATGACTGTTGGTCACAATGTGAAATACGATTTGCACATGTTAATAAACGGCGGTATTTCTGAAAAAGTTGTTTACGGGTTGAAAAATATTACAGATACAATGGGCCTTTGTAGGTTTTCCTTTGACGCTGTATCTGCACGAGATGGTGGAGATGTTTTAGGGCTTAAAAAAGTATCAGAAAAGTATATTGATCCTAAGGCTGGCGAGTTTGAGAAGGAAGTAAAGAAAGAACTACGAAAAATAAATGATGCTAAGCGAAATATATTAAAAGAATTATTAAAGCCCTATAAAGGATGGGGACTTGGAAAAATTAAAGAAGCGTACAAAGTAAAAAAGCGAAACGAAATGGACTACTTTACAAAAGAAAAAAAGCAACGGTGGCTGAAGGTGCCTGAAGAAATTGAAAATGTTTATTTTAAATGGATGGAAGAAAATCCTTTTGCAGATTACTCTGAAGTAGACCGAGATATAATGATGGAATATGTCCATAGTGATGGTATCTATACATTAGAGTTAGTTGAATTTACTTACCCTACAGTATTAAAAAGAAAACAAAAAGCCATTCTTGAACAAGAAAATAAACTGATAATCGAATTATTAAAAATGGAACGTGTTGGTATGAAAGTAGATATGCCTTATCTGCACAGCTGCTTTAAAAAATGTGAGGACGAAATTCAAAAACTGTATGAAGAACTATGGGGAAGTGTTGGAGAATATTTCACCGTTTCTCAAGGGACAGTAATTGCTGATTACTTTGAGAAAAAGCTTGGAGAGAGACCAGAAACAACTGATAAATCTTTTCTTAAAAAACACAAAGATGATCGTGTATCCCAATTAATTACAAGACTTAGACGACTTGAAAAGTGGCAATCGACTTATATCTCAAGGATTATTGAAGTGGCGCAATATGATAATCATTTTTATACTCAGTATGGGCAGTTTAACACTGTGTCTGGAAGGCTGGGATCAGATGCGCAGCAATTCCCTAAAGAAAGAATTCTAACAGAGGAAGGAGAGCTCTTCGAGAAAGAAAATGGAGAAGGTAAGGCACCGATTGAATATGAAATTTTCTCTCCGAGGCGAGCATTTATAGTTGAAGGAGGAAATTACAACAAAATTGCATACTTTGATTTATCACAAATAGAGTTAAGAGCACAGGCAAACTATACAGTTCTGTTGAAGAAGCCTGATTTAAACCTATGCCGAGCATATATGCCTTTTAAATGTACTCATTACATAACTGGTGAAGAGTTTCGTTTTGATACGAAAGAAGAAAGAGCAAGGTGGTATGAAAAGAAAGAAGACGGAACTTCAGTTTGGCTTCTTGAAAACGGAGAGAGCTGGACTCCCACTGATGTCCATAGCGAAACATCACATAATACATTAATGGCATTGGCATTTAAATGTGTAGACAAGTATAAGCAATACGAACATGAAAAAGAATCTTCAGTTGATGAAAAATCTTTTAAAAAGTTCTGGAGATACATAGGAAAGATGTTTAACTTCATGCGAAACTATGGAGGCGGTGCTAAAAAAGCATCGGAAGCACTTGAAGTCTCAATGGAAATTGCTAATGCCCTTGTCTCAGGTTGGTCAAATACCTTTCCAGAGGTATCTTATTATCAGAAACAAGTTGCAGCTAAAGTACAAAAGAATAGCTATGCAACAAATATGTATGGGAGAGTTTATTTCCTTTCAAATACTGATAAAGCATACAAAGTAGGGAACTATCTTGTACAAGGCTCATGCGCAGATATGTTAAAAGGATATGTTATTAGGATTGGGGAATTTTTAAGAGAAAACAATTGTAAAACTCTTCCCTTAGCTAATATTCATGATGAATTGCAGTTTTTAGTGTACAAGGGTGAGGAATGGATTTTTCCTCATATTAAACGAATTATGGAAGACGTTGAGTGGATGCAAGTGCCTGTAGTAGTGGATTTAGAGATTACAGAAACTACATGGGCTGATAAAAAAGAAGTCCAAATTAAAGCAGCGTAAATTGAAATAGCTAGGAGAGATGAAAATTTTCAAAAAACTTATAGACAAACATAAAAAATATGTATATCATAGAATTAATGAAATGACACTTTTTGCTACAATTGGTTTGTTAGGAGTAGGGCTCGTATATAGCGCTAAAAACTTGTATACACATCAAGACAATCAAGTCTCAATAAAAGAGTCATTTTATCTAAATAAAAAAGAGGTGAGGAAAAAACTTATTCATGAAATTGACGTTTCAAGAATCCTTCCCAGGCTAAAGAGTGAGGAAGAAAAGCAGGCTGAAAGTAGAAAAAAGTATCTTAATGCGACGATTACATATCTAACAGAAGAAAATAAAAAAGCAGCAAAACATACAAAAACAAAAAAAGTGCAAAAAACCAATAAAAAGAGAAGTGAAGATAAATCAGCTTCAAAGGCAATGAAGAGTCATGAAGTTGTTGCCACTGCTTACACAGCGTTTTGTTCTACAGGGTGCATAGGGAAAACAAGAACCGGCTATGATGTATCAAACACATCCTATTACAATGGAAAAAGAATAATCGCTGTTGATCCAGAAATAATTCCTTTGTATTCATTAGTTCAAGTTTCATATGAAGGGAATAGCTTTCAAGCATATGCAATAGATACAGGAGGAGATATTAAAAATAATCGTATAGATATTCTGATGGACAGTGAGCAAGAAGCAAATGCATTTGGTCGTAAAAATGTAAGAGTAAGCTGGTAAATCGTTCCAAATGACAGAAAGGTATAAACATTTCAACAATTCGTTCGATGCAATACATAACATGAAATATATCCCAAGGAAAACTATTACATAGAGAGAGTGAAGAGGATGTTCATTTTAGATAAAGAGGCTAGGGTCAAATCAACTGGGGAGTGCGGGGTTATTGAAGCCATCTACCCTGAAACAAAGACAGTGGAACTTTGTTATTATGATGGAACTTATGATGAAAGGAGTTTTGATGATGTTGTTATGGCAACAAGCAGTTAAAATTTCAAGACAAAATTAAAAAATAGGGTGAGATAATTGAAGTGTATTCAAATTGAAATGTCATTCACAGACGAATATGGACAGGTAACCAAATTAAATAAGACTTATAAACCGTCGATTATTGAAGAACATAAAGGGGAAATCCCTGGATTGTTGTTAGATGATTTTAAGAGGTTCTTGTCGTCCCTTGGGTTTAATGAAAAACAGGTTTCTAGAATAGTAACAGAAGATTAAGAGGTTTTTTATTGAGGGGAGGTGGTATTAAATTGCCTAAATACTGGAGTTATCCTGTTGGGCTAGCTGTAGAAATTAACAATAATGCACGATATGGATGCCCACATCATGTGGGGAGAAAAGGAAAGATTATCGAGCATTTACATTCAGCTACATATGACTATGCAGTTAGCGATGAAACAGGTGACATTACTTACTTTAAAGAACATGAATTAACACCACTAAAGGGAGGTTTAACTTATGTTTAAAAAAGGTCAAAAGGTAATTGTTGATTTTACAGATGAGATTGGAGCTGTTGCGAAAATTGATTATCGATACAACCAGATAGAAGTAAAGTATCCAGATGGCACTTACCAGGTTGTTGGATTTCATAAAATAAGAAAGGTGGAGGATTAATGACATTGATTATATTGGAGGGGCCTGATTGCTGCTTTAAATCAACAGTTGCAGCAAAGCTAAGCAAAGAACTGAAGTACCCAATTATCAAAGGTTCAAGCTTTGAGTTGGCCACAAGCGGGAATGAGAAATTATTTGAGCACTTCAACAAATTAGCTGACGAAGACAACGTGATTATTGACAGGTTTGTTTATTCTAACTTGGTATATGCAAAGAAATTCAAAGACTACTCTATCCTTACAGAGCGACAGCTTAGATTTATTGAGGATAAAATTAAAGCAAAAGCGAAGGTTGTATACTTACACGCTGATCCAAGCGTTATTAAGAAAAGGTTGAGTGTACGTGGAGATGAGTATATAGAGGGAAATGATATCAATTCAATTTTAGACTTGTACAGAGAAGTTATGATCAATGCTGGATTACATACATATTCATGGGATACAGGACAATGGAGCAGCGATGAGATCGTAGAGGATTTGATTCAATTATTTGAGTGAACAAAAAGGAAGGAGTGAACTAACACTCCTCAGTAAACTAACGTGCTTCTACTGTAATTTTATAAATAACATAATTGTCGTTTATGTCATAAGCGTAAACCACCGCTGTACCTAATGTTGAATGAGAAGAAACAACACCACTGGAACTAATGCTAATGAGGTTGCTTCCAGATACTATTTCCCATCGGGTGTAACCTTTTAACAGGGAGACATTAGAATTCCTTAGCATATGGTAGTCAACTGTAGCTATAGGATCTCCTTGTTGTACAACTTGGTTAGATTTAATAGGTTCAAGAGCAGAAGCTTGTGATGTGAATGCAGGGAGAGCTAGTGTTGTAAGGGATAAAGCAGAAACAATCAATCCTTTGTAAAGCTTTTTCATAAGAATTACCTCCCAGGTTTTGATTGTGATACAACTATAGTCTAGCATGTTAAATATTTGAAATGTGTGAAGTGTTTGTGAAACTGAGTTAAATAACCTTGGATTAAATCTTATGGATAACAATTACGTATTCATTTTCTAATAGCTCATTCAAGTTTTCTCTTACTTTACTAGGGAACGGATGTACTTCAAGTAGATCAGAGTACTCAATGTAAGAGTTAGATTCGCAAAAGTCTGCCCGGAATAGCAAAAGACTTAAAGCGCTTGTACTAAAGTTTGTTTTGAGCTTATTAACATCATGACAAAAAGTCGCTTCATCATTGTATTCTTTATTGAAAATGGAAGATGGTTCAAGTTTCATTGCCTCACCTTGTTGATTTAAATACCAAATAGCTAGAAGTAGTACAATTTATATGACGATTTATAATTTCACATAAAAAAACGCCTATAAAGGCGCTTTATTACAAACTTACAAACCAACTGCCTTAATACCAACACTTCTGTTAGAAGAATCGTTAGTATATAGTTCAACAATGTAATCACTACTATTAAACAATGGCTTTTTAAGGTTGAAAGTTACCGAATCATTACCAGCAATAGTACCCGATTTCATATCTGTTGAGCCTTTGGTAATCTTATAGTTTACTGATTTAGAGCTGTAATTAGTAAGAAGAAATTTAGTTTCATCATAAACACCATCAATTTTTGCGGAGGCAGAACCTTGGTACCAGCTAGGAACGCTATTATAAATTGTCGTTCTCTTAATACTAAATGGTGCATCTTCACTTACTTTGTTTTCATTTAAAGTTGCTGCACTTGCACCAGTAAATGATGCACTTACCATAGTTATTGCTAAAAGACTAGTGGCTAAAATTTTTGTTTTCATAATTACCGTCTCCCTTGTAAAAATATGTATTACAAATTCAGTATAGAACTGAAGGATAAAAATGTAAATGAGTAGAAATATCTGTAAAATATGCTTTGGAACTATATAAAAGATCAATTTTATTCAGAATAAAAATAAAATATATGGAGTGATTTAGTGAGAGTACTAAGTTTATTTGACGGAATGAGCTGCGGACAAATTGCGCTAAATAAAATTGGCATTACTGATTATAGATATTATGCCAGTGAAATCGAAAAATCGAGCATCACTGTAACACAAAGGAACTATCCTTCCACAGTTCAACTAGGCGATATTTTAGAATTAGACGAACATAAATTAAAAAGATTAAATAAAATTGATCTTTTGTTAGGCGGGAGTCCATGTCAGAACCTCTCTATAACTGTAGCGGATCGTGAAGAGCATTTTACAGGATTGGCAGGGGATAAATCAAAATTGTTCTTTGAGTATGTGAGGGTATTAAAAACAGTTAAGCCTAAGTATTTTCTATATGAAAATGTTGAGAGTATGAAAGAGAAGGACAAAGAAACGATTACTAAAAACTTAGGCGTTGAACCAATAATGATTGACAGTGGACTACTTTCTGCACAGGAAAGAAGAAGATATTACTGGACTAACATTCCAAACGTTAAACAACCTAATGAAAGGCACCAGGTCTTAGCAGATATTCTTGAGGAAAATGTTGATGAAAAATATTATTACAATCTTAATTATGATTTTTATGGGCTACATAAGCGAATAGCTGCAAGGCTTGATTTATACAACTATGATATTTTACAAAGGGTATACAGTCCTCATTTTAAAGCTCCGACCTTAACAGCATGTAGAGGAGGTCATAAGCAAAAGAAAGTTATACATAATGATAGAGTTAGAAAGCTTACTCCTCTTGAATATGAGAGACTGCAAACTGTACCTGAAGGTTATACAGGAGGTGTTGCAGACGGTCATAGATACAACATGCTTGGGGACGGATGGACAGTTGATGTAATAGCTCATATTTTAAGCTATGCTGATTTTACAGAAATAATGGGTGTACATACAGAAGCAGCAATTTAAATAAAATTTGTCTTTTATACAAATGTAAAATAAGAGGAGTGTATCGATTGGAAAGTTACCCAGAGTCCTTAAAAAGAGAGGCAGAGGAGATTAAAGAGCGTGTTAGGAATGGGAATATCAAAGAAGACAGGATTAAAGAAATTGCAGAAACGACAGTTGAGTTTTTGAAATCAGAGGAGAAAAGACATAAATACTTTTCTGAAGTTGCTGCAGCTATGGCTGATAACTTAAGTGAGTTTTTCAAGTCGTATTTAAAAGGAGAGTGAAATATGCTAACTGATCAAGAAAAAATTGACTTGGTAAACGCTCTTGATTTTGTAGTTATTGAACCACATACACAAAGCATTTACGTACATAATGATGAAAAGACCAGTGGAGTATTAGCTAAGGTTTTGCACAATATTTCAGTAGATGAGTATATTGAGAGCTTTAATAAAGGGAGTCTAATTGATATCTTTCCAGCAGCTATGCAAGAAGCCGGTGCGGAAGGATTTAAAGATGGCCAGTTTGTGATTATGCCAAAAAAATTTTATGTTGATCAATGTTATGCGATGAGTAAGGAAATCGAGCGGTTAACTAACCTAATCGATCTACACAATATTAAACCAAATACATATCGAGGCTTGATTCATTAAATTGTTTCAAGAAAAAACGAAAGGATAAAGGGATGTTTATTGAAAAAGTATTATGTAAGGTGTAAAGACAGCAAAGGTGAAAATGCGTCTCTAGTTATTGAGGCGCTATCACCTGAACAAGCAAAAGAACAAGCATACAAAGTACATGAGGTAAGGGATATTTATAATGTAAGTCTGGGAGAAGGAACAGCAAGGAATTATCTAGAGCGAAAATATTCTCCATACATAAAAAATGACAATGGAAAAGCCATAACCATATTTTCATAGGGAGAGGGTATCATTAAGGATATTGTTAGAGATCTTGTAATTGATGATATAGATGCTGCTGAAGGAGTATTGGATAAGCTTTATATTTACTTAGAAAACACTTTAAGGCCTGAAGAAAAGCGTGTTTGGGAGCGGTGTGATAAAGATATAATGTCTGTTTTTGCAAAGCTGAAAAATATTAAAGAAATTATTTAAAAACCGATAGACAAATACAAATAATATGTATATAATTAATTTACATTAAAGGCGAAGGAGAGTGTTAATGAATCATATATGTGACATCTGTAAAGAGTACATAAACGGAAAAACAATTTGTCTTAGAATCAGCGATGATAAAACTTATGTAGACTTCAATTGTTGTGAAGGTTGTGCAAAGGGTTATTCCGAGAAAGTGAAGAAGGAATGCAGCAATTTAAGCGTTAAAAAGACATTAGAATATTTAAGGCTAAACAACAAATACAAAATAAGTGAATAAAATATTCCTTTTATCGAGAATGGAGAGATGATGAGTGAACATGTTCGTAATTGCTGCAAAAAGTGAAGGGAAATATCTTTACGGATATCACCCACATATTTACTCAAACCGTAAACAAGCAGAAAACGCACTGCAGACAATGAGAAAGAACGGAAAGTTAACTGATAGAGACAAGGTATATGGGTTAGACGGGCTGTTGTTAGTGGATCTATAAATAAGGAAATAAACCTGAAAGAATCGGGGTGAATGAAATTTCATTTTTAATACTGGGTCTAATCTTATTCGGTTCAACGTTTTTAGGCAATGGCCTTGCATGTTTAGTTGAGAATAAGAACTTTAAAGAAGGCATGCCATTTTACATCACTGTTTTCCTGATTGGAGCCTGTTCGCTCCTTCTCGGAGTTATTCTTACAGTGATATGAACAAGATGAAGGGAAATAGTCAGAAGGAAATGTTCATAATTTCCCGGGCAAGCGCAGTATACGACAAATCAAAACAAATAATGAGGAGTTGCTAACAGTAAAGTCTAAATAAAATTCAATTTTTATCGTGAAAGGAGTAACTGAAATGAAGGATAAATTAACATCAGCAGTTCACTTTATTGAGGTCAATCGAGATGAAATGGGTGACAAGGAATCACTGAACATGCTTCTAAAAGCATTAAAGAAAATCATCAATGAGGGAAGATAATGAAGTTTCATATTCTTGAAGATAAACAAATGAGGGATATTGGTTTTACGGATCACGTGAAATCAAAGTGGTACTTCATAAAATCAATTCAACCTAACATCACTTTTAATTTAACAATACATAAAAAGAGTCTCAAGGGTGAAATTGACGTATTAGATGAAAGATACTTACAGCCATATGATTATCAATACTATATGAAAGCTTGCACAAAAGAGGAACTTGAATTCGCATACGTTACTAATGATAAAGTGCAAGAAATTATGGCTAATTTTATTGAACAAGGAATCATAACAGAATATGAAATGGGGAGCTACATTTAAGGAGGTGAATAAGTGGGGAGACATCAAGCTAAGTTTGAAGGCAAGATAATCAATAAATCATATGGATTGGACGCACTCGGTCGTTTTTCTGAATATGAGAAAATCGAACTCAACTGTTTCTTCGAAGGAATAATTGACTTAGATCCAATTGAAGTTGGGGGCAAAGTATACATCCCTGGTTTTAATGAATATGTAGTTGTTACTGATAGGCAGCGGAACACCAATAATGAATGGACGTATCAGACTGATAAGATCATTAAAACTATTGAAGACAAAGAGAGTTTTGAAAAGGCGATTCAAGAGCAAGCAAAACTTGAAGAAGAATGGCAACAGCGTGTCAAACTAGAGAATCAATTTGTTAAAGAACAAAGTGACAATCTCAAAACTTCCTGGTGGAAGAGACTAATCACTAAAAATTAAGGGAGAGACTTTTATTGAATAAGGATACAAAAGATATTTGGAACGGTTTCTTTATTGGATCAGGTTCGTTAATTGTAGTTGGATTACTTATTTTTGTTGAAGCGTTGACTATGTCACTAATTGTTTATTACGGATTAAATTACGTGTTAAACCCTTTGCTAATTGATACATACAACATTCAAATTGTCCATGTCACCTTACCTCATGCATTTGTTATCGGTGTTTTACTCAATGTATTTGTCAAAGGTGTGAAACGGTCAGATCAGGAAAAAGATGAGGACATTTTCAAGAAAGCCGGTAAGTCTTTACTTCATTCAGCTTTTGCATTGATTGTTCTGTATGTTAGCACATTGTTTATCTAAGGAGGTACTGAAGATGAGTGATGATAATGCTGCAAAGATTATTTTTAAAAAGAAATCGACTGGTGAAATAGTCGGCGAAATGAAAGTTACAACTTTACCTGCTGACACCATTTTGCAAACCGACAATAAGTCTATATAAAAGTTTTATTTTATAGAAAGAAATAAGGGGTAAGAGAATGCCAATAAATTTAAAGATTAGAAAGAACGAAGCAGATAAGCCGAAGGTGAAAGAGATAGAGGACGGCTATTTTATTAGAATGCATGAGGATGATGTGTATATAGTTAAGGCGCTAGAAAGGGAATATCAAGCTAATACCGATACACAAGAAGTCATGCTTATTAGTCTGAGTACCTTTGGAATAGGACTGTATAAGAACATGCAGGAGCTAAAAAGTCGACTATATGACAGGGGTAGCACGGTTGAAGTTATCAGACCTAAACAAGCAAACGTTAATATCGGTTTTGAGTGGAGAGAAGCCAAATGAAAGAGCTTTTGGAAACTGAATAAAAGGATGATTTTATTGAGAAAGGAGGAAGAAGGAATGGCTTACGATGAGAGCAATGGTAAATTAATTAATCCTAAAATTAGCGATGTTATTGAGGTACTACAAGAACAGCTTGAATTTTATGGGGACACTCCTTTTAAGTGTTGTGTTAATGGAGAAGATACAGAGAATGAAATTCAGGTAGATTTTTATAAGAATGTTTTATTGTTTCATTTAGAGGAAGCTTAAAAGGGGGTGAAGTAAATAGATACATACAATGTAATCGGTTGTCGGTTTAAACATTATAAAGGCGGTCTATATAAGGTTATTGGAGAGGTAATTCATACTGAGACAGAAGAGAAGCTTGTTACATATGAAGACATGGATGGCATTCTGTGGGCAAGGCCTAAAGACATGTTCTTTGGAACAGTTGTTGTTGATGGAAAAGAGGTAATTAGGTTTACAAAAATCAATTAGGAGATGATGTAATAAGATGAAATTCTTTGAGGTGCGTGACCCATATTACGCATTAATAAAAGCAAATACAAAAGAAAAGGCAATAAAGCTATATACAGAAGAAATTGCGGATGATGACGGGAACTTAAGAGATGAGATCAAAGAAGTTGGTATGTTGTACGCAGCTGTAAAACACAGTCGAACAGTAACCGAGGATCAAGAGCTGTCCCCAATATCTGATGTTCTCGAAGAGCTTCAAAGTAATGAAGAAAGAGTTTTGATTATGGACGGAAGTTTACTTTAAAGAATAAAAATAAATTAAGAGGAGTGATGAAATGAAAAGTTGGATTAAAAGCAAATTAATATCTTTCTTAGGTATAGATTCTCTTGAGCAGAAATTACTAGAAGAGAATAAACGGCTAAAGTTTAAGCTGAAAAATTTAGAATCTCTAAACCAAAAAATCATTGAAGAGAATAATTCTATCATGAAACAATTTAATATTTCAGCAGATATAAACCATTATGAACATCATAGTTGGGCAGTAATATCAATTCAAGGTAAACCAGAATATGTGAAATTTGTTAACCTATCGAATCAAGATATGCGAAGCGTACATAGTTTCTTAAAGCAATTTGAAAGAACAAATAGGACAATTGATAGTCCTTTAAAGTTTTTTAAATTTTGATAAAACTTCTATCTTATTCAAACTGAAAAAACAAATAATAAGGAGATGTAAAATGGGAGCAGCTAGACAGTTATACGTAAAGCGTAATGATCTGGTGACTATGGAAGAAGCAAAAGAAAATAAGAAGATACATATGCAAAATGGTGAGTCATTTACAGTATTTAAGGGAGAACTTATTGCAACTGACTTAGAAGGACATCAAATGGTTATCCCGCAAAGCCAAAAGGATAACTATATCCCTGTTGAATTGGAGGAATTATCTCCATATGAGATTCAAATGGCCAAAGGATATGCTGAGATGGGAGCTATTAATAGTGAAATAGCTGAAGCATATTACCATGTTGAAAATGAAGCTGAATGTGCAACTACAAGATTAATTACAGGGGCATATAACGATTAGTGATCATTACATATGAGAGTAAAACTGGCAATGTAAGAAGGTTTGTAAAAGCGTTGCAACAAGAGTTAGACATTGAGGCAATTGAAATAACTGATGATATTATCATCACTCAAGAGTTCATACATATTACATATACGATAGGCTTTGGGGAAGTACCTGAAAGGACTTTGAATTTTATCAAAAAGAATAAAAATAAAATAAGAGGAGTTGCAGTTAGTGGTAACAAGGTTTGGGGTGATAACTATGGTTTAGCTGGAGACAAGATTTCAGCTAAGTTCCACATTCCATTGTTATTAAAGTTTGAACTTAGTGGAACGAAACAAGACTTACAGAAGATCATTCAGGAGGTACAACTTATTGACAAACACAATACCAAAGTGGATCAAGCTCAATAATGAGATCATGATTCAGAAAGATGGGAAGTATCAATTCGAAAAGGATAAGGAGGCCGTACATAGTTACTTTGTTGATTACATTAATCAAAACACAGTCTTTTTCCATGATCTAAAAGAGAAACTTGATTATTTGATTAAAAATGATTATTACGAAGAAGAATTCTTAAGCAAATATACATTTGAACAGATAAAATCAATTTATAAGATTGCTTACAGTTACAAATTCAGATTCCCATCTTTTATGAGTGCGTTTAAGTTCTACAATGACTACGCATTGAAGACAAACGATAAAACAAAGATCCTGGAAAGGTATGAGGATCGTGTCTCAATTGTAGCTCTATATTGTGCTGATGGTGATTACGAGAAAGCAGTTGAGGAAGTACATACTATGATGAAACAAGAGTATCAGCCGGCAACACCTACTTTCCTTAATGCTGGACGTAAGAGAAGAGGCGAAATGGTGAGCTGCTTCTTACTTGAAGTGGATGACAGTTTGAATGCTATCTCTAGAGCCATTGATATCTCCATGCAGCTTTCTAAGCTAGGTGGAGGAGTAGCATTGAATCTAAACAAACTAAGAGCCAAAGGTGAAGCAATTAAAGACGTAGAGAATGCGACTAAAGGTGTCGTAGGTGTTATGAAGCTATTGGATAATGCTTTTAGATATGCAGATCAGATGGGACAAAGACAAGGATCAGGAGCAGTTTATCTAAGTGTATTCCATCCAGACATAACAGACTTCCTGGATGCCAAAAAAATAAGTGCTGATGAAGATGTCAGAGTTAAAACACTGTCTATTGGTGTAGTTGTTCCTGATAAATTTATTGAACTTGCAAGGGAAGACAAGGATTATTACATGTTCTATCCGCATTCAGTATACAAGGAATATGGGCAGTATCTTGATGAGATGGATATTAATGAAATGTATGATGAGCTTGTTGAAAACCCTAGGGTTAGAAAAGCTAAAGGGAATACTCGAAAGCTGTTAGAGCAATTGGCCATTCTAAGAAGCGAATCTGGTTATCCATATATCATGTTTGCTGACAATGTAAATAAAGTGCATCCAAATGAGCATATTTCAAAAGTGAAATTTTCTAATTTGTGTTCTGAAGTCCTCCAATCATCACAAGTATCAGTTTATACGGATTACGATAAAGAGGATGAAATTGGTTTAGATATCTCCTGCAATCTTGGCTCAATGAACATTGTAAATGTAATGAGTAATCAATCAATTGCTTCAACAGTCAGAATAGCAATTGACGCACTGACAACTGTCACAAGGAAAACAAACATTTTAAATGCTCCAGCAGTTGCGAGAGCAAATACTCTAATGAGATCAATTGGTCTAGGGCAGATGAACCTCCATGGATTTCTAGCTCAAAATAATATTGCTTATGAAAGTGAAGAAGCTAAGGATTTTGTTAATACATACTTTATGATGGTTAACTTCTACTCTCTGCAGCGTTCAATGGAAATTGCACGAGAAACAGGAGAGACATACTACAAGTTTGATGGTTCGACTTATAAATCAGGTGAGTATTTCGAAAAGTACGTAACAAATGATTATAGCCCTCAGTATGAAAAGGTTAAAAAGCTATTTGGAGATCAACATATTCCTAATATTGAAGATTGGACGAAGCTTAAAGAGGATGTAATGAAATATGGTCTGTATCATTCGTATAGACTGGCTATTGCACCTACCGGAAGCATTTCTTATGTCCAATCATCTACAGCCGGTGTTATGCCGATTATGGAGCGCATCGAAGAGCGTACGTACGGCAATTCGAAGACGTATTATCCTATGCCGGGGCTATCGCCGCAGAATTGGTTCTTCTACAAAGAAGCGTACGACATGGATATGTTTAAAGTCGTCGATATGATCGCAACGATTCAGCAGCACGTCGACCAAGGCATTTCTTTTACGCTGTTCTTGAAAGATACGATGACGACGCGTGATCTGAACCGGATTGACTTATACGCGCATCACAAAGGCGTCAAGACGTTGTATTATGCGCGAACAAAAGACACAACGCAGGAGGGGTGCTTATCATGCGTTGTTTAAGCGATATGGTATGTAAAACGTGCGGTCGGGATTTAGATTATAACCCGACGTGCGTAATCATTAGCGAAAAAGGAACGTACTGCGATATTGCATGCGAAAATATAGACGATATGGAGGACGAATAATTGACGAACGCAAACGCAATCCACACGGCGGCCGATTGGTCGCGCCACGAAGACGATTTTACGCAAATGTTCTACGCGCAGAACGTTAAGCAATTCTGGCTTCCGGAAGAGATTTCGCTAAACGGCGATCTTCTCACATGGAAGTATCTCGGAAAAAACGAGCAGGACACTTATATGAAGGTACTGGCCGGATTGACTCTTCTTGATACAGAGCAGGGGAATACAGGAATGCCGATCGTGGCTGAACACGTAGACGGCCATCAGCGGAAAGCGGTGCTGAACTTTATGGCAATGATGGAGAACGCTGTCCATGCAAAGTCGTACAGCAACATCTTTCTAACTTTGGCTCCAACCGAGAAGATCAATGAAGTATTCGAATGGGTGAAAAACAATAGATTTCTTCAAAAGAAGGCTAGAACAATTGTTTCAATTTATAAAGCAGTTGAGAATAACGATGAAATTTCCTTATTCAAAGCAATGGTTGCATCTGTATTTCTGGAGAGTTTTCTTTTTTACTCAGGGTTTTATTATCCACTTTACTTTTATGGACAAGGTAAGCTCATGCAGAGTGGGGAGATCATCAACCTGATTATTTAATAGTCCCTTTTGTCGGCAACGGCAAATGTGAACCTCTCTAATTGCTGGAAAATCCTTTTTAGGACAATCAGCAGCGAAGCTATGCGAACCCAAAGGAGGTGAAAGTGATAAGAAAGGAAGTCGAAGAAGCACCATGGTGGATAACCGAAACGGGAATTATCATATCAAAAAAATTAAAGAAACCAAGAAAGACATTTATTACTCCACATGGCTATGAAATGATAGGATACACGCATCCGAAAAAAGGAACACAGAACTTTTTAGTACATAGGTTAGTCGCAAAATATTTTATTCATGAAATACCAAAAGGAATGTTTGTAAACCACATAGATGGAAATAAACTAAACAACCACGTTCGGAACTTAGAAATAGTTACACCTAAAGAAAACACTCTACATGCAATGAAAATTGGATTAATGTCAGGACAACCTGGAGAAAGTAATTCAATGTCAAAGCTCACAAATATGGAGGCAACAAATTTAATCTACGATTTGATTGCTGGAATGAACAATGTTGAAGCTGGTGAAAAATACAGCCTTCATCCTCGTTACGTTAGTCTAATTCGACATAAAAGAAGATGGAAGACTTTATGGGATCGCATAGAACGTTCAACGACTATCGCATAGGCGGCGAAATTCCGCAAAACGAGTAGGGCGCAAGCTATTGGCGTGGGTGAGAACCCCTTAAATCGAAACGGGAGGCATCCTACAGGGATGATGATATAGTCTGCTCCTTACGGTAACGTAAGGCGGTTGCGACAGGGCAACGAACCGATAGTAGCGAACTCGGTTGAACTAAGGGTATTAGAGACGAAGCGATTCACGGAACGTATATTGGATTGTTAGCTCAGGAGATTTATAAGAAGCAAACACCAGAAAAGCAAAAAGAACTGTATGCATGGGCTCTAAGCTTACTGCAGGAGCTTTATGAAAATGAATTAGAGTATACAGAAGATGTCTATGATCAGGTTGGTTTAGCTCCAGATGTAAAGAAATTCATCAGATACAACGCAAATAAAGCTTTAAACAACCTGGGATTCGACCATCTGTTCGAGGAGGAATATGTTAACCCAATTGTTATCAATGGGTTAAGCACTAAGACTAAATCCCATGACTTCTTTTCAACTAAAGGGAATGGGTACAAAAAAGCAACGGTTGAACCATTAAGGGATTCAGATTTCATTTTTACCGAGAAAGGATGTATTCAATGAGATTGATTAAATTAGAGCAGCCTAATTGCAATCCATGTAAAATGGTGTCCAATTACTTAGAACAAGCAGATATTCAATTTGAGACAGTGGACGTTACACAGGAACCAGAAGTAGCAGCTAGATTTGGTGTTATGGGAGTTCCGGCAACCATTCTGCTGAATGATCAAGGAGAAGAAGTAAACCGAAGTGTTGGTTTTAAGCCTAATGAACTTGATGAGTTATTAAAGGAATTACGATAAAAGGGTAATTTTAAACAAACTTAAATTAAAAGGAGCTAATAAATGTATTTCATTGAAACTCAGGAAGGATTAATTGGAAAAGAAGTTGCTTATGTTTGGGCAAATCAGTTTTGTGAGCAAACAACAATTATTACTAAAGATGGAGGCGTGTTTATGGCTTGTCAACAAGCTGGTTGGGATGATGACTATGAGACAAGAATTTTATACGCACATGAAGCAAAGAAGATCTTACACCCTCTGAAAAGAGAATTACATGAAAAAGGTGTGATCGATGAAACAGAGTGGGAAGAGTATGAGAATGAGCTAAAAAAGAAGCAAGATGCTGAAAGAGAAAAGTATCTCAAAGTGAAAGAAGAAAGTGATCGTAAACTATATGAAGAGTTGAGGGCAAAGTTCGAACAATAATGAGCCTGTTTACTAAAGAAGACAGTACAAAATCATACATACATTAAAAACAAAAGGAGAATGATTAAATGGGGAAAATGGATGAAGTAATTGTTGTAGCACCTAGAGATAAAGTATTTGATAATGAAAAACTGGTCTTTCAAGGAATTGAATCTGATCTCGATAAGGTTGATCAAATAATCGAAAATCTCGCTGAAAGCATGGCCGATATGAGGAGAGGAAACGCTGAGGAGAATCAGAACTATAAACAGCCAATACCTTATGCCGTTTTACAAAAAGGAGACCAAGTATTTGCGTACAAGCGCTTAAAAAAAAGCGGAGAAATGAGACTTCACGATCAATTGTCAATTGGTGTTGGAGGACACATGAACGCAATTGAAGGCACAAATTTTTGGGAAGCAGTCGCTGAAAATTTAAGAAGAGAGCTTACAGAAGAATTATTTATCTCTACATCTAATTTGAATTTGGAAATTGTGGGATTGATTAATGACGACCTAAATGAAGTAGGAAAAGTTCACTTAGGCGTATTGCTTGTAGTCAAATTGCCTGAGACTGCAGAGGTATCAGTAAGAGAAACAGATCAATTAGAGGGCTTTTGGCTACATAAGAATGATTTTGATAATCCTGAAGTACTTAACCGACTGGAATCTTGGTCTAAGTATGTTGCTGATATAATTTCTTAGTTGAAACCTTGGCTGTATTCATGCTGTGTGATCTGAACAATGGAGGTTTCAGCCAAGGTAGATATAAATATTATGTTTAAAATGAATATTTTAATACGAAGGATTTAATTAATTTTAAAAAGGGAAGTTTTGAAAAAGTGAAATAGTAATAACTAAAGTCGATAAAGAACCTAAAGATGTCAAAGAAACAATTTTTCTTGTGCTTTGCTTTTTTGAAGGTTTACTTAGTTCATGGATAACTGCACCCCATAAAAGCATGGATGCTAAAATTATAATACTCAAATACATATCAATCCTTCCTTTCTTTGTTTTTACAGTTTTAATAATTGACGTCGATTTTACCACATTTAGGATATAGGTGTCGATGGATTAATCATTTAAATAAAAGAATGCTTTTATCCGAATTTATTAAGGAGGTAAGTGATCATTAATAACCAAGAAGGAGATTTACAAGCAAAATATGACGACATGCTTTATAGGAACGGTCTTTGCTTTGTGTTTCTTCAGTTACGAGGACTTGAAGATGAATTTATTGAGCACATGAGACGAGTTGCTGAGTATGAAAAAGATCTGAGATACAAAAAGGCAGCGTCTAATTTCTTGAAGATGATCGACCATAATTAAAATAGGTGGGTGATTAATTGTTAAAGTATAAAAATAAAATATTAAAGAGTATTGAAAAGATCAACAAACTTGAAGAAGGGTTGTCACTATTTGAAGAAGGTGACGAAGAATATTTAAGTGTATTAGTGAAAATTCAGGGGCTATATGATGAAATCTCAGATACTGCTTTAGAGTGTTTTAAAGAGATGACTGCAAAAATCAGGAAAACTGGTCAGAAACGGATTGTAAAAGGGATTGATCAGTTACCACATGCAATTAAAGAAAGTATTACTGATCAAGTGAATGGTTTAAAAGGGGAGCTATTTGAATAAAAGCAAATATGAATGGTGTTGAATTTGAGGGTGAGTAATAGCTAATCAAACACAAATATAAAATTAGGAGATGTTTATTATAACATATGTAACTTTATTTCTAGCAGCTTATCTAATTGCATTAAACATTAATGAGGTCAGATTGATTGTTCGAGGAGAAGGTAATGCGTATAGAAAAGTAAAGAATGTGGTCGATAATTCATCATTAGAAAATATGAAACGAAATAAGAATTTGATTTACCTGTTTACTTTGCTCAAGGGGATATCTTTCATTGTCCCTTTGGCTTATATCGGATTAATTATGCATGATAACATTCTAATGCTTGCTTGGACAGCAGTTTCACTTATTTATGTTGTCCTTAGTATGTTTAAAGTTTTAGATGTATTAGACGGTGAAAGAATCAAGCAAAACACATATTTTTACTTGTTATTTGTTTGTGGGAATTTTCTTTTTGTTGTATTTTATTTGGCAGATATATTCGTATAAAATATTTAATTAATGCTTTACTTTTTCAAATACTATTTCCAAAAGGACTGAGAATCATGACTCAATTCGATAAACAATACAATTCAATTATAAAGGATATCATCAATAATGGAATCTCAGACGAAGAGTTTGATGTAAGAACCAAGTGGGAATCAGATGGAACACCTGCTCATACACTAAGCGTGATTAGTAAGCAAATGAGATTCGACAACTCAGAGGTTCCGATTTTAACGACAAAAAAAGTTGCCTGGAAAACAGCGATTAAAGAGTTGCTCTGGATTTGGCAGCTGAAATCGAACGATGTTAATGATTTAAACAAGATGGGCGTACATATTTGGGATCAATGGAAACAAGAAGATGGCACCATTGGACATGCATACGGATTCCAGCTGGCCAAGAAAAACAGAAACCTAAATGGAGAAAAAGTGGATCAGGTTGATTATCTTCTACATCAATTGAAGAACAATCCATCTTCACGCAGACACATTACAATGCTGTGGAATCCTGATGAATTAGACTCAATGGCCTTAACACCATGTGTATACGAGACACAATGGTACGTTAAACAAGGGAAACTCCATCTGGAGGTAAGAGCACGGAGCAATGATATGGCGTTGGGAAATCCATTCAATGTATTTCAGTATAATGTGTTGCAGCGCATGATTGCTCAAGTCACAGGTTATGAGCTTGGTGAATATATCTTTAACATTGGGGATTGCCATGTGTACACACGTCATATAGACAATTTGAAAATTCAAATGGAAAGAGGACAGTTTGAAGCACCTGAACTATGGATCAATCCTACCGTTAAAGATTTTTATGATTTTACAATTGATGATTTCAAGTTGCTCAACTATAAGCATGGGGAAAAGCTTTCATTTGAGGTAGCGGTTTAATGCTATCTCTTATTGCTTACTGTGATAGAACTCTGGCCATTGGATATCAAAACAAATTACTGTATCATTTGCCTGCTGACATGAAACACTTCAAAGAAAAAACTGAGGGGAAAATATGTATTCAAGGAAGATCGACATACGAATCAATTATAGGTATGACAGGTAAGCCTCTACAGAATAGAAGGAATATTATACTCACCAGAGATAAGAATTTTAAGCCGGATTATTCGTCCTTTGTTTATCATTCAATTGAGGAGATTTTAAAACTCATTCAAGGGCAAGTTAACCCTGATGAGGAAGTAATGGTGATAGGGGGAAGTATGATTTACAAAGCATTCTTGCCCTACGCTGATAAAGTATATTTGACAATTGTTGACTCAGTCTCAAAAGAAGCAGATTCATATTTTCCTATGTTAAATGACCATTGGAAAGTGACTAATAGACAGCATAATAAAGCCGATGAAAAGAACAAATACAATTATTCTTTTCTAACTTTTGAAAATAATTATAGACAAAAGCAAAAAATATGTATAATATGATAACAGAAGGATAATGAAATAAAAGTTTTTTATTTAAAATACAAAAACAAAAAATATGCATTTTAATAAAACTAATATTTTATTGAAACTTTAAGGAGGTGATTCATTGGGGGCAGGAGACAAAATACATAACGCAAATGAAAAGATAGCAGCCTTGAAGAAAAAGAAATACAAATTTGAAACAATGAAACTTGAAACACAGAGGAAATTGTTAAGACTTGAAACACAGCAGAACAAAGAGAAACTAGAAATTCTATTCGAACTCGGTGAAATTCTAAACCAGTTAGTAAATGAAGAATGGGTAAGCTCGACTATTGCTACTAAAATTATTAAAAGGAATAGAGGAGCATATCGGAATCTATTTGTGTTTAGGGAAAATAAAGCATACATAAATAAGGGAAAATTCAAAGAGCTACATGATCAATTTATTCAGCTGACACAAAAATTAAATGATATCTAAGGAGTTGGCGAATTGGAAAATAAATTGCTTATCGATAATGCGAATACGGTATTTGAAAAGAAAGATGATAAATATTTCGGTTATAAATCTCGTTTTGGAGATATCGTTATTGGTGGAGTATATTCTTATAGATTTGTAGTTCACTACGCAAAAACGAATCAAGACGTTGTTATTATACCTGGCGATGCGAATACGGTAACGACTCCGGTCTGTACAACGCTAGAGGAACGTTTATGGCAGCCGGAGAAAAGCGCACAAATACGCCGTGATGAGATCGTTGAGCAGGCAAAGGAGGACGAATAAATGAAACCAGAAAATTTACGGATTATTAAGGGGCATGGATGGTACAAAAATTTTGTAGGCCATGTTTATGAAATAGTAGAAGAGGATTTTATACAAGAAGCATATTTGGTTAAAACTTGGTACACAACTGAAGACGACATAAGAATGAAATTGTGTGTAGTTTTTAAGGAAGACTGTGAAATTGAAATAAGTGAAAAAGTTGTTCAGTAAAGTGATTATTAAATAAAATCTGTATTTTAAAGAGAAAGGTGATTATATGAAAGAAACTAGTTATATTCCAAACTGTCCGGCTTTGAATTTTAATTCACCTCATCAACTGGGACTAATGTATATGGGAGGAGGATTAGATTATTTTTCTAATTTTTATGAATGCAAACACTGTGGAGCAGAAATCGAAAAAAGAACAACTGGAAATCGATCGACTTATGCTGTAAAAGAGAAAAAGGAGTAGCAGAAGCCACTCCCATACACATTAATGAAATTGACCGCCCATGTTCTGTTGAGCTAAGCGAACTAAACGTTTAGTGATTTCTCCACCAACTGAACCGTTTGCACGAGAAGTAGTCTCAGCGCCTAATTGAACACCAAACTCAGAAGCTATTTCAAGTTTCATTTGTTCAATAGCTGAAGCTGCTTGAGGAACTAATAACTCATTATTGTTGTTTGATCTTGATCTGCTTTGTTGAGCCATCTTATTCATCTCCTAAAGTGTAATGAAAACAAGCTTGTTTGAATCATATTATGGAGAGATTATTTTAATTTATACACGCAAACAAATAAATTTTGTAATGAAGATAGGTGGGGATAAAATGAAAATCGATTATGTATCAGATCTCCATATAAATCATTGGATTCCTTGGAATGTAAATCAGATTAAGTGGGAGAAGCGAACAAGAGAAATCGTTAATAGGTTAATCTCAAACGGTAATGGAGAGGTATTAGTCATTGCCGGTGATTTTACCGAATGGAATCAACAAACATTATGGGTTCTAGATGAGGTAGCAAAGCAATACGAGAAGGTTTACTTTACATATGGAAATCATGATCTTTATTTACTTAGCAAGAGCCAAAAAAGAAAATACTCAGACTCAATAGGCAGGTTGAATGATTTAATCAAAAAGGCTGCTGACATAAAAAATGTAACACCATTAATTAAGACAACTGATACATACAAAGGTAAAGTCTTTGCAGGAGATGTAATGTGGTACCTTCCAAAAGGAATCGAAGGATGGGACTTTTTTAAAGGAGTATCTAATGACTCTAATTACATTTGTATTAATGGTTACAACAAAGTAGATGGGGTAAGAGCGATGTGGAAAGAATCAATGGATTGGTATGAAACGCTTGAAAGTGCACATGTTGATGTATTTGTCTCACATGTTCCACCTGTTCACAATCCTTATTCTCCGTTTGAGCCAAACAGCTGCTATATGGTTGATGTGCCATTCATTAACGCAAAACATTGGATTTGTGGCCATGATCATTTACAAGCTGAGTTTGATAAAGAGGGAACAAATTTTCACATGAACTGTATTGGATATCCGTATGACTATGATAAATATCCGAGTGTCAATGTGATACCTGGTGAAGAAGTAGATTCATATAAAACGTTTGAACTTAAAACATTCGAGATTTAGATTCAATTAAAATTCTAATTTTATTCAAAAAAGAGGTGCAATGGATGAGTTGGGGAATATCTCCAGATGCTACAAATAAAGAGAAATTGAAGGCTGAAATGGCTGATTACTTAAACGGTTTAAACTCAACAGGAGAAATAAGTTGTGCAGTATACAGTGAAGTATTTGATGTCTCTATGAATTTACTTGACCAAATGTATGACTTAGGAAAGTTTGAAAAATAACTTGATAAAATGTTGATTTTATTTAGAGTGTTTGCCTTTATATCATTTTTAGTTGGATGAATATGTACGAAAATAAGAAGGGATTACAAGCTGACTGGCTTAAATTCTATTAAACATTCTGCTAGTATTATTATGTGAATATTGAAAAACAAATGGGAGTTTTAAAACCATGTTTTTAAGCAGATCACTTTAGAGTGGAATGATTATAAAATTTTTTGGAGTGAATTCTAATGAGTAAGACTGAAGAATTTAATTTAGCAGCTTATATAAAGCAGATAAGAATCAATCGGAATATAACACAGAGCAAACTTGCTGAGCTAGCGGATTTAACAGTATCATATATTTCTCAATTAGAAAGTGGCAAGAGGAAAAATCCCTCTCAAAAGACTTTAAAAAAAATAGCCGTGGCACTTTCAATACCAACTATAGATGTTGTGAAGGTATCAAATTTTATTTCGGATGCTAATTCTGATAACAACTTGAAAGTATTCGATGTTAGCGGATTAGAAAGTCAGGATATTCAACACATTGAGTCTCAAATTGAGCTGTTGAAAATAAAGAACAAATATAAAGAAATATGTACAGACGAACGGCAAGATATTTGAGTGAAAAAGATAATTGTTATGAGTTTTAAAGATCACTGGGTGTATTGAAATCTCAGGTATTCAAGACGCCCTCTTAAACTTTTAGAATAAAAATAAAATTAGTGGAGGATGAGCGGTATGGCCGAGGCTTATCATTCAATTCAAACATTATATAACAAGATGGATAGACAAATGAAAACAGTAAAGGAGGCAATTGAAGAAAAAGATTTGCAAAGAGCGCATCGTAACTTAATTAACTTAGCTGACAATAATGAAGAATTAATGCAGGAAATTAGGTGGATCAAATAGGGAACCACCATGTAATTTATTTGATTAAATGTCTGCGCTCTTTAAAGTTCCATACATATAGCTCTTCTATAGAGCAGCCTATGGCATCAGCAATTGTCATTGCTGTTCCAATATTCATGTTTGATTTAAAACCACCTACATAATCATTAATACGTTGTTTTGATAATCCAGTACGTTCAACAAGATCTTCAATTGAAACGCTATATTCATGCATGAGCTCATTGAGTCTTGAATCAACTGGTTTCCATTGTTTTTTCACTATGTACACCTCTTTCAGGAACGATTTTAGCACATACATATTTTACCTTCAATATAGATTAGGAGAGTGATTGATTGGGAGCAAACAATCAAGGAAAAGTTTTTGAAGCGAACATTGAAAAATCTGCAGCAGATCAAAAGTTGTTCTTCTACCGGATTAAAGACGTTAACCCAATGTTTTTGAAAAGGGGAGCAGTGGTATCAAAAAACAAATATGATTGCTTTCTGTTTTTTAAGGGGTATTTGTTCCCCTTTGAGCTTAAGTCGACAAAAAGTAAGTCCATTTCCTTCAGCGAGAAAATCATAAAGCCGCAGCAGATTAAATATTTAAAGGAAGCAACACAGTACCCAAACATAATCCCTGGTTTTCTGTTTCAATTTAGAGAGCCTGTGAACAAGGTTTATTTCGTACATATTGATGATTTCCTTACATATAAGAACATAGCTGAAAAACAGTTGGAACATACATATAAGAATAAAGTAAACAAGTCCAGTATCCCGATTGCGATTTGTGAAGAGATTGGGACTGAAGTGCGCTCGATGAAAAAGAAAGTGAATTATACATATTATTTAAACAAGCTTTGCGGGGAACTAATTAAAAAAGAACAGTCAAGAGACAAACCCTTACATACATATAATACTCCTGTGAAAACGGGGGGGTAGATAAATGCCTTATGAAGAATATGAAGAACTGAAGAAGAAAACAATTAAGGTTATTCAAAGAAAAAACTACTCAATAAGAATTATTGACCAAAAATTTGAGGATGATAACTTAGATCAGTTTTATAAAGAAGTTGCAAGATTACTATTTGAAAGGGCTCTGAAAAGTTCAGAATAGCCCTTTCTTTTTTATCAATTTGTAGTCAGTATCTTTAAAAACAGCTTTATCTGTACTGATATTGATGACATGCTGTACTCCATTGATTAGGGCGGCCTCCACCACATTCTGTCCGCCGATGAGATTGGTCTGGATCGCTTCAAACGGATTGTCTTCGCATGTCGGTACCTGTTTCAGCGCTGCTGCGTGAAAGACGATATCGACACCTGTCATCACCTGATTCACTCTCCGGTGGTCGCGCACATCTCCAAGTACAAATGAAAGCCGCTGATCCTCCGCATACTTTTGACTCATAACATACTGTTTACTGTCGTCTTTGCTGAATACAATGACCTTTTTTGGTGTAAGCAGCAAAAGGCGTTTGACAATTTGACTTCCGATTGAACCCGTTCCGCCAGTGACTAAAACTGTTTTGTTATGGAAAAATGGTTTTAGTTCTGCTGTTTGCTGTTTAGGCATGGCTTATCCTCCAACTCTCGTTTCTCTACCATGCATCATATGTTCAACATTTTAATCGAGTTAATGAAAGCAACCAATAAAACGAAATTTAGGGGAATGATGATGTCACAAAGTGTTCTTTTTTAATAGAAAATGAAGAGATTGGCTTAATCTAACTAAATAAACAGTGTACTAAATTTTCATATTATCTTTTTTCGCTCCATATAAACAGGTCCCATATGATCTTATCACGTCCATATAAAAAGCTCTCTTTTGAATTAGAAACACTACGAAAAAAAAGGTTCGATTGTCTCACTGTTCATTAACTTCATATATTTTACAATAAGAAATGAAGGTTAAAATAAGGAGGCTGTAAAATGAAGTATCCAAAAACTATTCTGTTTAGTGCCGCTGCGGGTTTATTGCTTAGCCTATCTGCAAACTCGGTATCGGCTCATCAGGCTGATGAAGCGAATCATTTCAAAGTGACGGCAAAGGGAGAGACTGACCCGGTTGCTTCAGGAGATGACGCAGCGGATGATCCGTCCATTTGGGTTGATGCAAAGCATCCGGAAAAAAGCAAATTGATAACGACAAACAAGAAGTCCGGGTTAGTCGTGTATGATTTGGACGGCAAACAGATCAATTCTTACGAGTTTGGCAAGCTGAATAATGTCGATCTGCGTTATGATTTTCCGTTCAACGGCAAACAGATTGACATTGCCGCTGCTTCAAACCGGACAGAAGGAAAAAATTCGATCGAAGTTTACGCCATTGATGGGGAAAAAGGTGAATTGAAAAGCATCACAGACCCAAAACATCCTATTTCCACTGATATTTCTGAAGTTTACGGTTTCAGCCTGTATCACAGCCAAAAAACAGGGGCATTTTATGCGTTGGTAACAGGAAAGCAAGGAGAGTTCGAGCAATATGAAATTGCCGACAATGGGAAGGGATATGTAACAGGGAAAAAAGTGCGGCAATTCAAATTACATTCACAAACTGAAGGTCTCGTCGCAGATGACGAGTACGGGAATCTCTATATAGCGGAGGAAGACACAGCGATTTGGAAATTTAATGCTGAACCATCTGGAGGATCGCAGGGCAAAGTCATTGATCATGCTTCTGGAAAGCATTTGACAGCTGATATTGAGGGCTTGACCATTTATTATGCGCCGGACGGAAAAGGTTATCTTATCGCCTCAAGCCAAGGCAATAACAGCTATGCGTTGTATGAAAGACAGGGAGGCAATCGGTATATTGCCAATTTTGAAATTACGGATGGCGAGAAAATAGACGGGACGAGTGATACTGACGGTATTGATGTTCTTGGTTTCGGGCTGGGGCCAAAATATCCGTACGGCATTTTTGTAGCGCAGGACGGAGAAAATATAGAAAATGGACAAGCTGTCAATCAAAATTTCAAAATTGTATCATGGGAACAGATTTCTCAGCATCTAGGCGGAAAACCTGACCTGAATAAACAGGTGAATCCAAGGAAGCTGAAGGACAGATCTGATGAATAAAGAAGCAGCCTATTTTCGGCTGCTTTTTTATGTGCACGAAAAAATCGTTCATATGAAATGAACGATTTTTCAAGAAAGCGCCAGATGAATGGCTTTCAGTTTTGCGGGAAGCTCATCAAATGTATGAGCAGGAACGGTCTCTTTATAATTTAACGCCGCAGCTTTGTTTCGTTCCTCAGGATGATTGATATAGAAAGCGGCTTTTTCCTTAAAGTCGTTGATGCTGTGATAAGAAATAAAGGATGAAAAAGGATGTGCCGCGGGGAGATCCACTAGTTGAAATGCTTCGCATGCAGCGATATCAAAGGTGCGGTTATTAAAGCTTGTATTTTTAATGCGGCTTTTATTTTTGTTGAACATAAAATGATACGGCCGATGCGGATTGATCACGATGTCTGCCCCGTTATAATAATGAACGGCCTGTTCAGGCGGAACCCATGTGCTGACTACATCTATATGCGGCTGTTTGAGTACTTTTTTAGGCAGGTATTTTCTCCATTCCTTTCCGATGACCCGAACGGTGTACGGGAGATATGCCGCTTCTTTCACAAGCTGAACCCGATTAGGGTAAGGATAGCCGATGATAAGCAATTGTGAATGAAAGGAATGTGCGGTGTCCATTTTTTTAAACAGCCGATGATTAACAGGAATCGGAACATAATAGATATGCTGATAACCAAGATCCTGATAATAGAGAGCAGCATTTTGGTCAATTGTTAAAACTGCGTCAGCGTGCTTTATCACCTGAAGACTGATATCAATATAAAATGGGTCTTCTGTCAGCCAAACATATACGGGAATACCCTTACCCTTTAACCAGGTCAGCCAGTCGTGAGGAACGTGAACTCCAACCATCATGAGTGCGAAATCCGGCTGAAACGTTTCAATGCGTGACAGCGATTCGGTGTCTGGTGTATCTGCAGCCATGTATTCTGTCTGAGCGTGCCGAAAGCATTCTTCAGCCCAGCGGTCAAAATAACTGTATATTCCTCCATATCCCGACTGGATATACAAAATTTTCATTAGAGGTTATGAAAAGAATGTAACGCTTTCTACTTTATCTACATCAATCAATGTTGTCGCTTGACCTGGCGGAGTTACAGAGCTTTCCTGTGTGACAAATACGATGCCGTGAACTTGATCAAAAGCAACAAAGACAACCGGACCGATCATGTCACCGGAATCTGTCACAATGCTGATGGTAGTGCCAGGTGTAATTCTGGCAAAAATCCATCTTGCAGGAAGGGAAGGATCTAAAACAGATTCAGCAGTAACCGTTTCGCTTTCGTCAACTTTTTTATCAACAGCAGCTTCAAGTAATTCTTTAAGGTTATTATTCACGTTTTCTCCTCCTTCTGTTGCATTTGTAAATAAAGGGCTTAAAAGGCTTTTAATAATATCCTTTTTTAACTGCGCATTTTCACTGCTCAACACATACACCTCCTATTAATTATTGAACTCACGTTTAATCATATTCTCCTGATTGGCAATTGGTATGAGTCGAACGCCGTACCTGAGCTATTTTTCATATATTTAAGGAAAATGCTGATTTTCTTCTATGGATGGACATTGCCTATACCGCAATTGACAGCATGTTCATATTGTGAAACAGAGGGTAAGGGAGAGAGGGAAGTTTGGATTTAGAAAACAAAGTGAACCAAGAAGAAAATGACGACGAATTGCATTTTATTCTGTTTTTATTCATTCTGCTTATACGTCAAACAGCTTCAGACGGAAATCAATCTGGTCTCAAACGCCAGCTCGTAGTTGCCAAGAGCTTGGTGTCCGATTTCAAGAGTCAATCTGATCAATGGAGATACGCTTCAAAATGTTATCGTAAAAATCCCTGGCTGATTTGGTTATTTTTCAGAACCCGCTAAATCAAACGGGATCAAATGTTGCTATTGTAAGTTGAGGTGCTTTTTACATGTTGACAGAGGCTCTGCTTGCTGCGGAGCCGTTTTCATGTGTGACAATAGGAGGCTTGCAGAGATGGGGGACAAAGTTTCCATTATTTTAACGAGTTATAACAAACCTGATTATCTGCAAATGGCGATTGAGAGTGTCATCAATCAAACTCATAGCAATTGGGAGCTTTTTGTTATGGATGACCATTCAAATGAGAAAACGATTGCGGTGATTCACAAGTACCTTCATGACCAGCGCATTCGTTATAAAAACAGCTTCGTCCATCCTCAAAATCGATTAAAAACAACCCGTTATGCCACATTAATTAATAACGCTCTTCCATTTGCCGCAGGCGACTACATTTCTTATCTCACCGATGATACAGTTTATCATCCTGATCGGCTGAGCCATATGGTGCAGACATTTTTGTGTCATCCTGAAGCACAGGCAGTCTATTCAAAACAAAAAGTTGTTCATGTAAACGAAAGAGGAGAGGAAATTTCCCACTTTTACAGAGATGCCAATGCGGTGCTTGATCAAGCCGCTTTTCAAGTCGATCATTGCTCTGTTATGCATCGCCGTTCGTTGCTTGATCGGATCAAAGATAAATATGGAAGCTATTGGGACGATGATATGATGCATTGGAATCACGGCGACTCAATTTTTTGGATTAGAGTAAACACATTTGCCCCGTTCCTGCCGATAAATGAAGTATTAGATACAACGTATAAGACCCCGAATTCCTTTCAAAACGCTTATCAGTTTCTGCCCGCCGATTTGATTGACGGCACGTTTGTAAAAGGATCTGATCAACATGTGTATTTTCTTGATCAAGGTGTGCGGCATCCTGTGGGGGAGAGATGGAGTTCAGTGTATCTGGATCGGACTGTTGTTATCCCCGATCCGTATTTATTTCAATATCATACGGGGAAATGTTTAAACATTCCGAATTATGTTTTGGTAAAAGAAGCTGACCAGCCTGCAGTATTTTACATTGACGCCGGTAAAAAAAGACGGATAGAAAGTCAGCATGCTTTTCAATTTTATCAATTTAAAAGAAAAGATATTTTGACGATTGAAAAAGAAGTGCTCGAGGATCTGCAGGAAGGGCCGCCTATCACGCGGGACAGATCTGGGGTGATCGCAAATCCGCCTGGACGAAGGCTGTTTTTTATAGAACGCGAGCGGTTTCTATTTCTAAACGGTGTTTTTCATCCAATCAGCGAGCAAGTGGCGAGAAAATTCTTTTTGCAGCAGAAACCAATACCCGCTTCTTTCCGGAATATTCAGCAATTTCCAATTGGAAAGCCGTTTTATCCGGTGTACGATGAGATTATAAAGAAATTAAATATTGCAATCGAGTAAATGTATAGGTCATAAAAAGGAGACATTCATGACAGGACATTATTCAAAAACGGAGCATCAATACCTATCGTTAACGTCTGAATCGAAGTTGTTTGGTCATTACAGTGTATATAAAGATTCCAAGCTGCCGCAAATTTTTTCTCATAATTTTGTGCAGCTTCATGATACATTTCCATTGGAGCGTATACCTGATTTTTTGCCGTCCGTACCGAAGCTGCTTGATGCGAATTATATCCATTTAAAAGCGTCTCCTCAGCATGTTTTTCCGCTCGTTTTGAAGCAGTCGCTTGTGAAAAGCGGTTTTGTGGTTGAAGATGAGCTGTTATACTGCATGAAGCTTGAAGACTGGAAGGGACAGACGGGACATCCTTTCACGGCATGGGGGACGGCAAAGAGTCTTAGTGACGGATCTTCTATCATGAAAATTTATGACTCGCTTTATATAGGAGAGGCAACCGCAGAACAAAAATTAGTGAGAAAATATCCTTTTTACAAAGCGGGTACGATTTTGCTTGTCGTTTGTTACAGCGATTCATCACAGAACATTCCGATTGGCTGCGGAGAACTTTTTATTGATTCGCAAGAGAAAACGGCGAAAATTGAAGAAGTGGCGATTTTGGATCAGTTTCAAAGAAGGGGCTACGGCAGTATTCTTGTGGGTGAGATGCTGTCCATTGCCAAATCTTTAGGAATGGACGATGCTTATTTAGTGGCCTCAAATTCTGATGGCGTTACTCATTTTTATGAAAAGCTCAAATTTAAAAAATTTGAGCGGGTGCACACTGTTTTTCATTATTTCCTTACATAGATGGGCATTTGCACAAACCGTTTGGGACTTGGCCCGCATACAATGCCGTATATCGTGATAAGAAAGGATGAAAAACAATATGCATGGATATTATCATGGATACGGTTACGGAGGATTTGGCTGCGGGACAAATACATTTGTATTGATTGTTGTCTTGTTCATTTTATTAATTATCGTCGGAGCCGCTTTTATTTGCTAGATGAAATAACACAAGAGCCTTTCGAAGTTCGGAAGGGCTCTTTTTTTGTGCGAAAAAAGATTTTATAGGGAACGTCATGCCGCTATTTGGACACTCATACAATGTAGAAAAGGTGTTTTTGAGGTGGAAGCATGAGCAGTTATTTAATTAAGCCAGAACTTAATGCGGAATATCCGATTGTCAGTCATGCAAAGGGCACATATGTGTATGATCAGAACGGAAAAAAATATCTTGATGGCTCATCTGGTGCGGTGACATGCAATATCGGCCATGGGGTTGATGAAGTAACCGAGCAGCTGAAAGAACAGCTTGATAAGGTGTCTTTTGCTTACCGCTCGCAGTTTACGAGTGAGCCGGCCGAGCAATTAGCTGCTTTACTGGCTGAGCAGCTGCCGGGAGACTTGAATTGGTCTTTTTTTGTCAATAGCGGATCAGAGGCCATAGAAACGGCAATGAAAATCGCCATTCAATATTGGCAGGAAAAAAAGCAGACAGAAAAATCCATCTTTCTCTCACGATGGAGCAGTTACCACGGAATAACTTTGGGAGCGCTTTCATTGTCGGGATTTTATGAACGCAGGTACCGGTTCACCCATTTGCTAGAGCGTTATCCCGCTCTCTCAGCCCCGCATATATATCGGCTGAATCAAGAGGCAAAAAAAGATTTTGTTCAAAAGGCTGCGGAGGAGCTGGAAACCGCTATAAAAAGAATCGGAAGTCAGTTTATTGCTGGATTTGTGGCAGAACCTATTATTGGAGCCGCGGGAGCAGCAATCACTCCTCCTTCTGGATATTATGAGAGATTGCAAGCGGTGTGCCGCTCACATGGTGTGCTGTTTATTGCGGATGAAGTGATGACCGGGCTTGGGAGAACTGGGAGGATGCTTGCGACAGAGCATTGGCATACCGTTCCTGATATCGCTGTGCTTGGAAAGGGGCTCGGTGCAGGCTACGCGCCTATTGCAGCTGCAGTTGTGTCTGATACGGTTCTCCAAACGATAAAACAAGGATCAGGTATTATTATGAGCGGTCACACATACAGTGCTCATCCCTTTTCAGCCAAAGCCGCTCTCGAGGTTTTGCGTTATGTTATCAGACACGGCTTGATCAAACAGGCTGAAGAAAAGGGCTTCAAGCTGAAAAAGAAACTTGAAGAGATGATGCACCGAAGCGGCATCATTGGGGATGTCCGCGGCAAAGGACTGCTGTTAGGCGTTGAATTTGTGGCTGATAAAAAGACAAAGCGAGTGTTTCCGCAAGATCGGTCGATGACCCAGCGTATCATCAGCGAAGCAAAAAAACGCGGGCTCATTGTCTATCCTGCCAAGGCTGGAATCGACAGCGGGGAAGGAGATGCCGTAATCATCGCTCCTCCATTCACAATCTCAGACGGAGAGATGGAAGAGCTTATATCAACTTTTTCGGAAACAGTTGCAGAAGTTGAAAAAAACTGAAAAGGGACTGAAATCAATATGGCACCATTTCAAAAAACGATCAGCATTGAATTGGCAATTGCAGATGTGCGTGATGGGTCGGTCCTTATGTTTGGCGGCTTCGGAGGAGTCGGCTCTCCTCCTTCTTTGATTGAAGCCATATTGGACAGCGGTGTGAAAGAATTAACTGTCATTTGCAATGATGCCGGATTCCCGGAGATTGGGATTGGACCGCTTATTGTCAATAAAAGAGTCAAGACACTGATTGCATCGCATATCGGTTCAAATCCCGTAGCCGGAAAACAGATGACAGACGGCACATTAGAGGTTCGATTTTCGCCTCAGGGCACGCTCGCAGAACGGATTCGCGCCGGCGGATCCGGCCTTGGCGGCATTTTGACCGATATCGGCATTGATAATCAAATGGTTTGTGAGAAAAAAGAGATTGTGTCTGTAGCGGGGAAACAATACTTGGTTGAAGAAGCGCTGACGGCTGATTTTGCCTTCATCAATGCCTGCATTGCAGATGAATTCGGCAATTTAACGTATGACAAAACAGCGCGCAACATGAATCCACTTATGGCAATGGCCGCCAAAAGAACCTTTGCCGAGGCTGAGACGATTGTGCCGATGGGTGATATTGCAGAAGAAATGATTGTAACGCCTGGGGTTTTTGTTGAGGGGGTTGTGAGAAGCGAAGGGGTGAGGTGGAAATGGGCTTGGGAGTAACAGAAAGAGAGCAGATCGCCAGACGGGCTGCTTCTGAAATCAAACCAGGCATGATGGTGAATCTCGGTATCGGCATCCCTTCCTTGGTGCCGAACTTTTTGCCGCCTGACATGCAGGTTATGCTGCAGGCGGAAAACGGCGTACTCGGGATTGGCGAAAGTCCTGAAAAAGGGAATGAGGATGAAAATTTATGCAACGCCGCGGGATTCCCTGTCCGTGCTGTAAAGGGGGCATCTTATTTTGATACAACGATGTCTTTTGCCATGATCAGAAGAGGCATGATTGATATTACGATTTTAGGCGCTTTGCAGGTAAGCCAGTCGGGAGACCTTGCGAATTGGCTTGTACCCGGAAAAAAGGTGCCAGGCATGGGCGGTGCGATGGAGCTCGCCCAAAAAGCGAAAAAAGTGGTTGTCGTCATGAGCCATACCGATCAAAAAGGGAGGCCTAAATTAACAGAAGCCTGCACCCTTCCGTTAACAGCAGCAGGCTGTGTAGATATGATCATTACTGAAAAAGCAGTTCTTGCAGTTGGCCGGCATCATTTTATTTTAAAAGAACTGATGAATGGCTCAACAATTGACGAGGTGATCGGGCTGACCGACGCTGAAATAATGGTAGATATGCCTTTTTCTTAAAAGGGGGAGTGATGATGCAGGACATTGAAAGAAAAGTAATCGAATGGCTTGATCAGCATTCAGCCAAAGCCATTCGTCTTTTGAAAAGGCTGGTTGGAGAAAAAAGCACACTTGGCAAGGAATTTAACGCCCAGGCAGTAGTTCTTGAAAAGCTTAGGCAATTTCATATGGACATTGATGTGTGGGAGCCGAGCCTAAAACAATTAAAACAGCATCCCTATTTTATATCAGACCGTTCGGATTTTCATGAGAGCCCGAACATTGTCGCTAAAAAAACGGGAGAGGGCGGAGGACGATCTCTGATTTTAAACGGGCATATCGATGTTGTGCCAGAAGGAAATTTGAAAGAATGGAAGTATGAACCGTTTCAAGCTGCCGAAGTAAATGGTAAAATTTACGGCCGCGGCTCCACTGATATGAAGGGAGGCAATACAGCCCTTCTATTTGCATTAGAAGCTCTGCACGCCTGCGATGTCAAACTGAAAGGTGATGTATTGTTTCAAAGTGTTATAGATGAAGAGTGCGGCGGCGCCGGAACACTTTCTGCCATTATGAGAGGCTATCGTGCGGACGGGGCGCTAATTCCGGAGCCGACGAATATGAAGCTTTTTATTAAACAGCAGGGCTCGATGTGGTTTCGGATCACGGTTAAAGGATTAGCGGCACACGGAGGCACACGGTATGAAGGTGTCAGCGCCATTGAAAAAAGCATGCATGTCATTACAGCCATTCAAGAGCTTGAAAAAGTCCGCAATGCAAGAATTTCTGACCCGCTTTATAATCATATCCCAATCCCGGTTCCAATTAATATTGGCACCATCTCAGGCGGAACATGGCCGTCCTCGGTAGCAGACCGCGTCGTCATAGAAGGAAGGTGCGGAATTGCTCCTCATGAAAAGCCTGAAGCAGTGAAAATGGAATTGGAAAATTGGCTGAAAGATTTACAATACCATGATGAATGGTTTAAACGCCATCCAATTCAAGTGGAATGGTTCGGGGCTCAATGGCTGCCGAATGATTTGCCTGATGGCCATCCTTTACTATCAGTTTTGCAATCAGCCTATCAAAAAATAAAACAAACAGAGCCGATCATCGAAGCGTCGCCTTGGGGGACAGACGGCGGCCTTTTGTATCATGCGGGAGATACTCCTGTTATCGTTTTTGGACCGGGAGAGACGAAAACGGCACATCAGGCAAACGAGTATATTGAGGTTGAAGCCATGTTAGAATCAGCTAAAATTATTGCTCTTTTTGTGATGGATTGGTGCGGGCTTCATACAGACGGGGAGGATGCTGATGATCAAAACGGTAAAGAATAGCGGTGTTACGGCTGTCATAGACAATGACCGCTTTAATAAACGAATTAGAGTCATTCGTTATGAAGGCGCTATTCAGGAAGCCTTGTCTGATATTATGACAGCGGCTGAAGAGGAGGGTGCCGAAAAAATTATTGTGTACACTAAACAGCATGACGAGGCAGAGCTGGCTAAACAATTGTTTACGCCGGAGGGCTTTCTCGAAGGCTACTATCTCGGCCATCGCGCTGCCGTTATGGTCCGTTATCTCACAGAAAAACGAAGACAAACAGATACCTATTTATCCGAGCAGGAAATGATAGAGCTATTATATAAATTGAAGCCTCAGCCACAAATCGAAGACAGGTCTCCTTTTACAATGAGAAAAGCAGAAACAAACGACATGTATCAGTTATCTATGCTGTATAAAAAAGTATTCCGCACGTATCCGACTCCTGTGTTTGATCCCGCCTATATTGAAAAGACGATGAATGAGCATACGCTTTATTATGTCATGCTTGAAGATGACCGTCTGATTAGCGCGGCAAGCGCAGATATCAATCCTGAGCTGGGGCATGCCGAAATGACGGACTGTGCCGTGCTTCCCGATTATCGGGGCCGTTCGCTGACAAGTATTTTAATAGATGCATTAGAAAAAGAAATGAGAGAGCAAGATATCTTTCAAGTATTTTCACTCGCCCGCGCTGCATCTTTTGGCATGAATGCTGTCCTGTATCATTCCGGGTATCAGTATGGCGGAAGGCTGATCAATAATTGTTATATAGGAGAAGGGCTCGAAAATATGAATATCTGGTGCAAGCGCCTGTAAGTCAAAAAGAAATGCACGAGGAGGAATTTCATTTGACAAACAAATGGTATAAACCGAAACGGCATTGGAAGGAGATAGAGTTATGGAAGGATGTTCCGGAAGAAAAATGGAATGATTGGCTGTGGCAGCTGACCCATACTGTAAGAACATTAGATGACTTGAAAAAAGTGATTAACCTGACCGAAGAAGAAGAGGAAGGCGTCAGAATTTCTACTAAAACGATCCCCTTAAATATCACACCCTATTATGCTTCCTTAATGGATCCCGACAACCCCAGATGTCCGATACGGATGCAGTCTGTGCCGCTCTCTGAAGAGATGCACAAAACAAAATACGACCTGGAAGACCCGCTTCATGAGGATGAAGACTCTCCGGTACCCGGTCTGACACACCGTTATCCCGACCGAGTCCTGTTCCTTGTCACGAACCAATGCTCCATGTACTGCCGCTACTGCACAAGGAGGCGTTTTTCTGGTCAAATCGGAATGGGTGTCCCTAAAAAGCAGCTTGATGCCGCGATCGCCTACATTCGGGAGACACCCGAGATCCGGGACTGCCTGATTTCAGGCGGGGACGGGTTACTGATCAATGATCAAATTTTAGAATACATTTTAAAAGAGCTGCGCAGTATACCCCATCTGGAAATTATCAGAATCGGCACAAGAGCGCCTGTCGTTTTCCCTCAGAGAATCACCGATCAACTGTGCGATATTTTAAAGAAATATCATCCGGTCTGGCTGAACACCCATTTCAACACAAGCATCGAAATGACGGAGGAATCCGTTGAGGCTTGCGAAAAGCTGGTGAACGCAGGTGTGCCGGTCGGAAATCAGGCCGTCGTGCTAGCAGGCATTAATGATTCGGTAACAATTATGAAAAAGCTTATGCATGACTTGGTGAAAATCAGAGTCCGTCCCTATTATATATACCAATGTGATCTCTCAGAAGGCATCGGACATTTCAGAGCTCCGGTTTCAAAAGGGCTGGAGATTATTGAAGGGCTGCGAGGCCATACTTCAGGCTACGTGGTACCAACTTTTGTCGTTGACGCACCAGGCGGCGGCGGGAAAATCGCACTGCAGCCAAATTATGTTTTATCGCAAAGTCCTGACAAAATCATCTTGAGAAATTTTGAAGGAGTCATTACCTCTTATCCGGAACCTGAACATTATATCCCTAACCAGGCTGACGCCTATTTTGAGTCTGTTTTTCCTGAAGCTGTCGACAAAAAAGAGCCAATTGGACTGAGTGCCATCCTTGCCGACAAAGAGATTTCTTTCACACCGGAAAACGTGGCCAGAATCAAAAGGAGAGAAGCATATACAGCGAAGCCGGGGCATGAAACCTTAAAGGACCGGCGGGAGAAAAGAGACCAGCTAAAGGAAAAGAAATTTTTAGCCCAGCAGAAAAAAGAAAAAGAGGCAGAAAGCGGGGGGAATTCTTCATGAAAACATGCGAATGGTGCGGTGTGCCTGAGGCGCAGCCTGGCACGAACACGGTTTATTGGGAGCTTCCTGACGGCACACGAGCCATAGAGCTGACAAACACCCCCGCGATGATTTGCTCTTCTTGCGGAATGGCCTACCAAGAGGATTCGACGATAAAGGATATTGAGGATCAGCTGTTTTTAATCAACACAAGAAAACTCCCTGAAAGTCTGACGTATCAACAGCTCATGGAAACGGAAAGGATATTAAAACGCAACTATTTTGATTTTTCCTGAATGATGTTTCGTTATTCTTTTGTTGTAATTTTACACTTGCACTGTATAATAGAACAACAAAAGACAGACACCAGGAGGGGAAACCCATGAAATCCTTTTATCACTATTTATTGAAATACAGACATCCTAAGCCGCAGGACAGCATCAGTGAGTTTGCCAATCAGGCGTATGAGGATCACAGCTTTCCAAAAACATCAACCGATTATCACGAAATCAGTTCATATTTGGAGCTGAATGTTGATTATCTGGACACGATGGCTACGTTTGATGAAGCTTGGGAAAAATACGAGGCCGAGGTGCACGGCAAATAACCGCATGTTTAAATCCGCAGATCCGCTGCGGATTTTTTTGTGCGCATACACATACCATAATTGGATACTTCCAATGGTTTTCATGCCCATGCGAATTGGTGTAACCCAGCATACGATAGCGTATGAGAAATGTTGCGGCGAGGGGGAGACACCGTGAAGCAAAATAAACCGAAATTCCAAGTAGGGGATATCGTAGTCGTCATTATGTATGGGACAGTCGGCACAATCACAAAAGTGCACCAAATCGATAAGCACTATCTTTATGAAGTAAACCACAATGAAGTCTTATATTTTGAATCGTCCATTCAATTATATAAAGATTATGAAGGCGTCATTGTCGATATGGAAAAACTTGATATTGAATATGAATTCCTCATTGGAGATGTCGTTTATGTAAAAGATTATGGAAAAGAACTCTTTCGCATTATCGGCCACAGAACAGAAATTTGGAGATATTTAGAAGATGGCTGGGAAGATATTATTTATGAGCTGACTCGTTTAAAGGATGGAGAGTGGCTTGAAACGGAGGAAGAGGATCTCACGCTGGTACTCAGAAAGTATGAAATGGACCAGTTTGTGCATCAGCTTTTGTTTGTCCACTATGTCGGAGAAACTGCCCATGAGATCGGCGAAGATATTGTACCGTCTGCTCTTCTTCAGTTTGAAGGCGAAGATGAAGATCAAGATACCCTGCGCATCCTGGCTGTATCAATTGTTGATGAGCTTTTGGATATTTACAACGATTACAAAATTCTGTACGAAATGTTTAAAGATGAAGAATATAAAGATATGATGATGTTTGTGCTGGAAAGTTTAAAAGAACACTTCAGTTAGTTTGTGAACAAGCGGATGATCACATATAAAAAGTAAGGCAGACAGCCCCAAATCATGACATGCGTCATACCTTTGAGCGTTTTTTCCATCACCATATCGAATCTTTCTCCGTCCAGTGCTTCCATCATTTTAGCGATCATTTGTCAGCCTCCTATGGCTTGTTTTTTTATTCAATGTATATGAATGAAAGAATTGTTTAGAACACCGGGTATAATTCATCCCGTTTTTTCATAAAACATAAAAAAGGAGGCGGTACGGTTATGAAAGAAATAGATCTTGTGATTGACACGGAAGAAATCGCTGAATTTTTTTACAGAGAGCTTGCAAGACGGGGCTACATACCGAGTGAAGATGAGCTGTTTGAAATCGCCGATATTACCTTTGATTATCTGATAGAAAAATGTATGATAGATGAAGAGCTGGATGAAGATTGTTAAGGCTTGAAACCGGAGCGGCCAGCTCCGGTTTTTTATTCGGCTGATATGAATTTTTGAGAAATAAAGGAGGGAAAATCTTGTACAAGCCAGTCAGTCTGTTTCTTCTCTTTCTTTTTTTAGCCGCGGTTATTCATACAGCTGCTGTTCAATCAGCAGATGAAATGATCAGTAAGGCAGCCGCAGCTATCCGTCAGCCTTGGCTGATCGATGTGGTGATTTGGGTGACACATCTTGGTGCTACTTCCTTTTTACTGCCACTTATCGTAGTCATTTGGGCAGGGCTGTTTTTTTACAAGAGAACCTTGGACGGTCTTTTGATGCTCTTCATATTCGGTGCGGATCGTCTGTTAAACAAAATATTAAAAGAGTGGATCGAACGGGCAAGGCCGGATTTTGAACCGCTCGTTCATGAGTCGTCCTTCAGCTTTCCGAGCGGCCACTCCATGAACGCTGCTTGTGTTTATCCAGTAATCGCCTACTTTTTAGTGAAACACATCCCGTTTTTGTCAAAGCATAAAAAAGCGGTATACATAATCGCCGGTACTGTCGTTATTTTGGTTGGTGCCAGCAGAGTCTACCTCGGCGTGCATTTTTTAACTGACGTTTTAGGAGGCTTCAGTCTCGGCCTGCTGCTGTTTTTCCTCGTGAAAGGTTTTGACGAAAAGTTTCATTCGTTTCGACAAAAGTAGAGAGAGGAAAAAGAGGGCGAAACGCCAATATGTTATAGAAATAAAAGGGAGGGATCTTGATGATGTTATCCGTGTTTAAAAAGAAGTCTTGTTTTTACGATGTGACAATATTTCAAACACCCCGGTTTGGTGAAAAAAAAGGCTACAGAGCCGTCTATCGAACTGAACTGAACGGGAGCAATCATCAAGACGTGCTAAAAAGAGCATTCTCTTTGTTTAATGTATTCGATACTGTTCCAAGTGATTATGATGCGAGATTTATGGCCACAGGGGATGTGATTTTGATTGATGAAGGCAGAAAAGGGAAAACATATTATAAACTGCTTCCCGCCGGATGGAGGAAAATCAATCGTCTGATTGTGCAAACAACATAACGAAAGAAAACTGCGGATATCCGCAGTTTTCTGTTTTTTAAGGTTTTCGTTTGGCCGCGGAATGCTCTTTTTCGTGCGCCTCTTCAGCTGCGATAACGTCTTTAGCAGGTATGTGGTTGTTCTTTTTTTGTCCGGTTATTCGGTTACGCTGTTTTTTACCCATGTTTCATCCCTCCTTTTGCCGTTAGGTTCTCATATAAGCAGCTCAATTATCCCGATTTTCTCTAATGGCGCCTAAAAATACCCCGGATCATTTTCTTTTTTCGGAACATTCCTTTATAATCAATGCTGAAGTTTGTCTCATCATGACATCCGTTGTAAAATGAACGGACTGATCGTTAATTTTGGTTGAGGAGGATATGAGATGAGTGTACATATCGGTGCGGAAAAAGGACAAATTGCGGATACGGTACTATTGCCGGGGGACCCTTTAAGAGCAAAATTTATCGCTGAAACGTATCTTGAAAATGTGGAATGCTATAATGAAGTCAGAGGCATGTATGGATTTACAGGTACATATAAAGGCAAAAAAATCTCTGTGCAGGGCACGGGCATGGGCGTTCCGTCCATTTCAATTTACGTCAATGAATTAATTCAAAGCTATGATGTGCAAAACTTAATAAGAGTAGGCTCTTGCGGCGCCATCCGTAAAGATGTCAAAGTGCGCGACGTCATTTTGGCCATGACTTCTTCTACTGACTCACAAATGAACAGAGTCGCTTTTGGAAGTATCGATTTCGCGCCTAACGCAGATTTCGAGCTTTTGAAAAATGCCTATGACGCCGCTAAGGATAAAGGCGTACCGGTGACGGTAGGCAGTGTATTTACTGCTGACCAGTTCTACAATGACGATTCTCAAATTGAGAAGCTTGCCCAATACGGTGTGCTCGGGGTAGAGATGGAAACAACCGCTTTGTATACATTGGCAGCGAAGCACGGTAGAAAAGCGCTGTCCATCCTGACCGTGAGCGATCACGTATTAACAGGAGAAGAAACAACAGCAGAAGAGCGTCAAACCACTTTTCATGATATGATAGAAGTGGCTTTACATTCTGTATCAAAATAAAATAAATGAAGAGGCGTGCTGGGTGCCGGCAGCCTCTTCTTTATGGATACGGAAACGATTGATAAAAGGAAGGTAATGTGATTATGAAAAAGTCCGGTAAATGGTTCTCGCTGGCCGCCGCTCTGAGTGTGACGGCAATTGTCGGAGCCGGCTGCAGCATGTCAAATGGGGATGCTCAAAAGGATACGAAAACCACTGCAGAATCAAAACAGACAGAAGAAAAAACAGCTGACAGCAAAAAAACAAATACGCAGGACAGTGAGTTCTTATTGGAAAGCAAGTTTTTCAATAACATTAAAAAAGTGGATGGCCTGGAAACCATTCAAAATCCGAAAAATATCCTCGCCCTTGTCAATAAGCAATACGCACTGCCAGGAGACTATGAACCTAGCGATCTAGTTATCCCTGATGTCGAGTTTTCTTTTAAAGAGAAAATACAAAAGCGATACATCAGAAAAGAAGCAGCAGACGCATTAAAAACGATGTTTGATGCTGCGAAAAAGGATGGCTATGAGCTGGCAGCCGTGTCAGGATACCGCTCGTATGACAGACAGCAGGTTATCTTTAAAAATGAAGTAAGCTTAAAAGGGGAAAAGAAAGCAAGAGAAGCTGTCGCATATCCGGGTGAAAGCGAACATCAAACAGGTTTAGCAATGGATATTTCCAGCCGAAGCAACGGTTTTGAGCTAAATGAGGCGTTCGGCAGCACCGAAGACGGAAAATGGGTGCAGAACAATGCATATAAATACGGTTTTATCATTCGCTACCCTAAAAACAAAGAAGACATCACGAAGTACGAATACGAACCATGGCATTTGCGTTATGTAGGCAAAAAGGCTGCAAAGGTTATTCATGAGAATGACTTAACATTAGAAGAATACTTTGAAAAAGTGAAGAAGATATAAAATAAAAACCCGCTTACCATTGGTTAAGCGGGTTTTTCCATTAAAAAAAGAATAAACCGGCGAGCGCCACACCTGTAATCAGCCCAAGGCCAATACCGTATGCGGCTCCATATCCATATCCGTAGCCGCCCCAATATCCATAGCCAAATCCGCCTCTTGGGCCCCCTGAAGTAACTGGAGCAATAAAGACCTTGCTGTTGGTTACCCGTGTAATTCTGCCCACATGGACTCTGCCGTTTCTTTCTGTAATTCTAGCAACTTTTCCTTGGTGCTGGCGGCAGATATGATAGTATTTTTCCAATATAAATCCCTCCTAATCCGTCTTTCTATCAGCTTATGATAGATAAACAAAAAAGGTTGGACGAAAAGAGGGGGTGAAGCGCCGTTTTACTTGTATGCGATAAAGATACAATGACCCATATACTCGCTGTATGCCTGCATGAGGTCATAATGGGACTGAAGCGTTTCATAGTAGATAGGAGCGATTGCTTGCGATACATCCATTTCTGTCGTCGGTTCAAATTCCATATCTTCCGGCAAAAGGGTGATCGTTTCTGTTTTCTGAAATCCATGGGAACGAATCGAGTCTATCCACTCCGATTCGTCATAAAGCTTTGTAAAACCGTAAAAGTCCATCATTTGCTTCTTTTCGCGCGGAGGCATCGGCTGTTTAAGCGCCGCTTCAATACCGATCAGCATTCCACCCGGCTTCAATACTCTATTAATTTCTTGAAGGGAGGATGTCAGATGGGAAAAACTGAGGACGGATTCGGACAGGACGCAGGAAAAGGACGCCGAAGAAAACGGAAGATGTTCCAGCTCTCCAAGATATGCAGGGATGGCCAGCCCTTCATTTGCAAATCTTTTTTTCGCCTTCTCAAGCATGACAGGGTCTTTATCAACGACTGTGACAGGATAAAGCAAATGTCCTAAATAAGCCGCAGTTTGCCCCGTCCCGCATCCGGCATCAAGAATCGGCTGATCAGGCGGAGGTGCCGCTTTTTGCAATACGGCTTTTGAAAAAGCAAGCCCGCCTGGATGTGCACCTGAGACACCGAATAAGGACAGCATTTCTAAATATCGGCTCAAAATGGTATCCTCCTTTTTCGTTATTATATGTCGTGAAAAGACATAGGTTTATGAAACGATAAAGAAGGGCGGATCTCTATATTTTCTGCTCCGAGTTGACGAATAGGAAATCGTCCATGATAATAATGTAAGAAGAAAAGGTGGTGTTTAATTGAAACGGCAATTGAAACTGTTTTTTGTTGTGCTGATCACTGCGGTTGTCGCTTCGGCGCTGACTTTATTTATTACGGGCAATTCAAGCATTCTGGGCCAGAAATCAACAAGCACAGGAGACAGTAAGTTCGATAAATTAAATAAAGCGTATGAGCAAATCAAAAGTGATTATTACAAGGAAACAAACGATGACAAATTAGTAGACGGAGCAATTAAAGGAATGATTGAGTCTCTGGACGATCCTTACTCTACCTATATGGATCAAGAGGAAGGAAAATCATTCGAAGAAAGCATTTCTGCATCCTTTGAAGGAATAGGAGCGCAAGTAGAGGAAAAAGACGGTGAAATCCTTATTGTTGCGCCAATCAAAGGTTCACCTGCTGAAAAAGCCGGAATCAAACCGAAGGATCAAATCCTGAAAGTAAACGGGAAAAGCGTAAAAGGCATGAATGTAAATGAAGCCGTCGCTTTAATCCGCGGCAAAAAGGGCACTAAAGTGAAGCTTGAGCTGAACAGAGCGGGAGTGGGAGAGATTGATCTTTCCATTAAGCGCGATACGATTCCTGTTGAGACCGTCTATTCTGAGGTGAAAGACAATAATATCGGTGAGATCCAAATCACTTCTTTCTCTGAAACAACTGCTAAAGAGCTGACAAATGCGATCGACAGTTTAGAGAAAAAAGGTGCCAAAGGCTATATTTTAGACTTGAGGGGCAATCCGGGCGGCTTAATGGACCAGGCGATTACAATGAGCAATCTGTTTATTGATAAAGGTAAAAATATTATGCAGGTTGAGTACAAAAACGGCTCAAAAGAAGTCATGAAAGCGGAAAAAGAACGAAAAGTCACAAAGCCGACTGTCGTTTTAGTAAATGACGGAACAGCGAGCGCTGCAGAAATCATGGCCGCTGCCCTTCATGAATCGTCAGGCATTCCGTTAATTGGAGAAACCACATTCGGAAAAGGCACAGTGCAAACCGCAAAAGAGTATGAGGATGGCTCAACAGTCAAACTGACAATGGCCAAATGGCTGACTGCTGACGGTGAATGGATTCATAAAAAAGGCATCAAGCCGCAAGTGAAAGCAGAACTTCCTGATTACGCGAAGCTCCCATATTTGGACGCTGATAAAACGTACAAATCAGGTAATACAGGCACTGAAGTCAAAGTCGCTCAGCAAATGCTGAAAGCACTTGGCTATCAGGTGAAGGTAAACAGTACGTATGATCAGGATTTTGTATCAGTCGTCAAACAGTTCCAGAAAAAAGAGAATCTGAAACAAACAGGCGTGCTGACTGGCGATACTACAACAAAACTAATGACAGAACTTCAACAAAAGCTGTCAAATAATGATACGCAAATGAAAAAAGCAATTGAAACGCTGAAAAAAGAAATGTAAAAAAGCCATACGCGGCTACCGCGTATGGCTTTTTTTTAAGCACCCTTCTGATTCGGATTCGGTTCAGTTTTTTTACCAAATAAACTTTCTTTGACTGGATTTGAACCTGCTCTTTTTACAAACAGCGGATTGAGAATGATTACAGCGATGATATTGGCGGACAATCCCCAGAAACCTTCATAAATGCCGTGTGCAGATTGAGTGATATACACAATAAACGTAACCGCAAGGCCGGCTAATAATCCGATCACTGTCGCCTCTCTCGTTTGGTTCTTCCAGAATAAGCTGACGGCAATCGCGGGGAAGATCTGCACCATACCGGAAACGCCTAAAAGCTGAAGTGTTACTAAGGCAGTCGGGAACAGCATTCCAAATAGTAGAGCAAGACCGATCACGACAAACACCATGGAACGTGTAATAAGGGTCAGTTTGCTTTGTGACACATTTGGATGGATCAAGTCACGGTATAAGTTATTGGCAAATAAATTCGATGCTCCGATAGCCATGATCGAACAAGGGATCAATGAAGCTAGGGCGATAGTGGCATATGCAAAACCTTGTGCCACGCCGCCGTAAGACGTCTGAATCAGATGCAGCAGCGCCAGTCTTGGATTTGTATCTTCCGGCAGCACAAGAAAAGCGATAAAACCAAGGAAAATAACTAAGATTAAAACGATGTTATAAAGCGGCAAAAACATGCTGTTTTTTCTAACTGCATCGGCACTTTTCGCCGTAAATACACCTGTAGCGGCATGCGCCCACATAAAAAGTGCCAAGGCGGATACAATAGATGCTGTAATAAACCAAGGGATGCCTTTTGGGCCCTCTGTCGGTATCGTCAGCATTTGCGGCGCTTCCTTCACCAATGTATCAATCATCGGCGTCCAGCCGTTGAAATGAATAAGAGGGAGGGAAACGACCATAAACAGCATAATCACCCATACTAAAATATCTTTAATAATGGCTGTAAAAGTAGGCCCTTTAATCCCGCTGAAAAACGTGTAAAGAGCAACTAGAATAAATGAGATGATGACAACAAACTTTACGTTGATATAGCCGGTTCCCGCCACCTGAAGCGTATCTTGAATTCCGCTAAGCTGAAGACAGATATATGGGATAAGCATCAGGACACCGACAATTGCAACGAGACTTGCCAACAGCTTGCTGTCAAAACGTTCCCGCGCATAATCAGCGAGAGTTGTTAATTTGTGAATTTTCGCAACTTTCCAAAGTTTCGGCAGGAAGAAATAGGCGATAAAATAAGCCAATACGGAGTAAGGAATTGCAAAAAACGCAACACTTCCGCCTGTGTAAGCCGTACTGGTCAGGCCTAAGAAAGTATATGCCGTGTAAAGGTCAGCGCCAACTAAAAACCAAACGAGAAGGCCTCCAAAACGTCTGCCGCCGACAGACCATTCTTCCACCGAGGTTCGCGATGATTTGTCTCTCCCGGCGAGAAATCCGATACAGACAACAGTTAATACGATAATAGCCGTAATCATAAGTGCAGTGAGATTTCCTTGCATCATTCAATTCCTCCATCTTTTTTTTGCACCAGGTAAATGCCAAACGAACATACCGGCGTAATGATAATCCACAGCAGCAGCCAAAAATGGAAAAAAGGAAGGCCGAAAATAATCGGTTCGATTCGATTCACAAACGGCAAAAGTGCAAGCTGAATGAATGGTAAAATGATGAGTATAACAATAAGTGCTTTTTTAACCATTTACTTTCCTCCTGAAAGATGATAATGCTCACTATAATAGCAGTTGTAAGATAAGATCACAAGATAATTATTAGAAAAAAATGATTTTTTCAATTATTTAATTAAGTCACATGGTTTGCATCCTGCACATTATAGGTTTAAAATAATAAATATCTCGAAATCAAGATAATTTAGGAGTGAAAAGATGAAAACAGAAGGATTGCATCATGTCACAGCATTTGCCAGAGATCCGCAAGAAAATTTGCGATTTTATACAGAAGTGCTCGGGCTTCGGCTTGTCAAAAAAACAGTGAATTTCGATGACCCGGGAACATATCATTTTTACTTTGGGAATCAAAATGGAGATCCAGGGACCATTATTACCTTTTTCCCGTTCCAAGGAAGCGGGCAGGGAACGGTAGGGAAAGGCCAAGCCGGCCGAATTTACTTTTCAGTCCCTAAAGGCTCTCTGGCTTTCTGGAAGGAACGCCTTCAAAATAATGGACTGAATGCAGAGGAGAAAATGCTATGCGGGGAACACGCTCTGATCTTTGATGATACAGAAGACCTTCCGTTAGCAATCATGGAAGCCGGCGAAAGCGGAAAAAGCGAGTGGACACCTGACGGTATTTCAGAACATGAAGCCATCACCGGAATGAGAGGCGTGCTGCTGTACTCCTATGATCCGCAAGCAACGATTCAATTGTTAGAGGAAAGCTTCGGATACAGCAAAGTAGCGGAAGAAGATCAGATCGTTAGACTGAAATCCGCAGCGGCTGTCGGAAACGTGATTGACGTTCATTTGCAGCCGGAAAAAAGAGGCGTCGGAGGTTATGGAACAGTTCATCATATAGCGTTTCGGACAACGAGTGAGGAGCAGGCTAAATGGCAGCCGCTTATTGCTGAAAAACATCTCCCTTCATCAGAAATTCTGGACAGGGAGTATTTCACATCAATTTATTTCAGGGAAAAAGGCGGCATTTTATTTGAAATTGCCACAGATGAACCAGGCTTTATGACAGATGAAACGTTTGATGAGCTGGGGACATCCTTAAAGCTGCCTGAATGGCTGGAGCAACACCGCAAACAAATTACAGATATTTTGCCTGAATTGTAGGAGGGGACATGATGAAGCATATTTTTGAAAAAGGGACATCTGATAACGTCTTACTGCTGTTACATGGAACCGGAGGAAATGAGCATGATCTCCTTTCATTGGGCCGTTTTATAGATCCGGATGCTCATTTGCTCGGCGTCAGGGGATCAGTGCTCGAAAATGGAATGCCGCGCTTTTTCAAACGCCTCAGCGAAGGTGTATTTGATGAAAAGGATCTCGTTGAGCGGACAAAAGAATTGAAAGATTTTATCGACGAGGCGGCACAAACGCATCAGTTTGACCGGAGCCGAGTGATTGCAGTCGGCTACTCAAACGGCGCAAATATCGCAGCGAGCCTGCTTTTTCATTATGTGGATGTTTTAAAGGGGGCTATTCTGCATCATCCTATGGTGCCGATACGGGGGCTTGAGCTTCCCAATATGACAGGGCTTCCTGTTTTCATTGGGGCGGGAAAATATGATCCGCTTTGCACAAAGGAAGAATCGGAAGAGCTTCACCGCTGTTTGCTTGACAGCGGGGCATCTGCTTCAGTTTTTTGGCAGGATGGGGGCCATCAGCTCACACAGCATGAAGCTGAACAGGCTCGCCAATGGTACAAAGATACGTTTCAATAAAAAAACCTTAGTCCGTGTTTATCCGGACTAAGGTTTTTCTTAGATTTACAGCCAAGTTGATACTTTTGATAGAGGCAAGCGGTTGCTTTGGTGTGCAGGTTTCACTGCTTTCCCGATAGAAATAAGCATAACCGGAACATAGCGCTCGCTGATATCAAATTCCTTTTGGAACTGCTCCTTATTAAATCCTCCGATTGCGCAGGTGTCATAACCTTTCGCTTTTGCGGCAATCATAAGCTGCATAGCAGCCAATGAAGCATTTAAGAAAGCGGAATCGCGTGCGAACTGTTCACTTTGGTAAGCACCGTTAATTTGGCCAAGAAGCGTTTGTTTGATTTCATCCGTGATGAAACCTTGGTTTGCCAGTTCAGCGTAAACGTCTTCACCGTTTTCATTCGCTTTTAGATCGCCTAAAATGGCAACGACAGCAGAAGATTCAACAATTTGTTTTTGATTATATGCTACAGGCAGAAGAGCCGCTTTTGATTCATCGCTGTGGAAAACTGTAAAATGCCAGTGCTGCAGATTCCATGCAGAAGGCGCTTTAGTGGCGAGCTCCAAAAGATCAGTCAGTTCCTCTTTAGAGATCGGGGCATTCGTATCATATTCCTTAACAGATGCCCGTGCTTGCAAAATGTCCAGAGTATCAGTCATAATGTTTCCTCCTTCGGGTAAACGTGGTATGATAATAGAAAAGTTAGAAGCTTACTAAATGTAACTTGAAAGATAATTTTAATGGATCAGTGAATACTTGTCAAACAATAGATGAAGGGATGAAGACTAGTGGGAAATACAATGTGCCCTAAAATGGAGTCAGCTTTCTCATTGCTGGGAAAACGATGGAACGGTCTGATCATCCATGTACTAATGGATGGGCCGAAACGATTTAAAGAGATAACGGAAACCATACCGATGATCAGCCAAAAAATGCTGGCAGAGCGCCTTAAAGAGCTAGAGCAAAACGAAATTGTTGAACGCCGGGTTCTTCCCGAGACACCGGTAAAAGTGATCTATACGCTGACTGAAAAAGGAACCGCGCTGCAAGCCGTATTTCAAGAAATGCAAGCGTGGGCCGATCAATTTTGTGAGCCTGGTGTTACAGTGTGCGAAGAAGAGAAATAATGGAAAGAAACAGAGCATCCGCAGAAAGGGTTTGTTTCAGTGAGAAAGTCATGTAAGTGGGTCATACCGTTTACATGACTTTTTATTTTAGGAGCCATGTTATGAATCAGCTTTTATTTTACATATATAAAAAGAGATGTTAGGATGATGTCAACATACAAAAATAGGAAAGGGTCCTTCCGTGAAAAAGTTACTAACAGCTATCCTGTTGTTAATGGGAATCATCATTTATCTTGTTGTTCAAATCAGCAAACCGGAACTCTATCTGCCTGAATTTTATATATACGATCAAAACCCTGTCAGCTTTCATTGGAATTACATAGGCATCGAAACTGGTTATAAAAAGGGAGACCCTGATTCTATCCACCAAATCTGGATCACACCGTTATATTTCGTTTTGCTGGCTGTTTTCATTCTGGTTATTTCTGCTTTTTTGAAAAAGAAATAAAAAAGAGAGGTCTTGAATAAGGATCTCTCTTTTATTATTTCATTGACTGGCCATTTGCTAAGTGTAAAGCAGATGAAGAAGTTTCACCATCTTATAACTTACCATTCAAAAATTGTGCCTCGCCGAGCCCGAAACTCCAATCAGCATCACCGTTTTCCGTAATGGAAACCATTAGGTCTTCCGGGGAAATACCGCATTCTGCTTCTAGTTTTTCAGCCAGCAAGGCATATAATTTCTCTTTTTGGCTCTTTGTTCTTGTTTTACTTGTAATGCTGATCACGATCAAATCCTTGCTTCTATGAAATCCTAATCCGGTATCGTGAATCACGAGCTCATTCGCGGGATGCTGGTGCACAATTTGATATCGGTCACTCTCCGGCACGCCAAACGCTTCTACCATTGCTTGATGAGCAGTGTCTAATAGCGATTGTAATGCTTTTTGATCACGGCCTTCTATCAGATCGAAACGTAATAATGGCATTTGAATTCCTCCTTTTGTGACACTGATTTTATCAGCATGTTATCACATTGTTTTGTTATCTGAAGCCAATTGATAGATAAAAACATAACATATAACCAATAATTGATCAATATATAACTACATTGTTATCTGACAGCCTATGAAATCATAAATATTACTGGCAGTAATTGATTAGGAGGTTAGTATGAAAATAATAGTTGATCAAAAGATGACAATTATATCACCACGAAGATCCTATTTCGTTTAAATGAAAGCGTTTTCTAATAACATCCGGAGATATTGTCAAAAACAACATGAAAAAATAGAGGTTAGCCATGCCGATTTTTATCACTGTTGCCGGGGTTTTTATTTTGTTATTTCTGACGGCGTGAGCATGAAGGAAACGTTTCAAACATGGACGCTGCTCACAACGGTCCTCTCGGTACAGGACTGGGCTGTGTTTTATTGGCCGGATTATTTTTGTAATAATGCTTTATCAGTAAAAATCCAATTTAACAATAGCCCAATCGTTTTTCTTCCTGGATGAATATCTTATATATAGGCAGACATAAAGGAGGAAATAATCATGTACCCTCAACACTCATATTATCGCGGGAACCCAGGTCCGGCCGGATACCCGGAACGAAACCCTTTTTTGTTTGGCGCTCCTTTAGTCGGCGGTTTATTAGGCGGTTTTCTTGGGAGTGCTCTTTTTAATTATCCGCGTCCCTATGCGTATCCGCCTGTTCCTTACGGTTACGGAGGTGCGCCATACGGCCCCGGGGGACCGTATGGCGGAGGTTATCCCGGTTTCTATTAGCAAAAACGGCCTGCACAGAAGCAGGCCGTTTTTTATCGCATAATTTCTACCTCGGACATATTGTAGTCCTGCTGTTTATGAAACATGACTTCCAGATGGCCGTCTTTATATACGGCTTTCGTTCCTTTCCGTTTGACAAGACAGGGAAGATTTACTTTTTTAGGATGAGTCAAACCCGGGAAATGTTCAATCAGTAATGTATGTGATGTATGTTTAATTTTGAGCTGTTCCAGCTGGCTTTCGCTTACTGAAACCTTTACAAACACATGGTCTGCTGTTTCGAATATATCTATATCAGGTTCGGTGCGCTTTGTTTTTTCTTTAGTCGGGAGAGGATCGCGAAATGGAAATTGAGCCGCGTAATCACTTCCGAACACACTTTCCATTACACTGTTTACATAATGCTCAACCTCTTTTGGATCGGCCTTTTTTAATGCTTCCTTGGAAAATTGATTTTGGAAAGGAAAGTACTTGTTCCACTCAAACATCTTCGTCACACCTTTCTTCACGGACAAAATAGTATATGCCTGCTCGATCTTTCACGTGATATAATATAAGATGCTCTAAAGAAAGGCAGGGACAAAATATGCATCATTCAGAAACAAAAAAAGGTGTTCTTTACACAGCCGTTTCCTTTACGATGTGGGGGCTGTTTCCGCTCTATTGGAAGCTTCTTGAACAGCTCCCGGCACTTGATATTTTAGCTCACCGTATCATTTGGTCTTTTGTTTTTATGTGTATCGTGCTTTTTTTCTTGCGTCAATGGAAAACGGGGTGGCATGAGCTGCGGTCTTTAAAAAAGAACGGAGGCATACTATCTTTATTTCTCGCTTCAATTCTCATTTCGGTTAACTGGTTTGTATACATATGGGCTGTCAATCATGGATTTCTGCTAGAAGCAAGTCTTGGCTACTACATCAATCCGCTTGTGTCAGTTCTTCTCGGCATTTTGTTTTTAAAGGAAAAGCTGAATCGCCTTCAATTGGTTGCAGTTTCTATTGCGGCAGCCGGCGTTATTATTTCTGCGTTTCAATACGGCTCCATTCCGTACATCGCGCTGCTGCTTGCATTCAGCTTTGGCTTATACGGATTTACCAAAAAAAGAACAAGTCTTTCAAGCGCTATCGGTTTAACGCTGGAGACATTCATGATTATGCCGATTGCATTGGGGTATTTGCTGCTTAGCGGCCATATTCAGCCTGCGGGTGCAGAAAGCGGCGGGGCATGGGTGCTTCTCTTTTTTGCCGGTGTGTTTACCGCGCTGCCGCTCTTATTGTTTGCTGAAGGGGCGAAGCGGCTGCCGCTGTATCAAGTCGGTATATTACAATATATTGCACCGACCATCACCTTGCTGATCGGGCTGTTCATTTACCATGAGCCATTTTCAAGCTCGAAGGCATTTACCTTTGCCTGTATATGGGCTGCATTAGTCTTGTTTACGTTTTCACAAGTGAAATGGAAACGGGCATCAAAAAGCCATTGAGCCTTTGGCTTTTCAGTTTGAGTATATATTATGTATAATCATTTCATGTATGTAAGACATAAAGGAGCAGGACGATGGACAATGATATAGAAATAGTAAAAGCATACGTCTCGCTATGGAACAGCCGCTCTTTCTCAAACGAAGATGCAGAAGCGGTTACAGAGGCAATTGATCTTGAGCTCTTGGATAAGAGAACACATCCGAGACTCCGTAAACCTATGCTGGAAAAATATTATGCCGCTATACAGCGCATTGTGAATTCTCAGCTGGAACCGGCTGTCAAATATCAACTGGTCAAATTACATACAGAACGCGTACAGTATTTAAAAGAAGAAAGAGGGGAGCAATTATGAAAGCAATCATAAAAGAAGATGTGCAAGCATCTTTAGAACGATATGCGGACCGCCCTGTATATATCCATTTAGAAACCACAACCGGTTCTTACTCGGCACATTTAAATGAAAAAAACATGACGGTTGTTGCTTATATACGCAATGCGAAGGTAACCTATCATCAAGCTAAAATCAAAGGGAGCGGGCCTTACCGGGTCGGCTTAAAAACAGAAGAGGGCTGGATTTATGCTGAAGGCCTGACTGAGTACACAGTGGATGAAGAAAACCGCTTATTAATGGCAGGACACTTGCCGGGCGGGAAACTGGCTATTTCACTTCAAATCAGTGAAAAACCGTTCACAGTTTAAAGAAAAGGGTGAAAAAATAATGAAAGAACACGTGCTTGTAATCCTGCCTCACCCTGATGACGAATCATACGGTGTGGCGGGTCTGATTGCTTTAAACAGAAAAAAAGATGTGCCCGTTACATATGCTTGCGCTACGTTAGGCGAAATGGGCAGAAATATGGGAGATCCATTTTTTGCCAATCGGGAAACCTTGCCATTATTAAGAAAACAAGAGCTTATCAACGCCTGCAAAGAAATGGATATCAATGATCTGCGAATGCTCGGACTTCGTGATAAAACGCTTGAGTTTGAAGACGATGAATATTTAGCTGATATCATGGAAGAAATCATAGATGATGTAAAACCAAGCTTAATTGTCACATTTTATCCGGGACATGGCGTGCACCCTGACCATGATGCATGCGGGGAAGCGGTCATCCGGGCATTGTACCGCAAAAAGAAAGAAGACCGTCCGCGCACACTATGCATGGCTATTACACGCAATAGGGAAGAGGTGCTTGGCGAAGCAGACGTCGTACTTGATATCAAAGAAGTGGCAGATATTAAAATGAACGCGTTAAGAGCTCATCGCACCCAGACGGAAGGTATGCTCCGAGAGCTTGAGGAAAAACTGAAAAACAATGAACCTGTTATGGCAACATGGTTTGAAGAAGAAGTGTATTGGACATATCAATGGAATGATTAAAAAAAGGTATAAGGCCCTTGAGGGGACCTTATACCTTTTTTAATTTCAAGTCAGATGCAATCGCTGATGCAAGAGTAGATCTCAGTGAGATGTCCTCAAAAGACAAACCGAGCTGAACCGCGGTTTGCGCAATTTCCGGGCGGATCCCCGACAATGTGGATGAAACGCCGATCAAACGCAGCGCCTCAATCAGACTGAACAGCTGGTGGGCAACCATGGTATCAATTACCGCTACTCCGGACAAGTCAATGTAAAGCTGCGTCACCTTTTTTTTCGCACATTGATTCAATGTATTTTCCATGATCAATTTAGCGCGGACGGTATCAATATCACCGATTAACGGAAGCAGTCCCACACTGTGGAACAGCACGATTACCGGGGCGCTCAATTCAGTGATCATATCCTTTTGGGCTTGAAGCTGAAGGCTTGTGTTTTTGTACATTTCTTCTATAAAAATATGAATCACAAGATCAAACGCCTTAATAAGGGTGTGATACAAATCCTCGGCTTCTTCGCTTTTCACGGTATCCTGATTGATATGAACAAAGTCCTTCACATAGGAAATATACAAGTCTCTCACTCTGACAAACTCACGGATAATATAGTGGATAGGCGTTTTTAAATGCTCTTGATCCTGGGTGACTTCAAATGCCCAGGCTTTTAGAATGGGCAAGTAAACCTCTTCTTCATCTATAAAGATACGGCTGATCTTATAATTGAAAGCAAGATTCTGGCTCTTTAAATTTTTAATGACGGCCGGGTCTGTTGATGCATAGATTGAATTCGGATCAGTTTCCTCGATTGTTTCATACCATGTAGAACTTATTTCTTCTGCATGCTGAGACAGATACTCATATAATTTCTGATTTTGTGCCATGTCATATCACCTCTTTTAAAATTCCTGCTTCAATAAATAACGCTTCTGCAGTTTAACCAGCCTGAAAAACAGCCCGACTGCTCCTGCCGCTAGCCCTGCAATTAACCCGATCCAATAACCGAACGCGCCAAGTTCTGTAAACGTGCCGACCGCATAACCGACAGGAAGGCCGATAACCCAATAAGAAATAAAAGCGGCTGCAAGTGTATAATTGACATCTTTATATCCTCTGAGGGCGCCCTGAATAGGTGCTGCCACAGCATCGGAAAGCTGAAAAAACAGCGCGTAAATTAAAAAGTGCTGCGTTAGCCGGAGGACATCCTGATCAGAGGTGTACATACCTGCGATTTGCTCTCTGAATAAAAGGATACAGGCAGCTGTTAACAAAGAAAAGCCTACTGCCATCATGATGCCGATAAAGCTGTAAGAGCGAGCGTCTTTAAAACGAGCTGCTCCGGCCTCAAACCCGACAACTATCGTTAAAGCCATGGACACGCTGAGCGGCAGCATATATAAAAGTGACGCAAAGTTCATGGCGGCCTGATGGGACGCGATGGTTACTGTATTGAAATGGCTCATCAGCAAAGTGACAGCCGCGAAGATGCTCGTTTCAAAAAACACGGCAAACCCGATGGGCAGTCCGATTTTCAGCATATTTTTGCACGCTTCCCAAGAGAACTTATACATGGTAAGGAAAATGCCATATTCAGAAAACGGCGCTGCTTTGTGAATGATGATAAAACTGATGATACAGATGCACCAATATGTAAGCGCTGATGCAATTCCGGCGCCGACTCCGCCAAGGGCAGGCATGCCGAATTTTCCGAAAATAAATACGTAGTTTAACACAAAATTAATCGGCAGTGAACATAGTGTAATCATCATGGTCACTCGTGTTTTTCCTAATGAGTCAATGAACGATCTCAAAACGGTGTAAACAAATAAAGGAAAAATCCCCAAAGATAAAAACCCTAAAAAGTGCTTAGCAATGTCATATACGTGAGCCTCAAGGTTCAATCGGGACAGAACAGGATCAACTATTCCATATCCAACCGCTAAAACGGCGATGCTTAGAAGCGCGGCCACATATACAGCCTGTAAGACAGTAAAGGGAATTTGTTTGGTTTTATCAGCACCTAATAGCTGTGCGACAATCGGGGTGACAGCCATTAATATACCTGCCAGTCCAGTATAGACAGGCGTCCAAAGACTTGATCCAATGGCCACACCGGCTAAATCGGCGGCGCTGACTTTCCCTGACATCACCGTATCTAAAAAGGTCATGAGAGAAAGCCCCGCCTGAGTGATTAAAATCGGAATTAAAATGTGCAAAAGCTGTTTTATCTTTTGTCCGGCGTTTTTGGTTTCTTTCATACATTGATCCCCGTTTCTTTATCATAACGAGAGAAATTATAACATTTTATGTATAAAAAGCAATGAACGCCTGGCCTATTCTTTTTTTGACGGTTTCGTTTTTCTAAACATTTGGGCATAAATAAAAGAAAGCGAAATAACGCCTAAAAAGGTGCAGATATATTGAATGATTCTTTCCATTTCCATTCTTTACATACCTCCTTTACCAATAGAATGTACATCAATAAGATAAGCATGCGTGCAAAGTTGAAAATATGAAAAGGAGATGAAGGCCCATGCATTACGAACAGATGACAGAAAGTGTATTCACGGCAAAGATACAATCGCATTTAGAACAGATATTAGGGGATGCTTCTCTTATTTTGAAAACGTTACACGAAAAAGATCAATGCCTCCTTTGTGAATTGGATGACTTGGGACGTATTTTTGAGAATATGCACGGCATTGCCTCATCCTTTTATTTGCAATCATACATTGAACAATTTACACCGTCATTTGTGGAACTGGCCAAGGCGATTAAAAATTTATCGGAAAATAAGCATGGCGCGTTAATTGTCATTGAAAGGGCAGACCCGGTTGACGAATTTATTCAAAAAGGAACATCGCTGCATGCAGAAATCAGTGCTTCATTAATTGAAAGCATCTTTTTCCCGGGAAACCCTCTTCATGACGGCGCTTTATTAGTGAGGGATCATACACTCGTCTCAGCCGGAAACGTTCTCCCGCTGACGACACAAGAAGTGGATATTCATCTGGGAACCAGGCACCGGGCGGCTTTGGGGATGTCTGGATATACAGATGCGCTTGTGCTGGTTGTTTCTGAGGAAACAGGCAAGATGTCGTTTGCGAAGGACGGTGTGTTATATCCGCTCATCTCACCGAGAACATAAAAATAAACAAAAGGACCCGAACAGCTTTCGTCTCATGAGACAAAATGACTGGAATAGAACTCTTTTTTAAAAGCATTCATGTCATACTGAATGCTTTTTTTCTTGAAAATAGAAAGTCGGGAAATGTAACCTAGTATAAAAGTTATATTGGATTAATATTAATAAAGTTAAATACTTTACCTGATTTTGTATTTATAGTACTGTATAAAATATTACATAAATTTTAATGGAAGGGTGTGCCGCATGACTAATGTATTAATGGTCGGTTTTCCGGGAGAGGGCCATATTAATCCGTCTATCGGTGTAATGAAGGAGCTGAAATCACGAGGAGAAAACATTACTTACTATGCAGTAAAGGAATATGAAGAAAAAATCACTGCGCTTGATATTGAATTTCGTGAATATAACGATTTTAGAGAAGAATATTTCGGAAAAAACGCAACTGGTAATGAGGAAAGAGATTTTGCCGAAATGATATGCGCCTTTTTGAAAGGGTGTAAGGACATCGCCACCCATATTTATAATGAAGTGAAAAACGAATCATATGATTATGTCATATATGATCACCATTTCCTGGCCGGTAAAATCATTGCCAATCTGCTGAAGCTGCCTAGATTTTCATTATGTACGACCTTTGCGATGAATGAGGATTTTTTAAAGGGAATGATGGACACCTTCAATAGCAGACCATTTGAAGACTCACCTTATTACGAATCCTATCAGCAGCTCGCAGAAACCTTAAATGCCGAGTTTCAAGCGGGAATTACCAAGCCGTTTGACGTTTTTTCGTCCGATGGAGATTTGACGATTGTCTTTACGTCAAGAGAATTTCAGCCAATGGCTGAGCAATTCGGAGAAAATTATGTGTTTGTTGGTCCTTCAATTGCAAAAAGAGCCAAAAGCAATGACTTTCCATTCGATCAGATTGACAATGAAAACGTGCTGTTTATTTCTATGGGAACCATTTTTAATAATCAAAAAGAGTTTTTCAATCAATGTCTCGAGGTGTGCAAAGACTTTGACGGAAAAGTTGTGCTGTCCATTGGGAAACATGTTAAACAAAGTGAGTTAAACAATATTCCTCACAATTTTATTGTCCGCCCGTATGTGCCGCAGCTTGAAATCCTGAAAAGAGCCAGTTTGTTTGTCACCCACGGCGGAATGAACAGCACAAGCGAAGGGTTATATTTTGAAACACCGCTCATTGTCATTCCGATGGGAGCCGATCAATTCGCTGTCGGAAAACAGGTGGAGCAAGTAGGTGCGGGGAAAGTGCTGAAAAAAGAACAGCTGTCTGAAAACCTTCTGAAAGAAACCATTCAAGAAGTGATCAGCAATCCTGTTTATGCTGAGAAAGCAAAAGCAATTGGCCAGTCACTGAAAGCAGCAGGCGGTGCTGAAAAAGCTGCCGACAGCATTCTTGAATATGTTAAACACAATACTCAATCAGCTAACGCATAGTAATACAGCCTGTTCATTTGAAATGGACAGGCTTTTAACTGTTTCGGAAAGCTGGGCAGAGTTGCAGTCAGAAGAAGGGATTTGACACTTTGATAGAGAATTGAAAGAAAAACAGACAGGAAAGGAGGAAAATCTGCTTCTTTCATCAGCATAAACCAATCATTTTACCCCCGCTTAAATAGTTCCTTAGACTTTCGATAAACCTATACAAATTATGTAAAGTATTAGGTGTTTATCTAGAGTTTTAAGGTCGAACGAAGCTGAATTTGCTGCCGGATCTATAAAAATTTGTTTATAACGCTAAAAAAGTGACGATAAAACGTATGTGTGCCATTTTTGGAAACAGAATACTAATTATTTCTGTTTGTCTCATAAAAAGTTTAGGAGGTTAAATGAATGAAAAAGAAGATCGTAGCCGGCTTGGCTGTTTCCGCAGTTGTTGGGTCATCGATGGCAGCAGCACCCGCGGACGCAAAAACGATAAAGGTGAAAAGCGGTGACTCTCTTTGGAAACTTTCGCGCCAGTATCATACGAGTATTTCAGCACTGAAATCCGAAAACAAATTGAAATCGTCAATGCTTTATGTCGGCCAAAGCCTTAAAGTTCCTGAAAGCAGCAAAAAAAGCAAAACATCCTCATCAAACTCAAGCAAAACGTCAACATACACCGTAGCATATGGTGATTCCTTATGGATGATTGCCAAAAATCATAAAATGAGTGTTTCAGAGCTTAAAAGCTTAAACAGCCTGAGCAGTGATTTGATTCGTCCCGGCCAAAAACTGAAAATTAAAGGGACAAGCAGTTCAAATGGTTCGAATGATTCGAATGGGCAGAAAAAAAGCAACGGTTCAAATTCTGCAGGCTCATCAAAAAGTACATATACTGTAAAGCTTGGTGATTCTCTGTGGAAAATCGCAAACAGTCTAAATATGACGGTGGCAGAATTGAAAACCTTAAACGGCTTAACATCAGATACGCTTTACCCTAAGCAAGTATTAAAAATAAAAAAAAGCAGCTCATCCAATAGCGGTAGCGGCGGTTCAAAAAAACCGTCAAACTCAAATTCTTCAAAAACAACTACATACAAAGTGAAATCGGGTGATTCGTTATGGAAGATTGCGAATCAGCTGGGCGTCACTGTGCAAAGTATCCGTGATAAGAACAATTTGTCTAGTGATGTTCTGCGAATCGGACAGGTTCTCACCATTTCAGGAACGACTAAATCAAATAATTCCAATAAGACAGTCCCGAAAGACAAACCAGGATCAAACGTTCAAATAGGAACAAAGATTGACAGAATGATAACGGAGGCAAAAAAATATGTCGGTGTTCCGTATCGCTGGGGCGGAAATACGCCTTCCGGTTTCGATTGCAGCGGCTATATTTATTACCTCATTAATAAAGTATCATCTATTTCAAGGCTGAGCACGGCAGGGTACTGGAATGTGATGCAAAAAGTCAGCCAGCCGTCAGTCGGAGACTTTGTTTTCTTTACGACGTATAAATCCGGACCGTCTCACATGGGGGTTTACTTGGGCGGCGGCAATTTTATTCATGCAAGCTCCGACGGTGTGGGCATTTCCAATCTCAGCAATTCGTATTGGAAACAGCGCTACCTGGGCGCACGAAGCTATTTTTAAACTTTGAGCATCGACATTAGACAGACGGGGCGTTTGGGCAGGACGTCCTGCTGCCCTAATGTAAAAGCCTTTTAAAAGGCTTTTTTTAGTTTATATCGGAATATGATTGACCAGACTGTTAGAAAAAACAAGGGGGGAGACAGCATGAATCGTTTCTTGCTCCTTATCGTGCTGGCGGCACTGGGTCTTGCGGGATGCAGTCAGGAAATACCTCCCGATCATCCGCGGCGGGTACCGGAAAAAAAGGTAATAGAAACCTCAACGTTTCGCCATCAGATTCAGCTGGTCAATAGAGAAGGCAAAAAAGTCGGGTTTATTGAAATAAAAGAGTCAGAAGACGAAGGGCTCGATTTTCACATCTCAGCACACAGCCTGACACCTGGGGCTTCACTCGGTTTTCATATTTATGAAAAAGGATCATGTGTCAGGCCGGATTTTGAATCCGCGGGCGGACCCTTTAATCCGCTGAACAAAGAACACGGCTTCAATAATCCGATGGGACATCATGCCGGAGATCTTCCGAATCTTGAGGTCGGCGCAGACGGGAAAGTAGATGTTATTATGAATGCGCCTGAAACCTCTTTACAAAAAGGAAGCAAATTGAATATTCTCGACCAGGATGGCAGCGCGTTTATTATTCATGAACAGGCTGACGACTATTTGACGAATCCGAGCGGAAATTCAGGAGCGCGAATTGTCTGCGGAGCGCTTTCTGGCAATAACGAGAAACAGTAATATAGCGGGAGCCCTTTTGTATTGAGCATACAGGGGCTTTTTTAGTATACTCGTTAATGGAATACGAATAGGAAAGGAAACCTGTCTATGACATCTCAATTGCAGCACTTAACATTGCCGGAAGATATACAAAATAAGCTTTTATCATATAAAAGCCAGCCGATTTCTCCAGAATTTCAATCGCTTATCGGGACATCAGGCTATGAGGCGGAGGATGAAGCCATTTTATTCGATGCCATTATCGCATTAGCGATGGGGAAAAATATCCTGTTAAAAGGACCTACAGGCTCAGGTAAAACTAAGCTGGCAGAAACATTGTCCAGCTATTTTCATAAACCAATGCACAGTGTCAACTGCTCAGTTGATTTGGATGCTGAAGCGCTGGTCGGCTATAAAACCATTGAAAATCAATCTGGCCAGGCGACGATCGAGTTTGTCTCGGGACCTGTGACAACGGCCATGAATGAAGGCCACTTTCTTTATATAGATGAAATTAATATGGCAAAACCGGAAACCCTGCCAATCTTAAACGGTGTATTGGACTACAGAAAAATGATGACAAATCCGTTTACAGGAGAAGTCGTTAGGGCAAAAGAAGGGTTTGGAGTCATTGCTGCCATCAATGAAGGCTACGTCGGAACCGTTCCGCTGAATGAAGCGCTTAAAAACCGTTTTGTCATCATTGATGTGCCTTATATTAAAGGTGAGCTGCTGAAACAAGTACTCATGTCTCAGTCTGCCCTTCATGATGAGAAATTGATAGACCGGTTTATCACGCTGTCTTCTGATCTGATCGTTCAGGCCAATAACGGGCAGGTGTCTGAAGAAGCGGCATCCATCAGAGCTTTAATTGATACGTGTGATTTAGCCGCTTATATTCCGCCGCTACGCGCCATCGAACGCGGAATTGTAGAGAAGCTTGACGATGACCGTGAAAAGGCGGCGGTCCGAAATATCGCAGAAACTCTGTTTGAATGAGGGATGTGCGATGAAATTTATCAAATTTAATGACAGCACAATTGACTCGTTTTTATTTATGATGCTGACCGATTTGGCCAAAACGCTCACCAAAAGTGAGGCAGTGGAAGTGGAGTATGGCGTTCAGTCCTACTACAACCCATTTGAAAAAAAAATCTACATGAGCCACTTTTGGAAGGACAGAGCAGCTGAAGATATGGAAGCAGGTCTCAAAAGCGATGTCTACCTTCGATCAGTCGGAACAAAATACAGCTCGCTGCAAGAGTTTGCGAGCCTTTTGGATTATATCCAGCACAATCTTACGTACAAAAGCTTTGCCAAACAGCTGTTTATGCTGCTTGAGGACATCAGAATTGAAGAATGTATCAAACACGAGCGTCCTGGTACAAAGCATGTATTTGCAAAACGAAAAGACATGTACAGAAAACATTTCTCCACGCAGCTGACTTTAAATTTAGAACGAAGCATTTTTACGGATGCGCTCTTTTGCGCCATGTATGTCAAGCTGACGGCGGAATCGCCACTGGAAGCCATCCCGTCTATGCGTGATGATATTGATCTGATGCGTCCGTTTATCGAACAGCAGCTCTTGCGTGTGTATGAAGCTGATTCTACACTTCACGTTCTGAAAATTGTCGAAGATATCATGGACGGACTTGAAGAGGTGCTTGATAAAGACATGCTAAATACCTACTTCTTCTTGCCTGAGTTAGATTATGCAAAAGCTGCCGAGCAGCCGTTATTTGAAGAAGAGAAAAAAGCGCCGAAGCTGAGTGATGACATAACGCTTCCGAAAAAGTCAGACGGCGATGAAGATATTCACGATGAAGAAATGCCGACTTGGCACCGTGAAACAGAAGCGCCGTCTAAAAGCTTCCTTCAATTTGATATTGAACACGGCGCAAAATCCGATTTAGGAAAAGATGCTTCTCGTGAAGGGGACGATGGAGACCAGGCCCTCGGCTCTGTTCAAGGTTCAGCCAGACAGACAAAACGAAAAGACTATTCCAAACTGGAAGCGCTGGAGTCCAAAAAAGACCAGCCGAACGGTGCGGGTCTTGCCGACGGAAAGGAAAATAAATTCGCGTTTGCGATTTATAAAGAACCGCAGCCTGCAACACAAGATGAAGAGCTTTCTTATAAACAGCAGGCAAAATCGATCGAATCGTATCAGAAGCGTTTGAAACAGATGATTCAAAAAACGCTTGAACACAAAAAAACGCTGCCAAGGACTGACCTTCACGCGGGCCGTCTGAACAACAAGCTTCTCCGTTATTTTACGGAGCGGAATCCGCGTCTTTTTTACAAAAAACAAGAGCCTTCTTCAGAAATTGATGCTGTTTTTACATTGCTGGTCGACTGTTCAGCAAGCATGTTCGACAAAATGGATGAAACGAAGAGGGGAATCGTATTGTTTCACGAAGCCCTGAAGTCGGTAGCAGTCCCGCATCAAATTGTCGGTTTCTGGGAGGATACAAACGATGCGACCGAAACGAGTCAGCCGAACTATTTTAATACGGTAATTCCATTTCAGTCATCCTTAAGACAGGCGGCGGGACCGGCGATAATGCAGCTTGAACCTGAGGAAGACAACCGTGACGGCTATGCGATCAGGCAAATGACGAAAAAAATGCTGCAGCGGAGCGAGGCGCAAAAATTCTTAATCGTGTTCTCTGACGGAGAGCCGGCCGCATTTGGTTATGAGCAAAATGGAATTGTCGATACAAGTGAAGCGGTTATCGAAGCTCGAAAAAGAGGAATAGAAGTCATAAATGTTTTTCTCTCCAACTCGGAAATTGAAGAATCACAAATGAAAACGATACAGGATATGTACGGGAAGTTCAGTATATTTGTCCCGGATGTCGATCAGCTTCCGGATGTACTGTATCCGCTTCTTAAAAAACTGCTCCATAAAAGCATAGGATAACCCTTTATTCTATGCTTTTTGGCGTTTCTTTTTTTAAATGATTAAATTTTTTGTTTTTTATAAAGGTTTTTTACTATTTTGTGAACAATCAAGGTAGAATCAAATTGCAAACAGTGGTAAAATATCGTTGGAAGCGTTTTTATTACATAATTTTGGACACAGCGTTCGAAAGTTATTTTAAGATAGTGAATAAATCACTTGATTATCTAGGTTGGGGGTAATATTCAAATGTTTCAAAATAATATGAAACAACGAATGAATTGGGAAGATTTTTACGGTCCGAACCTCGGCTATGCGCTGGAGCTTTACGATCAGTACACCCAGGATCCGAACAGCATTGATCCGGATCTGAAGGAAATGTTCGACGAACTCGGAGCTCCTCCAAGCGATATAAAAGAGGCATCGGGAACAAAAGAAAAGGGACGTGTTACAGCCGATCTGATACAAAAGATCGCATCAGCAATCAGACTTGCAGAAGATATACGAACCTATGGCCATTTGAACGCTTCCGTCAATCCGCTCAGAAAGGATGGGAAAAAGAGCGAGCTCTTTCCATTATCCGATTACGGGCTAACAGAAGAGGAAATAAAAGAAATACCTGCGTCGGTCATTTGTAAAGACGCTCCTACAAACATTACGAACGGTTTAGAAGCCATTCAATATTTGCGAAATACGTATAAAAGAACCATCTCATTTGAATTTGATCATGTACACGATTTTAAAGAGCGCGAGTGGCTGACTCAAAAGATTGAATCCGGTGAATTGTTCCAAAAGAACTCAGCCGAAAAGCTGTCAGCTGTGCTGGAGAGACTGATGGAAGTAGAGGGATTCGAGCAATTTTTACACCGGACCTTCGTCGGGCAGAAGCGTTTTTCAATTGAGGGTCTGGACGCTCTCGTTCCAGTGCTTGATGACATAATTGCACAATCTGTCAAATCAGGTACAACGAGCGTCAACATCGGCATGGCGCACAGGGGCCGCCTGAATGTGCTGGCACATGTGCTGGGCAAACCGTATGAAATCATATTCTCAGAATTCCAGCATGCGCCTAACAAAGATCTTGTGCCGTCTGAAGGATCAATCGGCATCAGCTACGGATGGACGGGGGATGTCAAATATCATCTGGGAGCGAACCGTGAGCTTCATGACGCTGAAACGAAGTCAGCGCGCATTACGCTGGCGAATAACCCGAGCCACTTGGAATTTATCAATCCGATTGTTGAAGGCAGCACAAGAGCGGCGCAGGAAACAAGAACACATAGCGGATATCCGGTTCAGGATGAAACAAAATCACTTGCGATTTTAATTCATGGAGACGCTGCGTTCCCGGGGGAAGGAATTGTAGCTGAAACATTGAATTTAAGCTCTTTAAAAGGGTATCAAGTCGGCGGTGCGATTCATATTATCGCCAATAACATGATCGGATTCACAACAGAAAGCGCTGAATCAAGATCAACAAACTATGCCAGTGACCTGGCGAAGGGCTATGAAATTCCGATTGTTCACGTAAATGCGGACGATCCTGAAGCCTGTCTTTCAGCTGTTAAGTTTGCGGTAGAATACCGAAAAACATTCAACAAGGACTTTCTGATTGACTTGATCGGGTACAGACGCTACGGACACAACGAAATGGATGAGCCGTCAACTACTCAGCCGATGCTGTATGACGCTGTAAGAAAGCATCCGACTGTCAAACATATTTTCGCGGAAAAGCTCGTTAAAGAAGGGGTGCTTACCGAGGAAGTTGTTCAAAACATTGAAAAGTCGGTAACGAAACGCATAGAAGACGCTTATCAAAAAGTGCCGGCTAAAAAGGAACATATCGCCAGTGAAATAGAACTTCCGGAACCTGTTTCAAATGGCTTTCCGGATGTAGATACATCTATTGATTTTGATGTGCTCCGCAAGCTGAATGGCGAACTGGTCAATTGGCCGGAGTCGTTTAATGTATTCGGTAAGCTAAAACGCATTTTGGAAAGACGGGCCAAGGCGTTTGATGATGACAGAAAAGTGGAATGGTCATTGGCTGAATCTCTCGCGTTTGCTTCCATTCTGAAAGACGGAACACCGATTCGATTAACAGGACAGGATTCTGAGCGCGGAACGTTTGCTCAAAGAAACCTTGTGCTTCACGACAGTGAGACAGGCAAGGAATTTGTGCCGCTGCACCATTTGTCAGATTGTGACACATCATTTGCGGTTCATAACAGCCCGCTGTCTGAAGGATCTGTACTCGGTTTTGAATACGGCTATAACGTGTATTCACCTGAAACACTTGTCCTTTGGGAAGCGCAGTATGGGGATTTTGCCAATGCTGCTCAAGTGTACTTTGACCAATTTATTTCTGCCGGACGAGCAAAATGGGGCCAAAAATCTGGATTAGTGATGCTGCTGCCGCACGGTTATGAGGGACAGGGCCCTGAGCATTCAAGCGGTAGAATCGAGCGGTTCCTGCAGCTAGCTGCTGAGAATAACTGGACGGTTGCCAACCTGACAAGCGCCGCTCAATATTTTCATATATTAAGAAGACAGGCTAAAATGCTGCTGCGTGAGGAAATTCGTCCGCTCGTCATCATGACGCCGAAGAGCCTTCTGCGCAATCCGAATACCGTTTCTGAAGTGCAGGAGCTCAGTGAAAGCCGCTTCCAGCCTGTTTACGAACAGTCAGGACTTTCTCATGAGTATGAAAAAGTAACGCGGCTCGTATTATCCAGCGGTAAAGTATCTATAGACATCAGCGATCATTTCAACAAGTTAGAAGACGGGAAAGAGTGGCTTCACATTGCGAGAATTGAACAGCTGTATCCATTCCCTGCAAAAGGAGTCAAAGAATTATTTGCAAAGCTTCCGAACCTAAAAGAAATCGTTTGGGTTCAGGAAGAGCCGCAGAACATGGGGGCTTGGAGCTACATCAGCCCTTATTTGACAGAACTTGCACCAGAAGGAGTAAGCGTTCAATATATTGGACGAAGAAGACGATCCAGTCCTGCAGAGGGAGATCCGACAGTTCATAAAAAAGAACAGGAACGTATTGTATCTGATAGCTTGACTCGCAAAAACTAAGGGGGAAATGAAAAAATGGCGGAAATTAAGGTACCTGAATTAGCAGAATCAATCTCAGAAGGAACAATAGCCCAATGGTTAAAGCAGCCCGGTGATTATGTAGAACAGGGTGAATATCTGCTTGAACTTGAAACGGATAAAGTAAATGTTGAATTGACAGCAGAAGAATCGGGTGTTCTTCAAGAGGTATTGAAAGATTCGGGTGATACCGTCCAAGTTGGAGAAATTATCGGTACCATTACAGAAGGCGCGGGTGAAAGTTCTGCCCCTGCTCCTTCAGAGAAGGCTGAAAGCAAAGAAAGTGAAAAAGAAGAAAAGCAAGCTGAACCAGCGGCGCAAGAAGTGAGCCAGGAAGCGCAAACTGAAGCAAAATCAAGAACAATCGCATCTCCTTCTGCACGTAAGCTGGCGAGAGAGAAAGGGATTGACCTGTCTCAGGTTCCGACTGGCGACCCGCTTGGAAGAGTGCGCAAACAGGATGTTGAGGCGTATGAAAAACCGGCTGCGAAACCAGCTCCTCAGCAAAAACAGCAGCCGCAGGCTCAAAAAACACAGCAAAGCTTTGAAAAGCCTGTTGAAGTGCAAAAAATGTCACGCCGCAGACAGACAATCGCAAAACGTCTAGTCGAAGTACAGCAAACATCTGCGATGCTGACTACATTTAATGAAGTTGACATGACGGCTGTTATGAATCTTAGAAAACGCCGCAAAGACCAATTCTTTGAGCAAAATGAAGTGAAGCTCGGCTTTATGTCTTTCTTTACAAAAGCTGTTGTAGCGGCTTTGAAAAAATATCCGCTCTTGAATGCAGAAATTCAAGGCGATGAGCTGATTGTTAAAAAATTCTATGATATCGGAATCGCTGTCGCAGCTGAGGAAGGACTTGTCGTTCCAGTTGTACGTGATGCAGACCGCCTGACATTTGCAGGCATTGAAAAAGAAATCGGCGAGCTTGCGAAAAAAGCGAGAAGCAATAAATTGACCCTTGGTGAGCTGCAAGGAGGCTCATTTACAATTACAAACGGAGGGACTTTCGGTTCACTCATGTCGACACCGATTTTAAACAGCCCTCAAGTTGGTATCCTGGGTATGCATAAGATTCAGCTGCGCCCTGTCGCAATTGATGAAGAACGTTTCGAAAACCGTCCGATGATGTACATTGCATTATCTTATGATCACCGGATCGTAGATGGTAAAGAAGCAGTTGGATTCCTTGTCACAATTAAAAACTTACTAGAAGATCCTGAACAGCTTTTGTTAGAGGGATAAAACAAAAAAGGTACATCACGGATAAACGTGATGTACCTTTTTATATACAATAGAATGTTAAAGAGTCAGTTCTGTGCTGTTTGAATCTTCTTTTGGATTCTTACCTTTTTTAGACCAATATGTAGCGAGCAGGGAGCCCGAAAGGTTGTGCCATACACTGAAAATCGCGCTCGGAACGGCAGATAGCGGTGAAAAATGTGCCGTGGCAAGTGCTGCGCCAAGCCCTGAGTTTTGCATGCCGACTTCAATTGCAATTGCTTTTTGAGACGCATAATCCATTTTTAACAGCTTTGCACATAGAAATCCCAGTAAATATCCAAACCCGTTGTGCAGGATAACTACTGAAAAAATAAGCAAACCTGATTGAAGCAGGTTTTCCCGGTTGCCGCTTACAACAGCTGACACAATGGCAACGATACCGATGACTGAAACAAGCGGCAGGGCATGAACGGCTTTTGCGACCTGTTTTTTGAAAAATATTTTGACGACTAGGCCTGCAATGATTGGAATCAATACAGCCTGCAAAATCGAAATAAATAACGAGCCAGGTGAGACAGGCAGCCATTCCTTGGCAAACAGCATAATCAAAACCGGCGTCAAAACCGGTGCCAACAAGGTGGAAATCGTTGTGACAGCAACAGACAGGGCCGTATTGCCTTTTGCTAAAAATGTCATAACATTAGAGGCAGTTCCACCGGGACAGCAGCCAACGAGAATAACGCCTACCGCGATTTCCGAGGGGAGATGCAGGCCATATGCTAAGCCGAAAGCAACAAGCGGCATAATCGTATATTGGGCAATCACTCCGATAATGACGTACAAAGGTTTTCTGATCAGCTCTTTAAAATCATCGGTTTGCAGTGTTAGCCCCATTCCAAACATAATAATGCCAAGAAAAATCGTAATATAAGAACTGATCCAAGAAAATAATGACGGGAAAGAAAATCCGAGCACGGCAAAAACAATGACCCAGATTCCGAAGGTTTGTCCCGCGAAATGACTTATCTTTCTGATGTTTTCCATAAAAACACTCCTCATACACTGATCAAGAACTCCAGCAGAAATCCTTACAGATTTTTTGGTATTCCCCTATTATAATTAATTTTCTGAATAATTCAATATTGATAGATTGACTGTGATCTGATATATTCATGGAGATAGATGATAAATATATTATGTAAACTAATCAAAATATTCTTGACTATATAGGTAGATATTCTTACAATGAACCTTTAAACTGTTTTGGAAAATAGGAGTGATAGGGTGAAGGAAGCTAATCAATGGTCTTCGAAGCTGGGCTTTATTTTAGCTGCGGCTGGATCGGCTATCGGTCTCGGTGCAATATGGAAATTCCCATATGTAGCAGGCACCAGCGGAGGAGGCGCGTTTTTATTTATTTTTATTTTATTTACAATTTTAATCGGACTGCCATTATTGCTTGGTGAATTCATCATAGGCAGAAAAACACAGCAAGATGCCGTCCAATCCTATAAATCTCTTGCTCCAGGGTCTAAGTGGCATTGGATAGGCTATTTGGGCATGGCGACGTGCTTTATTCTGTTATCATTCTACAGCGTAGTCGGCGGATGGATTTTAAATTACATTTTTAAAGGCTTTACCGGCGGTTTATCGCATACGTCAGGATTTGATACGCTGTTTGCGAATACTATTTCAAATCCTTATTTGGCTGTAGGAGGCCAGCTGCTGTTTATGCTGGTCACAATTTTGGTTGTCGCAAAAGGTGTAAGCAGCGGAATTGAAAAAGCAAGCCAAATTTTAATGCCGGCGCTTTTTATATTATTTATCATTTTAATGGTGCGTTCAGTTACACTTCATGGAGCGATAGAAGGTATTAAGTTTTTCCTGACACCTGATATCTCTGCGATTGACGCCAATACGATATTATATGCGATGGGCCAGTCCTTCTTCTTATTAAGTGTCGGTGTATCTGTAATGGTAACGTATAGTGCTTATCTAGAGAAACAAGAAAATCTGGTGCAGTCTGCTGTATCTGTTACGGTTTTGAATGTCCTTGTCGCCATTATGGCGGGCATCGCGATCTTTCCAGCTGTTTTTTCATTCGGTCTCAAACCGGATCAAGGTCCTGTTCTGTTATTTAATGTGCTGCCGACTGTGTTTAATCAAATGCCGTTCGGAATTGTCTTTTTATTAGCATTTTTAATTCTATTTTTATTTGCGGCACTGACCTCTGCGTTTTCAATGCTTGAAATTTTGGTCGCTGTGCTTTCTAAAGGCGATGTTAGTAAAAGAAAACGATTTGCCTGGATCGGCGGGATTGCTATCTTTCTGGTCGGCGTACCGTCTGCGTTATCATACGGGGTTTTAAGTGATGTTACCATTTTTCACATGTCTATTTTTGACGCAGCTGATTTTCTGGTCAGCAATATTTTAATGCCGTTAGGAGCGTTATTGATTTCTATCTTTGTACCGTTAAAAATACCGAAAGAGGATTTGTTTAACGAGCTGAAAAGCGGCTCAAATCTCAAGCGAAAGTGGTTTGCGGTTTGGCTTCTGCTGATACGTTATCTTTCACCTGTTGCAATCATTATTGTATTTTTACATGTATTAGGTGTTTTTTAAAAAATGAAGCCCCCTGGAAAAGGGGGCTTTTTTAATAGAGTTTCCATACAACTTCTTTTGCCTGTTCAAAACGTTTTTCGGCTTCACGCCAATCGACTACGTTCCACCAATGATCAACATAGCTCCCGCGGTCATTTTTATATTGCAAATAGTAAGCATGTTCCCATACATCAAGCGGCAAAAGAGGGATAACATCCCACTGGCTGAAGTGCTGGTGCTTCTCTGCGGCTAAAATCTCAAGCCGTCCGGAACGAGGGGACCAGACAAGAATGGCCCACCCGACACCCTCCACTTTTTTTGCAGCTTGGGTAAAATGCTCCTTAAAGGCCGAATAGCTTCCAAATGAAAGATCGATCATTTGAAACAATGCTCCAGTAGGACGTCTTTTTCCGTTTGGATGCATAGAAAACCAAAAAATACTGTGCAAATAATGGCCAGCTCCATGAAATGCCAGCTCTCTTTCCCAATGAGTGATCAAGTCATAGTTCTTTGAAGCTCTGGCATTCTTAAGCTCCAATTCTGCTTTATTCAGTCCGTCAACATAGCTTTGATGATGCTTTGTATGATGAAGCACCATAATATCACGCGAAATATAAGGTTCTAAAGCGGAGTACTTGTACGGAAGCTTTGGGAGAACATGTTTTCCTATAGGAACGAAGGCACGTCTTTCACCTGTTTCTTCTGATTGTGTAATATCACGATAGAGTGTGGCGGCCTGCTGATACCACTCTTCTTCTGTCGTCTGGTCATCCTCCAGCGCTTCAATCATCTTTTCGATTTGATCCTCAAATTGATCAAGCTGTCCTCGTTTTTGAATCTGATCTTTTAAGGCTTCACACCAATTGAACATCTCGGTTTGATAAGATTCACGTTTCATTTGCTGTCTCCTTTTCAATAGAATTCAAATACTTGCTGACAGCCAGCAAAGGGAACACATAAGGATAACTATGGTACCGAATATAAAATTGCTTTGGCAGCCCGATTCCCACTGGATAAGTCAAGCTTCTACCGTCATGAGAACTGCTGTCCATGAGGTAGTTCATTCCTTTTACAATTGCTGGATGACTGGGTTTTTCATATTGCAATAAAGCATCTAAAGCCCAGGCAGTTTGTATAATGGTTCCTTCTTTAAGCGGCACATAGGTTTTGACCTCAGCGCTTTTGCAGGATTCACCCCAGCTGCCGTCATCATTTTGTACGGTTTTGAGCCACCGGATTGCCTTTTGTATCGAAGGATGTGTTCGAACAACTCCGCAGGCGTGCATACCGGTCAAGGCAGCCCATGTGCCATAAATGTAGCAAACACCCCATCGTCCGTACCAAGATCCATTACGTTCCTGGTTTTCAAAAAGCCAGTTCACAGCACGCTGAATGTGGTGATGTTTAACTGAAAAGCCAGCTTTTTCACCTAAAAAGTGCAGCACACGCCCGGTAAGGTCGGCGGTTGAGGGATCAACAGCCGCATCCTCGGCGGATTCAAGCGGGAGGTGGCGGATAAGAGGGTGGTTCACATTTTTTTCAAAGGCGGAAAACCCTCCATCATTGTTCTGCATCGATAAAAGCCAAGCCACACCTCGCTCCCAAGAAGAAGGAGAGAAGTTGCGGGGAATTGCTTTTAAGACGGCTGCGGTGTCGTCACAATCAGGATTATTCGTGTTAATATTTGAAAATCCCCAGCCGCCTGGAGATACATTTGGATTTTTGACAGACCAATCTGCTATCTTCGTATGCTGCCGCTTTTGTAAAAAAGAAGCGGCTTTTGTAATTGGACCGTCTGTTTCGGCAACGCCGTTTTGCTGGAGCGCATAGGTGATTAATGCAGTATCCCAAACAGTGGATGTGGAATTTTCTAAGTAAGGAATGCCGCCGCATTCAGTCACCAATGCTTTGATGCCATTTATTGCCCTTCGGATGACCGGTGAATGGCGTGACACACCAAGTGACAGAAGGCTGTATACCATAAATATTGTGGCGCTTGCATAACTGTACAGTGTGCCGTCTTCTTCAATCCGGTCAAGCATATACGTTTTAGCTGTGTGTAAGCCCAGCTCCTGAAGAGCAAAGGGTGCACGAAAAATGCGCTTCCAATGAGTCAGAACAGAAGAGAGGTCTCGCTCCTCGAAAGCATCGGAACGGAGCCAAGTCAAAGGATTTTTTGTCATGTGCGGGTCGAGGTGGCGGAGAGATTGAATTTTGCGGTTTTTTAGTGTGAATCGCTGATTGAGTGTTACGGCCATTGGAGCAAAGTGTATACGGGCATATGTGCTGAACTGATAAAAATGAACCGGGAATGTTGGGGGAATTGCTAAAAGCGACAATGGCAAATATAAAGCGGGCCAAGGGTAAAGGCCATTTGCTGCAAGCATCCATTTTGTCATAAAATGAATATTTCTCAAGCCGCCATGTGATGCAATGAATTGTTCAGCTTTTTTCATGTGCGGATCAGTTCGATGGCAGCATCCTGAAGCCAGCATTCCGACATATCCTTGGACGGTAGCTATTATATTGCCGTCTGTTTCGTCAGGAAAATTGTTAAACGTTCCGTCTGGCTGCTGATTTTCGCGAATGCCGGCTGCAAGCGCCGAAATGAGTTCTTTTTCATTTTCACCTTCATCAAGTGAGGTGAGGAGCTGAATAAAAAAAGAATTCGTCATGATTGGCCCTTCAAAGCAAAATGTCCAAGAACCGTCATCATTTTGCCTATCTTTCAGCTCTGAAATGGTGTTTTGCTGATAGCGCCTCACCTTCTCCTGAAGTGTGCTCATCCCGCTCAACTCCTTCAGAAGATATATATTCACCTGCTTTTGCCGCCATTACTGAAAGAAAAAAACTGCTGGCTGGCAGCAGTTTTTTTGAAAAACCGTTTAGTCCTCAAGATTAATCCATACACTCTTGACTTCTGTGTAGTTATCTAGAGCATAGGAGCCCATTTCTCTTCCGAGTCCGGATTGTTTATAACCGCCGAATGGGGAAGCTGCGTCAAACACATTATAGCAGTTTACCCAGATAGTCCCGGCTTGAAGACGATCTGCGATATAATGGGCTTGTTTTACATTCTCGGTCCATAGTCCGGCAGCAAGTCCGTATTCAGAATGGTTAGCTCGTTCAATGACTTCGTCCACTGTTTCATATGGTATGGCCGTCAGGACTGGTCCGAAAATTTCTTCTTTAGCGATGGTCATATCGTCTTCCACATTCGCAAACACAGTCGGCGCGACAAAGTATCCTTCTTCATAAGGGCAGCTTCCGCCAGTGACAGCTTTAGCTCCTTCATCTTTCCCTTTTTGAATATAAGAAAGAACGCGTTCATGCTGCTCCTTGCTCACGAGCGGGCCGATTTGGGTATCTTTATGAAGTCCGGCTCCTTGGCGGAGTGATTCAGCATAAGACACCATCTCATTGACAACTTCATCATACTGGTCTTTATGAATAAAGACGCGTGAGCCCGCACAGCAGACTTGGCCTTGGTTAAACATGACACCGTTTAAAGCGCCTGGAATGGCTTTTTTCAAATTCGCATCCGGGAGCAGGATATTAGGTGATTTTCCGCCCAGTTCCAGGGTGACCCGCTTAATGCTTTTTGCCGCTGTGCCCATGATTTTCTTTCCGATTTCTGTTGATCCGGTAAAGGCAATTTTATCAACCGCTTCATGGTTGGTAAGTGCTTCTCCCGCATCCTCACCGAATCCCGGAATGATATTGATGACACCGTCGGGGAAACCTGCTTTATCAATTAACTCAGCCAAATAAAGAGCTGAAAGCGAGGTTTGCTCAGCAGGCTTAAGCACAATGGTACAGCCGGTTGCAAGAGCCGCACCCATTTTCCACATCGCCATAAGAAGCGGGAAATTCCATGGGATGATTTGCCCGACGACGCCGACAGGCTCATGGCGTGTGTAATTAAAATAGGAGCCGGAAACAGGGATTGTCTGCCCTGTTATTTTTGTACACCAGCCTGCGTAATAGCGCATATGCTCAATAGCCAGCGGAATATCTCCATTTGTTGTTTCGTTTATTGGTTTTCCGTTATCAAGGGTTTCAAGCTGGGCAAGCTCAGTTTTATGCTCTTCCATTAAATCTGCCAGCTTATACATCAGTCTGCTTCTCGATGCTGGAGACATTGTTCTCCACTCGCCTTGATCAAAGGCTTTGCGGGCAGCTTTAACGGCTTTGTCCACATCCTCTGCCTGGGCTTCATACAGCGTCATTAAGGTTTCGCCTGTCGCCGGGTTGGGCGTGTCAAAGGTTGCCCCTGAGGCACTCGGAACAAACTTTCCATCAATATAAAGCTTCTTTGTTCCCTGTAAAAATGTCTCCAGCCTTTTACTCACTTGCATCGTTAAAGAACTCATTCGTAACAAACCTCCAGTCATTTTTATGGTCTGTTCTGAGATTCTTGGTGATAGTATGGATATTGCTTCATTGAAGAGCAGGAATTAGCTGCGATCGTTACTGTGGAAGTAAGCGTATACAAACATTCTATACTAGAAAACAAGGCAAAATCAATGAATAACCGATATTGCAATTTACAAAAGAAAAAAGCTACAATAGGCTTATAGACAAGTAAAGGAGATTTCATCATGATACATAAAAATTGGCTTGAAAAAGAAACCATTAAAAAAGTAAAGTGTGTTCAGACAAACGCAAAAAAATACATTGTAAATCGCGTATTAACTCCAGGGAAAGAATATGAAGTGAAGAATGAAACAGAGGAATTTCTGTTTGTCGTCGATAATACAAATAAAATCGGCGGTTACTATAAAGAATATTTTGAAGAGGTATAATCACCGATCGAATTCCTGAGGGAGAAGAAACAGAAGATGTCACAATTGAAGATACGGATGGTTATGCAAAGGACCGCAGCTAAGCTGCGGTTCTTCTTTGATTCAAAAAGGGAAAATAAAACAGATACACAAAAGAAACATTAAAAAACTCATTTTTCAAAAAATATTTACGGAAAATGAAACTTTTTTCTCTTTTGGTGCGTACTACATGATGACAACAATTCAAAAGACAAGAAACAAATCAAAAATTTGAAAAATGTAATCTGTTCGTAATGGTTTAAATGTCTTCTATGTCGTATTCTTATATAGGGATAAAGGACTTATTTTATTTAATGTAATCTCGTCATAAGAAAAATAGATAAATGCAGAAAGAGGGGTTCTTCATTGGGTATTTTTTCTGTTAGCAGATCAACTGACGCAAAGAAGCTTGAAGCTTTGCTCGTTGAAGGGGAAAGAATAGAATCGATTTATAAGCTCCGGGTTGACCAAATTTGCTTTACAAACAAACGTATCATTTTCTTTGATAATAAGGTGTTTTCTAAAAAGAAGGTTCGTGTATTTCTTCCATATAAAACGATTGAAAGCTTTGCCATTCAAGAAGCGGGAATGTTTGATCCCGATACTGGACTTTTATTAATGACAAGAAGCAAAACCTTTGAATTAGAATTTGCGAAAGATACCGATTTAAGCGAAGTGCAAGCGGTGCTGACAAAGTATTTATGCAGCTGAATAAAACTGACTGAGGCCAGCCGTCCCAAAGAATGGTTTGGCTTTTTTTGTGCCATAAAAACGCTTTTTTGGTTTGTCAGTATTCAAAACTGGGAACAGAGAAAAAAAAGGAGAGGATACACATGGCACTGACTAAAGAACAAACTCAGCATCTCTACCATAAATTGCTTGATATGCAAAAAGAATTGTCTGGCGAAAAAAAGAAAACACAATCAATGACTGAAGAAGTAGGAGAGCTGTCTAATGGGGTCGATAACCATATGGCTGACCACGGAACGCTTGTAACAGACCGCATGACAGACCAAACGGTAAAAGAAATAGACCGGGAACTTTTGGAGGAGGTTAATCAGGCTTTACAAAAGATAAAAGACGGAACGTACGGCATTTGTGAAAAAACAGGTCAAGACATTCCGTACGAAAGATTGGAAGCTGTTCCGTACGCAAAAATGACAGTGGAAGCCCAAGCTGATGTAGAGGACGATTTGGAAACGGATGCTCCGTCATTCGAAAGGGAGTTTCATGAACAGGTCAAAGATCTATCTAATAAAGAAACAATTGATCAAAAAAGCTCTCAAACGTATGAGATTTTAGACCGTGAGCAGGATTCAAACTGAAAATGGCAAGCAAGTACACCGATATGAAGTGTACTTGCTTTTTTTTATGAAAAAAATCTCATATTCGAAATAAAGTGATTGACTTTGCATAAAAAAGAAAGTAACATACTATTTGTAAGTTAATATAAAAAGTTTACCGGGAGGAATACAAATGTCTACAGTTTTATTTGTAAAATCAAGTGACCGTACAGCTGAAGAAGGTGTTTCAGTTAAACTATACGAAGCATTTCTAACTGCATATAAAGAAAACAACCCTAATGATGAAGTGATTGAATTAGATCTTCATAAAGAAAACCTTCCTTACCTTGGAAGAGATATGATTAATGGAACATTTAAAGCAGGTCAAGGTATGGAAATGACTGAGGAAGAGAAAAAACAAGCTGCAACAGCTGACAAATATCTGAACCAATTTGTAAAAGCTGATAAAGTGGTGTTCGCATTCCCGCTTTGGAACTTCACAGTGCCAGCAGTGCTTCATACTTATGTGGATTACCTGTCTCGCGCAGGCGTTACATTCAAATACACACAAGAAGGACCAGTTGGTTTAATGGGCGGCAAAAAAGTTGCACTTCTTAACGCGCGCGGCGGCGTTTATTCAGAAGGGCCAATGGCTTCACTAGAAATGTCATTAAACTTCATGAAAACAGTTCTTGGTTTCTGGGGTGTTCAAGACTTGCACACAGTTATCATCGAGGGACATAACGCAGCTCCTGATAAAGCACAAGAAATTGTTGAAAAAGGTTTACAAGAAGCGAAAGAGCTTGCTGTTAAATTTTAATGAATGAAGACTCCTATCCGTGAGATAGGAGTTTTTTTGCGTGTACATATTATATAGAAGAAAGTGATGACTTCTTGCCGCCAAAAAACGCCGTTTTTTTATCGTAATATATTTTTTGTTTGTCGAGTTATTAGATATACTAGCGAAAAAAACAGTTTTATGGACGCAAAAAAGTTTTTCTGAACAATTGATCTACCCCTTGATTAAATATGTCCGATGGTGTACTATATAAAAGAAGCTACTTTGTACGTATTGTTAATTAAGTTTTAACCTTTAAGCTGTAATAGGGAGTTTTATATCGAAGCCGGAATGTCATGCCTCCATTGTAGAGGACGACAGGAACGTTTCTGCAAACACCCACTTTGAGGAGTGGTGGTTTAAAACTTTCTTACTTGCATACGGCAAGATGTAGCGAAAGTCATTTCCTTTATGGAAATGGCTTTTTATTTTATCTGAAAAAGGATTTTTATATCGAAAATTCAATTTCCATCCGAGAAGAAATGCAGGGTTATTTTTTGTGATATGATGGGAGAAATTGAAGGAAAAGCGAGGGTTACACGTTATGTTACATAAAGCCCAATCTCTTTTGTCGCATTATTTCGGCTATGAAAAGCTGCGCAGAGGGCAGGAGGAAGCCATCCGTTCGGTGACAGAAGCGAGACAAAACACGGCCTGCATCATGCCGACGGGCGGGGGGAAATCAATTTGCTATCAAATTCCGGCTTTGATATTTGAAGGAACAACTATTGTCATTTCACCGTTAATTTCCTTAATGAAGGATCAGGTTGATGCTCTTGAAGAAGCGGGAATCAAAGCCGCTTACATCAACAGTTCGCAAACCAATCAAGAAATATATGAAAGGCTGAACGGCCTGAAAGAAGGGGCCTATAAGCTTTTTTATATTACACCAGAGCGGTTAACCTCAACAGAATTTATTCGTATTTTGCAAAGCATTGTCGTTCCTTTAGTAGCAATAGATGAAGCGCACTGTATTTCTCAATGGGGCCATGATTTCAGGCCAAGCTACAGAAACATTGAAATTCTGTTTCGTGAGTTAAATGACAAACCCGTCATCATGGCATTAACGGCAACAGCAACACCTGAGGTGCATGATGATATATGCAGCCAGCTGCATATTCAAAAAGAAAACACGGTGTATACCGGTTTCTTCCGTGATAATCTGACTTTAAAAGTTGCAAAAGGGGAAAACAAAGATCGTTTTATTGAAGAGTATGTAAAAAGAAACAAACATGAAGCAGGCATTATCTATACCGCGACAAGAAAAGAAGCAGATCGGATATATGAGCGATTAAAACGAAATCAGGTCAGCGCAGGGCGGTATCACGGGGGCTTACAGGACGAAGTCAGAAAAGAACAGCAGGAAAGGTTTCTGAACGATGAGCTGCAGGTCATGGTTGCCACATCTGCTTTCGGCATGGGCATCGATAAATCAAATATCAGGTTTGTTCTTCATGCACAAATCCCGAAAGATATGGAAAGCTACTATCAGGAGGCAGGACGAGCTGGCCGGGATGGCCTCGACAGTGAATGTGTGCTTTTATTTTCTCCGCAGGATATTATGGTACAGCGCTTTTTAATCGAGCAATCGGAAAATGAAGAGAAGCAAAAGCAGGACTTGAAAAAACTGCGGCAAATGGTTGACTACTGCCATACGGAAGATTGTCTGCAGCGATTTATTCTGATGTATTTCGGAGAAACGCAGCCTGAAGCCTGCGGACAGTGCGGAAACTGCACAGATACAAGAACAGTCCATGACGTGACGAGAGAAGCGCAGATGGTCTTATCGTGTATCATTCGCATGAATGAACGTTTTGGGAAGACGATGGTTGCGCAGGTGCTCGCTGGATCAAAAAATAAAAAAGTACTCGAAAACGGCTTTAGCAGCCTTTCAACATACGGAATATTAAAGCACCGATCAGTCGGTGAAATCAGCGACTTCATTGAATTTCTGATCGCTGACGACTTTATTAGGATGTCAGATGGAACATTTCCGACTCTTTTTGTAAGCGGCAAAGGGAGAAATGTGCTGAGAGGCGAATTATCGGTAGCGAGAAAAGAAGCATTAAAAGCAGAAGCCATTACGGAAAATGACGAGCTATTTGAACGGCTGCGCACCTTACGCAAGCAAATTGCGGCGGAGCAGGGTGTTCCACCTTTTGTCGTTTTTTCTGATCAGACGCTGAAAGATATGTCAGGAAAACAGCCTGTAAATGATGAGGAACTTTTGTCTATAAAAGGAGTCGGAGAACAAAAAAGAGCAAAATATGGCCGGCTTTTTTTAGAAGAAATACAAGCTTATGTACAGGTGACAGACTCAAAAAAAGCATAAATCAACCTTTTTTCTTTGAAAAACACATTTTCTTTTCTTTTTTTTGACCCAAACTTAAAAGACTTGAAAAGCCTATTATATCAAGGGTTCAGTAAGACTTTCCAACGGAGAGAAATCCTTCATGTAAAGGAACTGTAATCTAAATCATATCTTTTTGTTATTGATTTGACATTTACATGTGTTACGATATCACCTGTTAGCCGCCAATAAAAAGCTAACAAGGGAGGATTTACTTATGAAGAAGACGATTATGTCCTTTGTAGCAGTTGCAGCACTTTCAACAACTGCATTCGGAGCTCACGCTTCTGCAAAAGAAATCACGGTGCAAAAGGGTGATACGCTCTGGGGGATCTCTCAGAAAAACGGAGTGAACCTAAAGGACCTAAAAGAATGGAACAAGTTAACTTCTGATACAATCATTGCGGGAGAAAAACTGACCATTTCTTCAGAAGAAACAACCACTTCTGGGCAATATACAATTAAAGCGGGAGATACGCTTTCTAAGATTGCTCAAAAATTCGGTACGACAGTTAACAACCTGAAAGTTTGGAATAACTTAAGCTCTGACATGATCTATGCTGGATCTGCACTTTCAGTAAAAGGTCAGGCAACAGCAACAAACACAGTGACTGAGAATGCGCAAACAAGCGCACCTCAAACTGAAACAAAACAAGAGGCTGTGCAAAAAGAGCAACCAAAACAAGAAGCTGTTCAACAGCAACCAAAACAAGAAACAAAGGCTGCAGCAGAAACTTCTGTTAAAACAGAAGAAAAGGCTGTTGAATCTAATACAAATCAACAAGAAGCGGCAAAAGAACTAACTGTTACTGCTACTGCTTACTCTGCTAACGACGGCGGCATTTCCGGCGTTACAGCAACAGGCATCGACTTAAACAAGAACCCGAATGCTAAAGTTATTGCGGTTGATCCAAACGTGATTCCGCTTGGTTCTAAAGTCTATGTTGAAGGTTATGGAGAAGCAACAGCAGCAGACACTGGCGGCGCAATAAAAGGAAATAAAATTGACGTATTTGTACCAAACAAAAGTGATGCACATAATTGGGGCGTCAGAACAGTAAGTGTAAAAGTGTTAAATTAATAGAATAGATGAAGATAAAGGACATGTAGCTCTAAGCTCGTGTCCTTTTTTTGTTTTTTAGAGACGTAAAACATAATACGCTGATAAAAGAAAAATTGTGCTCCTTCTGATTTCGATGAATAGAAGGTAAACGCTCCTGTCATCTACTGTCTTTGCAGAAGGTGTGCTGGCTTTTACTTTGATTAATGGACAAAGCTACGCGGGCTCTATGACAGCATGTCTTGGGAAGCAAGTGCGCCGCCCGCGTTACTTAAAAACAGGAGTCATGGCGATACCTGATTTTTTGGAGCAGCGATCATAGGTTATGCTGTTTCATTCCAGCAACAGTGCTGTATTCAAGGCTCTTGTCTTCCGCATTACGGAGACGTTTGGCATCAGCACGTTCATGGCGGTTTAGCTGATTTCCTTCATTATTGCGTAACGACTGCTACATTTTTTTGGCGGGCTGATAGCAGCTGCTTTTAGCAGATGTGATATACGGAATTGGTTTAATTTTAGGCGATTTTTTTATTGTGGTTCTCGGTGTTCTTGCAGTCGAAGATGGCAGCTTTGGGAGCAGAATTGCAAGACTGACTGCATTACATAATTGAAAAACCCAATCAATCGATATTCGTAATTCGGCAGATGTATCCCGGCCGACGATTTGAACAGGTTTATTAGTGAATCACCTGTATTATGAACCATGCAATTTGTTCAGCGTGCGTTAGACGCTAAACATTCAGATGAAGGCCAGAAGGGGGCTTTTAAACTGATCGGAGTGTATTATATAGTAGTTCCGGGAGTGACTGCCTTTTCATTTGTATGGCTTCGGAATAGAAATGCTGACAGTGTATACCCTCGATTGATCATCGACTTATCGCCAGCGTCACTTACTGGTGTTTTTGCCGCTATTTTATTCAGGGCGATTTTAAGCTCTTTCAGTGGGGCTTTAAACAGTACAGTTACCTTGTTTACATTAAATATATACAAGCCAATGTTCAAGCCAGATGATGGTAAAGGTGAAATTGTCAAATCAGGGCGCATTTTTGTTGCAGCCTCGGGATTGTATCCATGTCATAGCACCATTTGTTTTATACGCGCCATAGAGCTATACAGCTATCATCAAGAGGTGGACGGTATGTCAATGAACAATGAATGGCGAAAATGACGCCTTGGTTTATCAAAGAAAACACCAGACTATGAAGAAGTGAAGAGGCAAGAAACTAATTAGAGGAGTAGATCATGTGTTTACTCCTCTTTTCTTCTGTCTATAAAAGTTCCGTGTGTTATGCCTTCCAGTATAGAATCTTCAAGAGATGATCAGGTTCTTTAATGTCCCCGTGGCTTCTTTACGAAAAAAGTACCGGCATTTGCTGCGGTTTCAAAATTGAATACAAGCCTGATTATGACCCGCAGGTTGATATTACACCATGGAAGCACGTCAAGCTGGCGTCATGTGATGTGTTATTTTCATTCTTGGAGCGGCAACATATCTCCTGTTTCAGCGTGGGGAGTAGCAGATGAACAAAAGAGGATTTTGGACATATGCCAAGATCCTCTTTTACTTAAACCAGCCTTTTTCCTTTGAGCGCGTAATGGCTTCTATACGGTTTTTCACTTCAAGCTTTTCCAGAATCATAGAGATATAATTTCGCACCGTCCCGCTTTTAATGCTGAGTTCTTGGGCGATTTCTTTTGTGTTTTTTCCGTCAGCCACAAGTTCGAGCACTTCTTTTTCTCTATCTGTGAGAGGGTTGGCCTCGCTATACATATCCTCCATCAGCTCAGGTGCGTAGATACGCTTTCCGTTCATGACGCTTCGGATGGCGCTCGCGAGCTCTTCACTCGGACTGTCCTTCAACAAATAGCCTTTAACACCGGCTTTAATGGCTCTCTGAAAGTAGCCGGGGCGGGCAAAAGTGGTTAAGATAATAATTTTGCAGCCTGTATCCTTTAACTCCTCAGCAGCTTCAAGGCCTGTCTTTCCGGGCATTTCAATGTCCATAATGCATACATCGGGCTGATGTTTTTTTGCGAATTCGACAGCATCCTGTCCGGTTGTTCCTTTGCCGACAACTTTCATATCGTCTTCTAAGTTCAATAGTGATCCTAAAGCGCCCAGCAGCATCTGCTGATCTTCCGCAATAAATATACTAATCATGTAAGCCATCCTTTTTGTTTATTTTGAGTTATTAGGAATCGTCATGGTAAGCTTGGTTCCGTTTTTGGTGTCGATGTGAAGGCTCCCGTTTGCAAATTCAAGACGCTCTCTCATACCGAGTAAGCCATGTCCTTTTGAAAAGCACGTGTCTCTTCCTTGAAATGTTCCATCGTCAGACACTGTAATAACAACTTCCTTCCAGAGCTCCTGAATATCAACTCGGCATGTTTTAGCCTGACTGTGTTTCACAACATTTGTGACAGCTTCCTTTAAGCACATGCTCAAAATATTTTCATTAAGCAATGAGATATTTTCGGGCAATTTCTCAACTTCGTAGATAAATGTAATGTCAGCAGCTTCGAGAATTTGTTTGATATTTATGATTTCATCCTTGAGCCGGATGCCTTTCATAGAGGATACGATTTTTCTTACTTCATTTAAAGAAGTTCTCGCTGTTTGCTGAACGCTTTTCAGCTCACGCGCTGCTTGTTCGGGATCTTTGTATATTAATTTTCTCGCCAAATCGCTTTTTAAACCGATAAGAGAAAGCTTTTGACCAAGCGTATCGTGGAGATCGCGGGCAATCCGCTGCCTTTCTTCTAATTTTACCAAATCGGCAATCCGTTCATTTGCAAATTCAAGTTTTTCTTCCAGCCGTTCGCGCTCCTTGCGGCTTCTGACACTGAACGGCAATAAAATTGCACTGATGAGGGTAATGACTACAAAAGGAATTTGTGTCAGAAAGAATTCTTTTTTTAACACAAGACTGAAATTCGCTGCGACAGCTGCGCTTATTAAATGTACGTAATATAAAATGTGGAAAGGGACACGTTCTTTTATGTTTCCAATAAAATACGCAATAAAAAAAGCAAAATAAATATAACTGAACAGCGTAATGGAGGCGGTTGAAATGCCGATTAGCAGAAACGCCCACAAATAAATGGCCCAGCCTTTTGAGACAAAAGCAAATCGATAAACCGAAAAAAATAAAAGCGTCAAAATAATTCCGACGATAATAACAAATGTAGAAGATGATTTAAATATAAAGTAGAAGGGCAGGATGAAAAATATCGTCCATATATAAGGCGTGATCCCGCTTAGTTTTTGAAATGTAAAATGCTTTTTGATCATGATATAACCTCATTTTCAGCTTTTCATCTTAAATGTAACTTTACCATTGTAAAAGCCAGATTGCACCACCGAACAATAAAAAGGAAGTCTTCTTGTTGTATAAGAAGACCTCCTAATTGTCAGGCGTTCTCCCGCAGCTTTTGTTTTTCTGTTGAATCAGGCGGAAGGCGGAAAGATATTTGTTTGATATCCCGAAATGACACAAATTGTTTTTTGTCTTCATCCCAAAGACGGAATGCGAGTGATTGCAGGCTTGTTTTTAAGGTGATTGTCGGTACGTTTTTTAATGGTTCGTGATGTTCATGAGCAACTTCAAGCTTATAGTTCGGCACCTTTGGGCTCAAATGGTGAACATGGTGGTAACCGATATTGCCTGTCAGCCATTGAAGGAGTTTCGGGAGTTTATAAAATGAACTGCCTTCCACAGCGGCTTGAACGTAGCTCCAGTTTTCATCTGCTTCAAAATAAGAGTCTTCAAATGTATGCTGTACATAAAACAGCCACACGCCGATTGAACCTGAGATCAGAAAGATAGGGCCTTGCACCAGCAAAAACGATTGCCAGCCAAAGATCAGGCAGCAAACAGCAGCCAATGACACAATTGCCAGGTTTGTAAGGTACGTGTTCATACGCTCCTTACGTCTTGCACCTTTTTTGTTAAAACGGTTGGTGATCAGAAAAACATAAATTGGTCCGAGAATAAACATGATAAACGGATTTCTATAAAGTCTGTATGCAAGTTTTGTGCGTCTAGATGCGGCTTTATATTCGTTTACCGTTAACAGCCAGATGTCACCTGTTCCGCGTTTATCCAGATTGCTGCTGGTCGCGTGATGAATCGAATGGCTGTGCTGCCATTGAAGGTAAGGGAATAAAGTCAGAACACCTGTCAGAAAACCGAGAATATGGTTATAGCGCTTTTGTTTGAAAAATGATTGATGGCAGCAGTCATGAAAGATAATGAAAATTCTTGTCAAAAACCCTGAGGCAACCACTGTTAATGCTAAAGTAAGAAGATAGGAGACATTGAGGCTGAAATAAGCAAGAAACCACAGTCCGAAGAAAGGGATAAACGTGTTTAAAAGCTGAATCAGACTGTTTTTTGTTTCGGGCTGAGCAAAAGCAGCGACTTGCTTTGTCAGCAGTTTTTGTTTGTGTTTAAGGGTTGGTTCAGTCATAGTAAAGGATCCTCTCATTGTGTGTCTCGCTTAAGTATACGAAAGAGAAGGATGTCTTTGTAGTAGCACACATCATACATCATATATGACATTTGTCATGTGGACTGAGATGACGTGCAGATGTGAAAACAGCTTGTAAAAAGATTTTACAAGCTGTTTAATGTTTGTCGATCCATATTCGTGATGTACCCGAAACAGCTTCAAGCCTGCATGTTCCCCCAATAGGGAACGTGGCAATTGGAGAGGTATGCCCGGCATTTATGTTTGCGATGACGGGGAGGCCGGATAATTCTTTTTTTGTACCAACTATCGCTTTTACGTGATCTATTGATACGTTTGATGCTTTTTGGAACCTGCCGATCAATATCCCCTTTACATTTGAAAAAGAAGGGAGGTGGATGAGCGATTGTAAATCGCGGTCAAACATGTTTGCGTCCGACATATAATCATCCTCAATCAGTAAAATTGTATTTTCTGTTTCCGGAAAATACTCCGTTCCCTGCAGCAAATTAAGTGTACACAGGTTGCCGCCAATCAATGTGCCTTCAGCATAGCCATCCTGGATCACAATAGGACCGGAATGGTGATAAAAGTGCCTGTTTTCTTGATCTGAAAACCATTGGTCATCACTCCACTCTTGTGATGGCAGGATTTCAAAGGCTTCATCCGAAGCGCAGCAAGCCAGAAAATAATCTTTTATATAGTCCAATCCTTTTTTCATTGCAAACGTAGAAAAGTGGGGGCCTGAATATGTAACGAGACCGGTTTTTTGATAAATGGCATTGGCGAGAGCCGTAATATCGGAATAGCCGCAAAGAATTTTTGGATTCTGTTTGATTTTCTCGTAATCAAGATAACGCAGCAGCTGATTGCTGTTGAATCCGCCGAGTGTTGTTAAAATAGCTTTGACTTCGGGATCAAAAAAGGCGCTGTGCAGATCACTTACTCTTGATTCGATAGAGGATGACTGGAATTCGTTTAACTCCTCTGCGTATTCAGCAATGGTCACCCGAAAACCCAATCGTTCTAATGTCGTTTTTGCGTGCAACTTTGCTTCATTTGTTAATACGGACATGCTGGTGGCGGGAGACACGATTCGAATTTCGTCTCCCGGTTTCAGTTTGGGTGCAAACACTTCAGGTCCTCCTAAACAGTTTTACACCATTACAGCATATCTCGGCATATTCTTCCAGACTTTTTTAGAAATCCGTCCATTTAATGCTTCCTGATTGTGTATCGTAGTCAATGGATACTTCAAATTGATGCTTTTCATAAAAATGAATGAGTCTGTCCACATGATTCCAATCCCGTTTGGCTATGTCGCCGGTAACTTTCGGGATATTGCAGTCTCTGGCAATATCTTTTAAATATTTCATACAAATAGAACCGAAGCCGTAATTCGGAGGCCCTTTAATATCCCCAATATGAATGGCATCGTCCTGATAGGATGCTACAAGTGAAAAGCAGCTTTTCCCTCTATAAGCTGTTTCACAATCTGTGAGCATAATTTTGCATGTTTGGCCATCATCAATCGAGGAAACAATCATCCAATCTTCATCTTTCGATTGATCAATACCAAGCACTCTGGCATCTTTCGATAGATCCTTTATATTTTCCTGCATGCGATAAATTTGAAATTCTAAATGATTCAGCTCTTCTTCAAGCTCTTGGCGGTTTTTTTCCTTAGTGGTAATCAAAATCAAACCCCTTTCAAAAAATAGTTAGAAACACAGTAACCAATTGTAGTAGATAGAAGAGGCGTTTGTAAATGATAAATCCATAATTGCTAGAATTTAGTGCAAGGAAGGTTTGATTGGTTTTAAGAGAGGAAAAAGAAAAGTAACCCGTTGCAAAAGGAGGAATATGAATGCCGATTGATTCATTGATTAAGAAATTGCGTTATGTCCAATTGGAATCCCCGGACAAAATTCTCTCATTATATCTCAACACAGATATGAGGGATCCAGAGCAGCAAGGGGGAGAATGGAAAATTGCCCTTAAGTCAGGGTTCGGCAGATTAAAAGAATATCTGGCAGCAAGTGACCCTGAGGAAGAAAAGTGTCTGAATGCAATCACGGACAAAATCTATCAGCACCTTAACGGAATAGGAAAAAACATGCCGCGCAGCCTCGTGTTTTTTGTTTCGAATAGCGGTATATGGGAAGCGATCAAGCTTCAAATTCCTGTTGAAACAAAATTTTACTGGGAAGAGACAGCTGTACTTGATCAGCTGGAGAATTTGCGCAAAACGTATCCAAGCACGGCTTTTATTTTAACGCAGCAAAATGAAGTGAAAATTATAGAAACCGTTTTAGGCAAAATTGAAGCGGTGGAACATTATGAATATGACGTAATCAATGAATCATGGGAGAGCAGCCAGTCTTCTAAAACCACATCGGCTTCATTAGAAGAGGAACAGCTGAAGAATCATGTAACGGAGAATCAAACGAGACTGTACAAGCGGCTGGCGGCCAACCTCGACCAAAAGGCCGCGGCAAAAAAATGGGAGCGGATGATCATTGCCGGTGATAAAGAAACGGCTGACATCCTCGATCAGCATATGAACAAACCCGTTCATTCGAAAATCCAAAAGAATTTGCTGAATGAAAATGAACATAAGGTTGTTGACCATTTAATGCAAGAGGCATAAACCAAAAGGCTGGTGCTATTAAAGCGCCGGCCTTCTGAAGTGTGTCTAATTTCTGACGAAGCCATCGAAAACGTTGACATCTCCGTTGAATTTGCATACGATTTGGATAGCCAGTACAAATTAGGAGAGGTCACCAAATGAATCAAACAGAAAATAAACCGAAAAATTATACTGGAATTGTCCTAACACTGACAGTTCTGATTAACGGTTTAATCGCAGTGCTGTTTTTTATGCCCAAATTAGATCAGTTCAGCCATGCGAATATTCACATTTTGCCAATGCTGAATGCGATATTCAACAGCTTTACGTTTATCTTCTTGTTGGCGGCACTGATTATGATTAAACAAAAAAACATTAAGGCGCATAAACGCTTTATTTTAGCTGCTTTTACGACAACTTTATTGTTTTTGATTTGCTATGTCACATACCATTCGATTGCGGAGAATACGCTGTATGGCGGAGAAGGTATTATGCGTCCGATTTACTTCTTTATTTTAATTACGCATATCTGCCTTTCTGCAATTATCGTGCCGCTTGCGCTGTTTACGCTGATCAGAGGCTTCAGCATGCAGGTTGAGCGCCATAAAAAAATTGCCAGATGGACAATGCCGCTGTGGCTGTATGTCAGCCTTACAGGCGTTATTGTATATTTGATGATATCACCGTATTATTAAAAGCCATACTTTGTATGGCTTTTTTGAGGTTGGTAAACATAACAAAAGCCCAAATATCGTTTTGGGCTTTGTCAGTAAATTGACAGGCTCCTTTAATGAGCCGTTGATTCCATGGTTTCAAGTGTTGCAACTTGTAAAGATTTTTCAACAGTTTTCGTTTTTTCTTTTACTTTTTCCGCGTACGTGTAATCACCGTAGCAATACGGATAACGGAAATTGTTTTCATTTCCTCCGCAAGTATAAAGCCCGGGATTTTTTTCGACTTGCTGCTCGGAGTATTGTTTTGCCAATTCCTCAGTATGCGTTCCTCCATGTTCAGCTACAAAATCAATATAACCTGCCCCCATGTTGTAGCTTTGAATAATCGTATCCAAATCCACACCTTTTTCTTTACCGGTTTTGTACATGAGGGTAAATTGCTTGATGCCTTGTTTAATACTGAGTTGAGGGTCTGTTATCTCATTACGCTTTAACCCTAGAGATTCAGAGGACTGCATCGGATCATTGCCTTTTCCTTTTGACTCCTGATACATCATGCCGAGTATCAGCGATGTGTAATTGGAGAGTCCCCGATTTTCAAGCTCGTCCTCAACCAGCGGTTTATAATCAGTTAAACGTTCGAGGACAATTGTTTTCGTGTCAATCGGAAGTTTTTTGATTAAATCGCGGTTGAACAAAAGCAGGACCAATAAAAAAGAGGCCATGACAAAGACAGAAATCATCATAAAACCCGCAGCAGCGAAACAGCCTTTTCTCTTTTTCTTCACTGTGTTTCACCCTCAATGTTTGCAGCAGTATGACTTTTTCATTATGACACAGAACGTATACCAGACCAAGTGAAAACCTGATTTGAAACATAAATTTAAACTATGAGATTAAATTGGAACAAGAAGAGACAGGTTTGCATGAAAGGTCATTTGTTATAAGATAAAACTATGAAATAAGAAAGGTGAGACACATGACTGAATTTCGAGAAACGGACCGTGCGAATGAAACGGTGACCGATTTGGACGAAGAAACTTTATTTCTAGTCGCACAAACCTTCAAAGCGCTTTCTGATCCTACGAGAATCAGAATTCTCCATTTGCTTTCTCAGGGTGAACATGCTGTGAACGGGATCGCTGAGAAACTGAATTTACTGCAATCAACAGTATCCCATCAGCTCAGGTTTTTAAAAAATCTACGGCTCGTGAAATCGCGCAGAGAAGGAACATCAATCTACTATTCTCCCGAGGATGAGCATGTTTTAGATGTGCTTCAGCAAATGATCCATCATACAAGACACGATTAAAAAAGACATCCTTGCTGCCGCATGTCGCGATTAAGCAAGGATGTCTTTTTCTTTACTGTGCCCATTTTGTTCCAGCCCGTTTCTGCTGATTTTGATGACAATAGAGGAAAAACCGATATAATAGACGGCGATCAGAAAACAGACGCCAATCGTGAAAGGATCAGTACCGATAGATTGGCTGTAAGATCCCAGGCTGTGTAAATCAGGCGCGGCAAGGTACAGCTCTGTTACACGATAAAGAAATCTAGATAGAAATAGGGTTAGCAGAATAAGCTCTACCCAAATATGAGTCCGAAAATAAATTTTTCCTCTGCGTTTTTCAAAGGAGAGATTTTTCCTGGCGAAAAAAACCAGCAGACATCCGCCGAGAATGCCGATAATGAAATATCCGTATAAAAAAGGATGAATGAGACTGAAGATGGTGAGACCGAATGCAAACATTGAAAAAAGAATCATACGAGTAAAAAGCCAGCGAGGCTTCAGCGGCTGATATCCGATGGATCGCTTGATTTTTTTATACAGAAAAAAGACGATAATCACGACAGGATAAACGCTTTGAAGTGTAAGATGCATGATGTGATATCCCCTCCGTTGAGAAGTGTATGCTTATCCGTTTTGAAATAGTAGTCTAAATAAACAATGCCCATAAAAAAAGAAGGGGAGGCCCCTGTTTTCATAACATATGCACGATGCCTTTAGGCTGCATAATAGATATGCCCAAGCCTCATAAAATGGTATGATAATATTGGAAAATAAAAGCAGGAGACAAGGTGCGAAAAATGAAACTGGAACGTATGTTAGCGATGGTGATGTTATTAATCAGCAAAAAACAAGTGCAGGCTGCTGAGCTAGCTGATTTGTTTGAAGTATCAGTCAGAACGGTTTACCGAGATATTGATACGATCAGCAGAGCGGGCATTCCGATTGTAACCTCACAAGGCGCCGGGGGCGGGATCAGTGTGATGGAAACGTATCGGCTTGAAAGAGAGTGGCTGAAAGAAGAGGAGCTATTTGCTATTGCTTCCGCTTTGCAGAGTGTCTCATCGATGTATGAACCCGCTTCTCACAGCGCGGCTTATCAAAAAATAAAACATCTCATACCTGACCAGGCCGCAGAGGCATTTAAGCGAGAAACGGAAAAATGGTTTATTGACATGACGGCATGGGGACAAACAGAGGACCAAAAAGCGCTTCGAGAAAACATCAGTGATGCAATCGATCGGTCGTCAACCATATCATTTACATATACAAATGCAAACGGGGAAACACTTCTCCGTGAAACAGAGCCTTACACGTTGGTGTGCAAGACAGGCCGCTGGTATTTATACGCCTACTGTCTGGTTAGAAACGATTTCCGTTTTTTTAAATTAAGCCGGATGAAAGATCTGACTGTTTTACATCAATCATTTAAGAGAAAAGACATACAGCTGGAGACTCTGCCTTGGGATGCGAATTGGTATCGAAAGGACCGTTTAACTGAACTGGTCATTCTTGTCCAGCCCGGTGCGCATCAGCGTATAAGTGAATGGTTTGGAAATGATGTCCTTCTATTTAATGATAATGAAGCCTGCCGAGCGGTGATATCTCTGCCTGAGGATCAATGGCTGATCGGTTTCTTGCTGCAATTTGGCAAGGATATTGAGGTCCTGGAACCCCTTCATATCCGGGAAAAGGTAAAAGAAACGATTTTTCATATGCAAAAAATATATGAAACCTGACACAATGCTGTCAGGTTTCTTCTTTTATAATCTAGGTAAAAGGAGGTATCATATGAGCTATTCACATATGACACATTTAGAACAAAAGCGCTTTTCAGGGCTGTCACAAAGAACAAGCAATGCATTGGAAATGACGGAAAAAAGACAAATCCCGCTCTTATGGAATCGATTTTGGCAGCAGGATACGAGCGTGTTACTTCCGCCTAATAAAAAAGATCAGAGCATTATCGCTTTATACTCTCATTACGAACAGCAGGAGAATGGGTTGTACACATTTTCTGTCGGCGCTTTTACCGAGCATAGCGACATGCTTTCGGAACCTTATGAGGATATATATTTACCGGCTTCCGCTTATGCTGTTTTCACTTCAAGAATCGGTCCTATTGAAGACATTGTACTCGACACATGGAAGGAAATCTGGTCTTGGGATAAGCGCCATTTGCGTACGTTTTCAGGAGACTTTGAGCAGTATGATCAAAGTGCGCTTTCACCGCAGCGGGCGCAGGTTAAAATATTTGTCGCCATAAACTTGGTATAACACTCTTGAAAAACTAATGGTATTAGTTAATAATAAAACTAACACCATTAGTTTTTTATTCAGGAGGAGTTATCATATGAGAATGATTCAGAATCAAACTGTGCGGCAGCTGACGTTTTATCCGACATTATTTCCGGTCAATTGTTATCTTGTAGAGGAAGAAAATGAAGTAACCTTAATTGATACTGGTCTTCCGAACAGCTATAAAGGGATTATCCAAGCAGTGAATCAGCTGGGAAAACCGTTACAACACATTTTATTGACTCATGCGCACGGTGATCATGTCGGTTCGCTGGATGCACTGTCCCAAGCCTTTCCTCATGCAAAGGTTGTCATATCCGAGCGTGATTCATTCTTGTTAAAAGGTGATGTTTCTTTGCGGAAAGATGAACCGCAGACGCCTATAAAAGGAGGAATTCCAAAAAATATCAAAACAAAGCCTGACGTTTTGCTGGCGGGTGGCGAAACAATCGGTTCTCTCCTTGCGATTTCAACCCCAGGTCATACCCCGGGAAGCATGTCGTTTCTGGACACAAGAAACGGAATTGTAATAGCTGGGGATGCATTTCAACTACGCGGGGGAATAGCCGTCTCCGGCCAGATGAGATGGACATTTCCTTTTCCTGCCTTCGCCACTTGGAATAAGGAGGCTGCTGTAAGAAGCGCGGAATGGCTTGTTGACAAGGCGCCGAGCTGTCTCGCGGTCGGACATGGGAATTTCCTTGCTTCACCAGAACAGTCGATGAAATTAGCAATTCAAAAAGCAAAGAAGGGGGTCTGACCATGTCACCGAGAGCAGGATTACATCAAAAGATGATTATAGAAGCGGCGGCAGAGATTGCTGATCAGGAAGGAATAAACGGCGTAACACTAGCCGCACTCTCTAAAAAAATGAATGTACGGCCCCCGTCTCTGTATAATCACATAAGCGGGCTGCAGGGAATCAGAACAGAGCTTGCCGTTAGCGGTTTGACAAGGCTTTTTGATACGATGGCTGATTCCGTCAAAGAACAGAAGGGGGAGTCCGCCTTGCTATCTTTAGGCGATGCATATGTTGGGTTTGCAGTTGAAAATCCGGGTTATTATGAAGCGACTTTACTTAAAATTCAAGATGAAAGAGCTGAAAGCCTGTCAAACCAGATTGTCCGTCTTGTCACGAAACTGCTAATTGACAGCGGTTATGCAAACGAACAGACTGTGATCCATGCAACAAGAGGGCTGCGAAGCTTGCTGCACGGATTCGCGACTTTAATCGGAAAAGAAGCGTTTGAATTAAAGGAAGACATTTCAGAAAGCTTAGCATTTTCAATTCGATTATTTCTATCGGGTCTGTCAATAAACAATAAAAGTATTATGTAAACTAAATAATGTATGTCTTATATTTCTGAATATTGTATAATATATCATGCAGTATATATAAGGGAGAGCAAGAGGCGATGCATGATATTTACAAAATTGAGCAATTAGCGGCAGCATCATGGCCGTCTTATATTCAAAAAAGAATGGGGAAATGGCTTCTCAGAGCGAACTTTGGCGTAACCAAACGGGCGAACAGCGTATGGACATCGGCGGACATGCCAGAAGGAGATTACCAAAAAGAGATCGAGCATTTCTATAAAAGTTTAGGTCTGCCCGTTTGTATTCAAATCAGTGACGCATCTCCGGAAGGACTGGATGATGCATTGGCAGACAGCGGATATGAAAAGATTGATGAATGTTTTCAGATGACAGCATCATGCTGCGATATTTTAGATCGTACTTTTGACAACAGCCGATTTACATATAAGTGGGAGCAACAGCCATCGTCTTCATGGATTGATGATTTTATCCGATTAGAAGAATTTTCACCAGAACGGCATTGCGGCTATACAAGCATTTTCAAACGAATACAGCCGTGTAAAACCTTTTTCACTATGTATGACCAAGGCAGCCTGACAGCAGTGGGCACGGCTTCCGTTATCGATGGCTATGGCGGACTCAGCAACGTTGTAGTAGCAAAGGAACATAGAGGAAAAGGGGCAGGGACTCAAGTCATCAGGGCTCTGACTGAATGGTCAATGAACCATGGAGCTAAGTATATGTACTTGCAAGTGATGAAAGAAAACTCAGCCGCCGTTTCTTTGTATGAAAAAATTGGGTTCTTGCCTATATCGGAACACCATTACCGGATCAAAAAGGAGGATGGCTGATGAATTCGCTTCAAGAGATTATCTGTGAAAAACGGACATATACACGCCTTTATTCCTCACATAAGCACACGTACAGCCAATTTCTTTTTCCCCTTGAAGGGAATATCGATCTTGAAACAGAGGATCGGCAGGTCAAATTAAAGCCGGATCAATTTTTATATATTCCGCCAGAGTGCGAGCACCGGTTCCGCTCTATTGGCAGAAATGAATGTCTTGTGCTGGATGTGCCGCTTCAGGCGATGAAAATTGAGGAGCATCATGCAGCCGCAGGGATTGAAGCTGCAATCGATCCTTTTTGGTCTTCGATCAGGCACTTATTAATAGAGGAAGCAAACACACGCTCAGCGCACACGCTCCACCTGCTTGTTCAATACATAAAAGAAAAACTGCAAACCCATACTCATGCGTCAATCGCATACATCCATAGCCATTTGTCTGAGCCGCTGACAATACAAAAGCTGGCGGAAATTGAACATTATCACCCAGCTTACTATTCAAGCTGGTTTAAGAAACAGACCGGTAAGTCCCCTAAAGCCTATATAGCTGACCTCCGTCTTGAGGAAGCGAAACGGATGCTGATTGAGAAAAATGTTACGCTGACTGTCGTGAGTCAAGCGCTCGGCTTTCAAAACCTTTCTTCTTTTACAAGATGGTTTGTAAAAAGTACAGGTGTATCACCCCGAATATACCGGAACACCTTTCATTCGGATAAAAAAATATGAGCTTTTGGTTAAACATTTAGCAGGTGTCTCTTTTAAAATAGTAAGAAAAAGGAGATATAATGATGGCTGTAATTGAAGATTTTGAAAAACTGGATATCAGAACTGGCACCATTATCAAAGCGGAAGAATTCCCTGAAGCAAGAAATCCGTCAATTAAACTGTTCATTGATTTTGGAGAAGATATCGGCATTAAACAATCAAGCGCGCAAATCACAAAGCGCTATTGCCCGGAAGAACTGACCAACACACAAATTATCGCTGTCGTGAACTTCCCGCCGCGCCGAATCGCAGGTTTTAAATCCGAAGTCTTAGTCCTCGGCGGCATTCCCGGCCAAGGTGATGTCGTCCTGCTTCAGCCTGAACAACCATTATCAAACGGAACAAAAATCGGATAACACAAAAAAGACGTTTGCCTAAGAGGCAAACGTCTTTGCGTATTGAGGCGATGCACCACACGCCACATTCGTGTGTGCCGCAAAGGGCATGTACATCGGCTTACACAATTCAGCTCATCGCTATATGAATATAGCATGACGGTTGAGGAAATGCAAGGAGTACTTTGTTATTGTAATTGAAAACGTAATAAAACTTGTCTTATTTTGTATGATGTTGTCGAAAGTAAGCGAAAACACAAAATTCAATCGTAATATTGTTAAATTGTATGACGATATTAAGCTGGTGTTTTATTGTCCAAACTCAGAAAATTGACTTAACTGTGACCCGTACTGTGACCTGATTATGACCTGAAACACCGTTTTGTGGATGTGAATAAATGCTGTTAAATCAATAAAAACGTACTAAATAATAAGGTGAATACAGGGGAGTAATGTGACCTGGATTTTTAATTCAGGTCTTTTTTATGCACAAAAAAATGCCTATTATCTCTAGATAGGCATTAAATATTATTATCAATATCTTCATTTATTTTTTGGCTAAGTTTCTGAACCTTCTTTTTAACATTTGAAACAGCTCTTTTTTGAATTTCATCAAAGTTCTCCTGAATATAGTCCATGATACTTCTTATTAAAACTTCACTTTCATAATTGAATATCTCATTTATTTCTGACTGTTCTTCATCTGTCAGGTGATGGTATTGAAGTTGTTTAGCATTTACTTCAGCAGCTACATCAATCCTCACTTTAGTTGTTCTGGTTGTACAATTTCATATTCACCTTCTGCATACTCTTGCTCCGCATAATGGCCTCCCCATTGACAGAGCTCCTGCAAGATAGGTTTAAGAGATTCTCCAAGTTCAGTGGATGAATATTCAACCTTCGGGGGTACTTGATTATACATCTTTCTGCTCACAAGTCCACTGGCTTCAAGCTCTCTAAGTGTTTGAATCAGCATTTTCTGAGTTATATTTGGGATAATGCGCTTTAATTCACTCGTTCTCTTTGGTCCATTCATTAAAAAGTATAATACAAGGCCTTTCCATTTTCCGCCAATAACTTCCTTTGTCACTTCAAACCCACAGCTAAATTTTTTCATGTCTAAAGCTCTCCATTCCACATTTATTACTTTTTAGTTACTATATCACAAAAAAGTGGGTACTTCCGATAATGTGCTTACTGAAGGATACTATATCTTGTAAGTTGTTCTTCAAGTACTTAAAGGTACTAGACATAAAATAAAATTAATTCTAAAGGAGTGTTAAGTATGGGTAAATTTGAAGGTGAAATAGCGCTTGTAACGGGTGGAACAAGTGGGATTGGTCTTGCTACAGCACAAAAATTTGTAAACGAAGGTGCATATGTTTATATCACGGGACGTAGACAAAACGAACTTGATAAAGCTGTTAACCAAATTGGCAAGAACGTAACCGGTGTTCAAGGTGATATTTCTAAGCTTGAAGACTTAGACAAACTATATGACATTATAAAGCAGGAAAAAGGTAAGTTGGACATTCTTTTTGCTAATGCAGGCACCGGAAACTTCCTTCCATTAGGTGAAATTACTGAAGAGCAGGTTGATAGAACGTTCGACATTAACGTTAAAGGAACCATCTTTACTGTTCAAAAAGCGTTATCACTATTCCCGGACAAAGTAGGTTCTATTATTGTAACGGGCTCTACTGCTGGATCAATTGGCAACCCAGCGTTTAGTGTATATGGAGCATCTAAAGCAGCATTAAGAGCACTAGTTCGCAACTGGATTCTTGACCTAAAAGGTACTGAAATCCGTGTAAATGTGGTTAGTCCAGGAGTTATTCTTACACCTGCATACGATGAGCTTTTTGGTGATGCACTTGAAGGAGCAATGGAAAATACCAGAAATACTGTTCCAACTGGAAAAGTTGGGACACCTGAAGAAGTAGCAAACGCTGTATCTTTCCTTGCTTCAGACGAAAGCAGTTACTTGACGGGTATTGAATTGTTCGTAGATGGCGGGCTAGCACAGGTATAATTTCACTGCGCAGAGAAGGGGTACTTTGGATACTTCTATAATTCACAGGAGGGCTATAAATGACTAATCAATTAGAAGAAAAGGTTGAACTTCTTGAACAAGAAATTGAAGAGCTTAAATGGCAAATCTTAAAGCTTAGTAATGCAAAACTGAATGATCCAAGATACCCTTATTCCAATTGGTTAATTCAACATAATATTTATAGTGAGAAAAGAAGAGAATTGGAATATATCTTATCAGTCTTAAATGATCGTGTTCTAAATAGTCCTCAGCCACCAGAACAGTATCGAAAAGAGGTTGAAGGCATTTCAAGTCAGGAGTTACATAATGAGAAAGTCCCTGACTTTGCAGAAGTGCGTGATATCTTATCTAAAGTTCTTGGAATTAAAGAAAAGAAAGTGATAGCGCTTCTTAATGCTCTAAAAGATGAAGGTAAATTTAAGGATTTAAGCGAGAAACTTTTAGATGAAGTTTATTAAAAACTAGACTCCCTTTAGCTGGGGGTCTTTTTTATGCAGTGTGTTAAAATATGGATGGGTATTCTTGTTATCACAAGGGAAGAGAGGGGCGTTAAAGGGTCGGAACATTCTTCCGAACCTAGTGTGCTGCTGTCCACTCTATATATTGTGTGACTTCTTATAAGCATGTCATTATAATTGTCTTTAGTACGTTTTCCCTTGTGTTCACTTAAAAAGGTGAGCAGAATGACAAAAGTTAAAAAAGATGAAAAATCAGGAACATACTATTTTGTTTATTCAGGTGGAACGCATCCAATAACAAAAAGAGAATTCAGCGTAAAAGAAAAGGGATTAAGACTTATAAAGAAGCTCAAGAGGTACTTAGACAGGTAATTCTTGAGGTTGAAGAAGAAAAGAACTACTTACCTGAGATACCTGAATCATTTGGAACGTATGCTGAATCCTGGTTAGAATCAAAAAGAGTGAAGCTTAGACCAAGTACATTTAACAACTATAGAGAGATACTTCAATACAATGTTCTTTCTTATTTATCGGTATACAAATTCGATGAGATCACAGAGGATGTATTGCAGCAACACATAAATACACTCCACTTTGAACGAAAAGTATCTGCTGACACAGTAAGAAGAGCAGTACAGGTAACCAGGAGCATATTCAAAAAGGCATCACGAAGAAGAAAAATTGATATGGCCATCTTTGATGAATTGAACTTACCAAGAGAAAAGAGCATAGTGGAGACTTGGACTCCTGAAGAAATTAAACGTTTCCTGGATACTTCAAAACTTAAACGCCCATCAAGACATTACATTGCTTATGAAATATCCATTAAGACTGGTTTGAGAATGGGTGAGGTTCTGGGGTTAGAATGGAAGAGTATTAACTGGGAAAAACGGTATATCACAATACGCCAAACACTATGTAGGATAGATGATAAAGGTAACTATGGGTTAGAGCCAGAAGTTAAAACAGTTAACTCATACAGAAATGTTAATATACCTGAGTCACTATGTGAAAGCTTACGGAAACATAAAAGGTTGGTTGAAAGGGACAAGATAGAAGCAGGAGTAAAATACAATGATCTAGATTTAGTGGTATGTACGAAAATGGGGGATTGGTTGCCGCCTTGTAATTGGAGAAGGGGATTTCACTCAATACGCAAACAGCTAAGATTACCAAAGATTAAACCTCATGCACTGAGACACACACATGCTACGTATCTAATCAGTATTGGAGTAAGTCCAAAAATAGTACAAGAGAGGTTAGGTCATTCTGATATTAAACAAAGATTAGGAACATACAGTCACGCTCTTCCATCAATGCAACTAGAAGCAGCAGATAAGATGGATTTATTATTAAAATCGTGACCTCACCTGTGACCTGACAGAATTAAAAAAGCGATGAGCTACGCTGTGTAAGGCTTTGTAGTACCTCTTTGAACACGCCACATTCGTGTGTGCTGCAAAGGGCATGTACATCGGCTTACACAATTCAGCTCATCGCTATATGAATATAGCATGACGGGTGAGGAAATGCAAGGAGTACTTTGTTATTGTATGTTTGAATTTGTTGTGAAAATATGAAATGAAGAGAAATAGGGGAGATTACTGTACAATGATTAGTTTGTATTGGATGATTTGAAACCGGTAAAAGTCATGTTATGACCTGAGTGTGACCCCAACTGTGACCCGAAGTATACATTTAAGAGTTGTCATAAACGTAGTTAAATCAACGAAAACGTACTAAATATCAAAGCGAATAGAAGGAACCAGTATGACCTAGACTTTTTGATCTGGGTCTTTCTTTGTTGCACAAAAAAATGCCTAGGAACTCTCAATAGGCATTAAATGTTAGTATCGATATCTTCATTTTTTTTTGACTTAGTTTCTGAATCTTCTTTTTAACATAAAAGGCCAGGGTGCTACCAACACCCCGGCTCTGTACAAAAAGCTGCCCATCATAGGGCTTGCTCGATATGGTTTCTTGGTAGACCTATCCCTTTAGGTTCTGAGGCTCAAGGGAGGTCTATTTTTTATTTATATACGTCAACAGGGCGATTATAAACGACTCGAATGAAAGACATTAGCATTAATGCCTGGAATATTGACATAGCATCACCCCCTTTCATTAGGGGATGATCAAGACTCCCTTGAGTGAGCAAACTTTATAGGAAATATTTATACATAAATGTCCTTGTCGTTAAACATTCACAATATATTGACAACGTGAAAGGAGCTTGCAAAATGCAGGTTCTTTTTTGTATTCGGTTATAAAACCTTTGATATATTGTCTATAAAAATTCAATTTGAATATGGAAACAATACAAGAATAAAAGTTGGATGTTGCTTTGTTTATTGGTCATTTTTTCTTGTAAATACTTTTCATGTTCTTTCTATAGAATAAAGTTCCGACTTTTTTGTGACTAATGATAGCGGGAAATTAAAAAAGAACCTGTTGAAATAGCCCAGGTTCTTTTTATATTGCACAAAAATAGACACGGTGATATAATCAGACTACGTGTGCTTTCTGTGTAAAAAGTTATAGATATCCATCTTATATTTTTATTATATCATGCTGGAAAGCTCTTTGTCAATTATTATTTTTGAAGGGGAGATGTAGAATGAGTTCTTTGGTTCTTGGTTTTCACGAAATTGAAAAAACACAGCATTTGCTTGTTGGAGGAAAAGGGTTAAATTTAGGGGAATTATCAAAAATTCAAGGTCTGCAAGTACCAGAAGGATTTTGTGTCACAACTATAGGATATCAAAAAGCCGTCGAACAAAACGAAACGTTACAAGTGTTGTTGGATCAATTGGCCATGCTAAAAGTTGAGGATCGAGATCAAATTGGTAAAATCAGCAGAAAGATTCGACAAATCATTATGGAAATAGAAATTCCTTCCGATGTTGTGAAAGCAGTTGCTCACTATCTCTCCCAGTTTGGTGAGGAACATGCCTATGCCGTACGTTCGAGTGCGACTGCTGAAGATTTACCACATGCTTCTTTTGCCGGTCAGCTAGATACCTATTTAAATATTATCGGCAAAGAAGCGATCTTGCTGCATATCAGCAAATGCTGGGCTTCCCTATTTACGGATCGCGCGGTAATCTACCGCATGCAAAATGGATTCGACCATACCCAAGTTTATTTATCCGTTATCATTCAAAGGATGGTTTTCCCACAGACTTCGGGGATTTTATTTACCGCTGATCCAATCACTTCCAACAGAAAGGTGTTATCCATCGATGCCGGTTTTGGACTTGGTGAAGCACTGGTCTCTGGCTTGGTATCTGCCGATTGTTATAAAGTACAGGATGAGCAAATCGTCGATAAGATGATAGCAACCAAAAAATTGGCTAACTATGGACGAAAAGAAGGAGGAACAGAAACACAGCAGATCGAGCCTACTCAGCAAAAGACTCAAACACTGACTGATGAACAAATTTTACAACTGGCACTCATCGGGAGACAGATCGAAGTTCATTTTGGTTGCCCGCAAGATATCGAATGGTGTTTGGTTGACGATACTTTTTATATTGTCCAGAGTCGTCCAATCACAACTTTATACCCTATCCCTGAAGCGAGTGATCAAGAAAATCACGTCTATATCTCTGTTGGTCATCAACAAATGATGACGGATCCCATAAAACCACTGGGATTGTCTTTTTTTCTGTTGACGACTTCTGCACCCATGCATAAAGCTGGTGGAAGGTTATTTGTTGATGTCACACATAATCTGGCATCACCTGACAGCAGAGAATTTTTATTAAATGGCATGGGACAACACGATCCGCTCTTAAAAGACGCACTTATGACAACAATTGAGCGACGGGATTTCATTAAGTCGATACCAAATGATAAAACAGCAACGATTCCCAACCGAAGTAACAATACAGATATGCTGGCACAATTCGAGAACGATCCAACAATCGTTTCTGATTTGATTAAGCGTAGTCAAACATCGATAGAAGAGTTAAAACAAAACATCCAAACGAAATCGGGATCGGATTTGTTTGATTTTATTCTCGAAGATATCCAGCAATTAAAGAAGATCTTATTTGACCCACAAAGTTCGGCTGTGTTTATGGCTGCTATAAATGCTACATCATGGATTAACGAAAAAATGAACGAGTGGTTAGGCGAAAAAAACGCAGCAGATACGCTTTCTCAATCTGTACCTCATAATATTACTTCAGAAATGGGTCTTGCGCTATTGGACGTCGCAGACGTGATACGTCCTTATCCAGAAGTAATTGCTTATTTACAGCATGTAAAAAATGATCACTTTTTGGATGAGCTGGTTGAGTTTGAAAATGGACAGAAAATCCAAGACGCTATCTATGCTTATCTCAACAAATACGGAATGCGGTGTGCCGGAGAAATTGATATTACAAGAACTCGGTGGAGCGAAAAACCAACTACACTTGTCCCAATGATTCTTAATAATATCAAAAACTTTGAGTCTAATGCCAGCCATCGGAAATTTGAACAAGGGCGACAGGAGGCTTTGAAGAAAGAACAAGAGTTATTAGATCGATTGAAGCAATTACCGGATGGTGAACAAAAAGCCAAAGAAACCAAACGAATGATCGACATAATCCGGAATTTCATCGGTTATCGGGAATATCCAAAATACGGCATGGTTAATCGCTACTTCGTTTATAAGCAGGCTTTACTGAAAGAAGCCGAACAACTCGTAAAAGTGGGCGTTATTCATGAAAAAGAAGATATATACTATCTCACTTTTGAAGAACTTCACGAAGTCGTACGCACAAATAAACTGGATTACCAAATCATAAGCAAACGAAAAGACGAGTATAATTTATATGAAAAACTATCTCCACCACGTGTTATCACGTCTGATGGTGAAATCATTACAGGCGAGTACAAACGAGAAAATCTCCCAGCCGGAGCGATTGTAGGTCTACCTGTTTCCTCCGGAGTTATAGAGGGGCGAGCACGTGTCATCTTAAACATGGAAGATGCTGATCTAGAAGCTGGAGATATATTAGTCACTTCCTTTACTGATCCTAGCTGGACACCATTGTTTGTATCCATAAAAGGCCTAGTCACCGAAGTTGGTGGACTGATGACCCATGGAGCAGTTATAGCGCGTGAATATGGCTTACCTGCAGTTGTTGGAGTTGAAAATGCTACCAGACTAATCAAAGACGGGCAACGAATTCGTGTGAATGGAACAGAAGGGTACATTGAAATATTGTAATGGCTTATCAATTAAGATCTTATCATAATGGACGCCTTAAATGGATAAAAGAACGGTTATACTGTTCATTCTTTTATCTTCTTGAGCAGAGATAAGGACACTTAGTGAATGTTGAATATTTGATGGCTTGCTACACACATTGAGGCCTTAGCTATTCTTCGACAAGATTAGAGAATCGATGAAATATAAAAAAATGAAAAAATAATACTCTAACAATAAGTAAAGTCGGATCCCCATAGAGTGGGGATCCGGCTTTTTTATGTAATAATTGCTTAGCGTGGGAAATCTGCATTGCAGAAAAAGAAGATCCTGAAGAAATGGTCAAAGCAATTCAAAGTAGCATGTGGAGAGAATTTGGCCAATGTGCACAGTAGGCATTGGAGATAACATGTTACTCAGTAAGCTTGCGCTTGACCTGGAGAGTAAGAAAACAAAGAGTGGTATTGCACGTTGGAGATATGAAGATGTACCAAATAAACTCTGGAAGGTTCACCCGCTGTCTAAAATGTGGGGAATAGGAGGGAGGATGGAAAGAAATCTGAATCGGATGGGAATATCAACTGTAGGTCAGTTGGCTAAATTTCCTTTAGAGCTGCTTGAAAAGAAGTTTGGAATAATGGGAAACCAGTTGTACTACCTCTCACGGAATTGATTTATCAGAAATAGGTGCTCCGTTGATGCAAGGTCAGATTAGTTTTGGTAAGAGTCAAATTTTAATGAGGGATTACACAAGAAAAGAAGAGATTAAGGCTGTTCTTCTGGAGATTTGTGAGGAAGTCGCAAGAAGGGCACGTGCACATAATAAAGTTGGTCGAACAATTAGCCTAGGAATTGGTTACAGTAAAGATGAGCTTGGCGGTGGTTTTCATCGATCCAAAACAATTGATCTACCCACAAATATCACAATGGACATTTATGAATGTTGCTTGATGCGCTTTTATAAGTTTTACTCGGGTAAAACAGTGAGTAATATCTCAGTCACACTATCAAATATTGAGGGTGATGTTAATCAGCAGGTTAGTTTATTTGAAGTGGATAATAAAAAGAGAAGAAAGCTTGGATTCGTTATGGATGGAATTAGAAGCAAATACGGATCGAAAGCGATTCTGAGAGCAGTTTCTTATACACCTGCAGGGACAGCACTTCACAGAGCTAGGCTAACAGGTGGACATAAGAGTTAAAACCCTTCTCAATGAGAAGGGCTAAACATTAAACAAAAAACTTGGTTGGTTGAATAGAAGTAATGTTCCTTTTAGCTTCATGGAATTCTTGGTCATTCGAGGATGAAAAGCCACTAAACACTGCTAATCCAACGACAACTGACAAGGTGGCTAATGCAAGTTTAAATTTCATATAAACACTCTCCTCTTTGTATTTGGATTCGGGCATCCACCATGACGTCAAAAAAGGTGGTTGAGTTTTCAAATTGCCCTATCTCCTTACAATAATTAGCCGTGTCGAGTGCTAATTCCTCTAAATCTGGATACATAACATTATCTTTAAGTACAGAAAAAGTTCGGAAAACTGTGCGTTTATCTATAGAGTCGATATATAAAGCCTTTAAGTAATTAAACTCAGCAATTAAGACATCGTCATTTATTGCTTTTGCTTTCTCGTTTCCTTTTTTGTAAAGAACCAAGGCTTTTTCAATATCCTTCATTTTAAAGTGAATTTGTGTCAGCGTAAATAACGTGTGAGGGAGGAGATCGCTTTTATCTCTTTCATACAATGAAACTGCTTGTTCAATATATTCAGCAGCTTTGTCATACTCTTTCATCTTATAATAACAGTTTCCCAAATTATATAATGATGCACCAATTAGTTTGTGTTTGTTTATGGCTTTTGAGTCTTTTAGGGCTCTCTGAAGATGGGGAACTGCTTTTTCATGACTTTCCAGATCATCAAAGTTGCCTGCTACAACAAATGCACATTGTATTCGGCGAACAGTATAAGTTTTTTGGTCTTTATAAATGTTAAGGGCTGCTTCAGCATAGTGCATTGATACATGGGTTTGTTTCATGTGATAATACACTTCAGCCATTTTGAAATAAAACTCAGCTCGTTCAATTTCATCTGTTACTAAAGCGAGCTTTTTCTCAGCAATTTTATATGACCTTATTGCATTTATATAATCCTTCTTATCAAATTCATACATTCCTCTAAAGAAATTGCAGTAGTATTCCAGGACACCTTTAAGCTTTGTTTGGCTGCTTTCGATCTTTTCTAATAAGTCTGAAATTTTAGGACGTGCTTCATTCAATGACTTAGGTTCAAGGTAATCCAGCATTAGCTGATGACGAAAACACATTAGAGAATAATACAGCAATAAGTCTTGATCTTCCTTCATATGTTTTATTTCTTCTTCAACCTCTGCTTTTAATATCTCAGCATCTGGAACGGCGAACATCCGTATGTATTTATACCACTCATTGATTTTAACTCCAACCGTGGATGACGGAATTAATTGCTCCATTGAAATCCCTCCCTCTATGTATCCAATAGACTAAATATGTAATATTTTATCATATTTAAGTGTTTAAGGAAGATTAACGTTTTCTTAAAAAGCGAAAAAAATACCCTCCTCGATTAAGAGAAGGGTAGGGGTTTTATCTCGGTGAATCATAATCCATTGCTTGTTCACTATCAGAAATACCTTGAGAGTTGTCGGGTCAACAATGATTCCCATTGCAGTTAAAAAAGTTAGAAGTGCATTAAATTTCTCTGTCAAATTGTCACCTAATACCGTCAAGTCGTATATCGTACACGATCCTAGTACTTATATTACATCTAAGGGTTAATCAGTCGAGATCATTGAGGAATCAAAATATAGCCAAGTGATTGTTATTACTCAGCGCAACAGAAAAGAAGGAACCAGCAAAAGTAGATATTACGGTTGATTTCATACATAAAAGATCACATAGGAAGAAACACCTTGCTTAAAACAAGAAAAAGGAGCTAAAAAGCCCCTTATAAGTTTAAATAACTTTTGTATAAATAGCCTTATAAAACCCTATTGAGTAATCAAAATAATAATTTGTAAGAGTATAAGTATAACCATTGTATTCAAGAGAAGGCTTGAAGTTTGGTATGGGACTAAGCTGATATATGGTATCGTACTCATATTCATCATTTTTCACAACAACTTCAGATGAAACATTCGTTGCCAAGGCAGGAACAGCGGATATTAGCATGCCGAATGTTAAAGCAGAACTCAATAAAATTTTTCGAGGGTTCAATTATATCAACTCCATTTACATATTATGCATTTATTATGCAATATCTGGAGTTTATTTGGAAGTGAATGAAGGATCATAAAAGCCTATTTATTTTCAAAATCGTGGTTTTAAACAAATTAGGGGGAAACGAATGAATCAAGATATTCAGCTTTTGAAAGACCTCCAAACTGAATTGAAAACGCAGGATCATGGCTCTCAAGCTGCACCGCGGTTTGTTTATAGGAGATTATAAATGAATTAGGACTTCAGATGATGATGATGCGGAACGCTGTTCTGTTTACATCCCTGAAGATGGCGAATCTTATGACCTGGAAAGTTATCTAAAGGACATCAAGGAGAATGATGAATTGTCTTCAGAAGCGGTGGAAGATATAGAGTGTGAGGCTTCCGCATTAGATTGGATATATGAATATGTAGACAGTGGCGCTGATCTGATACCAGAAACAGAGGTTCATTACATTTATCAAAATACAATGTTTCTAACTAAAGCAGAGGCAAAAGAGAAAGAAAATGATTCAGAAGTAATCGCAGTTCACCAATCCTTATTCAAAGACAGCCTTCCTTTTGGAGATTTTTATTAGTATCAATTCTGTATAAAACATGTATTTTATTCTAAACAAAGAGAGATGTGAACAATAGTAAATATCTTAACTAATATATTGAAAAGTGACAGATTGGATGAATATCCATTATTTAAAAAGTTCTGCTCTCTCAAAGAAAAAGGGTTACGTAAGGAATCCTTTAAACCATTATCTTCCTTTATTGATGAGGCAAAGACATGGGATCATAATGCACAACAGAATTTTGCTTGTTGGCTATTTGCTTTATTTGAAACATCAGATGATATTCATCATACACTCGTTCATCCTTTGGAAAAGGAACTTTTAAAGCCTTTACTTGAGGTATGGATGAAGAGTAACCCCGAAGATCCAAGACCACATAGGTGGTATGGCGTGTTTTTAAATGCTAAACGTGTCGATTACTTATACAATGCACTTAGACTTGGTGGCAGCAATGAACAATTATCCTTATTAACGCTAATCGATATTAATTTGAACGCCCTTTGGTATTCATTTCATTATATATCCAAGATTTGTATCTTGGCGATATTAAAGAAGATACAGCACTTATTACTAAGTCACGGCAGTTAAACAACAAGGTAGAATGTCAACAAACAAGAAATAACAATAACGAAGCACTTAACTATTATCAAGATCTGTTGAATGACTGGGTGTTGTTTACAGAAAAACAATCAAAGGGATTTATTGAATGGTGTGAAAATAAGGGTAGAAATTATCATTGGGTCAAATCCTATTATTACGAAAAATAACAATAGAGGCAGTTTTTATTTGTTTATTGCTTGTTTTAAATTTACATAAAAACACCATTTGATATAGACATTTTAATCGTGAATTGATCACTTTTGCGATTGTCAGAAAGCTATACAGGTATGAAATGGAGCGGTACCCAAGAGAGCTGTTAGATAACTCTTCACATACCTAAACATTGAGCTGCATGAGTTGTTGCTATTTCAAAAAGATCATAACCATATCGATCACTCAGGATAATAATGGTAAACTAAAGTTATAAGGTTGGGAAAGAATTACAAGTTTTCTAGGACAGTGAGCAAATGTAAATATAACGGCGAATGGGTTACTGATAGTCAAGGTGGAAAAATGATATTGATTTAATGGAGGATGTATGAAAAGGAACATTTAAGTACAACAAACCAGGTGAAAACAGATCCGAACAGAATTTATTATCAAGAGTTCACATAAAGAGACAAAGCTTAAGAGACGTTTGGATAAAGAATTTATGGTTTGAGTTTAATGATATGAATTATTTCGTAACGCGGTGGTTATTTTCAGAGGTTGAATAATGCTCAATCTTTTATACTCTGGATTTATGGCAATCGCATTAGTCACTATTGGCATCATAGGATTTTACGCTTTAATCACTTATTTGGTGTTTGCTGTCCCTTTGCAATTTGCAAGTGCTGCTGAGAAAAAGAGGAAAAAAGTTTAAATTAATCTTTTTATCTACACAGCTATAGCTTTTGTAGCTGCGTTATCGTTCTTTGTTGTGACTAATCCAACAAGTGCTCTTGCTTGCTGTGCTAAAAAGCTTAAATTATTTCATTATGAGCATTGTTGCAGCTTTCATTTATTGGTTCTGGGACTCTATATTCTTACGGAATTAAAATAAGTTTAAATCATGAATTTCACACCGTTTACAACAAGTAAGAAGGCTGCTGTTCCAAACAATAAATATCCAGACAGTTTTTGTTTGCTTAATATCGCTTCAATTCCGACTACTGATAAAAGTGCTGCAACAAACAATTGAACAACCAGCAACAATAATTCATTTTGATTAAACAGTGAGTATACGCACAAGACTAATGCAATGCAAGAAACCGAAATTTTTGCAACTTTTAGCAAGGTATCACTCCTTATGCAGTCATGAATTAACCTTAACACGATTACGTGTCTTAATCCGAGAGCATAAAGAATCAAGATAAAAGAAGTGTTTTATT